>DASQMB010000059.1:0-164424 GCA_035645715.1 Pyrinomonadaceae bacterium
TTCGGGGTTCGCCAGCGCGGACGGCTCGACTGAGGCCAACCGGAGGCTGTCGCAGCGGCGGGCCGACGCCGTGATCCGCTACCTGGTCGAGCAGCACAACATCCCGCTGCGGCGGATCATCACGCCTTACGGCTTCGGCGAGTTGCAGCCGGTGGCGGAGAACAACTCGCGGACCGGGCGCGAGCAGAACCGCCGGGTCGAGGTGAAGGTGCTGGTCAACCGCGGCATCATTCAGGGCGCGCCCCAGATGAACGTGCCGCGCAACGACAACCCCGAGGTCGAGTAAGCGCGGCCCCGCCTGACGCCTGAGACGGGCGATGCGCCTCGCGCTGAGCGCATCGCCCGTCTTTTCGTTTTAAGCCCGGCCCGCGAAGTGGTCGGGAGAACTTCTCCGAGGAGGGTTTCAGGTGTTCCGTTCGGTTGAAGCGATGCGGGGTTTTCTCGGTGCGGCGATGATGACGGCCCTGCTCCTGGGCTCGTTCCCGGCCGCGGAGGCGTCGGCCGCGGGCCAGCGGCGTCGTGCGGCGCGTGGCGTCCAGAACACCGCCGCACGGCCTTCGCCCGCGCCCACGCCTGTCGTCGTCCCGCGCCTGCCCGCCGGAAGCACGGGCGGCGCGCCGGCCGTCACCGTCCCGTCACAGCGGCAGCAGCAGCCCGCGCCGCAGTCAACCCCGGCGCCGCAGACCTCGCCCACCCCCGCGCCGCGCACGCAGCAGCCCGCCCCGCAAGCCCCGGACGACGAGCCCGTCGAGGACGACGAGGTGGTGCGCGTCACGTCGAACCTTGTCGTCGTGCCGGTCTCGGTCACGGACGAGCGCGGCGAGCCCGTGCAGGGGCTCAGGCGCGAAGACTTCCGGCTCGAAGAGGAGGGGCGCGCGCAGGAGTTGTCAGAGGTGGGCGACGCAGATCAGGTGCCGCTCGACATCGCCGTCGTCTTCGACCTCTCTTCGAGCGTGACGAAGAACTTCGAGTTCGAGAAGCAGGCGGCGGCCGGCTTCCTTCGCCAGGTCCTGAAGCCGGCCGACCGCGCCGCCGTCTTCTCCATCACCCAGAAGCCGGAACTCTTACAGCCGCTCGGCCCGGCCGACGCGGCCGCCGGCAGAATCGCCGGCCTGCAACCCGCGCAGGTCAGCACCGGCACGGCCTTCTACGACACCGTGCGCGCCGCGACGCGGTATCTTTCCACCAACGCCCCCGAGCGACACCGCCGCGTCGTCCTGGTTATCTCCGACGGCGAGGACAACTTCAGCGAGGGGATACACGGCGCGACCACGGCCGCCGCCGACAAGACGGACGCCAAAGAGACCCCGCAGGCCCGGCTCACTCGCATCAACGAGCAGACGCGCGGCCAGCACCAGCGCGTCCTGCAAAAGCTGCTGCAAGAGGTGCAGGCGGCCGACGCTGTCTTCTACTCGATCAACCCGAGCGGCCCGGGCCTGCGCCTCAACGTCATCAGCCGCCGCGCGCAGGACGGCATGGAGCAGCTAGCCTCCTCCACCGGCGGCACGGCCTTCGTGCCCCCGACCGCGGAGAACCTCGAACACGTCTTCCGCCAGATCGCCGCCGAGCTGCGGGCGCAATACCTCCTGCAATACCTCTCGAACAACGAGGCCCAGCCCGGCAAGTTCCTCCGCATTAAGGTGAGTACCCCCGCCCGCGCCGGCCTGCGCGTCCGCGCCCGCCAGGGATATTTCAAGAAGGGGTAAAAGGGGAAGGGGAAAGGGGAAAGGGCGAGGAGAGTTCGCCACCGGCGATGTTCTCTCCTCGCCCTTTCCCCTTTCTCCTTTCCCCCTTCCCCCTACAACTCTATGAGCGCGTCGGTGAGCCGGGTGGAGATTTCGAGCAGGGTGCGGCCGGCCTGGTCGAAGCGGTTGGCCTCGGCCTGTCGGGCGGCGTCGTCGGCGCTGCGCGAAACGCCCTCGATCAGCCTGTACTTCTGTTCGAGTCCGGGCGTGAAGCGGAACTGGCGCTCGAACTGTTCGAGCCGGTCGCGCATGGCGCGGATGCTGTCGAGCAGGCTCGACTTGGCGCGGGCCGTCACGTCCGCTGAGCTGGCCTGCCCCGTCGTCAGCTCCAGGTCTTTCGAGAGGCGGCCGTAGACGTAGAGGAACCGCGTCTGGTCTTTGACCAGCTCGGCCGTTTGCAGGCGGACGGCGTTGAGCTTCGTCTGATCGAGTCGCCCAGTAGGGGCGGGCGTGGTGCCGCGCCTCTGGGTCGGGGCCGTGCGGCGGGTGCGGCTCTGCGGCTGTGCCGCCGCGGGCAGGATCAGGAGCAGGCACGCGGCGAGCGTGGCGGCTAATGGCTTCACGTGGTTTCTCCTCACACGGTTTGTTCCGGCCTTACCGGGGTCTGCAAGCTTTGCCCGCCCGCGGCGGAAAATCAAGCGGGAGAGGGCGCCGGGGCCGGGGCGACTGTTCGCCGCCGCCGCCGCCGGGCTGTTAGAATCGGGGCGATTCACAAGCCCCGAAACCAAGACGGGACGAACGTCAACGACTGCGATGCCCCGAAGAACGCTCAAAGTTCGCCGCCTCGGCCTGCTCGAATACGGGGCGGCCTACCGCGTCCAGAAGGAGACCGAGCTGGCCGTGCGCGAGCGGCGCGAGCCGGACACGCTGCTCCTCGTCGAGCACCCCCACGTCCTCACGGTCGGCCGCCGCGCCACGCGCGAGGCCATACTCGCCGCGCCGGAACTGCTTGCGGCCCGCGGCGTCGCCGTCCACGAGAGCAACCGCGGCGGGAAGATGACCTATCACGGACTCGGCCAACTCGTCGGCTACCCCGTCGTCAACCTGAGCCCCGACCGCGAGGACGTTCACGCCTACGTCCGCGACCTCGAAGAGGCCCTCATCCGCGCGATGGCCGACTACCGGATAGAGACTTTCAGGGTCAAGGGGCTGACGGGCGTCCACACCGACCGCGGCAAGATCGCGGCCATCGGCGTCCACATCGCCCGCTGGGTCACGACCCACGGCTTCGCCCTCAACGTCAACACCGACCTCTCCTACTTCGACCTCATCGTCCCCTGCGAGGGCGAGCCCGTCGCCTCGATGAAGGAAATCCTCGGCCGCGAAATCCCGCTCGAAGAGGTGGCGGCCCGCGTCGTCGAACGCTTCGCCGAAGTCTTCGACATGTCTGTGGAAGAAGAGGCCGCGGCGCTGGCCGGAAAATAGTCGCGTGCGCCGCCCCCGGAAGCGGGCGGGGCGCGCGGCCCGCGCTTGGGCCTACGAGCTACTTCCCCGCGAGGTGGTCGGCGAGCTCTCTCCCGAACTTCATTACGACCTTCGACGAAGACCCTTCGACGGCGACCACCACAACCCCCGTCCCGAAGGCCAGCGACGCATCAGCATGACTTCAGGGTTGTGATGTCCCGGGGCTGCAATTACCGGCCCGCGGCTTGAGCGAACGTCAACTCTGCTTATAAGCTCTGGCCTACGTATGATAACACTCGACACCATCCGGCAGGCGGCCGAGCGCGTCGGCCCCTTCGTCCAACGGACGCCCGTGCTGACCTCGCGGCTGTTCGACGAGGCCGCGAAGGCCGCGGCCGGCGGCGCGCGGCGGCGCGTCTTCTTCAAGTGCGAAAACTTCCAGCGCGCCGGCGCCTTCAAGATGCGCGGGGCGACAAACAAGATTCAGGCGCTCGGCGCGGACGAACGCGCGCGCGGCGTCGTTGCCTTCTCGTCGGGCAACCACGCGCAGGCCGTGGCGCTGGCGGCGCGCGACGCGGGCGTCCGAGCCAAGCTCGTCATGCCGTCGGACGCTCCGCAGTCCAAGCTCGCGGCCACGCGGTCTTACGGCGCAGAGGTGGTCCTCTACGACCGCGACGGCGAGGACCGCGAGGCTATAGCGCGCGACATCGCCGAGCGCGAGGGCCGCGTCGTCGTCCCGCCCTACGACGACCCGGAGGTCATGGCCGGACAGGGGACGTGCGCGCTCGAACTGCTGGAAGACGTGCCGGACCTCGACGCGCTGCTGGCGCCCTGCGGCGGCGGCGGCCTCTTCGCCGGGGCGAGCACCGCGGCGAAGGCCCTCCGGCCCTCTGTGCGCTGCTTCCCCGTCGAGTCGGAGTTGTCGGACGACACGCGGCAGTCGTTCCTCAGGGGCGAGCGCGTCTGCATCCCCTTGCCGCGGACCATCGCCGACGGGATGCGGACGCAGGCGCCGGGCGCGCTCACCTTCCCCGTCCTGCAACGGACGGCAGAAGGCGTGCTGACCGTCTCGGAGGACGAGATAGTCGAGACGATGCGGTTCCTGCTCTTCCGCCTGAAGGTGCTGGCCGAGCCGACGGGCGCCGTGGCCGCGGCCGCCGTCCTCTTCGGCAAACTCCCGCCCGACGCCGAGCGCGTCGCCGTCGTCATCTCCGGCGGCAACGTTGACCCCGAGGCGCTGGCCCGCTTCGTCGCCGTTAAAGCGTCCTGACGCGCGAGAGGGCCGAAGCCGTCCCGTCATCCCTTCGGCCCGGCGCCCGCGTGGCCGTTCAGCGTTTGGCGCGCGGCGGTGCTAAAATGGCCGCAACCGACAGAGATTAAACCCGGAGCAGGAACATTTTGAGCCGCGAGCTGAGAGTCATCAACAACCCCCCGAAGCGTCCGCCGCTCGGGCCGAAGCCCGAGTGGCTGAAGATCAGGCTCGGCGACCCGTCGAACCAGAACTACGTTCTTAACCTGATCGAGAACCTGAACCTCCACACGGTCTGCCAGGAGGCGCGCTGCCCCAACATCTTCGAGTGCTGGACCGACCGCACCGCGACCTTCATGATCTGCGGCGACATCTGCACGCGCCACTGCGGCTTCTGCGCCGTCACGAAGGGCAAGCCCGGATACCTCGACCCGGAGGAGCCGCGCCACGTCGCCGAGGCCGTCAGGACTTTGAACCTCGCCCACGCCGTCATCACCTCGGTCAACCGCGACGATTTGCCCGACGGCGGCGCCGGGCACTGGGCCGAGACCGTCCGCGAGGTCCGCGCCTTAAACCCCGACTGCAAGGTCGAAGTCCTCATCCCCGATTTCAACGGCGACGAGGCGGCCCTCGACGCCGTGCTCGACGCGCGCCCCGACGTTCTCAACCACAACACCGAGACCATCGCACGCCTTTATCGCCGCGTCCGGCCCGACGCCGACTACCGGCAGACGATGACCCTGCTCAGCCGCGCCGCCGACCGCCGCGACCGAGAGGGTTCCGGCATGCTCACCAAGAGCGGCATCATGGTGGGCCTCGGCGAGACCTTCGACGAAGTGGTCGAGCTGATGCGCGACCTGCGCGAGGCCCGCTGCGACATCATGACCATCGGCCAGTATCTCCAGCCGCACAAGCGGCGCCTGCCCGTAGAGCGTTACGTCACGCCCGAGGAGTTCGCGGGCTGGCGCGAGGTCGGCCTCGAAATGGGCTTCAAACACGTCGAGTCGTCCCCGCTCACGCGCTCCTCCTACCACGCGCGCCAGCAGACGGAGAGCGGCGCGGCGTGAATCGTGAAGCGTAAATCGTGAATAAACGAAAGGCCCGCGGCTGAGAGCCGCGGGCCTTTCAGCTTCGGGCGCCGCCCTGCCGTTCACGCTTCACCGTTCACGATCCGCCGGAGGAGTTCGAGTGCCGAGGCGGCGTCGGGTGCGGTCTCGACGAGGTCCGGGGCGAGCGAGGTGAAGAAGCGTTCGGCCTCGGGGGTGGAATTGAGGAGGACGACGCGGCGGCGGGCCTTGACGGCGAGGGCGACTTCGGCGGCGGTGCCCGCCCCCATCCCGCAGGCGACGACGGCGCGGCTCGACAGGACGTTGACGTTGTTGCGCGCCTGGCCCATGCCGGTGAGGATGAGGAGGTCGGCGTCGGTCGCGGCGCCGCGCGCATCCTCTGTCGGCAGGACGCCGACGGTAAGGCCGCCGGCCTCGCGGGCGCCCCGCGTGGCAGCTTCCATCACGCCCGCCGCGCGCCCGCCCGTCAGCAGGACCCAGCCCTCGGCCGCGATCAGGCGGCCCAGCTCGTAGGCCGCGCACACGTCCTCTTCCTTCGCGCCCGCGCCCGGCCCCATCACGCCGACGACAATCCTGCTCATCGCATTCAACGCTCGCGGCCGCGGTCCGCGCCTGCGACGCGCGGGCGAGACGGCTATTCCTGCGCGCCCTCGGAGTCTGCCGGCTCGTCGGCGCCGTTGGCGTCGGAGGGGGGCGTCGGCGCGTTGTCGGGCGCGAAGTTGGCGGGCGGGGCGTTGTCGGGCGGCGGCTCGCCCTTCGCGTCGCGGATTCTGAGGATGGACACGTCGTCGTCCTCGTAGACCACGTCGAACCATCCGCTGTCGAGCGAGTTGTTGAAGAAGCCTTCGTGCTCGTGGTCGGTGATGGCGTAGCGGGCACAGCGGCGCCCGGGTCCGTCGCCGAGGCAGAACTTCTCGCGGATGATGGGGCCGGGGTTGGTTTCTTCGCCGCGGCCGATGCGCTCGTAATGGCGCATCAGCTCGGCGTCGCGGTCGAGCAGGTAAGTCGGGTCGAGGCCGGCGATCCACGGCCGCTGCGGGTCGTAGAAGAAGAGCTTGGGGAAGTCGTCCCAGTCTGAGTTGAAGACCGGCTCGCCCGCAGGCACGTTGGCCTTGAGCCACTCGACGCCGCCGCGGTAGCGGTCGGGGCCGGGCATCGAGGCGATGTCGGCCGAGCTGATGCGCGCGTACCAGACCAGCGGCGCCGCCAAAAGCACCGCCAGCGTCCCGACCGACGCGAACTCCCATGCCCGCGCCCGCTCGATTGAGTCGGGCGTGGCCGCCCGCGAATGGTCGTTCGCCTGCGCGGCGGCATCGTCGGCGTGGTCGGCGTGGTCGGCGTGGTCGGCGCGGTCGGCCGGCGCGATGCGGAAGCGCAGGCGCAGCCCGGTGATGAGCGGGTCGAGGGCGAAGGCCGCGAAGACGACCGCGAACGGCGGCCAGTACTCGGCGAACCTGCGCCACTTCATGTTGACCAACATCAGGAAGGTCGAGAAGAGCAGCAGGAAGAGCGCCCGCTCCATCCTCTTCCGCGTGCCGTCGCGGAAGGCGACGTAGCCGAAGATCATCGCGGCGAAGGCCGTCCCGCAGTTGGCGAGGAATTCGAGCGTGTTGTAGGGATACCACTCGCCGCCCACGGCCGTCGAGAAGTTCCCGCCCGGCCTCACCTTCATCAGCAGGTGCTGGTAGGTGAGTACGACGTTGTGCGGGAAGTAGGGGTTGATGACGTAGCCGAGCCCCGTGCCCGCCACCACCAGCAGGCCGGCTACGAGCGCGCGCCTCACCTCGCGGCTCCAGGCCCGCTCCTGCGCGAGCACCACCAGAAACCAGAACCCTGCGGCCACCCAGAGCAGGAAGACCATGTCGTAGGTCAGCCCGAAGATGAAGGCCAGCGGCAGCAGCCAGACGTAGCGGCGCCGCCAGAGCAGGTGGATGCCGGCGACGAGCAGGACGATGGAGACGGCCATCGCCTTGCCCATGTGGATGCGGTAGAGGAATGGACCCGCGCTGCCGAGGATGGCGAGGAGCCAGAGCACCGGGTAGCTGACGCGGTGGCGCACCATCAGCCAGTAGCAGGCGAAGACCGCCGCGCAGGCGAAGAGCCAGGTGCCGACCTTCGCGCCCGTCTCGAAGTCCGAGAACCACGTGAACGGAATCTGCATCACGTGGAAAAGGAAGTGGTGATCGACGAAGTCCTGCGGGTTGAGGGTGGTGAAGGGCAGGGCGTTGAAGGCCGGCGGGAAGTCGCCCGTCCAGAGGCCGTCCCAGATCATCCGGCTGAGGCGGAAGTGGTAGTAGGCGTCGAAGTCGCCGCAGCAGATCGAGGCGGTCGAGAACTGCAAGTACCAGAAGACGGCGCCGATCAGGACGGCCCCGAACGCGTAGAGCGCCGGCCGGCCCGTGAGCGCCGAGGCGCGCGACCGCGACCGCCCGGCCTCCCCGCGCGCGGGGGCCGGAGTCTCCCCGGCCCGTGCGGTCTCCGCGGGCTCTCCCTCACCGCCCGCCCTGACGTTCTCCATAAAAAAGGCTCTCCCCGTCGTGACGAGGGCGCCCCTACGCGAGCGCCCGCGCGAAAACGCGAAAACATAGCACGAACCGGCGGGGAAGGCGAAAAGGCGGAAGGTGAGGAGGGCAAACGGGCAAGAGGGGAAAGGGGAAGCGCCCGGCCCCCCCTTCTCCCCTCGAAGTCTCTCTTTTCCTGTTCCTCTTTACCTCTGTTCCCTGAGGCGCGCGAGGAGATCGACGAGGTCGCGGGTGTTGATGGGCTTGGTGAGGAATCCGTCGTAGCCGGCGGCGTGGGCGCGGGCTCGGTCGTCGTACATGGTGAAGCCCGTGACGGCGACCATCGGGATCGAGGCGTACTCGGGCATGGAACGCAACCGCTCGGCCAGCTCGTAGCCGTTCATCTCGGGCATCCCGATGTCGGAGACCACCACGTCGAAGCGTGCCCCGCGCGCGGCTTCGAGGGCGTCGCGCGCACTGAGGGCCGTCTCCACCTCGTAGCCGGCGTGGCGCAAAAGAATCGTCACCATCTCGGCCACGTCCGGCGCGTCGTCAACGACGAGGGCGCGCGGAACGCCCGTCTCGGCCGAGCGCCGCGCGTCGTCGGGCGCGGCCTCGTCTAGCCCGCCGCGGGGCGGCCCTGCGGCAGCGGCGTGCGCGGCGTGGGGCGCGAGCGTTTCGGCGTGGGGTCGAGGGGCGGTCGGGCTGAAGTTACTCATGGTTGTCGGGGGCACGTGCGGGTGCGCGCCCGAGCGAAGAGAGTGCGGCGCGGCTACCGTCTCATCCTACGGGCATCGGCCTATCAACGAGGAGGCGAACATTACTTTATACCCCTGCCCGCGGCGCCAGTTGTGCTGAAAGTCTAAACTTCGTATCACTTTTGTAACAGAATGGGGGAAGGAGAAAGGCGGCGGACGGAGGGGAAAGCGGGAGGGGAGAGACAGGAGTTCAGAAATTTAAGGGACCGGGGCGGTCGGAAGGCTTTGCCGTTCCCGGCCGCAGGCTTTTCGCTCCTTTTAAAGCCCTCTCACTCCGCTTCGGCCGACGCGCGGGCCTGGAGCAGGCGCTCGACCTCGGCCGTGAGGGCAGCCGGATCGACGGGCTTGGGGAGGTGGGTGTCGAAGCCGGCGTCGCGGGCGGCCGCGGCGTCCTTCGGCGCGGCGTAGCCGGTCAGGGCGATGGCAGGCGCGCCGCCCATGTGCGGCAGCGAGCGCAGGCGCCGGATCAGCTCGTAGCCGTCGAGGCGCGGCAGACCGATGTCGGAGACGACGAGGTCGAAGTGTTCCGTCTCGGCCGCGCTGAGGGCGGACTCGGCGTCGAGGCAGGCGGCGACGGTGTAGCCGCGCCCCTCGAAGACGACGCGCAGCATGTCTAGCGTGTCGGGCGCGTCTTCGATGAGCAGGATGCGGCAGACCTCCTCGGCGCAGGGCTCGGCTTCGGCCGTGGTTGGCTGGCCGTCGGACGAGGGGGCCGCCGGCGCCGGGATGAGAGGCAGCGTGACGGAGAATCGGCTTCCGCGGCCCGGCCCGTCGCTCGACGCGGCGACCGAGCCGCCGTGCGCCTCGACGAAGCTCTTGACCAGCGCGAGGCCGATGCCGAGGCCGCCGTGTGTGCGCGTCGTCGAGCCGTCGGCCTGGCGGAACCGCTCGAAGACGTGGGGCAGAAACTCCGGGGGGATGCCGGCGCCGTCGTCCTCGACCTCGACGCGGGCCGAGCCGTCGAACTGGGCCAGCCGGACGCTGACGCGCCCGCCTTCGGGCGTGAACTTGACGGCGTTGTTGAGCAGGTTCCAGAAGACCTGGACGAGGCGCGTGCGGTCGCCCGAGACGTTCAGCTTCCCGAGGCCGCCGGTCTGGAGTTCGAGCCAGACGCCGCGCGCCTCGGCCTGCGGCCGCACCGTCTCGCCCGCCTCGCGCAGCGCGGCTCCTAACTCGACGGCCGCCCGCTCGATCCGCATCTTCCCGCTCATGATCGAAGACATGTCGAGCAGGTCGTTGATGAGGCGCGAGAGCGACTCGGCGTTCTTCTGGATGACGCGCATCCCGTTCGCCACGTCGCCGGGGCCGAGGTGGCCGCCGCGGATCATGTGGGTCCAGCCGATGACGGGGGTCAAAGGCGTGCGCAGCTCGTGGGAGAGCGTGGCGAGAAACTCATCCTTCGAGCGGTTGGCGGCCCGCGCCTCGCCGTAGAGCCGCGCGTTGTCGATGGCGAGCGCGGCGCGGCCGGCCAGCTCCTGCGCGAAAGAGATGTCGTCGGGCGTGTAGTTGCGCCCCTCTTCCGTGATGCCGCAGGTCAGGGCGCCGATGATCCGCTCGCGGGCCACGAGCGGCACGCTGACGAAGGCCCTGACGCCCAGCCGGCGCAGGGCCTCGGCGTGCTCGTCGCTCTGGGCGACGGCGCGCAGCCGCTCGCCCGTTAGCTCCGAGACCGAGAGCGTTTCGCCGGTGCGCAGGACGCGGGGGATGCCGTCGGCGCGCGAGGGGTCGGGCGGGAAGCGGCGCAGATCGACCACCAGCGGCTCGCGCTCGGGGTCCTGGTGCGCGGCGCCGACGCGGATGAAGCGGCCGTCGCCGCCGACCACGTCTATCAGGCAGTAGTCGCCGAGCGCGTTGACGGCGAGGCGGGCCAGGCGGTCGAGCGTCGTCTCGTAGTCGAGCGAGGAGGCGAGCACGCCGCTGGTCTCGACGAGGAAGGTCAGCCGCTCCTCCGCCTGCTTCTGGTCGTGGATGTCCGTGGAGGTGCCGAACCAGCGGGTGACGGCGCCCCGCTCGTCGCGCATCGGCTCGGCCCGCGTCAGGTGCCAGCGGTACTGTCCGTCAGCGCGCAGCAGGCGGGCCTGCACGCTCAGGTCGCGCCCCGTCTCGACGCACGTGGCCCAGGCGCGCAGCAGCCGCTCGCCGTCGAGCGGGTGGAGCACCCGCTGCCAGTCCCAGCCCCACGTCTCCTCGTAGCCGCGACCCGTGTACTCGAACCAGCGGCGGTTGAAATAATCGAAGTAGCCGTCGGGGCGCGCCGTCCAGACGATCTGCGGCATGGCGTCGGCGAGCGCGCGGTAGCGCCCCTCTCGCTCGCGCAACTGCTCCTCGGCCTCCTTGCGCCCGGTCACGTCGAGCGTGACGCCGCGCATCCCGAGCGGGCGCCCCTCCTCGTCCTGAACCACGGTCGAGTGCGACTCGACGTGCAGGACGCGCCCGTCCTTCGTCACCCAGCGGAAGAGGTTCACGTCGGGGCCGCCGCGGGTGAAGTGTTCGGCGGCGTGGGCGGCGGCGCGCTCGCGGTCCTCGGGGTGAACGATCTGGAGCCAGAAGTTGGGCGTCGCCGTCCACTCCTCGACCGTGTAGCCGAGCATCCGCTCGACGTGGTCGCTGACGAAGTTGATGCGCTGTACCCGCTCGTCTGGCTGGCCCCACGCCTCCCAGACCACGCCGGGCACGCTGCCGACGATGTCGCGCAGGCGGCCGCGCTCCGACTCTACCTGCACGGCCAGCAGTTCGCGCTCGGCCTCGGCCCGCCGTCCCGCCGTCACGTCGTGGAAGACGAGGACGACGCCCCTGATGTTGCCGCGCGGGCCGCGGACAGGGGCGCCGCTGTCCTCGACCGGTATCTCTCGTCCGTCCCGCGCAATGAGCACGGTATGGTTCGCCAGCCCCACCGTCATGCCCTCGCGCAAAACCTTCTCGACCGGGCTCTCGACGGGCTGGCGCGTCCGCTCGTTGATGACGCGGAAGACCTCGTGGAGTGGGAGGCCCGTCGCTTCTGCGAGCGTCCAGCCGGTTAACTGCTCGGCGACCGGGTTCATGAAACGGACCTGCCCGTGCCGGTCGGTGGCGATGACGGCGTCGCCGATGGAGCGGAGCGTGGTGGCGAGCTGCGCCTCGCTGCGTCGCGCATGGCGCTCGGAGCGGCGACCCCGCTCGGCCAGGAAGACGATGAGCGAGGAGACGAGGATGAAGACCGAAGTCTGCGCGACCTCTGTGGGGCGGAGCGTGAGCTGTCCGGCGGGAGCGAAGAAGAAGAGGCTGATGGCGAGCGCCGAGGTGGCGACCGAGAACAGGCCCGGCCCGGCCCCGCCGAACCAAGCCGAGGCGAAGACGGCGAAGAAGTAAAAGGCCGAGACGACGCGGACGTTCTCGGCGCCGAGCGCGGCGAAGAGGGTGGAGGTGGCCGCCGTGGCCGCCGCCACCCACGCGAAGGCCAGTGCGTAGCGCGCCCAGGCCGGCAGCCGGCGCCCCCCGGTCGGGCCGTCACCCGCGCCGGACGCTTCCTCCCGCGCATTCCCTCTCTCATGCAGGGCCATCGTGATGCTGAGCCGTCCGCCGCCGCGTGCGGGGCGGCGAAGGCTTCAACTGCGTGCGTCGTGGGTTGACGTGCTTGGGCGGTCTCGGCGCGTCGGTGCGCCGCGCAAAGTTAAATTCACGCGCCCCGTTAAGTCAAGAAACTCTCGCACGGGCCGCGCGAGGCGGTGCGGCCGGCGCTGCCCCGCCGATAGCCAAGCCGGCCGCGCCTCTGTTAAAAACAGGCCCATGTACCCTTCGGGAAACCTGTTCATCCCAGCGCCGCACGGGCGCATCGAGGCGATTTTGAAAGCGCCGGCAGGGGCCGAGGGGCCGCGCGGCGTCGCGCTCGTCCTGCACCCGCACCCTCTGCACGGCGGGACGATGCACAACAAGGTGGTCTTCCGCACGGCCCGCGGCCTCGGCGACGCGGGGCTCGTCACGCTGCGCATCAACTTCCGCGGCGTCGGGCAGACGACCGGCGAGCACGACCGCGCGCGCGGCGGCGAGCAGGAGGACGCGCGCCTCGCACTCGACTACCTGCTCGAACGCTACCCGGCCCTGCCCGTCTTCCTCGCGGGCTTCTCGTTCGGCTCGCGCGTCGGGCTCGAAGTCGGCGTCAAAGACCCGCGGGTAAACTTCCTCGTCGGCGTCGGCACGCCCGTCAGCATGAGCGAGCGCGACTACGACTTCTCCTTCCTCGACGGGTGCCGCAAGCCCCTGCTCTTCGTCCACGGCGAGCGCGACGAGTTCGGCCGCGTCGAGGACTTGCGCGCCGTCGCCGCGCGGCTGCCGGCAGAGGCCCGCGCGCGCGTCGAAATCATCCCCGGCGCCGGCCACTTCTTCGACGAACAGCTCGAAGACCTGACCCGGACGGTCCGCCTCTGGGCTGAAGAGATGCTGGGAGAAAAGTAGACAGGATTGACAGGATTCAGAAGAGGAAAAGAGGGGAGAGAAGGCAAGAGAGAAAGGCGAGGGGAGGGAGAAAGGCCGCGCGGCACGGGTTTCGTCCCTCCCCTCTTTCGCTTTTCCGGCTCCTGTTAATCCTGTCAATCCTGTCTAACTCTCGGGTTGCCGGGCCTGGTGCGGTGAGGCGTCGGCCTCGGCGTAGATGCGGTCAATCACGTCGCTGTACTTCTCGTCAACGACGCGGCGCTTGACCTTGAGCGTCGGCGTCAGCTCGCCGCCCTCGATTGAAAGCTCGCGCTCGATGAGCGCGACGCGCTTGACGCGCTCGTAGCGCGCCAGCTCCGAGGTGTGTGCGTCCACCTGCCGCTGGATGAGGTCGAGGATGCGCGGGTGGCGGCAGAACTCGGCCGGGGTCTTAATGTCGAGCCCCTTGTGCTGGGCGTAGGAGCGCAGCATCTCCCAGTC
The DNA here is from genome assembly GCA_035645715.1 of Pyrinomonadaceae bacterium. GTDB lineage: Bacteria > Acidobacteriota > Blastocatellia > Pyrinomonadales > Pyrinomonadaceae > QHXN01. The sequence goes on from DASQMB010000059.1 coordinate 13,615, forward strand.
GGGCACGATGAGGGCCGCCGGGAACTTGCGGTTGTTGCCGACGAGCACGACCTGATTGACGAAGCGCGACTGCTTGATCAATTCCTCGACGGGCGTGGGCGCAATGTACTTGCCGCCCGAGGTCTTGAACAGCTCCTTCTTGCGGTCGGTGATCTTGAGGAATCCGTCTTCATCGAGCGCGCCGATGTCGCCGGTGCGGAACCAGCCGTCGTCGGTGAAGACCTCGCGCGTGGCCTCGGGCTTGTTGTAGTAGCCGAGCATGACGTTGGGGCCGCGCGTCTCGATCTCGCCGTCCGGGGCGATGCGCACCTCGACGTTGCGGATGGTCCTGCCGGCGAAGCCGGGCCGGTTGTCGTCCGGCGGGTTGACCGTGATGACCGGCGAGGTCTCTGTCAGCCCGTAGCCCTGGATGATGGGCAGGCCCGCGCCCATGAAGACGTAGCCCAACTCCTCGGGCAGTGCCGAGCCTCCCGAGACGAAGATGCGGACGCGCCCGCCCGTCGCCTCCTTCCACTTCGAGAAGACTAGCCTGGCAGCTAACTTGTGCTGGACGGCGAGCAGCGCCGGCACCCTCTTCTTCTCAACCAACAGGCGCGCGCGACGCTTGCCGACCTCGACGGCCCAGTCGAGCAGCGCCGCCTTCGCCTTCCCTCCCTCGGCCGCCTTCTCCTGGATGCGGGCGTAAATCTTCTCGAACAGGCGCGGGACCGCGACCAGCACCGTCGGCCGCACCTCGCGCATGTTGTCGCCGATGCGCTCGACGGACTCGGCGAAGAAGACGCGCGCCCCGTGGTGGAGGTACATGTACATGGCGCCGCGCTCGAAGATGTGCGAGAGCGGCAGCACCGAGAGCATCACGTCTTCGGTCGTGAAGGCCAGCCGGTCCGACGTGTCGATCAGGTTCGAGACGACGTTCGAGTGGGTGAGCATCACCCCTTTCGGCTCGCCCGTCGTGCCCGAGGTGTAGATGATCGTCGCCAAGTCCTCCGGGCGGACGGCGCCGGCCAGCTCGTCTACGAGGCCGGGCCGCTCGGCTTCGAGGGCCGCGCCGCGCTCTTCCAGTTCGGCGAGCGTCGAGGCGGGCGCCCGGCCGCCGGCGGCGCCTTCGTCCGCCTCTGCCCCGCCGGTCATCAGGACGACGTGGCGCAGCCCCTCGCAGCCGGCGAAGACTTCGCGGACGCGCGCGTAGGCCGCCGCGTGCTGCACGAAGAGGACGGCCGCGCCCGAGTCCTTCATGATGTAGCAGCCCTGCTGCGGCGAGAGCGTCGGGTAGATGGGCACGTCCACGGCGCCGGCGAAGAGGCAGCCGCAGTCGGAGAGCACCCACTCGGGAGAGCTTTCCGCGAGGATCGCCACTCGGTCGCCGCGCCGCACACCGAGCGAGTGGAGGCCGAGAGCGATGCGGCGCACGCGGCACCGGAACTCCTCCGACGAGACGGAGCGCCACGACCCGTCGCGCGTATAGCTGAGCGTGTCCGGGCGGGCGTGGCGGGCCAGGGCGCGCTCGACCACTTCGACGAGCGTGGCCGGTTCATCGGGCAGGAGCGGCGCGCGCTCGAAGTTGACGCCGGCGCGGGCGCCCGGCGGGGTCGTCGACTGTTCGGTCATGGTTTCACTCATCGGGCGCTCACCCCGTCGAAGAAGATGTCGAGGACCTCGTCGGCCATCGGCGCCAGCCGGTAGCGGCGGCGCGAGAGTATCCAGTTGGTCGCCATCTCGTCGAGCGCGCCGAAGAGCACCTTCGAGACCAGTTTCGCGTTCAGCTCCGGCCGGAAGACGCCGGCCGCCTGCCCCTCCTCGAAGACCTCGCGCACCAGCGACAAATACTCGGCCAGGCCCGCGGCCGAGAACTCCTCCATGAACTTGGTCGTCCCGCGCAGCTCGACCTGGAAGACGACGGCCAGGTCGCGGTCGGAGCCGAGCCTTTCGAGGTGGAGGGCGGCGATGCGGCGCAGCTTCTCGCGCGGGTCCGAGAGGGCGGCGATCTCGCGCCGCCCCTCGGCGATGGCCTCGCCGGCGTGGCGCTCGAAGATCGAGCGCAGTATCTCCTCCTTGCTCTTGAAGTAGAGGTAGACGGTGCCGTCGGCCACGCCGGCCTCGCGGGCGATGTCGGCCACCTTCGAGTTGAAGTAGCCGCCGCGGGCGAAGACGTGCGTGGCGGCGCGCAGGATGGCCTCGCGCTTGTCGGCGGGGGCGGTGCGCGCGTTCGGGCCGCGCGGGCCGGAAGAAAGGGAGCGGGCGGAGCGCATCAGTCGCTGCGGCCGGTGCGGCCTTCGGTTCCTATCATGAATGGCCGTTCATTCAGCGCGGGAGCCCGGCTAGCGTACCAAAGGAGGCGGCGAGTCGTAAATCGAAAACGGAGAGTTTCCGGTTTTTAGTTTTCAGGCCCGGGCGGCCTGTCGCCCTCGTCCTCTTCGCCGGCGTCGAAGGAGAGGGTGCCGTCGGCGGAGGCGATGCGGACGGTGCCGCCCTTGAGGTTGAGGTCGCGCTGCGGGAAGGGGATTTCGATGCCGGCCTCCCTGAAGAGATTCCAGATGTTGTAGTTGATCTGGCTCTTGATGGCGGGGTAGCGGCGCGGCCGGTCGGTCCAGACCAGCAGCCGGAAGTCGAGCGAGGAGTCGCCGAAGTTGAGGAACTGGACCGAGGGCTTCGGCTCGGCGAGCACGTGGGGCACGCCCTCGGCCGCGCGCAGGAGAGTCTGCGTCACCTGCCCCACGTCCGAGCCGTAGGAGACCCCCACGGGAATCGAGAGGCGCGAGCGCCGCCCCCCGTAAGACCAGTTGACCAGCGCCTCGTTGACCATCTTAGAGTTTGGCACGATCACCGAGATGTGGTCGTTCGTCTGCACGATGGTCGTCCGCAGCTTGATGGCCGTCACCTTACCGTCGAACTTCTGGTCGGTGCCGGTCACCGTCACGAAGTCGCCGACCTTGACGGGCCGCTCGAACAGCAACAGGAAGCCCGAGGCGATGTCGCCCGCGATGAACTGCAACCCGAAGCCGATGCCGACCGAGAGCGCCGTGAAGAGGACGGCCAGCGAGGTGAAGTCGGCGCCGATGGAGACCCTGAGCGCCGTCACCAGCGCGACGATGACGACGATGTAGTTGATGAGGCGCAGTATCGTGTACTGCACGCCGGGGTCCAGGTGCGGGTGGGCGGCGAAGCGGCGTTCGAGGAAGCGGCGCAGGTAGCGCGAGAAGGCGAGCGCCGCCAGGATGATGACGAGCCCGGTCAGCAGGCTGGCTATCGAGAAGTTGAAGTTGCCGAAGACCCAGCGGAGGTTGAGGTAGCTCCTGAGCGGCTCGGTCCACCGCAGCAGCCTCTCCAGCGTGTTCTCGTCGGCCTGCCACAGCGCCCCGAGCGCCCGGCCCGCGTCCGTCATCAGCATCGTCAGTCCCACAAAAAGTTTGAAGCCGCCCGCGCCCCGCGGGGGACGGGCGGCCTTAGCTTCGCTCACTCGGAAGTTTACTGGCGGAGGGTGAGGGACTCGAACCCCCAAGCCCTTTCGGGCGACGGTTTTCAAGACCGTTGCAATAGCCGTTCTGCCAACCCTCCGCTTGCCGCCGCCAAATATAACCCAGCCGCGAAAATGAAGGCAAAAGCGGAGAGACGGCACGGCGGCCGGTCTCGCGTTCGCCCCCGCCGTTACCTGAGGTTGACCTTCTCGTTCTCGCCGCCCTGGTAGCTCTGGCCGGTGACGGCCGCCTTGGCGAGGCCGGCGAGGTGCGCGACGACGCTCGATTGGCCGTCCCAGTATTCGGCCTTCTCGGCCGAGACCTTGAGCAGCGCGAGGTCCGGGTCGTCGGTGCCGTCGGGGAACCAGGCGCGGTAGGCGGGGTTCCACAGTTCCTCGATTCTGGCGCGGTCGCGCACCAGCCGCGCGCGGCCCGAGACCGAGACGTAGTGCTGCTTGTCTGGCCGGGCGAAGGCGACGCAGACGTGCTGGTCCTGCTCGACCTCTTCGACCTTCGGGGCGCTGGCCCTCGTGAAGAACCAGAGCTCTCCGTCGAAGTCCTGCCTGAGCGTCGCCATCGGCCGGCTGCGCAGGCTGCCGTCGGGCTCGACGGTCGTCAGCATGGCGAACTCGATGTCGGAGATCAGCTCCGCCAGCTTCCTGATCTGCTCGTTGCGTTCCGTCGCGTTGTCCATCCTTAAGTGGCTCCCTTCAGGGTTCATCACGGTATGAGTTGCGGGCGTGGCTCGCCGAAGATGATCGCGCGGCGGGTTCACGAAATTGGGCGCGAACTGCAACGGTTCTGGCCTATTTCTGCGCCGAAAGTTTGCGGCCAGGCATCAGGTGGTGAGGCGGCGGTAGATGGCCGGGATGCGCTCGGGCAGGCCGAGCACGTCGTCGATGATGGTGTAGCCGACTTCGCCGTAGAGGTCGCGCAGCTCGGCCTCGGAATCGCGGTCGATGGTGACGCAGAAGGGGGTGATGCCGTCGAGGCGGGCCTGGCGCAGGGCCTCGCGCGTGTCCTCGCGGGCGTAGCGCGCGTCGCCGTAGTCGTGGTCGTAGGGGCGGCCGTCGGAGAGGATGATGAGCAGGCGCGTGCGGGCCTCCTGCGCGCGGAGCTTGGCGGCTGCGTGGCGGATGGCCGCGCCGAGCCGCGTGTTGTTGTGGTAGGTGATGCCGCCGATGCGCCGCTCGATCTCCTCGTCGTAGGGCTCGCCGAACTCCTTGACGACGTAAAACTTCACGTTGCGCCGCCCCTCGGAGGTGAAGCCGTAGATGCTGTAAGGGTCGCCGACGGCTTCGAGCGCCTCGCTCATCAGCACCAGCCCCTCCTTCTCGACCTCGATGATGCGGCGGCCGGGGTGGGTGTAGGGCTGCAAGGGGTTGCGGCCGATGGTGCGCGCGGTGGAGGAAGACTGGTCGAGCAGGAACGAGACGGCCACGTCTCGCTCGCGGCGCAGGCGGCGCGTGTAGAGCCGTTCGGACTGCCGGCCGTCGACGCGGCGGTCCACGACGAAGTCGATCAAGGCGTTCAGGTCGTAGTCGTCTCCGTCCAGCTCGTTCGGAATGCGCTTGAAGTTCTCGGGGCGCATGAGCTGGAACTGGTGGCGGATCGAGGAGATGACGCCGCGGTAGCGCGAGCGCGTCAGCTCGACGAAGGAACGCTCTCCGCGCTTGGTCTTCTTCTCGACGACGCGGCACCACCCGAGGCGAGTGTCCGACAAATCGCGGTCCCACTCGTCGTACTCGAAAGCCTCCTCGCCGGGGCCGAGTTCCTGCTCGGGCGCCTCGGCCGCGAACCACCGCTCGGCGCCCGAGAGCGTCTCCTCGCCCGCCTGGTCGAGCGACTCGGCCGCGGCCCAGGCGTTGAACAGCTCGCGCGCGTCCTGGCGCCGCCGCCCCTCCTCGCGCCTTCGGTCGGGGTCGCGCCCCTCGTCCTTTTCGAGTTCGAGGTCCGACTGCGCGCCCTCCTGCTGCTGCTCGTCCTCGCCCGCCTCCTGCCCCTCCTCGCGCTGCCGCTCGGAGATTTCGGGCACGACTGATTGAAAGAGCGAGTAGACGCGGCCCGTCGCCATCAGCGTGTCTGCGACCGACGCCCCGGGCTCGGTCAGGTAATCGACGACGATTGATTCCAGCTCGGAGGTGATCTGGCCGTAGGCCGCGCGGGCGTCTTCGAGGGCGCCGCCGCAGAGCGTGATCTGGAAGAGCAGCTCGAAGGGGACGAGCGTGACGGGCAGGCCGGCGATGCGCGGCCGGTTGCGGCGCAGCCGCTCGCGCACGAGGTCGAGGTCGCGCGCGAGGCCGCGGTAGGCGTGGCGCAGCCGGCGGTCTACGCGCCCGTTCTCCAGCGTCCCGAAGATGCGCGCGGCCAGCCCCCTCTGCGGGAAGAGGGCGAGCACGGCGCGGTAGTCTGCGCCCTCGGGCAGCGAGCGGCGCACGCGCCGCAGCCGCTCCTCCTCCTCGGGCGGGAGGGCGCGCTCGCCCTTCGCCGGGTCGTTGATGTAGCCGTCGAGCGAGAAGGCGTCGCGCGCGTCCTGGTTCTCCGGGGCGTAAAGATCGGCGAGGGCGGCGTAGGCGGCGCCGAGCCGCGGGGTCTCGCGCTCGTGCGTGCCGAACTCGATCTGGCCGGCGGCGTGGGCCGCCAGCACCTTGTATAGGCGGAAGTCCGATTCGGGCTCGCCGAACTCCGAGACCTCCGCCGGGAGGTGGATGGTGCGGCCGTCGCCGATGCGCTGCTCGTCGGGCACGGCCGAGAGCGGCGCCACCTCGACCGCCCGCCCCGTCAGCCCCTCGACGTAGAGGCGCAGAGTCTGCGAGACGGTTTCGAGCGCGAGACCCGACTCTTCCGGGCCGCCCTGCAACTGCTCGTTGCTGCGGCGGGTTTCGAGCGCGTAGTAGCTGCGCCGGGCGCGCGGCGTCGGGCTCTGATCGGCGAGCCCGCCGGCGGCCCACCGCTCGAACTGCTCGATGGTCGTCGTCCGCAGAGCGCGCGGCGCCGAGCGCAGGCAGAGGATGGCGGCCTCGGCGTCGGCGGCGGCGACCTCGCGCGCGACGGCGAGGACGCGGCGGGCCGTGGCCGCGACCTGTTCGCGCGGGGCGCGCGTGGCCGCGGTCGCGCGGAAGAAGGGCGGGCCGGTGCGTGCGGCGGCCACCAGCGCGGCGTTGCTGTGCTGAGCCACGGCCCTCAGCAGCCGCGACCAGTCATCGAAGACCTCCGGCAGCAGCCGCATCGTCTCTCCGCCAGAGGTCAGGACGTGCAGCGCGGCCGCGCCGCCGCGGTCGAGGAAGCCCTCGGCCTGGGCCATCAGCGCGAGAGCCCGCTCGGCGTCGAGCCCGGCGAGCGCGGTCGGCAGCTCGGCCCACACGTCGGCCGCGATGCCGCCGGCCCTGTGGGCGAACGCCTCGGCCAGCCGCAGCCCCGCGTCGGTCACGCCCGCGCTCGCTTCAACGCCTTCGCGGCCGGCGCCTGTTCCAATACCTTCGCGGCTAGTGCTTGCTTCAAGGGCTTCGCGGCTAGTGCTTGCCTCAATGCCGTCGCCGTCGATGGCCCGCAGGGCGGCGAAGGCCGCGGGCGTCGCGTTCAGGAAGTCTGCGCTGTGCTTGGCCGAGCGTCGCGCCACCTCGTCTGCCACCTCGCAGGCGCGGCGCAGCAGTTCCTCGTCGCCGACGGTGCGTGCGAGTTCGGGCGCACGGCGCAGGGAGTCGAGCGCGACCGAGGTCGAGAGCGACATCTGCCTGACGCAGACGCGGACGAGAGGCAGGCGGGCCGCGCGCGGCAACTCGGCCAGGGGGTCGGGGCCGCCGGCGAAGAAGGCCACACCGGTCTCCACGTCGGCCATCGTCAGACGCCGCCCCATTTCGCCCCAGGCACGCAGCTCGGCCGCGTCGAGCAGGCCGCCGGCCGCCGGCACTGCGCGCAGAAACTCCACCGCCGCACGCAGGCTGACGGCCGCGGTCGCCGCCCCCACTTCGAGCGCGGCGCGGGCCGAGTCGGCCGGCAGCTTCGCGGCCTCGCGCGCCAGTCCGGCGATGTTCCGCCGCTCGGCCGGCGAGCGCACCGAGCGTAGCCGCTCGCGCAAAGCGCGCCGGAGCGGCTCGCCCCCCTCTTCGTCGCCGTCGCCCAGGCGCGGCTCGTACTTCGGCGCTCCTTCTCGCTCGCTCATCAGGCTTTTACCGCACTCGGCCGTCGAAAATTGGTTTCACGGACATTCTAACCCACGCGGCCGCGCCCCCCCCAGGGGACGGGCCGGGAGGGCTGCTGGAATCAGCCGGCCGACCCGCGGGCGACGGCTCAAGGCCGCCGCCTGTGCGGCTTTGCCGCCGTGATTCGCTCTGTTATATTTACGCCCGCTTACAGGGGCGAGCGGCTGGCCCGCGTAGTCTCCGCGCGACGGCGGCGCCCCTGCGCCATCCAGGCCCGCCCGGGGCGCGGCCCCGTCAAACAGCGTGACCATGCTTACAGGCTTAGATGAGTAAAGAGGCACTCCACTTCAAAGACGCCGTGCTCGACCGCCTGAGCCGGGAGGCGAACGTCGCGCAGTTTGTCAGCTTCGGCCCCGACCTCGGGCAGCGCCACTCGCGCGTCCACGGGCACGAGCCCAACCACCTCTTTGCCTCAATCGAGGAGGCCGTCGCCGCGCTCCTGCGGGGCTCGGGCGAGGGGCGAGTCAACGTCCGTTCGTTCCTGCCAGACGACCCGAAGTCGAAGCCCTTCGCCTACGACATACGCACGGCCGAGGAGGCCGTCGGCGTCGCCCGCCGGTTCGCGTCCGAGGGGCTCTACGTCATCGTCAACGAGACGATTGACGTGAACGACGGCGGCGTGTCGGGCGTGGCCTTCGGCGACCTCATCGAGCTGGCGCCCGGCGACACCCCGCGCTGCGTCGAGAAGCCCGGCACAGCCTCCTTCGCCCGCGACTTCGGGCTGCGGCTGCTTGAGCGGGTCTACGGCTTCCGGCCGGCGCTCGGCTACGACCTGCAAACGCGCGTCGAGTTCAGCCTCCACCCGCTGCGACGCGGCTTCCTCCACGACCACACGATCATCTGGGAGCTTGAGCACGTCGGCGAGAGCCACGCCGAGGCCGACACGCGCTGGCCCAACCGCTTCAGCCGCTTCCTCGGCGACAAGGCTTTCGGCCTGCTCGTGGCCGACGCGCTCGGCCTGCCCGTGCCGGCCACAACCGTCATCGCGCGCGGCCTCGCGCCCTTCTCGTTCGGACGCCCGACGGGGACGCACGAGGTCTGGCTCCGCACCTGCCCGGCCGAGCAGGACCCGGGCCACTACACCACACAGCGCGGCTGGACCGACCCCTTCGCCCTGCTCGAAGCCGAGGACCCGAGCTGGGACTCGTCGCAGGTCTCCTTCTCGCCGGCCGGGCCGCACCAGCCCGGCGAGGCGCAGACGCGCGAAGCGAAAATCGTCCTCCGCGAGCGCCCGAAGCGCCTCGCCTCGGTGCTCTCGCAGCAGGGCGTGGACGCGGCCTTCTCCGGCTCGCTCATCACGCAGGCCGACGGGACGCCGCTCATCGAGGGCGCGCGCGGCTACGGCGACCGCTTCATGGTCGGGACCGCCGTGGCCGAGGCGCTGCCGGCCGAGGTGGGCGCGTCGGTGCGCGCGCGCTACGAGGAGGCGCGTGCCCTGCTCGGCCCCGTCAGGATGGAGTGGGTCTACGACCTCGCGGGGCGGACCTGGGTCGTGCAGCTTCACCGCGGGGCCACCGCCACGCAGGGTTCCGTCATCCACCGTGGCGAGGCCGCGCGCTTCCACCGCTTCGAGGTCGAGCGCGGCATAGACGAGCTGCGCGCTCTGATCGAGCGGGCGCGCGCAGCCGGCGAGGGGATCATCCTGGTCGGCCACGTCGGCATCACCAGCCACCTCGGCGACCTGCTGCGCAAGGCGCAGGTCCCCTCGCGCATCGAGGCGCCCGAACAGTCGCAAGGCGAGAAGGGGAGTTGATGAGCCGGCTCTTTTACGGTACGGGGGAGTTCGAGGTCGCGCAGTTCGGCCGCCGCACGGCGCTCGAAGTGATCGAGATGGTGATGACCGCCTTCGACTGCGTGGTGCCCGACGGCGCCGGCGTCTATTGCAGCAGCGACGTGACGACGGGGCGCCGCCTCTACTTCGAGGTCTACCCGCGCCACGGCGCGCGCTCAACCGAGGAGCTGAAAGACAGGCTCGGCCCCGAGGACTACAAGCGCGTCAAGGGCGAGCTGATTAAGTCGAACATCGCCCGCTGCGGCGAGTTCGCGGAGCTTTTGCGGCGGCGCGGGCTGACCAACCTCATCAACCCCGGCCCCTTCGTCGGGCTCGGCTTCGACCAGCAGCATTACCACTACCTCTGGGAGCTGGTCATCGTCAGGAAGGCGCACCAGTCCTTCTTCAACGAGGGCTGGGAGTACAGCAACGGCTGCACGCTCGAATACGCCATCAGCCACCGCAAGGGCATCCCTGTCTTCGACCACCTCGGCCGGCCGCTGCCCCTCGCCGAAGCCCTCCGCCTGATCGAGCGCGCCGTCGCCGACCTCAAGACTAACAGCATCAGTGTTCCGATGCTCGAACGCAACCTTGAACTGATTCGGGAACTGGACTAGCTAGCGGCCTGCCCCGAGGAATCCAGCGGGCCCCTCACGCCACCGTCCCGCGCAGCACATCTTTATATTTCCGGCCAGAAAAAAATCGGGCCGGCCGTGCCCCCACGGTCAAAAGAAGAAACGAAAAGGCCGCCCTTTACATAAACAATTGTATGCCCTACCAGCTAGAGGAGGATGGTGAGCACCATGTCAGCGAAAGATTACGCCCCCGCCCTGACGCGCCCGCTCATTTTCGCGTTCGGGTTCCTGATTTCCTTCCTGCCGCTCGTCGCCGAGCTTGACCCCACTAACCTGCCGCCAGTCGCCATCAGCGTCTTCGCCTTACTAGCGGTCATCAGCCTGATTTACGCTGTGGCACTGATCGGCGAGGAGGGGGGCGCGCAGGCGAAGGCGCGGTCGTTAAGCTGGTCTTACTGGGTAACCTTTAGCGTCGCCCTTCTGGGGGTAGGGATGGGCATCCTGGCCTACATATTCAGGGACGCCCTTGACTACTTCATCAGGACGTATGTGGTGCTGAACACCGCCGGGGAACTGCTCCTAGCTAGCCTCCTGTTCCTCGGAATCATCATGGGCTTCTTCATCGTCCGCAACTGGTCGAAAAGCCAGCAGGACTTCGTCACCAGCCTGACGGCAGTGTTCGGTGGCGTCTTCGTCGCCTCGCTGCTCGGCGAACTGCCAGGCATTGATCTGCTCCCCGCCCTCGCCCACTATGCGGTCGGCTTCACCGTCTCCGGCGGGATCAACCTCATGGTCTACAACTGGCTCGTCAGGGAGTACAGCACGACCCGCTCGCTGGCTAGCCGCGCCGTCATAGACAACCTTTACGGCAGCGACAAAGCCAAGGCGATTGACCTCTATTTCCTGAAAAACTTCGAGGAGGACACGAACTACGCGCGCCGGCTCCTCGTGCAAACGCTCCGGCAGTTCCGCGAGAAGGTGCTGGCCGAGTTCGCCAGGAAATTCGAGTCGCGCCGCGCCGCCGGCTCGAAGACTACGGCGGGGGGCGCCAACCCCTTGCGCTATTATTTCCTGATAGCCATCCGCTGCGAGCCGGGCGACCCGCCGCCGCCGGGTAGCGCCCCGCCGGAAATCGTCGAGGTGACGTTCCATGAAGTCTCGGAGGAAGAGCGCGACCCCTGGAACCGGATTTCGGCGCAGATGTTCCGCATGGGCGTGGCCGTGAAGATCACCGATGACTTGGTCTACATCCTCGCAGCGGGGGAGTACAAGAAGCCGTTCCCCATCTACGAGAGTGTGGCAGGGCTGGCCCTGCGCTCCCGCCAGGTCATTGTCATGTACAGGGACAACCACAAAAAGTTCCGCCACGAAGGTTATGACGAAGGGCGGTGCCCGAAAGACCTCAGACACCTGCGCGGCCGCGGCCTCGAACAGATTGACTACCTCTCCTACGTCTCTGTCCCCGTCGTCAGCCACTTCGGCAACCCGGAAGAGATGGCGCTCGGCATCATCAACGTGGACACACGCCTGTTCGTCGCGAACGCCAAAGAGGAGGTTGAAAAGTTAGAGAAGTATAAGAAGGACAAGGACGGGGTAATAACAGCGAAAATCCCACTGTCAACACTAACAGAATGGGCGACTCGACTGTACGAAGACGATGACGACGCCATAGACTATTTGGAGGAGATGCGCGCCGTCGCGGTGCCGGTCCTCGAACTTTATCTGAAATGCCTCGCCGGCACTTCGCAAACGTCCTCCTGAGTGCCGGCCGCGGGGTGCCACCCCTAGATTACCGTCGTGACGATCTCGCGGATGCTGCGCTGGAGTTCGCGGTCGTCTGTGATGGGCGAGCAGAGGGCCACCTCGGCGGCGGCGGCCGGCGGGATGCCGCGGGCCGTGAGCTGTGCGGCGTAGATGAGCAGGCGCGTCGAGACGCCCTCTTCGAGGCCGTGGCCGCGCAGGTTCCGCACCTTCTGGCCGATGAGGACGAGGTCGCGGGCCGCGTCGGCCGAGACGCCGCCCTCGCGCGCGACGATCTCCGCCTCCTTCTCGGGCGGCGGGTAGTCGAACTCAAGGGCGACGAACCGCTGGCGCGTGCTCTGCTTGAGGTCTTTGAGGATGGACTGGTAGCCGGGGTTGTAGCTGACGACGAGCATGAAGTCGGGCGGCGCTTCGAGGACGGTGCCGCGCTTCTCGACGGGGAGCCGCCGCCGGTCGTCGGTCAGTGGGTGGATGATGACGACCGTGTCCTTGCGCGCCTCGACCACCTCGTCGAGGTAGCAGATGGCGCCGTGGCGGACGGCGGCCGCGAGCGGCCCGTCGTGCCAGACCGTCTCCTCGCCTTCGAGCAGGAAGCGGCCGACGAGGTCTGTGGCCGAGAGGTCTTCGTGGCAGGCCACCGTGATCAGCGGCCGGTTCAGGCGCCACGCCATGTGCTCGACGAAGCGGGTCTTGCCGCAGCCGGTCGGCCCCTTGAGCATCACGGGCAGGTGGGCGGCGTGGGCCGCCTCGAACAACTCGACCTCGCGCCCGACGGCGAGGTAAAAAGGCTCCGTCGTGACGACGTACTCTTCGATGGCTCGTTCCATGTAAGTTTCGGCCCGGCGCGCCCCGCCCCGCCCGTGTGTCCTCTCCGCGACGAAAAAGCAGCAAAAGTTAGTGTAAAGGCATCTTAGCACCTCGAAATCTCGAACCGAAAACGGCGGCGGCCGAAGCTCGGCGGGGCGGGGGGCTTCGGAGTCCGCCCGCCCGCCTTTCACTATTCACCGTCTACCATTTACCATTTACGACTGATGAAGATCGCGGTGGCAATGAGCGGGGGCGTTGACTCTTCGGCGGCGGCGGCCCTGCTGCTGGCCGGGGGGCACGAGCTTGTCGGCTTCACGATGCAGCTCTGGAACCAGCGGCGCGGCCTCAGCGTCGGCGAGGACGGCGAGCCGCTGCCCTCGCGCTGCTGCTCGCTCGACGACGTGTACGACGCCCGCCGCGTGGCCGAAGAGCTAGGCTTCCCCTTCTACGTCCTCAACCTCGAACGCGACTTCGAGCGCGACGTGGTCGAGCCCTTCGTCGAGAGCTACCTCGCGGGCGAGACGCCCATCCCGTGCGTCGCCTGCAACAGCCGCCTCAAGTTCGCCTCGCTCGACCGTTTAGCCCGCAGCCTCGACTGCGACAAGGTGGCGACGGGCCACTACGCGCGCGTCGAGTACGACGAGGCCGCCGGGCGCCACCGCCTGCTGCGCGGGCTCGACCGCCGGAAGGACCAGACCTACTTCCTCTGGGAGCTGACGCAGGAGCAGCTCTCGCATGCGCTCTTCCCGCTCGGCTCGATGACGAAGGACGAGGCGCGCGAGGCCGCCGCCTCGCACAATCTGGGCGTCGCCTCGAAGAAAGAGTCGCAGGAGATTTGCTTCGTGCCCGACGGCGACTACGCGGGCTTCATCGACCGCTACCTCGAAGCCGAGGGGCGAGGGGCCGAGCGCCCGCCGCGCGGCGAGATCGTGGACGCAGAGGGGCTCGTCGTCGGCGTCCACGATGGCGTCCATCGCTACACCGTCGGCCAGCGGCGCGGCCTCGGCGTCTCGCGCCCGCTTCCGCTCTACGTGGTCCGCGTCGAGCCCGAAGCGAACCGCGTCGTGGTGGGCGGGGCCGAAGACCTGCTCGCTTCAGAGTTCACGGCCGCCGGCGTCAACTGGGTCGCCTTCGACGAGCCCGCCGGGCCGGTCCGCGCCGACGTGCGCGTTCGCTATCGACACGAGGAGGCGCCCGCCGTCATCACCCCGCTCGGCGGGGGGCGCGCGAGCGTCCGCTTCGACGAGCCGCAGCGGGCCGTCACGCCCGGCCAGGCCGCGGTCTTTTACCGCGGCGAGGAGGTGGTCGGCGGCGGCTGGATAGTCAGAGACTGAGGCGGGGTCGCACGCCCCGCGCGGAATGCGGGGCTACGGCGAAGCGCCCGGCACCCGCCCGCCGCTTAAACCTTTTCCGAACCTCCCGCGTAATAGACCCGCCCCCGTTCCCCCGGGCGGGCCTAAATTTTTCAGCCGATCCGGACTCGATTAGCCATGCCAATGTCTCGCGGACGCAAAATCGCATTCGTCATCGCCGGCCTGCTTCTGGCCGGCTTTCTGTTCGTCGCCGTCCTCGGTGTCCTCCTCTTCTACGCCCTCAGCAGCGAGCCCGACATCCCGGACAACAGCGTGCTCGTCCTGCGCGTAGAGGGCTCGCTGCCCGACTACACGACGGCCGCGCCCGCCGTGGGCCGGCTCTTCGGCGGCGACACGAGTTCGCTTTCGGACCTGCTGACGCAGCTCAGGAAGGCGAAGGCCGACAAGCGCGTCGGGGCCGTGCTGCTCGACTTCGGCTTTCTCGGCACGGGCTGGGCGAAGGCCGAGGAGCTGCGCGACGCCATCGCCGACTTCCGCCAGTCGGGCAAGCCCATCTACGCCTACATGGAAGTCGGCTCCGACAAGGAGCTGTTCGTCGCCACGGCCGCCGAGCGGGTCTACGTCGCGCCCATCGGCGACCTCTTCATCAACGGGCTGGCGGCCGAGGCCATGTTCTTCCGCGGCACCTTCGACAAGCTCGGCATCTACTGGGACGGATACCAGATCGGCAAGTACAAGACCGCGCCCGAGCGCTTCACCCGCAAGGAGATGAGCGAGGCCGAGCGCGAGACACTCGGGGCGCTGCTCGACGGCATCTTCAACCGCTACACGTCGAAGATCGCCGAGGCCCGCGGCAAGTCGGTCGAGGACGTGAAGGCCCTGATTGACAACGCCCCGCACAACGCCGTCGCCGCGCATGCCGCCGGACTCATCGACGGCGCGCTCTACAGGGGCGATGTCGAGAACGAGCTGAAGAAGCGGCTCGGCTACAAGGACGACGCCAAGCTCAGGAAGCTCTCGCGGGCCGAGTACGCGCAGGCGAGCGAGGAATCGCTGGGGCTGAACGAGGGCGAGCGGATCGCGGTCGTCTACGCCGCCGGGCCGATCAACCTCGGCCGCTCGGACGACGGCGCCTTCGGCGGCGAGCAGACCATCGGCTCCGACACCATCGTCAAGGCCATCAACGACGCGCGCGACGACAAGTCGATCAAGGCCATCGTCCTGCGCGTGGACAGCCCCGGCGGCTCGGTCTACCCGTCGGACCTGATCTGGAAGGCGGTCGAAGAGGCGAAGGCCAAAAAGCCCGTCGTCGTCTCGATGAGCGACCTGGCGGCTTCGGGCGGCTACTACGTCTCGATGGGCGCCAACCGCATCGTCGCGCAGCCGATGACTCTGACGGGCTCCATCGGCGTCTTCGCCTACAAGCCCGTGATGAAGGAGTTTTACGACTGGGTCGGGGTGTCGAGCGAGTACCTGCTGCGCGGCAAGAACGCCGGCATGTTCCGCGAGACCGAGCGTTTCACCGACGAGGAGCGCAAGCACTTCGAGCGCCTCATCAACCATTACTACTGGAACGAGTTCATCCCGAAGGCCGCGAAGGGGCGCGGGCGCGACACGGAGTATCTGAACTCGGTGGCGCAGGGGCGCGTCTGGACGGGCGAGCAGGCCAGAGAGCGCGGCCTCGTTGACGAGTTCGGCGGGCTCGACCGCGCCGTCGAGGTGGCGAAGGAGCTGGCGAACATCCCGGCCGAGAGGGGCGTGCGCCGCGTCGCCTATCCCGCGCAGCGTTCGTTCTTCCAGCAGCTCTTCGGCGGCGACGATCAGGAGGTGAACGCCGCCGCGCGGACCGAACAGCAGCAGCGCGCGGCCTTCATCAACTCGCTGCCCAGAGAGATGCGGCGCACGATGCGCCTCGCCTCCCGCTTCGACCGCTTCGGCCAGAACGAGGCGCTCGCCATCCTGCCCTTCGAGCTGGAAATCGAGTAGCCCAGGCACTTGGGAGACTAAAAGACGAGGAGGGCGGCCGGGAGTCGAGTCTCCGGCCGCCCTCCTCCTTTTTTCGTGGCCCCTAGTCCCGCCGGCCGCTCTCAGTGATGGCCGAACTGATGAGCAGTCCGGCGAAGATAATCGCCCCCGCGAGGAAGAGGATGTGGCCGACCTGTTGTTGGTAGCTGCCCCACGTCAGAAATCCGGCGGTGAATAATATGAGGCATAGGAGCGCGGCGGCTTTTTGTAGCGCGTTCATCGTGAGGTCACCTCCAATCGGCCGGCGGCGGCCGGCCCGGCACGTCAGGGCGCCCGGCGGCCGGATGCTCAGCCTTCCGCACTCGCAATCCTCTCGGCCCCGCCCATGTATGGGCGCAGCGCCTCGGGGATGACGACCGAGCCGTCGGCCTGCTGGTAGTTCTCAAGTATCGCCAGCCAGGTCCGGCCGACGGCGAGCCCCGAGCCGTTCAGGGTGTGGGCGAACTCGGGCTTCGCGCCGGGCGACCGGCGGAAGCGTATCTGCGCGCGCCGGGCCTGGTAAGCCTCGAAGTTCGAGCAGGAAGAGATTTCGCGGAAGGTGTTCTGCGAGGGCAGCCAGACCTCTATGTCGTAGGTTTTGGCCGAGTTCGCGCCCATGTCGCCGGTCGAGAGCGTGACGACGCGGTAGTGCAGGCCGAGCCGACGCAAAACCGTCTCGGCGTCGCGCGTCAGGCCCTCCAACTCGTCGTAGGAGCTTTCGGGCAGCGCGAGCTTGACCAGCTCGACCTTGTCGAACTGGTGCTGGCGGATGACGCCGCGCGTGTCGCGCCCGTAGGAGCCGGCCTCGGAGCGGAAACAGGGCGTGTAGGCGACGAACTTCATCGGTAGTTGCGAGGCGTCGAGTATCTCGTCGCGGTGGATGTTGGTCACCGGCACCTCGGCCGTCGGGATCAGGTAGAGGCCGCGGTCGTCTTCGAGCTTGAAGAGGTCCTGCTCGAACTTCGGGAGCTGGCCCGTCCCGAAGAGCGAGTCGCGGTTGACGATGAAGGGCGGCAGCGTCTCCTCGTAGCCGTGCTCGGCGGTGTGCAGGTCGAGCATGAAGTTGATGAGGGCGCGTTCGAGCCGCGCGCCCGCGCCGCGCAGGATGCTGAAGCGTGCGCTCGTGATCTTGGCCGCGCGTTCGAGGTCGAGGATGCCGAGGCTCGTGCCGAGGTCCACGTGATCAAGCGGCTCGAAGTCGAAGCGCGGCGCCTCGCCCCAGCGCCGCTCCTCGCGGTTGGCCGACTCGTCCGCGCCCTCCGGCACCGACTCGTGCGGCAGGTTCGGCACGCCGGCCAGCAGCTCTGACATCCGCCGCTCGGCCTCGTCGCGCGCGCGGTCGAGTTCGGAGATGCGCTCCTTCAACACGCCGACCTCGCGCCGCCGCGCCTCCGCCTCGTCCCCGCGCCCCTCCTTCATCAGCGCGCCGATCTCGCGGCTCGCCGAGTTGCGCAGCGTGTTCAGGGCGTCCGACTCGGCGATGGCGCGCCGCCGGTCGGCGTCGAGCGCCGCGAAGTCTTCGAGCGCCGCGGCGGGAAAGCCCCGCGCTTCGAGCCCCGCGCGGACCCTGTCGAGGTTGGCGCGGACGTAGTTCAAGTCAAGCATCGGCCCCTACACTTTCGGTGGTTCGTTGCGCCCCGCGACCGGCGGGCGCGTCGGGCCCCCTTCGCCGATTGCGAGGGGGAGGGTCAGGCTCCGTTCGACAGCCCCGAGAAGATGCGGTTCGCCTCTTCGAGCGTCTCCTTCGAGCCCACGTCGTACCAGATGCCCGGCACGCGCCAGGTGTAGAAGGGCGCGCGCGGGTAGAGCCACTGGACGAGGCGGCCGGGCTGGTCCGGGTTGTTGCCCTCCTCCACGTACTGGCGGATGAGGGGCAGCGTCGCCTTCGGATAGAAGTAGAGCGCGATCCCCGTCAAGGTGCTGCGAGGGTTGGCGGGCTTCTCCTCAAAGAAGGTGATGCGCCCCTCCGCGTCCACCTCGATGGAGTTGTACTTCCTGATCTCTTCGAGGTCGCCCACGTCGTAGACGGCCAGCACGGGCGCGTTCTTCTCACGGCAGAACTCGCCGAACCCGCCGAGGCTCTGGCTGAACAGGTTGTCGCCGGCCACCACCGCCACGTCGTCCTCGACGTTCTGCCCGGTCAGCACCAGGTGCATGTCGCCGATGGCGCCGAGCTTGTTCGAGTCGTCAGTGGAACCGTCGTTGACGACCGTGAAGGGGAGGCCGCCCCGCCGCCCGCCGTACTGCCCGGCCCACCGCTCGAAGTGGCCGGCGAACTTCGCGTTGGTGACGACGTAGACGTGGTCTATCTCCTCAATCGCCGCCACGTTGTCCATGACGTGTTCGAGCATCGGCTTGCCGGCCACTTCGAGCAGGGGCTTCGGCCGGTCCAGCGTGAGCGGGTAGAGCCGCGTGGCGTACCCGGCCGCGAGCACGATTAACTTCATGAGCCTTCTCCCCATGTGCGGCGCGCCCACCGGCAGGGGGCGAGAACCCCCCGCCAGGCCGCAAGCGCCGCTTGATTTGACCGCCCGTAAATCAGTTCCGAGAATCTTTACAATAAAAGGCGTGCGGCGGCAAACGCGGCCGCCCGGCCCGGCACGCCGCACCGCCTACCGCGCGCGCGCGCGCCTCTGTTATATTGCGCCCCGCGAAACACTCAGGAGGACTTAACGATTTGGACGCCCATGACAAACCTTTCTCGGGCCGCGCGGCCCTCGTCACCGGCGCCACGCGCGGCATCGGACGCGCCATCGCCCTTGAACTGGCGAGGCTAGGCGCTGCCGTCGCCTTCAACTACGCGCAGAGCGCCGGGGCCGCCGACGAGTTGAAGGCCGAGCTTGAGTCGCACGGCGCGCGTGCCCTCTCGGCTCAGTGCGACGTGGCCGACACGGAGGCCGCCGCCGAGATGGTCAAGCAGGTCAAGGACGCCTTCGGCCGCCTCGACTTCCTCGTCAACAACGCCGGCATCACCCGCGACAACCTGATCCTCCGCATGAAAGAGTCGGACTGGGACGCGGTAATTGACACGAACCTCAAGGGCGCCTGGAACTTCTCGCGCGCCGCGCTCCGCCACATGCTCAGGCAGGAGGGCGGCGGCTCCGTCCTCAACATCACCTCGATCAGCGGCGTGGTCGGCATGGCGGGCCAGTCTAACTACTCGGCCTCAAAGGCGGGCATGATCGGGCTGACGAAGGCGCTCGCCAAGGAGGTCGCCTCACGCAACGTCTCGGTCAACGCCCTCGCCCTCGGCCTCGTCGCCACCGACATGTCGCAGGCCCTCGACGAGGCTTACCGTCAGAAACTCCTCGAAAACATCCCGATGAGGCGGCTCGCCCAGCCCGACGAAGTCGCACGCATCGCCGCCTTCCTCCTCTCGGACGATGCCCGCTACATCACCGGGCAGGTCGTCCAGGTTGACGGCGGTATGGCGATGTAAAAGCGCTCGGCGCTCAGCCGCCAGCTATCAGCTTAAAAACTTCGGCCTCCGACCGACCGCCACTGGGCGCCCCGGTCGGAGGCCATCTCTTTAAGTTCCGACAAAAACTGATCGCTTACGGCTACAAAAAGAAAGGCGCCCCACCGGTTTTTAAACCGACGGGGCGTGGGTTCGGGCAGGCTCGGAGATCGGGGTGGCGTTGTTTGTCGCTGGAGATCGCCACTTACGGGCGATCCGGCTTTTTGGAGGTCGTTGTTGGGATGGGTGAAATGTATTGCTGTTTACTAAGCCGAGCCTCAGCCGGAGCGTTGTATAAATCAATCGCTCTTGCCCATGAGACCGGATAAACCCGCCAACGAACCTCTCTTTTCAATCAACTCGAAGCTGTTATAACTCTGTCACATCGTTGCTTCGTTCGATGTGTGCGAAATTATACGTAATTCTTTTCAATTGTCAAGAAGAATTTAGAGAATTCTTGACAAATTTGTGACAGCCTTTGCCCGAAACGGCTAACCCCTGCCGGGAGAAGAATTAAAGTAATCCCTCAAATGCGGGCGATTAAGTTTTGGAAAGCGTTTTTGTTGTCGGGGGGTTAGAAACTGGCGTGCCGCCGGAAATTTTTTCGGGGCGGGCGTAGAGGTCCGGCTCGCCGGGCGGGCGGGTTTTCCAGCGTTTGTGAATCCAGAGCCACTGGTCCGGGAACATGCGGACGTGGCGCTCGATGGCGGCGGTGAAGTTGGCCGTGTTGATCTCCACGTCGCGCCGGTCGTCGCCGGTGCGGACGAGTTCGACGACGGGGCCGCCGCGGAAGACGAACTTCCGGCGGCGCTCGTCCCAGGGCGCGCAGACAGGGATGACTGTGGCGTCCGTGCGCAGGGCGAGCGTGGCGACGCCGGCCGTGGTGCAGGCCAGGTGGCCGAAGAAGGGGACGAAGACGCCCTCGCGCTCCTGCGTGTTGAGGTCGGCGAGGACGCCGAGGGTGCCGCCGTCGCGCAAGAGGCGCAGGGCGCGGCGCGCGGCTGCCCTTTTGTCAATCGGCTCGTTGCCGAAGCGCGTGCGCAAGTTCTGAACCAGCGTCTCGACGCGCGGGTTGTCGAGGGGGCGGACGAGGTAGCTGAGCGGCTGGTAAAAGACCGAGTGGGCGAAGCAGAGGATTTCCCAGGCGCCGAGGTGGGAGGTCAGGAAGATGACGCCTCGCCCGCGCTCGCGCGCCACGTCGAGGAGCTTCACGTCTTCGGCGTCGTACTCGACCACGCGGCGCAGGCGCTCGGGCGTCGCGCGGGGGAACTGGCTGACCTCGCCGAGCTGCCGGCCGAGGCTCTCGAACGAGCCGCGCAGCAGCCGTTGCCGTTCCTCCTCGTCCAGCTCCGGGAAGGCCAGTTCGAGGTTGCGCATCCCAGTGCGGCGCAGCCCGCCCGCGAGCGCGTAGGCCGCGCGGCCGAGGCCCCGGCCGACGGCGACGGCCCAGGGGCGCGGCAGCGCGCCGAGCCCCGAAAGGATGGCCCGCGCCGCGGCATACTCCGCGTACATCTGTGCTCCGCTCTTCCTGCCCATACCGCTTCGGCGAAAGGGCACAGTGTAACCGCGGGCGCGTCGCCCGGGCAAACGGGCTTGCTAAGTGGAGACGCCGGATGCTAGATGTCAGTTGTCAGCGAAAGAGTGAGTGCTCTCCGACTGACATCCGACATTCAACATTCGACATCCGGCATCTTCTTAATCTTCATGCCTTCGGGAAAGACGCACGACCTGATAACAGTGGCGCTCGCGCCGCCGACGCTGCTGGCGGCGTGGGGCCTGACGGGCGACTGGTGGCTGGCGGGGGCGGTGACGGGCGCGATGCTCTTCGGCGGGCTGATGTTCGGGCCTGACCTGGACGTGCAGTCGAAGCAGTACACGCGCTGGGGGCCGTTCCGCCTGCTGTGGTGGCCGTACAAGGTGGCGTTTCGACACCGCTCGCGCTGGTCGCACGGCATCGTCTTCGGGACGCTGATCCGCGTCGTCTACTTCGCGGCAGTGCTGGCGCTGCTCTTCTGGGCCGGGGTTTACCTGCGGGCGGTGCTGTCGGCGGGCGGGGCGCCGCCGGGGCTGGCGGAAGTCTACGGCGCGTGGCGGGCCATCGAGCAGGGGGCATACGCCTACGGAATCGGCCAAGAGGTGTGCCTGGCGGTCTTCGCGGGGCTCTGGTGGGGCGCGGCCAGCCACACGCTGACCGACGTGACCTGGTCGGTGCTACGCAAGGGCTCGGAAATCTTTTAAGGGCACGACCGCCCGGGCGTTGACAGCGGGCCGCGTGCACGAGAGGGGCGCTCTCTTTCGTGCACGCGGCCCGCTGCTTTTCGGCGAGCGTTTAGTGGCCGCGCGAGCTGGCGAGGCGGAGCGCCTGGCGGCGGACGGCCTCGGTGATGTTGCGGTTCTGCGAGAGCGCCTTGAGGTCTTTGGTGTGGAGGCGCTGGAGGATGCTCATGGCCGAGGCGAGCGGCGTGCGGGGGTTGCGCGCGAGGTTGTGGATGATCGGGTACTGGCGCGCCCAGGCGCGGTTCATCGAGATGAGGCGGAGCACCTCGTCGGAGACGGTGCGCATGGCGGCGATGGACTCGACCTCCTGGTCGGTGATGCGCGGGTTGTTGATGACGGCCGTCGAGACGACCTTGTTCGAGTCGCGGATGAGGATGTTGCGGGCCTCTCGGTCGCCCTTGATGCCGAGCTTGATGCGGTCCTTGACCTTCATCAGCATGATGCGGCGGATGAGGGCGAGCCGCTCGGGCGCGGCGTCGGCGGCCTCGGCGCTCATCTCGGCGACGAGCCGCTCGGCGGCCGCCGCACGCTGCTCGAAGGTCTCCTCCATCAGCTCTTCGAGGCGCTCGGAGGGGAGCCACGAGTCGTCGATCTCGTCGTCGGGCACCTCGATGTGGCCGGCGATGAACCAGGCGTCTTCGAGGGTGAGGCCGCCCTCCTCCTCGCCGAGCGAGACGGACGCTTCGACGAACTCTGCCGCCGCGCCCATGCTGCGGGCGCGCATCTCATCGGCGATCTGGCGGGCGCCGCGCTCCTTCTCGAAGAACTCGCGGCGGGTCTCGCCGGCGCGGCGCTCGGCATCGGGCGTGCGGGCCGGGTTCGAGAGCACGGCCTCAATGATGGAGGGCTCTCGGATGAGGCGCTGCTGGTTGAGCGAGACGACTTCGAGCACGGCCCCGTGCGCGGTCGTGCGGGCGAGGGCGGCGACGGCTTCGTCGGGCGTGCGCTGGTTGAGGGCCACCGCCTCCTGCAACTCGCGCGGGGCGTCGGCGCGCCCGGCCAGGTGTGCGAGGACGGCCTCGCTCGTCTCGCCCGAGCGGGCCACTTCGAGGAGGGCCGCCGGCTCCTGCCCGGCCAGCGTCGCCTCGGCCGACGCGGCCACGCCCGCGTCCTCGTCCGCGCGCAGCGCGACGAGCACTTCGAGCAAGTCGGCCTGCGCGAGCGGGAGCAGCCCGCGCGCCGCGGCGTTGCGCGCCGGCAGCGGCGCGCGGCCCGACAGGATGGCTTCGACGACTGGGTTGGTGGACAAGGTTTCGTCGCTCGCTTCGGCCTGGATTACCCGACCGTGTTGTGTCCGGCGCCGGCCGAGGTCGCGGCCCGACGCAGGCGCGGCTCAGTAAACGCGGAAGCCGTACTCGATGACCACCCACTGCGAGACGGGCGTCTCGCCCGCGCGCGCGGGCACGAACTTGATCTGGCGGGCGGCGGCGACGGCCCGCTCGGTCAGCCCGTGCGGCAGGGACTTGAGCACCATGATGTGCTTGACCGTGCCGTCCCACGCCAGCACGGCGCGCAGCCGCACGAAGCCGGTGGTGCCGGCCCGCCGCGCCTCTTCGGTGAAGCTCGGATGGGGTCTGCTGGTGATGTGGGCTTTCCTGGTCAGCTCCGAAGAGCTGTGGATGACATCGCCCGGCCCCAGGTGGCCCCGCCGGCCGGTCCTGGCGTAGAAGCGGAGCGACTCTATCTGCATGCGGACGTGCTCGGCGTCGCGGGCGCCGGGCAGGACGCGCAGGTACTTTTCGAGGCTGTCGGCCGCCTCGCTGAGCCGGGCCGGCTGCGCGGCCTCCACCTCGGCGAGCGTCTGCTGGTTGTAGTCGAAGGCGCCGCGCCGCTCGTCCCTGATGATCTCGGCCCCGCGCTCGAAGAGGCCGAGCAGCGCCTGCGCCTTGAGCGTGTAGGCCGGGGCGAAGCGGTCGTTGAGCTTGATGATGGCGTCGGCCTCCTCGGCCGCCTTGAGCCAGGCGCCGGCGCGCAGATGAATCATCCCGAGAACGTAGTGCGCCTCGGCCAGCCCCGGGTCGAGTTGGAGCGCGCGCGCCGCCGAGGCTTCGGCCTCCGTACTCTTCTCGGAGAGCATCATGATGAGGGCGTGGTCGGCGTGGGCGGCGGCGAAGTTCGGGTCGAGCCTGAGCGAGTTGCCGTTGGCCTTCAGCGCCTCCTTCAGGTCGCCAGTCAGGGCCAGCGCCTGCGACAGGTAGAGCCAGGGCACTGGGTCGTCCTTGCGCCTCTTCGTCGCCGCGCGGAAGGCTTTGACCGCGCCCTTCACGTCGTTCTGGCGGAAGAGCCGGACGCCGCGCTCAATCTCGGGGGAGGCGGGCGCCGCGGCCGACAACGCCGCAGGCTGAGGCTGCTGCTGCGGAGCGACCGAGGCGCGCACTGTGGCGACCTGCGCCGGCGCGAGGCAGCAGGCGGCGAGGAGCGCGACGCGCATTCCGTTGCGGAGGGGGTGGGAGCGCATGAGACTTTTAAAACCTAAAGCTTAAAGCCTGCGGCGATTCCGGCGGGTCGGGCTCCGGTCCGGCGGCCGGCGGGGCTGTGAACCGTGCCCGGGCTCGCCGGCTTCATGCTCGTAAGTTGAAAAGGCGGGGCGCGCCCGGCCGGCGGCCCCGCCCTATCTTAGCACCGCGAGCGCCGGCCGCTCAGGCCATCGCGCCGCAGCACTTCTTGTGCTTCCTGCCCGAGCCGCAGGGGCAGGGGTCGTTGCGGCCGACCTTCGGCTGCGAGCGGGTGACGGTCTTGGTGCGCGCGGCCTCTTCGCCGGCGGCCGTGGCCCCCTGGTTGGGGCCGGTGAAGGTCATCGAGGTGGGGCGCCGCGTGCGCCGCTGCTGCAACTGCTCGGGCGCCTGCTCGGCCACGACCTGAAGGTTGAAGAGGGTGCGGACGGTCGCCGTGTCAATCCGGTCGAGCATCGCCTGGAACATGTCGAAGCTCTCCTTCTTGTACTCGACGAGCGGGTCCTTCTGGCCGTAGCCGACCAGCCCGATGCCCTGCTTCAAGTGATCGATGGCGAGCAGGTGGTCCTTCCACTGCGCGTCGATGATGTTGAGCATGATGATGCGCTCGTAGGTGCGCATCGCCTCGGCCCCGATCTGCTGCTCCTTAGCCTCGTAGGCGGCCCGGACCTTCTCCCATACCGTCTCCTCGATCTGGTTGGCTTCCCAGTTGTCGAAGTCTATGCCCTCGGCGTCGGGGTCGAAGGCGTAAGTCGATTGGAGCTGTACGCGGAAGGCTTCGAGGTCCCAGTCCTCGGCCGCGGCCTCGGGGCCGATGTGCTGCTTGGCGAGGTCGCCGAGCAGATCGCGGGCGACGCCGAGCACGTAGTCGCGCTGGTCCGGCTCCTCCATCAACTGGCGGCGGAGGCCGTAGATGGTCTCGCGCTGCCGGTTCATCACGTCGTCGTACTGGAGCAGGTGCTTTCTGGTCTCGAAGTTGCGCGCCTCGACAGACTTCTGCGCGGCCTCGATCCTTCGCGTGACCATCTTCGACTCGATGGCGACGCCCTTCTCCATGCCGAGGCGCTGCATCAGCGCCTTGACCTTGTCGCCGGCGAAGATGCGCATCAGGTCGTCTTCGAGCGAGAGGAAGAAGCGCGACGAGCCGGGGTCGCCCTGGCGGCCGGCGCGGCCGCGCAACTGGTTGTCGATGCGGCGCGACTCGTGCCGCTCGGTGCCGATGATGTGCAGGCCTCCCGCGGCGACGACCTCCTTGTGCTCGGCCTCGACGAGGCGCTTGGCCCGCGCCATCGCCTCGCGCGTCTGCTCCTCGGTCGCCTCGTCCGGGTCCACCTCGTCGCGCTTGAGCATCTCGCGGGCGAGGAACTCGGGGTTGCCGCCGAGGAGGATGTCCGTGCCGCGGCCGGCCATGTTGGTGGCGATGGTGATGGCGCCTTTACGTCCGGCCTGGGCGATGATCTCGGCCTCGCGCTCGTGGTGCTTGGCGTTGAGGACGTGGTGAAAGTTCTGCGGCCCGTCCTGCTCGATGACGATGTTGCCGCGCTCGTCGCGGTGCGGGATGCCTGCCTTCGAGAGTCGCCGCGAGATCAATTCCGAGTTCTCGACCGAGACCGTGCCGACAAGGACGGGCTGCCCCTCCTTGTGCCGCTCGACGATCTCCTCGACCACTGCGTCCCACTTCTCTGGGAGCGTGCGGAAGATCAGGTCGGACGAGTCCTTGCGGACCATCGGGCGGTTGGTCGGGATCAAAGCCACCTCGACCTTGTAGGTGGACTGGAACTCCGCCTCCTCGGTGGCGGCCGTGCCGGTCATGCCGGCCAGCTTGTCGTAGAGGCGGAAGTAATTTTGCAGGGTGATGGTGGCGAGCGTCTGGTTCTCGCGCTCGATCTTGACGCCCTCTTTGGCCTCGACGGCCTGGTGCAGCCCGTCCGACCAGCGGCGGCCCGACATCAGGCGGCCCGTGAACTCGTCAACGATGATGACGGCGCCGTCCTGCACGACGTAGTGGTGATCGAGCTTGTAGAGCGTGTGCGCCTTCAGGGCCTGCTCGACGCAGTGGAGCATCTCCATGTTCGACGGGTCGTAGAGGTTGCCGACGCCCAGGAGTCGCTCGGCGTGGTCCACGCCGTCCTCGGTCAGCACGGCCGAGTGCAGCTTCTCGTCAACGATGTAGTCGCCCGGCCCAGGCTTGTTGTCCGGCCCCATCTCGGCGCGCTTCAAGTGCGGGATGACGGCGTCGGCCTGGTAGTACTTCTCGGTGGCCTCGTCCGAGGCGCCCGAGATGATGAGCGGGGTGCGGGCCTCGTCAATCAGGATCGAGTCAACCTCGTCCACGATGGCGTAGAAGTGCTGGCGCTGGACGCAGGTCGCCAGGTCGAACTTCATGTTGTCGCGCAGGTAGTCGAAGCCGAACTCGTTGTTGGTGCCGTAGGTGATGTCGGCGGCGTAGGCGTCCTTGCGCTCCCAGTCGTCGAGGTCGTTGACGATGGCGCCGACGGAGAGGCCGAGGTGGTTGTAGATGCGCCCCATCCACTCGGCGTCGCGCGTGGCGAGGTAGTCGTTGACCGTGACGACGTGGACGCCGCGCCCCGTCAGGGCGTTCAAGGTGGCGGGCAGTGTCGCCACGAGCGTCTTGCCCTCGCCGGTCCGCATCTCGGCGATCTTGCCCTGGTGGAGGGCGATGCCGCCGATGAGCTGCACGTCGAAGTGGCGCATCCCCGTCGAGCGCACGGAAGCCTCGCGCGTCAGGGCGAAGGCTTCGGGCAGTACCTCGTCGAGCGCCTCCTGCGTGCGCCGCTTGCGCTCGGCCTTAGCCCGCTCGTCGCGGCCCGCCGTTTCGCCGATGGCGGCCGTGACCTGCTCGCGCAGCTCGCGGACGCGGGCGCGCATCTCGTCGTCTGAGAGCTTCTGGATGTCGGGTTCGAGTTCGTTGATGCGCGCGACGAGCGGTTGCAGGCTCTTGAGGTATCGCTGGTTGGTGCTGCCGAACAGCTTGGTCAGAAACTTGTCGATCATGGTCTTGAAATCCCGTTGGTCTTAAAAGGGCGGAGGGCCGCCGCCGGGGAGAGTCCCGCCCGGGGGGCTCACTCTCGGCCGTGGTTTGCTCCGCACGGCGCGCACGCGCTCTGTAAGGGGCAACGTGCGATTCTATGTGACGGGGAACAGAGGTGGCAAGCGGGTCGCCCGCGGAGGTCGGGCGGGCGCGCCGGCCGGCGGTCGGCTAGTTCGGCGTGATCTGCTTGAGCATGAGGTTGCCCATCGCCTCGCGGGTGGTGTCGAGCGTCATCAAAAGCTGCTTGCCGCTCGAAGAGACCTTCATGCCGCTGAGGACGGCGCCTTCGGGCGTGCCGCGGCGCACGAGCCGGGCCATGTTGACCATGACGCGGTAGCCGCGCGCCATCTCCTCGGCGCGGGTCTCGGCCGGCGTCTCGGAGGCGGTGTGGGCGCTGAACCGCTCGGCGTCGAGTGTGAAGGTCATCCTGACGCGCGAGACGCCTTCGAGCGGTTGAAGGACGTGGCTTTCGTCGAGGGCCGCGACGAACTCCTGCGCCGTGCGGCGGAAGTGCGGGTTCGAGGCCGAGTCGCCGGTGATGACCGGGTTGGCGAGCGTGCCGTCTTCGCGGCGGTCGCCTTCGATGGTGATCGACTGCGGCTTCGAGAGGTCGAGCTTGCCCTCGTCGGCCAGCTTGCGGGCGCGAGAGAGGAAGACCTTGAAGGGCGCGGTGCTGATCCTGGCGGGCGCGTCCGAGGCCGCCTTGTCGCTCGCGGCGGGCCGGCCGCTCTTGGCGGCGTTGCCCGGCCTGGAGACTGTGCCGCCCTTCGCGCCTTTGGCGCCGGCGGCCGACACGTCCGCGCCGGACCGGCGCGCCTGCGCGCGGGCCGCGGCCTCGGGCGCCGCGGGCAGCGCGCCGAGGACGAAGGCGCCGAGCACGGCGAAGCGGACGAGCAGACGGAAGCCGCGGGCCGCGTCGAGTTCGACGTGCGCGGCCGGCGCGTGCGCGGGGCGCTGGAAAATTTTGTTCAGCCTCATGGGTGGTCCGAGTCTTTAGCTTCTGCCCGGCGCGGCCGCGGCCGCCGCCGCCTTCTTCGCCAGCATCTCAGAGATCATCTTGCCGGCGGCGTCGCGCGGCATCTCGAAGCTCATCACGAAGTTCTGCCCCTCGGAGTTGACCTTGAGCCGGTTGTAGAGCTCGCCCTCCTCGGTGCCCTGCTTGGCCTTGCGCGCCGTGAGCAGGAGGAGGCCGTAGCCGGTCGCCATCTGCTCGGCGCGCGAGCCGGACTCGACCGACGTGGCGACCCTGACCGAGACCGTCTGCTGGTCAAGCTTGAGGGCCATCCTGACCTGCTTTGCGTCCTTCAGGATGGAGAGCACGCGGCTCTCGGAAATGGCCGTGACGAACTCCTGCGCCAGCGCGTTCATCGTCTCGTCGGCGGCCTGCTCCCACTCGAACTTGACGGTCTCGCGGTTGAGAGTGCCGTCACTGTTGCGGTCGGCCGTCACGGTGACGCCGACCGAGGCGTTCAGATTGAGCTTGCCGGCGTCGTAAAGCTGCTTGCCCTTGTTGGCGATGTCCTCGAAGGGCTTGGTGTTGATGCGCGGCGGCCGCTCGATGTTGTTTGACCGCGCCACGGCGTCCATTTCGGCCTCGGCCTGCTGCCGGGCAGGGTCGGCGGCTGCGGCGTCGGGGCCGGGCGTCGGCGTGGCCTCGGCCGTCTCGGGCGACGGGCTGGCCTCGGGCTCGGCCGTCGAGACGACCCGCGGCTGGCGCGAGCGGCGCGGGCGGCTGATCACGACCGGCGGCGGCGGGGGCGCGGCCTGCTGGACGAGCAGCGGGTCGTCGGGCGACATCATCATCGCCGGATCGGCGACGGGGCCGAAGTAGTCGGCCGGGTAGAAGAGCTTCTCGGGCGGCCCCTGGCTGATGTTGACGATGGTCGCGCGCTGGCCGACGAGCGAGCGGTCGTAGTCTTCGCTGACGAACTCGATGCCGGAGAGCTGGCCGGCGACGAGGGCGAGGCTGCGCGCCTGCGGCACGTACATCACGGCCACGAAGAAGAGGCCGTGGAGCACCACCGAAAGCGCGAAAAGCCGCGACAGCATAGGCCACCGCGGCACGCGCTCGACATCCGCCTTTTGGAAAAGTTCTGCCATCCTGACCCGAATCCCGCATCCCGCATCCGACCGGGACGCGCCGGGAGCCCAAAAGCCTTAGACGTTTCCCACCCCGCGCCCGTTGCGCGTTTCACGCAAAAGTTACTACGACCGTTTCACACAAAAGTTACCATTAGGGGCGAGGGTTTCACAAAGCACGTAAGGTAGAATGCGCGGCATGGCTAGCTCGCGCAGAGGCGGGAAGCGGGGCCGGCGCCGCGACGGGGCCGGCGGCCGACCGGGCGGCGGTGACGACGGGCAGGAGCGCAACGGCGGGCAGGGCCGCGCCGACGACATCCCCGCGTCCGGCCGCGAACGGCCAGAGCGCGGCGACCGCCGGCCCTCCACGCCTGCCCGGCCGGCGGCCGCGGGAACGCGCTCCGACAACTCCGCGGCCGAGCAGGCTTCGCGCGTCGCCTCGCGCCACGCCCGTTCGCGGCCGCTGCGCCAGCTCCTCGAAGGCATCGGCGCGCCCGAGCCCAGACCCTTCGAGCCGGACCCCTTCCAACTCGAAGCCCTCGCCGCGCTCGAACGTGAGGACGCGCTGGTCACGGCCCCCACGGGCAGCGGCAAGACCTGGATCGCGCGCGAGGAGATTCGCCGCCTGCTCGCGCAGGGCAAACGCGCCTGGTACACGAGCCCCCTGAAGGCACTCACCAACTCGAAGTACCACGAGTTCTCCGCCGAGTTCGGCGCCGAACGCGTCGGCATCCTCACCGGCGACCGCAAGGAGAAGTCAGACGCGCCTCTCATCGTCGGCACCACCGAGGTCTACCGCAACCAGCTCTTCGACGCCCTGCGGCGCGGCGAGCAGTTGCAGGCCGACCTCGTCATCCTCGACGAGGCCCACTACCTCTCCGACGAGGAGCGAGGCCACGTCTGGGAAGAGGCCATCATCCTCACGCCGCCGCGCGTGAGGATGCTTTTGCTCTCGGCCACCGTCGGGCGCGCCGAGGAGTTCGCCGACTGGATCGCAGAGGTCAGGGGCACGCGCGTCCGCGTCATCCCGCGCCCCGGCGCTCGGCCCGTCCCGCTGCGCGCGGCCTTCCTCTTCCCCGACGGCGGCCTCTCGCCGCTCTTCGACGAGGCCGGCCGCTTCAACAACGAGATCGCCCGCTTCATGCAGACGGCGCGCAGCGAGGCGGGCCGTCCCGGCTCGCGGTTCGGGCGCGGCGCCCCGCCCCGAAAGCCCGGCCTGCCCGAGATGCCGCCCTCGATCCTGCTCGCTGCGCTCGGGTCTTATGACCTGCTGCCGGCCATCGTCTTTTTGCCGACCCGCCGGCGCTGCGACGAGGCCGCGGCCGAGGCCGCCTTCGCCCCGCGTCGCGGCGGCGGCGACCCCGCCCGCCGCGAGGCCCGCCGCGAGCTGCTCTCCTCACTCGCCGACGATTATCCGGAGATGCGGCGCCACCGCCACTGGGAGACGGCCGTTCGCGGCGGCGTCGCCTCACACCACGCCGGCCACCTCCCGGCCTGGAAGCTCGCCATCGAGAAGCTGATGAGCGCCGGCCTGCTCGACGCCATCTTCGCCACCGCCACCGTCGCCGCCGGCGTAGACTTCCCGGCCCGCACCGTCGTCCTCGAAAACATAGACGTGCGCACCGGGCAGGGCTGGCGACCCTTGACCGCCTCGGAGATGCAGCAGATGACTGGGAGGGCCGGGCGGCGCGGGCGCGACCGAGTAGGCTTCGTCGTCGCCGCGCCGGGGCTGCACCAGAATCCGCAGAAGATGGCCGCCCTGCTCGGCGCCCCGCCCGACCCCCTTGAGAGCCGCTTCCGCGCCACCTACACGACGCTGCTGAACCTGCTCGACGCCTACGGCACCTTCGCGCAGGTCCGCGACATCGCCGAGCGCAGCTTCGCCCGCCGCGACGCGCTCGAAGACATCACGCGCCTCGAACACGAGCGCGACGAGGCCGAGCGCCGCCTCGAAGCCAAACTCTCCGAGGCCGGCTGCGACCTGCCGGCCGAGGCCGCACGCGGGTTAGAGCGGCTGGCGAGCGCCCGCGCGCGCCTCCTCGAAGACGCGCCGCAGACGCGGGCCGACGCCTTCATGCGCTGGCTCGACGAAGAGGTCGTGGCGGGCCGCGTCGTGGCGGTCGGCCACGGCAGCCGCCGTCTCGTCTTCGTCACCGAGCGGCGCGGCGACGGCCTCGCCGGCTTCCGCGAGAACGGCCGCCGCGTCTCGCTCGCCCTCGAACGCGTGGGCCGCGCCTACGAGACCGTCCACCAGAAGTTCGACGAGCACACGCGCGAGGCCGCCTTCGAGGCCGTGCGCACGGGGCGCGACAAGCCGCTGCGCGAGCCGCGGCTGAAAGAGTCGCGCGCGCCGGCCGACGAGGCCGTCTCAATCATCAACGACCTCATAGACTCGCTGGCCGCGCGCGGCGGCGACCGCGCGACCTGCGAGGCAGCCCTCTGGTCCGCCATGAGCGAGGCCGAGACCTTCGAGCGGATGGAGCGGCGCCTCGAAAACTTGCGCGGCGAGGTCTGGCACCCCTTCGAGCAGCGCGCCCGCGTCCTACACCACTTCCGCTACCTAGACTTCTTCGCCGAACGCGTCACGGACCGCGGCCGCTGGCTCGCAGACCTCCGGCTCGACCGACCGCTCCTCGTCGGCGAGGTGATCGAGCGCGGCCTCTTCGCCACGCTCGACGCCCCGCGCGCCGCCGGCCTCATGGCCGCCCTCGCCGCCGACGCCGAGCGCGACTACGGCGAGCTGCAACTCGACGACGCCCTCATCACCGCGCTCGCCAAGTTCGACCGCGTCGCCTACGACGTGGCGAGCGTCGAGTGGCAGCAGGACTTAGAGCCCGCGCCCGAGATCAACTTCTCGGCCGCCGCCACGGCCGCACGCTGGGCCGCCGGCGCGGACTGGGCCGCAATCGTCCGCCAGACCCGCGCCGAGGAGGGCGACCTCTTCCGCATGCTCTCGCGCACGGGCGAGTCGCTCCTTCAAATCTCGAACCTGCGCGAGACCCACCCCGAGGCCGCCCGCATCGCCGCTGAGGCCGCCGCAGCCATCCTGCGCGAGCCGGTCCGCTCGGTTTGAGGCGGGGAAGAGAGGCGGGGAAGAGAGGCGGGGAAGAGAGGCCCGCCACTTTGTCGCCATCGCGGGCCAGTGCCGGCGGTCGCGGCCGGCGCCGAGAATTAAGCTTGCTTCCCTTTTTTGACTATGCTACACGTTCGCCCGTGGGCGATCCGCCTCAGCCCGGCGCCCGCGAAGCACACCACAACCCGACCGCCCGACAGGCAGCTTGTTCCCGACCCGGGTTGGAGTGCGGACTTAGAGCAGCGCGAGCACGTTATCCATCAAGCCCAGCGCAATCTCCAGGAGGCCGTCCGCCGCGCCCGGCTCCCCCGAGCCGTCCGTCGTCGTCGCTTCCTGCACGGCGGACGGCGGCGGCGGGGGCTCATTCACCACCGGGCATTGCATCTCGCCCGCGAAGGCGGGTGCGGACAGGGCCAGCATGAGCGTCAGGCTTTGAGCAGTCTTACGCATCGTTCTTTCCTCTCGTTTTTTATGAGGTTTCACCGCAGAAAAGCCGCCGCGCCTCACCCACCGGGCGCGGCGGCTTTCAGTGTCTTACAAAATTTCTTGTAAGCAAAGGGAGGGGCTTACCTCACATGAACTTAACCGACAGCCTACGGAAGCGACTCGACGACCCCGCCCTCTCGGCCGACGAGAGGGCTTTAATCCGCTGCCGCGCCTCCGCCGAATTCGCCCACGGCGGGCAGTACGAGAAGGCGCGCGAGGCGCTCGGCGACTTGTGGAACGGAATCGGGGCGCGGCCGCGCCTCGAAGGCTTGGGCGAGGTGACGGCGGCCGAAGTGCTCTTGCAGTGCGGCTCGCTGACGGGCTGCCTCGGCACGAGCAAGAGAGTCGAGGGGGCACAGGACGCGGCCAAAGACCTCATCAGCGAGGCGCGCCGGCTCTTCGAGGCCCACGGCCTGCGGGCGCGGGCGGTTGAGGCCGAGCACGAACTCGGCGTCTGCTACTGGCGAGCCGGCGCCTTCGACGAAGCGCGCGTGATTCTGCAAGAGGCCGCGCACAGGCTGAGCGAGGACGAGCCCGACCTGAGGGCTAAGGTCTGTATCCGTCGTTCCGTGGTCGAGATAAGCGCGGGCAGATACGGCGACGCCCTCAGAATCCTGACTGAAGCCGCGCCTGTCTTTCAGGCCGCACCCGACGCCCTCAAAGGCAGGTGGCACGCGCAGACGGCGCTGACGTTGCGGCGGCTGGGCACGGCGGAGGGGCGTCCAGCCTACTTTGATCGCGCCATCATCGAGTACATAGCGGCCATCTACCACTTCGAGCAGGCGGGCCACGAGAGGTATTGCGCCAACAATCTTAACAACCTCGCCTTCCTCCTCTTCAAGTTGAAAAGGTACGCGGAAGCGCACGAGCACCTGGACCGTGCGCAGGTGATATTCACGCGACTCAGAGACCCCGGCAACCTGGCACAGGTAGACGAAACGCGTGCGCGAGTGCTGTTGGCCGAGGGAAGGTACAGGGAGGCGGCCCGCATCGTCGCGGGCGTCGTTCAGGCTCTCGAACAGGCCGGCGAGCAGGCTCTCCTGGCCGACGCGCTCACGGTGCAGGCGACCATTGCGGCGCGGCTGGGCCGCCACGACATCTCGCTCTCTACCTTCCGGCGCGCCGTCGCAGTCGCCGAACAGGCCGGCGCGCTTGAGAGCGCGGGGCTCGCCACGCTCACCATGATGGAGGAGCACGGCCCGACCCGCCTCTCGGACGAAGAGCTTCACGACGCTTTCACCCGCGCCGACGAACTGATGCGGGGCACGCAGAACGCCGAGGCCGTCGCGCACCTGCTGGCCTGCGCGCGCCTGATCGCGCGGCGGCTCGGGGCGCCGTGGATGGGCGAGGGCTTCAGGCTGCCCGAGGCCGTGCGGCAGTTCGAGGCCCGGCACATCCGCCACGCCCTGAAAGACTCGGGCGGAAAGTTGACGCGGGCGGCGCGGCGTCTAGGCATCAGCTACCAGAGCCTGCAATACCTGTTGGAGACGCGCCACAAAGACCTGGTGCCCGACCGGCAGCCCGTCGAGAGGCGCCTGCGCGGCAGCTTCAAAAAAGAGTGACCCGCCTCAAAAAAGAACGGCCCACCCCGACACGGATTCATGACGCGGTCCCGACGCGCCCGTCTTTTGCCATTTCACCGGCGGCTTCCTATGATTGAGAGTGAACGCCGGGCGGGCCGCGGCCGTAAGACTGTAGACGGAGGTTAAGGTACAATGGCCGACATGAACGATTCCCGATACCAGACCGGCAATCCCGTCTGCGACGCCGTCCGCTTTCTCGGCGATGCCGCGCTCGCCGTCTTCCCGCGCGAGATGGCACACCAGATCGGCGAGGTGAAGAAGAACTTCTGGGGCGGCGTCCGCTGGCTCGCCGGCAAGAACATCGAGTGGATTGACGAGGCGCTGGCCGGCAGCGACCGCCTGCGCGAGGAGTGGCGCCGCCAGCGCGGAACGACAGGCCGCTCCGACTTCGCCGAGACCGGCGACGTTAACCCTTCATGAGAACATAAGCAGTTTTCAGTTTTCAGTTTTTAGCTTCAGCGGGTGTGCTCTTACGCCGCGCACTCTGATGGCCGGAAACCGAAACTGAAAATTAAAAACTGAAAACTAAAAACTATGCAGGTACTGTTGGCCGAAGAGTACGGGTTCTGTTTCGGGGTCGAGCGCGCGGTCGAGATGGTCGAGGGCGCGCTGGCCGAGGGCGCGACGGTGCGCACGCTGGGGCCGCTCATCCACAACACGCAGGAGATCGTCCGACTCGAAGGCGCGGGCGTGCGCACCATCGACGCGCCGGCCGAAATCCGCGAGGGCGAGACCGCGGTTATCCGCGCCCACGGCGTCACGCCCCAGGTCCAGCGCGAGCTGGAGGCGAAGGCGACGAAGGTCGTGGACGCGACCTGCCCGTTCGTGACGAAGGTGCAGCGACTCGCCGAGCGCGCCGCGGCCGAGGGGCGCGACGTGGTCGTCGTCGGCAACCCCGACCACCCGGAGATGATCGGCGTCAAGGGCTACGCCCCGGACCACGCCCACGTCGTCCGCGACGCCGGAGAGGTCGCACAGCTTCCCGCCTTGCGCCGCCCGCTCGTCGTCTCGCAGACCACCATCAAGCTCAAGACTTTCCTCGAAGCCGCCGAGGCCGTCGGCGCGAAGTCGGACGCCCCGCCGCAGGTGGTCAACACCATCTGCTCTGCCACGCGCGACCGGCAGGACGCGGCACGCGCGCTGGCCGGCCACGTCGAAGCCTTCTACATCATCGGCGGCCGACACTCCTCGAACAGCCTCAAGCTGCTGGCCGTCTGCCAGGAGCAGTGCGAGCGCAGCTTCCTCATCGAGACGCCCGAGGAAATCGACCCCGCCGACCTCGAAGGCGTCTCCCGCGTCGGCGTCACGGCCGGGGCCTCGACGCCGAACTGGCTCATCGAGCAGGTCGTCGCGCGGCTGCGCGAGATCGGCGACCGCCGGCAGCAGACCGCGGCCTGAGAGGCGGGGCGCCGCCCGGGGCCGCACCGCCCCCGCTTGAAACTGAGGCCCGCGCCGGCGAACCCGACGCGGGCCTCGTCCCTTCCCGAACCCAACTCCCCAACTCTCTTTCCGAACCCGAACTCCCCGACCGGTCGCGCCGGGCCGGAGACTTTCCGCGCTCGCGTCACGGCCAGCCTCAGCGGCCGTGGGCCTCGCGGGGCTCCGACTGTTGGCGCGGGCGCGTGGCGCGGGCGACGCCGCGGCGCAGCGTCCGGCTGGCCGAGAAGACACGCACGGCCAGTTCCGTGAGCGGGGCCGGGGCGAAGGCCGCGCCGCGCAGCAGGCGGCAGACGCGCAGGCGCGCGCCGAACCGCGCCGCGTGCAGCCTCTCGTACTCGCGGGCGAGCGGGCCGGGGGCGACCGTGCCCGCTCGCGCGGCGGGCAGCCACGCGGCGATTATCCGCGCGGCCAACTCAGCGCTTTCGAGGGCCATCAGCATCCCGCTGCCTGTGAAGGGGTCGATGAAGGCCGCGGCGTCGCCGACGGCCAGAAGTCCCGGCGCGGGCGCCGCCGCGTAACGGCCGAAGCCGCGCAGGGCGACCCCGAGCCAGCGCGTCTCGGCCCGCGCGCAACTGAGGGTCTCGGCCGCGCGGCGGTTGCGCATCAGGACCTCGCGCACGACGCGCTCGGCGTCGCTGCCGCGTGCGCGCACGTCCTCGGCGCTGGCGATGAAGCAGAGGTTGGCGAGCCCGCCTTCGACCTCACTCAGGCCGCCGTAGCCGCCGCGGTAAAAGTAAATCTCGCAAACCCCTGGGCGTGGGCTCGCGCCGGACAGGTGCGCCTTGAAGGCGACGAGCGGGGAACGCGCGGGGTCGTCGCCCGCGCGCGACGCCGCTCGCCGGGCGGCAGGGCCGAAAGCTCCCCGCCGCGCCTCGCGCTCGCCCCTGCGGGCGACGGCTCGCTGCCGGCCGGTCGCGTCAACCGTGACGCGCGCGCGCGCCTCGCGCACGCCCCCGCCCTCAAGGGTCAGGCGCACGCCCGCCACCCTCCCGCCCTCGACGAGCAGGCCCGAGAGGCCGGCGCCTTCGAGCACCTCGACGCCCACGGCGCGCGAGCGCGCGAGCAGGCGCGCGTCCATCTCCGCGCGGCTCAGGCCGAGGGCCGCCGGACGCGGGCCGCTGAACCACTCGCTCGGCACGGAGACGCCGCGCCCGCTCTGCGCGTAGAAGAAGGTCTCGTGAATCTGCGCCCCGCCCGCGCCCGACATTTCTTCGAGCACGCCGAGCCGCGCGAAGTGCGTCAGGCACTCCGGCGAGATGAACTCGCCGCACAACTTCTCGCGCGGGAACCGCTCCTGCTCCGCGAGCAGCACGCGCGCACCGCCCGACGCGAGGTGAATCGCCGCGGCCGAGCCGGCAGGCCCGCCGCCGACCACTACCGCGTCGAAGCTGTCCGCGTTTGCGCTCATCCTGCCCGCCTCACGCTCATGCCGTCGGAGTCTCCTCCTGTTCCGCCCGCGCCCCGGCCGCGCCGTTGTCCGCGCTCACCCGGCCGTCGCCCCCACACTCTCGCCCGCCTCCGCTCGCTCCTCTTTCACTCTTTCACCTTTCCCCCGCTTAGCCCTTTCGCCGGGCTCGGCCGACAGCACCAAGCGGAACGGGAGGCGCCGCCGCACACGGGGCCGCGCGAGGCCGGCGCGCTCGGCCAACTGCCGCAGCTCGCCGTCGGCGAAGCCGCGCAGGATCGAGAGCGCGCCGTCTGCGCGCACCATCGGGCTGCGGACGACGAGGCGGCCCGCGGTCGTGTAGAGGAGGTAGGCGCCGCGGCTGCGCCGGAGGTCGATGGCGAAGACGCGTCGGCGCGCCACCCGCGCCATCTCGGAGAGCAGGCGGACGACGCCCTCGTCGGCGAAGTGGTGCGTGATGAGCGAGCACATCACGTAGTCGAAGGCGCCGTCGGCGAACGGCATCCGCAGCGCGTCGGCGCGCACGGCCGAGACTTCCGGGTAGCCGGCCGACTCTTCGAGGGCCGCGCGCGCCGCGCGCTCGTTCAGTTCCAGCGCGACGAGCCGCGCCCTCATCTTCCGCCCGCGCGCCCACCTCGCCACCTCACGCAGCAGCTCGCCCGAGCCCGCGCCCACGTCGAGCAGCGAGAACTCGCGTCCGCCGTCGCGGCCACCGTCGCGCCCGCCGTCGCGCCCGATTTCGGTGAGCACCGAGCGGCGCAGGGCGCCGGCGTCGCCCATCCATCGGTTGACGCGGCGCAGCTCGGCCAGGCACCTCTCGTATTCCTCGGGCGTGTAGTCGCCCGTGTCGAGGCGCTCAAGCTCCAAACTGCGGCGGCTGAAGTCTGGCGGCATCGCGGCCCGGCCCCCCGGCCTCAGACGCGCTCGACGACGAGGGCGCTGTTCTTCGACCCGAAGCCGATGCAGTTGCAGAGGGCGACGCGCACGCGCCGCTCGCGCGCCTCGTTGGGCGTGTAGTCGAGGTCGCAGTCGGGGTCGGGCTCGTCGAGGTTGACGGTCGGGGGGATGACGCCGGAGGTGAGTGCGAGCAGGGCCGCGCCCAAGCCCGCCGCGCCCGAGGCGCCCTGCGGGTGGCCGATCTGCGACTTGGTGGACGACATCGGGATGCGGCGCGCCTCCGGGCCGAGGGCGAGCTTGAGGGCCTGCGTCTCGATGCGGTCGTTGAGTTGAGTGGAGGTGCCGTGGAGGTTGACGTAGCCGACCTCTTCCGCGTTGCGCCCGGCCGAGTCGAGCGCGACGCACATGGCACGGGCCGGCTCCTCGCCCGTGTCTTCGAGGCGGACGCGGTGGTAGGCGTCGCACGTCGCGCCGTAGCCGGTCAGCTCGGCGTAGACCGCCGCGCCGCGCCGCCGCGCCCGCTCGTACTCTTCGAGCACGTAGACCCACGCGCCCTCGCCGAGCACCATCCCCGAGCGGTCGCGCGAGAAGGGGCGCGAGGCGCGCTCGGGCTCGTCGTTCCAGTCCTCGGTCAGCACCTTCATCAGGCAGAAGCCGGCGAGGATGCCGGGCGCGAGCGGCGCGTCGGAGCCCCCGGCCAGCATCAGCTCCTGCCGCCCCGCGGCGACGTGTTCGGCCGCGTAGGCGATGGCGTCGGTCGAGCTGGTGCAGCCCGTGGAGACGACGTGCGACAGGCCCCGCAGGCCGAAGGCCATCGAAAGCTCGGACGAGAGGCCGCCGTGGGTTGAGGAGGGGATGGTGTAGACGCTGGCCTCGCGCGCGTGGCCGCGGTAATAGTGCTCGTACTGGCGCTCGGTGAAGGCGAGGCCGCCGCCGCCCGTGCCGAGGACGACGCCGAACGCGCGCCGCTCTTCGATGGTGAAGTCTTCCGGGTGAAGGCCGGCGTCCTCGACCGCCTCGCGCGCCGCGGCCAGCGCGAGCGGCACCGTGCGGGCGACGTGGCGGCGGTCCTTCGCCTTGACCTGCGCCTCCCAGTCGAAGCCGCGCACCTCGGCCGCGATGCGGACCGGCGAGGCCGAGGTGTCGAAGCTTTCGATGGGACGCACGCCGCTGCGCCCCTCTCTGAGCGAGCGCCAGAACTCTTCGCGCCCGACGCCGACCGGCGTCACGCACCCCATGCCCGTAATCACCACCCGGCGCGGCTGCCTGAAGCGACCAAGCATAAAAACCCCCTCGTGCCTTTCCTCGTCGCGCAAACTCGTCTTCGCTTTTGGCGGGCGTGCCGAGAGCATAGCACGCGTGGGGGTCGCTGGGCGCGCCTGCCGCCCCGCCGGGCCCGCGCGCCACAGTCTCTCAACATGGGTGCTTCGCAACCGTCTTCATCGTCCTCTTCGACCTCGGCCTCCCGGCGCGGTTCGCCCGCCGGAGGTAGGCCGCCCGCCCCGCGCGCGGCGCCACAGGCCGAAGAGGACGAGCGCGGTGGCGCCGCCGGCCATGTCTATCAAACTGTCGTAGATTGTGCCGGTGCGCGTGGCGACGAAAGACTGGTGGTATTCGTCGAGCAGCGCGCACGCGGCCACGAGCGCGAACGACGCCAGCCACCAGCGCCGCCTCAGGCCGGGCTCTGAGGAGGTGGTGAAGGCCCGCGCGGCCAGCAGCGCCAAAACGAAATACTCGGCGAAGTGCGCGCCCTTGCGGACGGCGGAGTGGGCGAAGACGAGCGCGGCCTCGGTGATTGTGGGGAAGAGCCAGAGCAGGAGCGGCCGCAGGATGCGAGAGGTGTTCGAGGCCGACAGGTTGCCGGTCGAGGCGAAGAAGATGAAGCCGACCCAGGCCGCCAGCGGCCCGTAGCGCCACGCGCGGCGCCGGGTGCGTCCGCGCGGCCCGTCCGCCCCCGCGCCCGGCCTCTTTCCCGGCGCCCGTTTAGCTCTCGCCCCGCCCTTCTTCGGCAACGCGCTTCCCCCGAACATGGTCTCACTCTAAACCGAAAGGGGGAGGCCGCTCCGCGCGACTTCCCCCTTTTCTTCGTGTCTCTTCGGCTCGTCCGCGGGCGGCTTCAGAGCGCCGCCGCGCCGGAGACGATCTCGATGATCTCGCGCGTGATGCTCGCCTGCCGGATGCGGTTCATGTTGAGCGTCAGGCTCTGAATCAGCTCGCCCGCGTTCTTCGAGGCCGAGTCCATGGCCGTCATCCGCGCCCCCTGCTCCGAGGCGACCGATTCGAGCAGCGCCCGATAGATTTGCGTCTCGATCAGGCGCGGCAAAAGCTGGCTGAAAATCTCCCCGGCCGGCTGCTCGTAGATGTACTCGACGAGGTTCTGCGGCCCGGCGGCCTCGCCGCCCTCGGCCGCCTCTTCTGCGCGGGCGACGGGCAGAATCTGCTCGACGACGACGCGCTGCGAGATGACCGACCGGAACTCGTTGAAGACGATGAAGACCTTGTCGATCCCCTCGTCCTCTGTGAAGCGGCGCATCACGTCGCGGGCGACTTCGAGCGCCTCTGCGTGGTCAATGCGCCCTTTGCCCGTGAGGCCGACGTACTCGCCGGCGATTGTTATTTCGCGGCGGCGGAAGAAGTCGCGCCCCTTACGGCCGACCGCCAGCAACTCGACCTGCCGCCCCTCGCGCTCGCGGATGAAAGCCTGGGCCGCCTTGATCAGGTTCGCGTTGAAGGCGCCGGCCAGGCCCTTGTCGGCCGTCACCAGCACGAGCAGGTAGCGCTCGTCGCCGCGCGCGTCGAGCAGCGGGTGGCGGAAGTCCTCGCCGGCGCGCGAGGCCAGGCCGGTCAGCACCTCGCCCATCTTCGTGGCGAAGGGGCGGGCCGCGACGGCCTGCTCCTGCGCGCGCCGCAGCTTCGCCGCCGAGACCATCTTCATGGCCTTCGTGATCTGCTGCGTGTTCTTGACCGACTTGATGCGCCGCCGGATGTCTAAGAGGTTAGCCATAACAGGTGGATGGGAGTTTTTAGTTGGTAGTTTTTAGTCCTGAGAGCGAGGCCCGAACTGAAAATTTAAAACTACCAACTAAAAACTGTCATTTCAGGCCGTGACCGCCGCCGCGCTCTGCGGGGCGCCGAGGGCCGACTCCTTCCAGGTCGCCTTGAAGTCGTTGACCGCCTGCGTTACGTCCGCCTTGAGCTGGTCGTCGATGGCCTTCTTCTCGCGCAGGGTGTTGAAGACGGCCGGGTGCGAGGTCTCGATAAAGCGCGTGAAGTCGGTCTCGAAGCGGCGCACCTGATCCACGGGGATGTCGTCGAGGTGGCCGTTGGTCGCGGCCCAGATGATGAGCACCTGCTGCTCGACGCTCATCGGCCGGTACTGCGGCTGCTTCAGGATTTCGACGAGGCGCTGGCCGCGCGCGAGCTGCGCCTGCGTGGCGCGGTCGAGGTCCGAGCCGAACTGCGCGAAGGCCGCCAGCTCGCGGTACTGCGCGAGGTCGAGGCGCAGAGTGCCCGCCACCTGCTTCATCGCCTTGATCTGCGCCGAGCCGCCGACGCGCGAGACAGAGTTGCCGACGTTGATGGCCGGGCGGATGCCCGAGTTGAAGAGGTCGGCTTCGAGGAATATCTGCCCGTCGGTGATCGAGATGACGTTGGTCGGGATGTAGGCCGAGATGTCGCCGGCCTGCGTCTCGATGAGCGGCAGCGAGGTCAGCGACCCGGCGCCGAGCGAGTCCGAGAGCTTGGCCGCGCGCTCAAGCAGACGCGAGTGGAGGTAGAACACGTCGCCCGGATAAGCCTCGCGTCCGGGCGGGCGCCGGAGCAGCAGAGAGATTTCGCGGTAGGCCGCGGCGTGCTTCGAGAGGTCGTCGTAGACGGTCAGGACGTGGCGGCCCGAGTCGCGGAAGAACTCGCCGATGGCGACGCCGGCGTAGGGCGCGAGGTACTGCATGGCGGCCGGGTCCGAGGCCGTCGCCGAGACGACGATGGAATATTCCATCGCGCCGAAGCTCTCGAGCGTGCGGATCACCTGCGCCACCGTGGACTGCTTCTGCCCGATGGCGACGTAGATGCAGATTACGTCCTTGCCCTTCTGGTTGATGATGGCGTCGAGCGCGACGGCCGTCTTGCCAGTCTGCCGGTCGCCGATGATCAGCTCGCGCTGGCCGCGCCCGATGGGCACCATCGAGTCAATAGCCTTGAGGCCCGTTTGGAGGGGCTCCTTCACCGGCTGGCGGTCGACGACGCCGGGCGCGATGCGCTCAAGCGGATTGAAGGCGTCGGCCGCGATGGGTCCGCGCTCGTCAATCGGCACGCCGAGCGCGTTGACGACGCGGCCGACGACCGCCTCGCCCACCGGGATGCTCATGATGCGCCCGGTGCGGCGGACCGTGTCGCCCTCCTTGACCTGGTGGTACTCGCCGAAGAGCACGACGCCGACCTTGTCCTCTTCGAGGTTCAGGGCCAGGCCGCGCACGTCGTGCGGGAACTCCAGCAGCTCGCCGGCCATCACCTTTTCGAGGCCGTGGACCTCGGCGATGCCGTCGCCGACCTTGATGACCGTGCCGACTTCGGTGACGGTGACGCCCGCCTCGAAGTTCTCGATCTGCTGGCGGATGATATCGCTGATCTCGTTGGCTTTGATTGATTCCATGAAAATAACCTGCCGTCTGCCGCCGGTTTAAAACGGGGCCGCGCGCCGAAAACTCAGGCGCCGCCCAACATCCTCTGTCTGACCTGCTCCAACCGCCCGCGCACCGACCCGTCGTAGACGGTCGAGCCGATGCGGGTGACGACGCCGCCGATCAAACTCTCGTCCACGGCGAAGCTGAGGCGCACCTCGCGCCCCGTCAGGCCGCCGAGCCTGACGCGCAAAGCCTCCTGAGCCGGCGGCGCGAGCGGCCGCGCCGTCGTCACCTCGGCCGCCACCACGCCCGAGCGCCGGTCGAGCTCATGAGCGAACTGGCGGCCGACCTCCTCGATCTCGCCGAGCCGGTGGTTCTGCAAGAGCACGCGCAGGAAGTTGGCCGTCGTCGGCCGCACCCCGGCGCGCGCGATTAAGCTTTCGAGGACGCCGCGCTTGCGCTCGTAGGGGACGGTCGGGTTGCGGAAGACCTCGCCCAGCTCTGCGCTCGAACGCGTCATCTCGACCCAGGCCGACAGCTCTTGCTGAACCTCGCGCGACTCGCCGTGCGACTCGACCACGTCCGCGAGCGCCGCCGCGTACCTGCGCGCCACTGCCTGCGTGCTCACCGCCGGATACCTCCAAGCTCTTCGACGTACTCGCTGACGAGCCGCGCGTCGTCCTCGGGACGGATGCCCCGGCGCAGCATCTCCTCGGCCAGCCTGACGCTCTGCCCGGCGGCGTACTCGCGCAGCTCTGCCCGCGCCGCCTTGCCCGCGTTCTCGATCTCGCGCCGCGCCTGCTCGCGGATCTTGCGAACCTCTTCTTCGGTCGCCTGCTCGATGCGGGCGCGCTCGGCCTCGGCCTCGCGCCGGGCCTGCTCGCGCATCGCCTCGGCCTCGGCGTCGACCCGGGCCAGGCGCCCCTCGACCTCTTGCAGCTTGGCGAGCGCCGCGGCCCTCTCCTCCTGCGCGCGCGTCAGCTCGCGGCGGATGTTCTCGCGCCGCGCCTGAAAGGCGTTCTTGACGGGCCGGCGCAGCAGGTAGACCAGCAGCCCGACGAAGAGGAGCAGGTTGACGATCCGCGCGATCAGCGGGGTGTATTCGCCTAAGACCCCGCCCTCGGCGAGGAACACTAGTGTGACCGGCATGAGCGTTGAA
Organism: Pyrinomonadaceae bacterium; assembly: GCA_035645715.1. Lineage (GTDB taxonomy): Bacteria > Acidobacteriota > Blastocatellia > Pyrinomonadales > Pyrinomonadaceae > QHXN01. The sequence continues at coordinate 57,486 of DASQMB010000059.1, forward strand.
AACATTGTGGACGACTTGAACGACTCGGGCTCTCTCGCGCGAGGCTTGTTTCAGACCGGGCGGCCGAGGATTTGGGCGCTGACCGTCTCGGCCATCCGCCGCGCGTCCGCCGTGAGGGTGACCTTCGCCTCCTCCGACTGCGCGCGCAGGGCCTGCTTCTGCTCGGCCAGCATCCGCTCGACCTCGGCGCGCACCTCCTCGATCCGCCGCTGGCGAACGCCCGCGGCCTCCTTCTGCGTCTGCTCCAAAAGCCTGTAGCCCTCGGCGCGGGCCTCCCTCTGAGACTGCTCGTAGCGCGCCGCCCCGGCCTCGACCCGGCCGAGGATTTCGTGGGCCTCGCCCGTCCGCCCGTGCGTGTGCCTCTCCCGCTCTTCGAGCAGCGCGACGACCGGCCTGAACAAAATGCGGTTCAGGACGAAGACCATCAGGATGATGACGGCGATGTGTAGAAAGAGAGTCCCGTCGGGAACGAGCTGGATGGACTCAGCGAAGGCAAGAAAGTTCATGGGCCTCACCACACGTGTGCGACACCGGACGCCTAAGTCAGGAATTGGTCGCCTGTTTAAAGAGATGGAATATAGCAAGTGAATTTATGCACGTCAAGGTTCGGGCCGGCTCCGGAGCGGGGCGCAGGGGGCGGGATGCGCGGTTTGCCGGCATTCCGGGCGCGTGTTAGGATTCGCGTTCCGTCCGGCGGCCTGCGGCGGCGCCCGTCGCGGCTGTGAGCCGCATCTGAAGTAAAGAATGATTGAACAAGTCAAGGTTACGCACCTCCCCGGCGGCCCCGTCGTCCTGACCGAGCGCATGCCCGGCCTGCGCTCCTGCACGGTCGGCGTCTGGGTCCGGCGCGGCTCGCGCCACGAGCCGGCCGAGCTGAACGGCATCTGCCATTTCATCGAGCACGCCGTCTTCAAGGGCACGCGCCGCCGCACAGCCCTCGACATCGCCGTCGAGAGCGACCGCCTCGGCGGCCACTTCGACGCCTACACCACCCACGAGACGACCGGCTTCGCCATGAAGGTCGTGGACACGGCGCTCGCGCCGGCCTTCGACCTGCTGGCCGACATGCTGGCCGACCCGCAGTTCGACGAGGAGGAGTTGGAGCGCGAGCAGCGGGTCATCATCGAGGAGATGAAGATGGTCGAGGACACTCCCGACGAGTTCCTCGCCGAAATCTTCTGCGCGGCCTACTTCCCCGGTCACCCCCTGGGCCTGCCCATCGAGGGCACGGCCGAGACCGTCTCGACCTTCGGCCATGACCGCACGGCCCGCTTCCACGCCCGCGCCTTCGCCCCGCATAACCTCGTCGTCGCGGCGGCCGGCAACGTCAGCCACGAACAACTGGCCGAGCTGGCCGCGCGGGCCTTCGCCGGCCGTGCAGACTCAGCACCCGCGCCCGCGGAGGACGAAGACGCCCCGCCGCCGCACGCCGCACCCATCCTCGTCCGGCGCAAGAAGGAGCTTGAGCAGGCGCACCTGATCGTGGCGGCGCCGTGGCCCTCTGCGCGCAGCGCCGACCGCTACGCCGCCAGCCTCCTGAGTTCGGTCATCGGCGGCGGCACCTCCTCGCGCCTCTGGCAGAGGGTGCGCGAGGAGCGCGGCCTGGCCTACTCGGTCGGCGCCGCCGGCAGCCACTTCACCGACGCCGGCGTCTTCCAGATTTACGCCGGCACCTCCCCCGAACAGCTCGACGAAGTGCTCGACCTCTGCTTGGCCGAGCTGCGCCGCGTCCGGCGCGAGCCCGTGCCCGAGGACGAGCTGCGCCTCGTCAAGGATCAGGCCGTCTCGTCCATCCTGCTCGGGCTGGAATCGACGAGCGCGCGGGCCGGCACGCTGGCCCGCCAGGAGATCGTCCACGGCCGCCGCATCCCGCCCGACGAGGTGATCGCCTCCATCGAGGCCGTCACGCCCGAAGACCTCCTGCGGCTGGCCGACGAGCACATCCGCACAGAGTCGCTCGCCCTCGGTGCCCTCGGCGACCTCAACGGCTTCAAGGTTGACCGCGCACGCCTGGAAGTTTGAAAAGAAGTTTTTAGTTTTCAGTTTTTAGTTCGGGCCTCGCGCTCAGGGCTAAAAACTGAAAACTGAAAACTGAAAACTCTTATGCGACTGACCGTCCTCGGCAGCGGCTCTACGGGTAACGCCGTGCTCATCTGCGCGGGGCGGACGCGCGTGCTGGTGGACGCGGGGCTCTCGGCGAAGGAGGCCGTGCGGCGGATGGCGCTGATGGGCGTTGACGCGGCCGACCTCGACGGCGTCATCCTCACGCACGAGCACGGCGACCACGCGGGCGGCCTGCGCGTCCTGCTCAAGGCCCTGAGCTGCCCGGTCTACGTCTCGGGCGCGACGCGCGACGCCTACATCCGCGAGCGCGCGCACAACTCCTCGGACGAGCCGCGCAAGCGGGCCGAGGTCCTGCGCGACCGCACCGAAGAGATCTCTTCTAGCCACGACTTCCGCGTCGGCGAGATAGACTTTCACCCCTTCACAGTCCCCCACGACGCGGCAGACAACTTCGGCTTCGTCGCCACGCACGAGGGCGTGCGCGCCGCCACGCTGCTCGACTTCGGCTGCGTCACCACGCTCATCGCCGAGCGACTGAAGGGCTGCGCGGCCGTCGTCATCGAGTCGAACCACAGCCGCGACATGCTCAAGGCGTGCTCGGTCTACCCCTGGGAGCTGAAGCAGCGGATACTCTCGCGCACCGGCCACCTCTCGAACGAGGACGTGGCCGACTGGCTGCGCGACGGGTTCGACGGGCAGGCCGACCACGTCGTCCTGGCCCACCTCTCGCAGCGCGCCAACAACCCGCACCTCGCCCGGCTCACCGCCGAGTCGGCCCTGCGCGAGCGCGGCGGCCTCTTCCCCACGACGACCCGCATCACGCTCTCGCACCCGAAAGAGCCGACGCCCTGGATAGAAGTATGAGAGGAGTGGCGAGTGACGAGTGACAAGTGACAAGAAAAAGCCTTCTTCCTCTTGTCACTCGTCACCCGTCACGGTTCACGATGATAAACCGTTACACACTGCCCGAGATGGGCGCGCTCTGGTCCGAAGAGAACAAGTTTCGGAAGTGGCTGGACGTGGAGGTCGCCGTCTGCGAGGTCCACGCCGAGATGGGCACCATCCCGGCCGCGGCCGTCGAGGAGATCAGGCGGAAGGCCGACTTCACGGTCGAGCGCATCCGCGAGATCGAGAAGACGACCGACCACGACGTGATCGCCTTCACCACGGCGCTGGCCGAGCGAATCGGCGAGGCCGCGCGCTTCGTCCACTACGGGCTGACCTCCTCGGACGTGGTGGACACGGCCAACGCGCTGCTGCTGCGCGACTCGTGCGACCTGCTTCTCGGGCGGCTCGACGCTTTGGCGGCAGTCCTCAAGCGGCGGGCCTTCGAGTTCAAACACACGCCGCAGGTCGGGCGCACCCACGGCGTCCACGCCGAGCCGACCTCGTTCGGCCTGACTTTCGCGCTCTGGTATGACGAGACGCGCCGCAACCGCGCCCGCCTCGAACGCGCGCGCGAGGCAGTGGCTACGGGGAAGGTCAGCGGCGCCGTCGGCGCCTTCGCGCATCTGGACCCGGAGGTGGAGGAGAGGGTCTGCGCGCGTCTGGGGTTGAAGGCCGCGCCGGTCTCGACGCAGGTCATCCAGCGCGACATTTACGCCGAGTACCTGACGACGCTGGCGATTGTCGGGGCGTCTTCGGAGAAGTTCGCTTTACAGGTGCGCCACTGGCAGCGGACCGAGGTGAGGGAAGCCGAGGAGTTTTTCAAGAAGGGGCAGAAGGGCTCGTCGGCGATGCCGCACAAGCGGAACCCGATCCTGTCGGAGCGCATCTGCGGGATGTCGCGTCTGCTGCGCGGCTACGCCGTGGCGGGCCTCGAATCCGTCGCCCTCTGGCACGAGCGCGACATCTCTCACTCGTCGGCCGAGAGGGTCGTTTTGCCCGACGCCTCCGTCTGCCTCGACTACATGCTGGCGAAGACGGCCTCGCTGCTCGACACGCTCGTCGTCCACCCAGAGCGGATGCTCGCAAACCTCGGCGCCACGCGCGGCCTCGTCTTCAGCGGGCAACTGCTGCTGGCGCTCACGCGCGCCGGCGTCTCGCGCGAGCAGGCTTACGAGTGGGTGCAGCGCAACGCCATGCGCGCCTGGGACGGGGGCGGCGACTTCCGCGAGCACGTCCTGGCCGACGCCGAGATCGCCTCGCGGCTCGGGCACGGGGAGGTCGAGCGGGTCTTCGCGCCCGAGACCTACCTGCGCAACGTGGACGCCGTCTTCGGGAGGGTCTTCGGCGAAGGCGGCGGGGAAAAAGGTTCGGGGCCTGAAAGACTCTGAAGGCCGCCGCCTTGCAGAGTCTTTCAGGCCCCGGACGCCCGTAAACCCCCGGCCCTACCTGGCGAACTTCTCGGCGAAGTTGCCGACCACGGGCAGCTTGAACCACTGGCCCTGGTAAGCCTTGATGGCCGCGAGGATGAGGCCGCCGAAGTAGGCCAGGATGACGCCGAAGTAGAGGAGCCACACCACCAGCCCGACCAACCCCCCGAGCGTCTCGGAGATCGAGACGGCGACGATGCTGACGATGGTCGAGAGGATTCCCAGAACGACCAGAAGGACAGTCGCCACCACGGCGTAGAGCAGTGACTGGATGGCGTGGAAGCGGACGAAGCGGTTCTCCTTCTCGATGATGGCGAGGACGAGCGCCAGGATGCCAATCGGGTAGCCGATGGCCGAAGCCACGTTGCCGTCCAGTCCGATGCTCGATTTGCCCGTGGGACCGGCGGGCGGTGCCCCGTAGTTTGGCTGGGGGTAAGACATGCTGGTGTTTTCTCCTTTTGCGTCTGCGTTGGACCGGCCCGCCCGCGGCGCGCGCCGCCGGCCTTCCCCGCCGGGGAAGGCCGCGCTCGTCATTTCTCGGGCTGGAAGCGGAAGAGGGCGCGCCCGCGAGGGCCGCGCCGCGCGAAGTGTTAAGATCGCCGTCGGCCGCGCATCTTAGTCCAACGCCGCCGCCGATAGCAACAGTTTTAACAGCCGCCGGAAAAAGGGTTAGTTGATGAGCCGCACAGTTTTTTGTTTGATCGTGTGTGCGCTGTTCTTGGCGGCGGGGGCGCCGGCCGCGGGCCAGGAGGCGGGCGGGGCCGCAAAGGAAGCGCAGGGCGAGAGGGCTGCGGGCGGCGAAGAGTCGTCCGAGGCGGACGACACGGTTTATTCGCCGGACGACGTGGACGAGCGGGTGAAAATCGTCTCCCAACCTTCGCCGGACTTCCCCGCAGGCTTAGGCGCGGCGGCTGGCAAGTGCACGCCGACGGGCGTCGTGCGGCTGAGGGTGGTACTGTTGGCGTCCGGGGAGGTGGGCGACGTTGAGGTCGTCGCTTCGCCGGCCGACGAGCTGGCGGAGAGGTCCGTCAGGGCTGCGCGCAGAATCGTGTTCGTCCCGGCCAGGAAGGGCGGGCGGCCCGTCTCGGTCAGGACCTACGCTGAGTACAGGTTCGATCTCCTCAGCGGCACCGTCTACGCCGACAGGTTTCTGAAGGTCTACTACCCGGCGGGGTGCAGTTCCTATTCGGCGATCTCCAAAGACATGAGGGTCTGTTTCGACAGCGAGAAAGAGGCCGGGGAGGCCGGCTACAAGAAGTCGAAGTCGAAGTGTCCCTGAGCCGGCTGCGCGCCCCGGGCGGGGGCCGGGCGTCACTCGCTGACAATTCTCAGAGCGGGAGCGTACTTGAGAAGGTGAAAGCCAAAGTCTACGTCACACTGAAGCGGGGCGTGCTCGACCCGCAGGGCAAGGCCATCCGGCACTCGGCCGGGCTGCTCGGCTACGGCGGCGTCCGAGACGTGCGGCAGGGCAAGTATTTCGAGATCGCGTTCGACGACTCGGCCGGCGACGAGGCAGCGCGCCAGACGGCCGAGCAGCTCGCCCGCGACGTGCTCTCGAACCCGGTCATCGAAGACTACCGCGTGGAGTTCGAGGGATGAAGTTCGGCGTCATCGTTTTTCCCGGCTCAAACTGCGACCACGACGCCTACCACGTCGTCTCGAAGCACGTCGGCCAGCCCGTGGACTTCGTCTGGCACCGCGAGACGGACCTCGCGCCCTACGACGCGCTCATCATCCCGGGCGGCTTCTCCTACGGCGACTACCTGCGCGCCGGGGCGCTCGCCAGCCTCTCGCCCGTGATGGCGTCCGTTAAGGAGTTCGCCGCGCGCGGCGGCCTCGTGCTCGGCATCTGCAACGGCTTCCAGATTCTCTGCGAGGCCGGGCTGCTGCCGGGCGCGCTGATCCGCAACCGCGAGCTGCACTTCATCTGCCGCCACGTCCACGTCCGCGTCGAGACGGCCGAGACGCCCTTCACGCATCAGCTCAAGCCGGGACAGGTGCTCCACCTCCCCATCGCGCACGCCGAGGGCAACTACGTCTGCGACGACGAGACCTTCGACGAGCTGCTGCGCGAGCACCGCGTGGTCTTCCGCTACAGCGACGCGTCGGGCGACCTGAAGGGCGAGGCCAACCTCAACGGCTCGCGCGACCACGTCGCCGGCATCTGCAGCCGCGGGCGCAACGTCCTCGGGCTGATGCCGCACCCGGAGCGGGCCTGCGAAGACCTGCTCGGCTCGGCCGACGGGCTCGGCATCTTCAGCTCGCTCGCCGCCACGCTCGCCGCCCACGCCTGAGGCGCGCGATACCTGTTGACTTCCCTTCGGCGCGAGGCGTACTCTTGCCGCCGTCGGAAAACCTTTAGCGCGGGCGGCACTCACGCCCGCGCCGCTTCAAACCTACCTTTCACGTCCGAACAAAGGGGGCGCCACTCTCACCGAGGGGCCTCTCACGGCCCTTAACATGGAGGCAGCTTTCCCGCACCTCTCGAAAGGAGGACAATCACTATGGAGTATCTTTTCTGGGCGCTCGCCGGCTGGTGCGGCACGCCCTGGTGGTGGAGATTCTGGCCCTGGCCGTGGCCCCCGCCCGGCCCCGACCCCGGCCCAGACTGGTACGGGCCGCGCCCCCACCCATGGATAAAAGTCCTGGGGATAGTGGGCGGCATCGTCGGCGGGGTGATTTTCGACCGCATGTTCGAGGGTACGCCGCTGCCCGCGCGCTCGCTCGGCTGGATGGCGGCCACGAGCTTCGGCGCGTTCATCGTCGGGCGCGTGGTCTCGGAAGTCGGAAGCTTCGTCATCCCGTCAGGCGGCGCCAAAACCCGCGGCTGAGCGCAGACGGCGCCCGACGCGTCAGTAAAGAAGAAAGGGTCGCGCCGGCCGGCGCGACCCTTTTTGACTTCGGCCGTATAGGGACGCGTAAAGTTACTGTAAAACTTGGGCCGAAGGCTTTGAACTTCCGCGCCGCATCGGCTAGGCTCTTCCACGTACAGATTCCCGAAAGGAGTTCCCTAGAAGTTTATGAAGACGCTCTACACCGCCGCACTGCTCGCCGCGCTCTCGCTCGCGGCCCTGCCCTTTGCCCCCACGCGCGCCGACGATGCCGGCGCGGCGAAGCTCGTCATCGGCTCGGTCGTCGAAGACTTCAAGCTGCCCGACACCTCGGGCAAGCAGCACTCTCTCTCGTCGTTCAAGGGCAAGAACGGCACGGTGCTCATCTTCGTCTCGGTCCAGTGCCCGATCTCGAACGCCTACAACGCGCGGATGGCCCGGCTTGCGAAGGACTACGCGGCCCGCGGCATCTCTGTCGTCGGCATCAACTCGAACGTGGCCGAGGCGCCCGACGCCATCAAGCGGCACGCGGCCGAGAACAACCTCGACTTCCCCATCCTGAAGGACGCCGGCAACCGCATCGCCGACCGCCTCGGCGCGCAGGTGACGCCCGAGGCTTACTTCCTCGACGCCTCGAACAAGCTCGTCTACCGCGGCCGCATCGACAACTCTCGCAACGGCGACCAGATCAACTCTGAGGAGCTGCGCGAGGCGCTCGACGCCGTGCTCGCGGGCAAGGCCGTCGCCAAGCCCGAGGTCCGCGCCTTCGGCTGCTCGATCAAGCGCGCCTGAGGCGCCCGCGTTAAGGGGAAGATGAAGTTAAAGCTGTCTCTCGCAATTTCCGCCGCCGCCCTCCTCTTCCTGGGGGGCGGCGCGCTCTTTACGACGGCGGACGCCGGCGCGGCACGACCGTCCGCGCAACAGGGCGCGGCGCCGAAGGCCGCTAAGCCGGAGCCCGCGCCCGCGCCCGCGCAGGCGGCGCCGATCAAGGTCTCGGAGATCGCCGAAGACGGATTGAAGGGCGTGCGCGAGGCGAGCGCGAAGGCGGGGCGCGTGCTGCTCGTCAACTTCTGGGCGACGTGGTGCGCGCCGTGCCGCGAGGAGTTCCCCGACCTCGTCAGGCTCCGCGAGCACTACCCGCCGCAGCACCTCGACCTGGTCCTCGTCTCGCTCGACGACCTCTCGGACATCTCGACCACAGTGCCGGAATTCCTCGCGCTGATGAAGGCCGGCGGGATGCCCTCCTACCTCCTGAACTCGCAGGACCCGGACGCCGCCATCAACCTCTTCGACCCGGAGTGGCGCGGCGAACTGCCGGCCACCTTCGTCTACGACCCCGCGGGAACGCTCGCCTACAAGCACCGCGGGCGGATCAAGCCGCAGGAGGTCCGCGCGGCGATAGACGCGGCCCTCGGCCCCGTGGCACGGCCCTGACGGGCGGCTACAGGCTCAGGCAGGAAGTAAAGGCGGGAGGCCGGGGGAGAGTGGTTTACGTAAACCACTCTCCCCCGGCCTCCCGCCTTTTTACTTTTGCCCGCCCGCCCTTTATCCTGTCCGGTCTTGCCATCAAAGATTTTCCTTTCAAGGCGCCCGGAATGAACCCTGAAGCCATCACGCCCGAGACAGTCGCCGCACACAACCTGACGCCGGAAGAGTACGCGCGCATCCGCGGGCTGCTGGGGCGCGAGCCCACCTTCGTCGAGCTGGGCATCTTCTCGGTGATGTGGTCGGAGCACTGCTCCTACAAGTCTTCGCGGGCGCACTTGAAGAGGCTGCCGACCGAGGGGCCGCGGGTCATCGTGCCGCCGGGCGAGAACGCGGGCGTCGTCGACCTGGGCGACGGCTGGTGCGCGGCCTTCAAGGTCGAGTCGCACAACCACCCCTCCTTCATCGAGCCCTTTCAGGGCGCCGCCACCGGCGTCGGCGGCATCCTGCGCGACATCTTCACGATGGGCGCGCGCCCCGTCGCCGCGATGAACTCTCTGCGCTTCGGCCCGCTCGACCACCCCGAGCACGGGCGGCGCAACCGCGCGCTCCTGGCCGGCGTCGTCTCCGGCATCGCGCATTACGGCAACGCCTTCGGCGTCGCCACGGTCGGCGGCGAGGTCTCGTTCGACGAGGCTTACAACCTGAACCCGCTCGTCAACGCCTTCGCGCTCGGCCTCGTCCGCCGCGACCAGATTTTCTTCGGCAAGGCGGCGGGCGTCGGCAACCCCGTCCTCTACGTCGGGGCGAAGACCGGAAGAGACGGCATCCACGGCGCGACGATGGCCTCGGCCGAGTTCGACGAGGAGGCTTTGGAGAAGCGCCCCACCGTGCAGGTCGGCGACCCCTTCCTCGAAAAGCTCCTGCTCGAAGCCTGCCTCGAAGCGATGCGCAGCGGCGCCGTCGCCGGCATCCAGGACATGGGCGCGGCCGGCCTCACCTCCTCTTCGTGCGAGATGGCGGCGCGGGCCGGCACAGGGGTAGAGCTCGACCTCTCGCTCGTGCCGCAGCGCGAGGAGGGGATGACGGCCTACGAGATCATGCTCTCCGAGTCGCAGGAGCGGATGCTGATCGTCGCGCACGCGGGCCGGGAGCGGCAGGTCGTGGACATCTTCCGCAAGTGGGACTTGGACGCCGTCGTCATCGGCCGCGTCACAGACACGGGCTCTGTCGTCGTCGTCCACAACGGCGAGCGGCTGGCCGAGATTCCATCGAAGTACCTGACCGACGAGGCCCCGCGCTACGAGCGGCCGATGCGCGCGCCGTCTGCGGGCGGCGTCAGATCGGACGCGGGCCGCGAGGTCAACAACGTCCTGACGGGCGGGCGCGCCGCCGCGGGCGGCGAGGCGCCGAACCCTTCGGTCGTCAACTCCGACGAGCTCGACGGCGTGCTCGACGCGCCGAGCCTCGTCACCACCCCGCCGCAGGTCTCCGACTGCGACGACGCGCTCCGGCGCCTGCTCGCCTCGTCCAACCTCGCCTCGAAGGAGTGGGTCTACAGGCAGTACGACCACATGGTGAGGACCAACACTGCGGTCCTGCCCGGAGCTGACGCGGCCGTGGTCCGCATCAAGGAGACGCGCCGGGCGCTCGCCATGTGCCTCGACGGCAACGGGCGCTACTGCGCCGTCAGCCCGCGCGAGGGCGCGCGGCTCGTCGTGGCCGAGGCGGCGCGCAACGTCGTCTGCGTCGGCGCCCGTCCCCTCGCCGTCACCAACTGCCTGAACTTCGCCAGCCCCGAGCGGCCCGAGGTGATGTGGGCCTTCTCCGAGGTGATCGACGGGATGGCCGAAGCCTGCCGCGCGCTCCAGACGCCGGTCATCTCGGGCAACGTCTCCTTCTACAACGAGACCGAGGGGCGCGGCATCCACCCGACGCCGGTGATCGGCATGGTCGGCCTCGTCGAGGACGTGCGCCGCGTCGTCACGCACGGATTCAAGCGCGAGGGCCACCTCGTCGCCCTCTTCGGCGAGACGGGCGACGACCTCGGCGCCAGCGAGTACGCCGTCGTCGTCGAGAACCGCTCCTTCGGCCAGCTCATCGAAGGCGGCGCGCGCGTCCCGCGCCTCGACCTCGAACGCGAACTGGCCGTGCAGTCGGCGGTGCTGCGCGCCGCAGAGGAGGGGCTGCTGCAATCGGCGCACGACTGCTCTGACGGCGGCCTCGCCGTCGCCCTCGCCGAGTGCTGCTTCTCCTCGCACAACCGCACAGGGGTCGGCGCCGAGATCGAACTCGAAGGCGACCTCGACCCCGCGACGCACCTCTTCTCCGAGACGCCCTCGCGCGTCGTCGTCAGCTTCGACGAGGCGGCCCGCCCGCGCCTCGAAGAGATCGCCCGCGAGGCCGGCGCGCCCCTCCGCGTCGTCGGCCGCGTCACGGGCCAAGCCTTGCGCGTCAGCGTGGGCGGCGCCGAGCAAATCTCCCAAACGCTCGCCGACCTCGAAGCCGCCTGGCGCTCCTCGCTCCCCGACCGCCTCCGCGCCGAAGTCATCGCCACGATGGCCGAGTGAAGGCTCGACGAAAAAGCGGCGGCACGGCTTAATTGCCGTGCCGCCGCAGGGTAAGAGGATTGATAATCGTTCGCTACGGGGTGCCCTTGCCGAGCACCCTGTCGCGCCAGCGGCGCACGCTCGACAAATCCAACCGCTCGCCCTCGAAGACGATCTGCCTGACGGCTTTCCTGCCTCCGTCGCTCTCGCGCCTCAAGTAGCTGCTCACCTCCATCCAACGCACGTCGGCGAATTCCAGCTTGTCGCCCCCGCCCCTCAGTTTGTCGTGCTCGGCGAAGGTGCCGACCACCAGCATGACGGGGTGCGGCTGGGCCAGCCAGTTCCTCACCCAGCCCTGCTTCTTGATGGTGAAGACCTCGGTCCCATCCTGGCGCCGGCGCAGGTACGAGTTGCCGGCCTTGAGCTGAAGGTAGAGACGGCGGCCGGTGCCCTTGCCCTCGTCGTCGGTGAACTCAAGCTCCATGTCGAGCCCTTCGTCTTCGGTGGCCGGTATCTCAAAGCACTTCTGGTCGGCGCTGGTGATGCGCGCGCTCACTTCCAGCGCGAGCAGCTTGCCCTTGCGGCGCGAGTCGAGTCGGACCGCGTCTTCGGCGCGCAACTCCTCGACCTGGCGGCGGACCTCCTGGCTGGCGAACTTCTGTTCCAGCGCGTCCCAGAGGGTGAATCGCTCGTCGCACCTGTCGCACGCCGTGTCGGCGTTTTGCCTGCGCTCCAACAGCCTCTCCATCAACACCTGCGGGTTGCCCTTCGGCGTGTGGCACCTCGGGCAGACGTAGTAGCGGAGTCTGCGCACCTGTTCGCTGCCGCCGGCGAGGTGGGCGTGGATGTAGTTGGCGAAGATGACCTGCTCGCTCTGCGTCACGCCCGGCCCGAAGTAGACGCTGATCTCGCCGCTGCCGGCCGACTCGCGCGTGAGCTTGACGCCCATCCGGTGGCCGCCGTCGAGCGTGTCGAAGTCGGCCGCGTCGCGCCACAGCTCCCTGAGCTTGAAAGAGTCGCTGTCGGCCAGCCTTACTACCAGTGTGGCATAGATGTCGTCGAGATAGCCCTTGACGGCGTAGCTGACGAATACCGAAGGATGCTCGACCACGGCCGGGCGCTCGCGCCCGCAGTGGCTGGGGAAGACCAGCTTGTCGCCCTGACGCAGGCACAGGCCGCGCTCAAGCAGTTGTCGCTCCATCTCGCCGAGCACCACGCGCTCGGCCGGCGGCGGCAGTCGCCGCATCTCTGCGACGCCGCCGTCGCGCCCGACGCTCTGATAGACGAGCCTGCCCTCGGCGATGCTGCGCAGCGGCAGGCAGCCCAGTTCGGTCTCGTCTGCGCGCAGGGTGCGGATGACGGCCTGTGCGTAGGCGTTGACCCACTCGGGCTGAAGCAGGACGTAGGTGCCGTAGTCGAGTTCCTTGACCGCGCCGGGCGCGTCGAGGTGGCCGATGACGGTGCGCAGGGCGTCGTCGTTCATCCCCGAGGCGGCCGGCAGGCGTCGCCAGAGCAGCTCGCGCAGCTCGATGAAGGTGTGGAGCACCTGCCCCGCGTCCCTCAGCTTCAGGATTTCGTCCTTGATTGACTTGAACAGCTTTTCGGTCGTGATGACGGGGATGTCTTTCCACGGGATGGCCGCGAGGACGGCCGCGTGCAACCCCTCGCAACCCGTGCCTTCGAGCGCGCTGGTCTCGAAGTAATCGAGCCCGTTCTCCCTGGCGAAGCTCTGCAACTTGGCCCGGCTCGCCCTGAAGCCTGTGTCTATGCGGCCGGCCACGAGGAACTGCGGCGTACCCCGCGGCACGCAGCGCGACAGCGCCGTCAGCCAGTCGCGCAGGCCCGGCAGCACGTCCTCCTGGTCGGCGTTAAAGAGCAGCAGGATGAGCGAGCTGCGGTCCATGTAGAGCTGGTGAATCAGACGCTGGTCGGCCTGTCCCCCGAAGTCCCAGAGCCATATCTCGCGCTCCACGCCCGGCGCCGCGCCGCCGGCCTCAAGCTTCCACTGCGTTGACCACGCTCCTACCGTCGAAGCCTCGCTCGGCCTCCACTCTCCGGTCGCCAGCCGGTGCGCCAGCCCGGTCTTGCCCGCGCTCGTGTCCCCGACCAGCAGCACCTTCGCATTCGTGTATTGCACCTGAGCAGGGATGACCTTCTCAGGTACGACTGGCGTAGGCTTCGCAGCAACCTCCGGCCCGCGCGCCGCGTCCACGTACTCCGACAAATCCCACAGCCGCACGGTCCCGTCGTCGCCGCCGGAGAGGGCGAGACGCTGGTCAGTGCTCCACGCGACGCTCTGCACCTTACCCGCGTGGCCTTCGAGGACGCGCAGGCAGCGCCCGGTTCCCACCTCCCACAGCCGCACGGTCCTATCGCCGCCGCCGGAGAGGACGAGACGCTGGTCAGTGCTCCACGCGACGCTCAGCACCCAGCCTGTGTGGCCTTTGAAGACGCGCAGGCAGCGGCCGGTCTCTACCTCCCACAGCCGGACAGTCCCGTCGCCGCCGCCGGAGAGGGCGAGACGCTGGTCAGTGCTCCACGCGACGCTCCACACCTCACCCGTGCGGCCTTTGAAGACGCGCAGGCAGCGCCCGGTCTCTACCTCCCACAGCCGCACGGTTTTGTCCTCGCCGCCAGCGAGTGCGAGGCGTCCGTCACAGCTGAACGCGTAGGATAGGACGTTTGCCTCGTAGTCGAGTCGAACCGTCCTTATGGCGACCTGCTCGGGCGCGTCGTCGGCCTCTGCTGACGGAGGGCGCGCCGCCGGGCGGCAGGCTTCGAGGAGGCTGGCGTATGACCGCTCGCGTTCCTGCGGGCGCCAGTTGATGTGGCTGAACTGCGCGAGCGAGCCTTTGGGCGGGGCGTCGTCGAGGCGGAGGGGGATGAAGCGGCGCTCGCGGTTGAGGGGGTCGCGGAAGCGGAAGGTCTGGCTTTCGAGTTGTGCCCAGTCGGAGCCGAAGGCGTGGGCCGACATGCAGAGGACGAGGACGCGAGAGTGTTCGAGCCCTTCCTCTATCCTGTGAGGGATGTTGTCGCCGGGCCTGATCTCCCACGCGTCGAGCCAGACGCGGAGGCCGTCTTCGCGCAGACGCTCGGCGAGGTCTCGGACAACCGCCTTGTCCCGAGAGCTGTGGCTCAGGAAAACGTCGTACTTGAAATCGTCAGGCATGGCTCAACTCCGGCGGCTCAACCCTCGGCGGGGCGGTGAGGCCGGGATGAATTTAGCCTCTCCCGCTCTGTTCAGACAATGCCGAAACCGGACCGCGAGGCGGCGCGGGCCCTTAAGCTCGCGCGCGCGAAGGTGGTCGGTCGCGTGAGGGGTTCGGCTCAACGAATTGCGGCGGCGCAGAGCTGCGGGGCGAGGAGTCGGCCGGCGACGCGGTGGCCGGTCTGATTCCAGTGACCGTTGCCGAGGTCGGGCGGGAAGCCGTGGAGGAAGACGCGGTTGGCTTCGGCGTGTGCCTGCATGTCTGGAGCGAGGCTGATGACGGGGAAGCCCTCGCGGTCGCCGAGGGCCTTGAAGCGCCGCTCGGGGTAGAAGAGGTCTCGGACGCCGAGGCGGCGGGCGAACGCCTCGCGCGCTTCGGGGTCGGGGTGGGCCTGGATGGGGTTGCTGAGGGTGACGACGACGAAGCGTGCTCCGCGCGCCGCGACCTCGCGGTGCATCGCAGAGACGAGAAACTCTGTGACCTGCCACGCCCCGCGCCAGAGTTCGTCCTGAGGCTCGGCGTAGATCATGTTGGCCGTGCCGAGTTCGGCCGCGGGCGGCGCTTCGGCCTTAGCCGCCCCGGGTGGCGCTTCGGCATTAGGGGCCGCGCCCGGCGCCCCGACCGGGGTTGAAGGGCCGGCGGCCGGTGCGGCTTCGGCGGGGTTCGTGGCGGCGGTCTGCGCAGCTTCGGCGGGGTTCGCGGCCTCCCGCGCGGCGGTGCGCTCGCGGCGGGCGGCGAGCGCCGCCTTGAGGGCGACCTGCGCCTCGTGTGCG
Organism: Pyrinomonadaceae bacterium; assembly: GCA_035645715.1. Classification (GTDB taxonomy): domain Bacteria; phylum Acidobacteriota; class Blastocatellia; order Pyrinomonadales; family Pyrinomonadaceae; genus QHXN01. Next base: position 72,652 of record DASQMB010000059.1, read on the forward strand.
GCCTGGACGAAGCGGAGGCGCTCGCGCAGCCAGCGGCCGAGCCGTGAGGGAAGCGAGGCGCGCCAGCGGAAGGCCGCGTCGCGGCGGAACGAGTCGTCGAGCACGAGTTCTCCGTCGCGGAAGACGAAGTAGGGAATCTCGTCGGTGCCTTTGAGGGCACGAGTGTTGTCCGTCAGGTCGTTGTTGGTGGTGACGGCCAGCAGCACCAGGTCGGGCTCGTAGGCCCAGACCCTCTCGCGCAGCGTCAGCAGCTCCTGCGCCGTGCCGTAGCCCGAGACGCCGAAGTTGACGAACTCGACCCGGCGCGCGCCGGCGGGCGCGCAGTCGCCCATCAGCCCCTCGGCCACAGACCAGAATGCTTCGTGCTGCTCGACCTGTAGCGCCTCGGCGTAGGAGTCTCCGAGGAGCGCGACGCGGAAGGTGCCGGCGGGCTTCGGGCGCTCGTGCTCGCGGTCGCGCAGGCCGTCGGAGTTGATTCGGGCGAAAGCGCGTCCCTCTTTGCGGTAGAGGCCGGCGGCGGCGGGCCTGAGGGCGTAGCCGCGCGTTTCGTCCGGCTCGTAGAAGAGCGGGTAGGTGTAGCCGGCGGCGCGCAGCAGCAGCTCGCAGGCGAGCAGCCCGAAGAGGAGGCTCGCCGCGACGACGGCGAGCTTCACCGCGCGCCGCGGCCCGCGCGGCGCGGGCTGTCTCTCCTCGTCCGTCATCGAATCCATTCGGTCAATCGGGCCGCCGGCCCGGGGCCCGCGCGCCGGCCCGGTCAGGAAGAAATGCGCGCGGTCGCCTCGGCCGCTTAAGGTTGTGGGCGGGCGTCGGTCTCGGGTTACGTGGAACCGCGCGCGGGCAGTTATAATCGCCCGCCGCCGCAACCCGCAACCGCCACCCCGCCCGCCCGCGCCGGCGGCCGAGAGGCACGACGCTTGAACCCTTCCGTGAAGAGCACAGGACACGGGCCGCCGTCCGCCGTCGGCCTCGAACTGACGGCCGACGAGCTGGCCGGCGCGCTCCTCTCGCTCGACCCCGCGCGGCGCCTGCACCTGCTCGACAGCGGCAGCGCGCGAGGCGGCGGGGCGCGCCTGCTCGTCGCCGGCTTCGACCCGGTAGAGTACGTAGAGGCACACGGCGAGGAGCTGCGCGTCTGGTCGCGCGGCGAAAGAATCGCGCGGGTCGTGCGCGGCGACGTGCTCGCGCTGCTCGACGAGAGGCTGGCTGAACGCCGGTCACGCGGGAGCCTTTCGGACTCCGTGTTCGGCCCTCAGGCCGGAGACCTCGCCGCCCTCAACCTCGACGGCCGCGGCGCCTGCTTCGTCACGCTCTCTTATGAGCTGGCGCGGCAGTTCGAGCGGCTGCGACTCAAAGCCCCCGCGCCGCGCGAAGAGGGCGAGCCCGACGCCGTGCTCGCCTTCTTCGACGCGCTCGCCGTCCACGACTACGCGCGCGGCACTTCCTTCCTCGTCGGCGCCGACGCAGGGCCGGAGCGGCTGCGCCAGACTGCCGAGACCCTGCTCGGCGCGGCCGAGGTTTGGCGCCGCAACGGCGGCCCGGAACGGCCGCGCGCCGGCCGCGAAGAATCGGGGCGCGAGACGACGGGCCCGCCGCCAGCGTTCGGGCCTGCCCTCGTCGCGGCGGGCGCGGCGCTCAGGCTGCCGCCGGGCGTGCGGTCCAACTTCACGCGCGGAGAGTACGAGGCGGCCGTCGAGCGCGTGCGCGAGCACATCCGCGCGGGCGACATCTACCAGGCCAACCTCACGCAGCGGGTCGTCTGCCCGCCGCGCGCGGGCGCAGGCCCCGAAGAGGTCTTCCGGCGGCTGCGCGCAGGGCACCCGGCGGCCTTCGGCGCCTTCCTGCGGCAGGGCGCGCGCACCGTCGTCAGCGCCTCGCCCGAGCGGTTCCTGCGCGTCGGCGTCGAACCGGGCGGCGGGCGCGTCGTCGAGGCGTGGCCGATCAAGGGGACGCGGCCGCGCGGCCGTGACGCGGTCGAGGACGCGCGCCTGCGCTCAGAGCTGCTGGCGAGCGAGAAGGACCGGGCCGAGAACGTGATGATCGTTGACCTGATGCGCAACGACCTGGGGCGCGTCTGCCGCTACGGCTCGGTCGAGGTCTCGGAGCTGTGCTCTTTGCAGGAGCACCCGACGCTCTTTCACCTCGTCTCGAAGGTGCGCGGGCGGCTGCGCGACGGGGTGACGGCGGGCGAGCTGCTGCGGGCCGCCTTCCCGTGCGGCTCGGTGACGGGAGCGCCGAAGCTGCGCGCGATGGAGATACTGGACGAGATCGAGCGTGCGCCGCGCGGCGTCTCGATGGGCTCGATAGGGTACTTCGGCTTCGGCGGCGCGGCCGACCTGAACGTCGCCATCCGCACCGTAACCTTCGGCCCCGAAGGCTCGGCCCGCTTCCACGTCGGCGGCGGAGTGGTCGCCGACAGCTCGCCGGCCGCCGAGTACGACGAAACGCTCGTCAAGGCGCGGGCCGTCCTCTGTGCCCTCGGCGCGACCGACCCCGCCGACTGAAGGGAGAGCCGACGCATGCACGAGCTGGTCAGCTTCAACGGCGAGGTGTTGAGGGCGGAAGAGGCGCGCGTGGCGGCGGCCGGCGGCGCTTCGCTCTACGGCCGCGGCGCCTTCACGACCGTCGCCGTCTACCGCGGCCGGCCCTTCCTGTGGGACGCGCACTGGTCGCGGCTGGTCGAGCACGCGCGCCGCGCCGGCGTCGAGCACGACTTCGCGGAGGGCGACGTGACGGCCGCGCTAGGGCGGCTGCTCGAAGCCAACGGCGTCGGGCGGGGCCGTGCGCGCGTCTCTCTGCTCGCGCGCGAGGGTAGCGGCGTGTGGCGCAGACCGGGCGCGGGCGGCGCGGGCGGCGCGGGCGGTGAAGCGAAGGCCGAGGCACAAGGCGAGGGGCGGGACGGGGCCGACCTGCTCATCATGACCGGAGACGCGCGGCGCGACGACGGGCGGACGCTCGCGCTGACTGTCTCGCCCCACCGGCTCAACACGCTCTCGCCGCTCGCGGGCGTCAAGTCAACCTCCTACCTCGAACACCTCATGGCCTGGGAGGAGGCGCGCTCGCGCGACTTCGACGAGGCCGTGGTCTTGAACGAGCGTGGCGAAGTGGCCTCGGCCTCGATGGCGAACCTCTTCTGGGTCAGCCGCGGCACGATCCACACGCCCGCGCTGGCGACGGGCGCGATGGCCGGCACGACCCGCGCCCGCGTCATCGAGCTGGCGCAGGAGATGGCCTTCCCGGTCGTCGAGGGCGCACACGGCCTGCGCGAGCTGGCCGAGGCCGAGGAGATATTCCTCACCTCGGCCGGCCTCGGCCTCGGCCTCGTCACAGCCTTCGACTTTCACCGCTACACGGTGCCCGTCGGCAGCGTCGCCCTGCGCCTGCACGAAGCCTTCCGACAGTTGACGCTCGGCGCTATGTGAGCGCGAGGCTTGAGGCGCAAGATGCCGCCCTCCGCGCCCGAAATCGCCCCGCGCGCCGCACGCCCCGTGTGGTAAGCTGCGGCGACGCTCTGAGTAGCCCGCGGCCCCGCACACGGGCCGCGGGTCCGCGCCGGCGGGCGAGCCCCGGCCGCCCCCGTGCGCTGCCCCAGGAGGTGACACGCGATGCGCAGGCGTGAGGGAGACGGCTGCCCCGTGTGGGGCGCGTTGCAGTTGGTCGGCGACAAGTGGACGATGCTCGTCGTGCGCGACCTGGCGCGCGGGCCGCGCCGCACGACCGAGCTGATCGAGGCCCTGCACCCCATCAGCAGCCGCACGCTCGTCGACCGCCTCCGCGACATGGAGAGCGACCGGCTCGTCGAGCGGCGCGACTCGGGCGGCAGCCCCCCGCGCGTCGAGTACTCGCTCACCGAGCGCGGCCTCCGCCTCCTGCCCCTGCTCGAAGCGCTGCGCGCCGCGGGCGAGACGCTCGGCTGCAACTCCTGCGACGACCACCTCGAACGCCGAGGCCACTACTGCGACGCCTGCCCGCGACGCTCGCCCGCGCCCCCGCCGTCTTCGCACGAGCGGCGCCGTCGCGTCGAAGACTCCATCGTCCTCCTCTGAACCCTTTTCCGTATGGACGTGCGCGAACATAACCGCCGGGCCTGGGACGAGCAGGTCGAGCGCGGCAACGTCTGGACGCGCCCCGTCACGCGCGAGCAGACGGAGGCGGCGCGGCGCGGCGACTGGTCCCTGCTCCTGACCGAGACGAAGCCGGTCCCGCGCTCATGGTTCCCCGCAGACCTGTCCGGCGTCGAGGTGCTCTGCCTCGCCTCGGGGGGCGGCCAGCAGGGGCCGATCCTCGCCGCCGCGGGGGCGCGCGTCACGGTCTTCGACAACTCGCCGCGGCAGCTCGCGCAGGACGAACGGGTCGCGCGGCGCGACGGCCTGACCCTACGCACAGTCGAGGGCGACATGCGCGACCTCTCGGCCCTCGCCGGCGAGAGCTTCGATTTAGTCTTCCACCCCGTCTCGAACCTCTTCGTGCCCGACGTGCTCGCGGTCTGGCGCGAGGCGTTCCGCGTCCTGCGGCGCGGCGGCTCGCTGCTCGCCGGCTTCATGAACCCGGCCTTCTACATCTTCGACCTCGACCTCGTCGAGCGGGAAGGTCTCTTCGAGGTCCGCCACGGCCTGCCCTACTCCGACGCCGAGAGCCTGACCGGGGAGCAGCGCGAGCGCCGCCTGGCCTCCGGCGAGCCACTGGAGTTCAGCCACACGCTCGCCGACCAGCTCGGCGGCCAGCTCGAAGCCGGCTTCCTCCTCGCCGGCCTCTACGAAGACTCGCACCGCGACTTCCCCCTCTCGCGCTACATGCCCACCTACCTCGCCACCCGCGCCCTCAAGCCCTGAAGCCGCTCGGCCCCGAAAAGGGAAAAGCGCGGGAGGCCCGGTCGGGCCTCCCGCGCTGTCGTCTTTAGCCTATGCCGGCCGTCGGCGGTCCGGGTCAGGATTGTAGTTCGGTGGAGGGGCGCGCGTAGGCGACGCCGGCCGGCTCGCCGTGAGGCGCGCCTTCTTCGGCGGCCTCGGGCCTGTTCGAGACGACCTCGCCGTCGGGCATCGTGACCTGCTCGCGGTCGGCCGAAACGACCTCGCCCTCGATGGTCACCTCCTCGCCGGATGGCACGGCGACGGGCAGGTTGTCGAGGAAACGCTCGGCGTCGATGGCGGCCATGCAGCCGGTGCCGGCCGCCGTGACGGCCTGGCGATAGACCGAGTCCTGCGCGTCGCCGCAGGCGAAGACGCCGGGGATGTTGGTCGCCATCGAGCGGCCCGCAGTCTTGATGTAGCCGACCTCGTCCATGTCGAGCCAGCCCTTGAAGATGTCCGTGTTCGGCTGGTGGCCGATGGCGACGAAGACGCCCTCGCACGGGAAGACCGACTCCTCGCCGCTCCGGTTGTTGTAGAGGCGCACGCCCGTCACGCCCGTCTCCGGCGAGCCGAGTATCTCGCTGACCTCCGTGTTCCAGACGAAGTCGATCTTGGGGTTGGCCCGCGCCTTGTCCTGCATGATCTTCGAGGCCCGCAGCGTCTCGCGGCGGTGGATGAGGGTGACGCGCGAGGCGTAGCGCGTCAGGAAGTTGGCCTCCTCCATGGCGGTGTCTCCGCCGCCGATGACGACGATGGGCTTGCCCTTGAAGAAGAAGCCGTCGCAGGTGGCGCAGGCCGAGACGCCGAGCCCCCCGAGGCCGTGCGGCGCCGGGGCCTCGCCCGGTATGCCTAGCCACTTGGCCGAGGCGCCCGCGGCGACGATCAAGGTCTCGGCCCTGATCTCGTGCCCCTCGTCGGTCCAGAGCGTGAAGGGGCGCCGGGACAGGTCCACCTTGTTGACGAAGGTGACGAGGAACTCGGTGCCGAACCTCTTGGCCTGCTCCTCGAACTGCTGCATCAGCTCCGGCCCCTGGATGCCCTCGGCGAAGCCCGGATAGTTCTCGACCTCTGTGGTGATGGTGAGCTGGCCGCCGGGCTGCGGGCCGTGGATGACTAGGGGCTTGAGGTCGGCGCGGGCGGCGTAGATGGCGGCGGTCAGGCCGGCCGGGCCGGAACCGACGATGACTACTTCGCGGTGCAGGGTCTCGTTTGGCATCCGGGGATTCTAGTGCCTCCTTCGGGGCGTCGGGGCCGGCCGCCGCGGGCGCCGGCGGCCGTGAACGGGTAGCCTTTTTCTCGACGCGTGTAGTATAACTTTTCGCGCAAACGTAGTCGAATTTGACCGCACGGCCGGCCCGCCGGTGACGCTGCCGCCCCCGGCCCGCCGACCGCCCCGACCCCTTGACCACTCCGCACGACGCCGGCCCCCCGGGCGAGCAGGCTTCACATTTCGAGGTCAGGACCGTCGCCGTCCTCGGCGCCGGGACGATGGGCCACGGCATCGCGCAGGTCGCGGCCCAGGCCGGCTACCGCGTCGTGCTGCGCGACCTCAGCGACGAGTTGGTGGCGCGGGGCCTGCGCTCGGTAGAGAAGAACCTCGACAAGGGCGTCGAGCGGGGCAAGGTGACCGCCGAGGAGCGCGACCGTGCGCTCTCGCTCCTGAGCGGGGCGACCGCGCTCGAAGCCGCGGCCGACGCCGACCTCTTCGTCGAGGCCGTGCCCGAACGGCTCGACCTCAAGCGCGAGACCCTGCGGCAAATCGAGGCCGTCGCCCGCCGCGCCGACTTCGTCTTCGCCACCAACACCTCTTCACTCTCGATAACTGAAATCGCCGAGCGCGCCCGCCGCCCCGACCGGGTGGTCGGGATGCACTTCTTCAACCCCGTCCACATCATGCGGCTGGTCGAGATCGTCGTCGGGCGCGAGACCTCCGAGCAGACGGCCGCGGCAGTGCGCGCCGTCGCGGCGAGGATGAGGAAGGAGCCGATCACCGTGCGCGACGTGCCGGGCTTCGCCTCCTCGCGGCTCGGCGTGGCGCTCGGGCTCGAAGCGATGCGGATGGTCGAGGAGGGCGTGGCGAGCGCGAAAGATATAGATGCGGCGATGGAACTCGGCTACAATCACCCGATGGGGCCGCTCAGACTGACAGACCTTGTCGGGCTCGACGTGCGCCTCCACATCGCCGAGTACCTGCACGAGAAGCTCGGCGCCGAGCACTTCCGCCCGCCCGACATCCTGCGCCGGATGGTCGCCGAAGGCCGGCTCGGCAAGAAGGCCGGCGAGGGCTTTTACAAGTGGACTGAGTAGCCACCGCGCCTATGAGTAAGCCGATCAACGAAGAGAGACGCTTCGCGCTGAGGATCGCGCGGCGCCTGCCCATCGTCGTCTCGGGCCGCACAGAGGACGGCTCGGCCTGGAGCGAGCCGTCCGAGACCGACGACATCTCGACCATCGGCGCCCTCTTCCACCTCAACCAGAAGGTCGGCCGCGGAGAGCAGTTGTATTTGCGCGCCCACCGCCCCGACGGCGAGCCCATCGAGGTCACGGCCCGCGTGGTGCGCACCGCCCCCGCCATCTACGGCACGGCCCGCGTCGGCGTCCAGATTCAGGAGCCGCTGGACAACTGGTATCGCCTCTTCGTCGCCTGGGTCGCCGACGAGCAGCCCGCCCCCGACGCCGACAGGCAGTGAGCCCCCGGCGCCGCCCGTTTTCAGACCTTCAGTTTCGGACCGCAGGAGGGGGCCGCCCGGGGGCCCCTCCTGCGTTTGAGGGCGCGGCCCCGCGCGGTATAGACTCTCGCCGCGATTCCATTCACGAGTTACCATTCAAGATTCCCGGAGGCTGCGGATGTCATCATACGAGACCCTCTTGCTTGAGCGGCGCGGGCGCGTCGCGCTGCTGACGATCAACCGGCCGCAGAAGCTCAACGCCCTCAACATCCAGACGCGGGCCGAGGGCGCGGCGGCGCTCGAAGAACTGCGCGAGGACGAGTCGGTCCGCGTCGTGGTCATCACGGGCGCGGGCGAGAAGTCGTTCGTCGCCGGGGCCGACATCGCCGAGTTCGAGGGGCGCACGGCCGTCTCGCAGCGCGACGTGATGACGGCGCGCTCGCTCTTCACCGCCGTCGACAGCTTCCCCAAGCCCGTCATCGCCATGATCAACGGCTTCTGCCTCGGCGGCGGCTGCGAGCTGGCCCTCTCCTGCGACCTGAGAATCGCCGGCGAGAACGCGCGCTTCGGCCAGCCCGAGATCAACCTCGGCATCATCCCCGGCGGCGGCGGCACGCAGCGCCTCGCACGCCTCGTCGGCGAGGGCCGGGCGATGGAGTTGATCCTGACCGGAGACATGATCGACGCGCAGACGGCCTTCCGCTTCGGCCTCGTCAACATGGTCGTGCCGGCCGCCGACCTCGAAGCCAAGACGATGGAGCTGGCGAACCGCATCGCCGAGAAGAGCCCCGTCGCGCTCCGCATGGCGAAGGAGGCCGTGAAGGCCGCCTCGCGCTCGAACCTCGACGAGGGGCTGCGCCGCGAGATAGACCTCTTCGCCCTCTGCTTTTCGAGCGAGGACAAGGACGAGGGCGTCCGCGCCTTCCTCGAAAAGCGCCCGCCCGAATTCAAAGGCCGCTGAGGCGCGGCCTGCCGCCGCCGCCTCTCACGGTGGGCGCGTCTGCGTCCGCCCCGGCCGTTTGTCACTTCGCCCGCGGTGTGCTATTTTTCCTGCTCGCGTCGGGCGGCCGGTTCGCCTCCGAGCGCGTCGAATTTTCGACACCCAGCCGTCGAAAACCAGGGGGCCGTAGCTCAGCTGGGAGAGCGCATGAATGGCATTCATGAGGTCAGGGGTTCGATCCCCCTCGGCTCCATTAACTAAATCAAAACACTTAGGGGCTGCCAAGTGGCAGCCCCTAAGTGTTTTGTGTGCCAGTAGTGCGCCAACTCTTAGCGACCGGCTTCGGCGCCCGGCGTTCAGTCTCCGGAAGTCGCCAGCTCGGCGGCCTTCTCGGTCGCGGGACGTTCGGCGCGCGCGTCAGTGACGGGGCCGTAGAAGTCCGGCCGGCGGTCGGCCATGCGGTCGATCTCGTAGGCGCCGGCGACGTTGACGACGCGGTTGTGGTTCGACTCGCCGAGGTCCAGCTCGGCCAGCAGAATCTCTTCGCGCTCGCCGCCCGCCTCGGCCTGGGTGTCGCCGCCGCAGTTGACGACCTTGCTTCGGCCGATGAAGCCCCAGCCGCGCTCGGTGCCGACGCGGTTGGCGGCGGCGACGTGGAGATGGTTCTCCTGCGCGCGGGTGTTGAGGACGAACTCGGGCGTGCGCCAGGCGCCGGGGGGCCAGTTGGTCGGCAGCGCAATCAGCTCGGCCCCGAGCAGTTTCAGCACGCGCGAAGGCTCGGGGAAGCTCGAATCGTAGCAGATGTTGACGCCGAGTTTGCCGAACGGCAGCTCGAAGAGTTGGAACGGCCGGTCGCCGGGCGTGAGGAAGCGGTCGGCGCCGATGAAGGGCATGTGGACCTTGCGGTAACTCCCCAGGGGGCCTTCCGGCCCGACCACCATCGCGGCGTTGTAGAGACGCGCCCCGTCGCGCTCGATAAAGCCGACGACGGCGTAGGCGCCCGACTCAGAACAAGCCGCCGCGACCGCCTCGGCCGTCGGCCCCGCGAGCGGCTCGGCGAAGGGCTCGATCTCCGCGAGCGACTCGAAGCAGTAGCCGGTGACGGCGCACTCGGGGAAGATGACGAGGCGCGCGCCGGAGCCGGCCGCGTGCCGGAGTCGTTCGACGACGCGGCCCCTGTTCTCCTCGGGGCGGCCGAGCGCCACATCCATCTGCACGCAGGCGATTGTTGTCCTGGTCATCTTGCCGCTCTCTCCTGAAGGTTGCTCACGGGCCGCCGGGGGCGAGCTTGCGGCGTGTGCTCCCGGCGCTTGCCGGGCTAGAAACGTAGGGTCCAGCGGCCGGCGCTCGGCCGCGGCGATGGGTCGTCCTGCTTGGGGCCGATTGCCGCCACCCCGAGGGCCGCGGGCAGCATCCCGCCGGGCGAGGGGCGCGGGCCGCCGGGCGTTCCTCCCCTCGGGGTCTCGTCCGAGGTGGTGGCCCGTTGCAGCAGCCAGTCGAGCATCGCCCTCTCGGTGACGGGGAGGCCGCCGGCGAAGGCGTCCATCTTTTCCGAGAGCGTGGAGGTCGGCGCGCGCGGGTCGTCCTGCTTCGGCCCGATGGCGAGCGTGCCCGTCCTGGCGGCGGGCGCGCGCGGGTCGTCCTGCTTAGGGCCGATGGAGACGTGGCCCGGCCCGATCAACTCGCGCAGCGCAGCGACCGGCGAGGAGCTGACGGCGCCGCCCGACGGCGCCCGCCCGCCCTGGACGATGATGCCCGAAGGCTCAGACTCGCCCTCACGGCGCAGCCCCGCCGTGAAGAGCCTGACCTTAACGTCCGTCCCTTCGGGTGAGTCGGACGGGGCCGCGGCCGCCCGCAGGAGCAGGCCGTCGAACACTTCCCGCTCCGCCTCGGTCAGCCCCCCGGCGAACTGGTCCAGCCGAGAGCCGAGAGCCGAGATGTCCGCGGCGCTGACGACGACCGACCGCGGGAGCACGCCCGCCGCCGGGGCGACCGGGCCGGCGGGGCCGGGCCTCCTGATCTGGGGCGAAGTCCGCTCCCTGTTCTGCGGCTGTGCCTGCGCGCCGGCCTCTGCGGGGAGAAGAAGAGACAGGCCCGCGAGGGCGAGCCCGAGTGCGCCGGCCGCCGCGCGTCTCACGATGGCCGCGGCGGGCGACAGAGATTTCTGCGTTCGCTTCATTCCTTGTTCCCCTTCTACTCGTGGCGGATGAAAAGTCGCGCTTCGGTGGAGTCGAAGCGCCTGACGTTCGTTGCAATCCCCGGTCGTGACTCGTGCCCGCGGGGGGTTTGAGTCCCGCCGTGCGCGTCGTCTACTCGGGCAGTGCGGCCTGCGGCGGGCCGCCGGTGTTGCGGCGCGGGGGCGCGTTCTTCACGTGCCGGTCGAACCAGGAGATCATCTCGTAGAGGACGTGCTCGGTAGACTCGCGTGCGGCGTAGCCGTGCGATTCGAGCGGCAGCGTCACGAGCCGCACGGTGCCGCCCGTGCCGCGGATGGCCTGGTAGAGGCGCTCGCTCTGGATGGGGAAGGTGCCGGAGTTGTTGTCGGCCTCGCCGTGGATGAGCAGGATCGGCTCGTTGATCTTGTTGGCGACCATGAAGGGCGAGAGGCGGATGTAGGTCTCGGGCGCTTCCCAGAGCGTGCGCCGCTCGCTCTGGAAGCCGAAGGGCGTGAGCGTGCGGTTGTATGCGCCGCTGCGGGCGATGCCCGCGCGGAAGAAGTCCGAGTGGGCGAGCAGGTTGGCCGTCATGAAGGCGCCGTAGGAGTGGCCGCCCACGCCGACACGCTCGCGGTCGGCGACGCCCATTTCGACCGCCTTCTCGATGGCGGCCTGCGCGCTCGACACGATCTGCTCGACGTAAGTGTCGTTCATCTTCTCAGGGTCGCCGACGACGGGCATGGTCGCGTCGTCGAGGACGGCGTAGCCGGCCAGCAGCAGGAAGAGGTGCGACGAGCCGCCGAGGGTCGTATAGCGCTGGGTCGAGCCCGTCACCTGCCCGGCGGTGGACGGGTCGTTGTATTCGAGCGGGTAGGCCCAGAGCACGGTCGGCAGCCGCGTGCCCTCCTTGTAGCCGGGCGGCAGGTAGAGCGTGAACGAGCACTCGACGCCGTCGGCCCGCTTGTACCTGACGAGCTGCTTGCGGATGGCGCGCAGTTGCGGCGTCGCGTCGGGGAAGCTGGTGAGCGCCGTCAGAGCCGAGGCGTCCTGCCCCGCCGGGGCGGACGAGAGGGTCCGCTTGTAGTAGTTGGGCGGCGAGAGCGGCGTCTCGCGGCGCGTGACGATCCGGCCCGCCCCGTCGTCGAGCAGGGCCGCGACGGTCTCGTAGGCGTCCGGGGCGCTGTGGAAGAGCCGCTCGGCCTTGAGCGTTTGCAGGCTCAGGCGGTCGAGGAAGGGGCGGTCGCCTTCGGGCGAGGCGCCGGCGCCGGCGAGGTAGATCGAGTCGCCGTGTTGCATGACGGCGAGGTGACCCGACGGGAGGGGACGGGTGACGGGCACGCCGGGGTTGCCGTAGCGGTCGTTGATGCTGCGGCTCCAGACCTCGCGCGGCGCGGCCGCGGGCGCGTCGAAGTTTAGGAGGACGGTGCGCGTCCAGCGGCGGTCGCGGTCGTAGTCGGTGACGAAGACGGACGGGGCGCGCTCCGAAAAGGAGACGTTGGTGAGGCGGTGCTCGGTCCTGTGCCACTCGGCGGGCGCGGCCGTGAAGGGGGCCCTGAGCGCCATCAGGCGGTCGCGGTGCGCGACCTTGCGGCGCGGGTCGCCCTGGTCGAGCGCCTCGGCCCAGACGAGGGTGGCCGGGTCGGTCGGCCGCCACTCGTAGGCGCGCGGCCCGGTGCGCACGCCTTGAATCGGTATCTGGTCGGCCAGCGGCAGGCTCGCCAGCTTGTGCGCCGTCTTCCCGTCGCGCGTCCAGACCTCGACCTCCTTCGGGAAGAAGCTGGCCGGGTGGAGGTAGGAGTAGGGGCGGACGAGGCGCACGACGAGCAGGTAGTTGCCGTCGGGCGAGGGCGAGGCCGTCTCGAAGACTGCGGGCGCACCGAACGGCGTCGCCTTGCCGCTGTTCGCGTCGACGAGGGCGAGCTGCGAGGTGGCGTAATACTCGAAGAGCGCCTCGTCGTGCGGGGTCTGCAACAGGTCCTGGTAGGTCGCGGCGCCAGCGATCTTGCCCGAACTCTCCTGGACGTTCGGCCCGGCCGGCACTCCCGGCTCGGCCGGGGCCGGCCCGCGGCGCGGAACCGTCTGCACGAGCAGCGTCCGGCCGTCGGGCATCCACCGGAAGGCGTCGCCGTAGACGGCGCCGACGGCGACGCCCTTGAGCCGGCGCAGCCGCGGCGAAGAGGTCTCGCCGACCCACAGCTCGATGCCCGCGGGCGTGGTGTTGGTGAGGGCGAAGGCGCGGCCGTCGGGGCTCCACTCGGGGGCGCTCAGCCGCGCGCCGGGCGGGGGCTGGATTACGGTCTCGGCGCCGTCGGAGAGTCGCCTGAGCGAGAGCCTGACGAAGGCCGGGGCGCGGTGGCGCCCGGAGGTGAGCGGGTTGATGCGCTGCCCTGCGAGCCGCAGCATCGGCTCGGCCAGTTCCGAGATGGGCGGGTAGCGCAGGCCCGTCATCAGCAGCATGTAGTCGCGGCGCGGGCCGACGTAAGCCGTCGGCGGCGCGGGCGCGTCGAGCACTTCGAGCACGGCCCGCGGCGGCTTCTGGTAGGTGCTCTGGGCGGGCGCGGCCGGCGCGGCCGAGAGCAACAGGGCGAGGGCGAGCGCGGCCGAGAGGGGACCGCGCGCGAAGCGACGCGCGCCGGCCGTTCGTCTCACGTTCAGGCACGCCGGCGCGGCGTGCGGGCGTTGGTCTATACTCGTCACGAGGTCTTTCTTCATTCGGGCTCCGTGTAAATTATGGCGTCTGGGATACGCGGCGGGCGCGGCCTTGTCGGGTGGCGGTATTGTTCGCCGGGGCGGCGCGTTTAGTCAAACCGCCGGGCGGCGGGGAAGGGGGCATCGGGCCGAAGGATGATTACGCTGCCGGAATCTGACGGAGAGCTGCTGCGCGAGTGCGAGGTGGAGACCTTCCGCGCGGGCGGCCCCGGCGGGCAGCACGTCAACAAGGTCGAGACGGCCGTGCGCCTCAGGCACCTGCCGACCGGCCTCGTCGTCACCTGCCGCGCCGAGCGCAGCCAGCACCGGAACAAGATGGACTGCCTGCGCAAGCTCCGCGAAGAGGTCGAGCGGCGCAACCGCCGGCCGAAGGCGCGCGTGCCCACGCGCCGCACGCGCGCGGCCAAAGAGCGCACGCTCGAAGAGAAGACGCGACGCTCGCGCGTCAAGCGCCTGCGCGGCCGGCCGGCGGGCGACGAGTGAGCCGCCCCGTCGCTCAGTTCGAGCGGGCGAGCACGAGCGGGTCGGCCTCAAGCTCGCGGCGGTAGAAGGCGCGTGGCCGCTGCACCTCGCCCGCGCCGCCGGGCGCTCCGGCAACGGCGAAGTTGAGGCTGACGCCGAGCGAGCGGGCCTGCTCCATCTTCTCCGACTGCATCTGCGGCACGCGCACGGTGGCGAAGTCGAGCCACTCCTTCGCCACGAGCGTCCCGTCGCGCGGCTCGCCGTCGGCCGCCATCCTCTTCAGCCCCTCCTCGATCAGCACGTAGGTCAGAAGGCCGTGGCCGAGCTGCGAGGCTTCGAGCGCGGCCTGGTAGCTCTGCGCCGCCGTCAGCACGTACATGCCCTTCTCGTAGGCGAGTTGGGCCAGCCCCTTCGAGTTCATCGGCCCGCGCCGCCGCTCCTCGGCCTCAAGCGCCTGGCCCGAGTTGCACGCGTCGATGACGAGCAGCAGGCGGCCGGCGTCGAGCCCCTCGAAGGCGGCCTGCAACTCCTCGTCCGAGACGCCGCGCCCGAGCATCGCGCGCAAGGAAGACTCGTCGAGCGCGCCCGGCGCGCCCGCGTATCCGAGGTCGTGCGGGAGCAGGTAGAAGCGGTTGCCCTGCGCCGTGCCGTGGCCGGCGAAGTAGACGAAGACGGCGTCCTCGGGCCGCGCCGCCGCCAGCCGCGAGAGCGATTCGGGCGCTCCTTGGCGCGCCGCCGCACCACGGCCGGCCAGACGCCCGAGCGCGTCGAGCAGGTTCGCCTTCGTCGCCTCCGTGTCGAAGAGCGTGACGACCTCGACCGCCGAGTATTGCCCGGCCGCCGAGAGTCGTTCGCGCACCTCTGCGGCGAAGTCGCGCGCGTCGGCCACGGCGTACCGCAGGTCGTACTGCGAGTTCTCGTACCTGTTCACTCCGACGGCGACGACGTAGGCCGTGCCCGCGCGGCGCAGCGAGTCGGCCCCCGTCACCTCCGCGCCCGCGTCGGCGCTCTTGACGTTGTCGCGGTTGAAGGCGTAGGCCGTGAAACGGTTCGGCCCGGCCGTGACGGGCACGGTCGCTTCGAGCGTCACGGAGTCGCGGCCCGCGAGCACGTCGCCCCGCCAGACCTTGACGAGCGAGCCGTTGCGGAACAGCCGCACGTCTTTGGCGCCGGCCGAGGCGCTTGAGACGCGCACGCGCACGCCGACGGCGCGCTCGGTCGCCTGCGCGCCCGTTTGCCGGTCGGTCTCGATTGAGAGGGCCGGCTGGCGGCGGTCTATGAGCGCGATGTCGCGCGGGGCGCGCGGCCTCTGCCCGGCGAAGATTTCCGCGAGCAGGCCGGGGCGGAAGAACTCGTTGAAGAAGGTCTCGACCGGGGCCACGTCGAAGGTGTCGCCGGAGAAGCGCCAGAGTATCTGGCGCCAGGCCGCGGGCGAGCCGTCGAAGAGCCCGTCGGGGGTGACGGCGAGCCAGTCGCCTTCGCCGAGCGAGACGAGCGTCGCCAGTTGCTCGCCCGTCGCGGCGTCCCAGAGCAGCGTGCGCCCGTCGAAGCCGGTCGAGGCCAGCAGCGTCCCGGCGGGGTTGAAGGTAAGCGACGTGATCTTCGCCGTGTGGCCCGAGAGCGTGCGCAGCTCGGCGCCGCGTGCAACGTCCCACACCTTGACCACGTTCTCTTCGGAGGCCGACGCCAGGAGGCGGCCGTCGCGGCTGAAAGCGACCGCGCCCACGGCGCCCGCGTGTCCCAAGAAGGCACGGACCTCGCGCCCGGTCGCCGCCTCGTAGACGCGCAGCGTGCCCGAAACTTTCGCCTCCCCCAACGCCTGCCGGGCCATCTGTCGCGCGGCCTCGCGCGCGGCCGCCGGGTCGCGCGAGGCGCGGGCCGTCGCGGCCGCCTGCGTGAGCGCGGACGCGTCGAACCCGCTCCGCGCCTCGCGCCCGCCGACCGCGACGAAACGCCCGTCGGCGCTGAAGGCGATTGACGCGACGGCCGATTCGTCACCGCCGAAGCCGTCATCGTCGCCCGCGCCGAAGCCGGGCTCCACGTCCCTGTCGAAGCCCGCAGGGGCAGCGGCCCGAACCGGGGCGCCGAGGGCGCCCAGGCGGCGGCCGCTCGCAACGTCCCAGAGCGTGACCTCCGCGCCGCGCACGGCGGCGACTGCCAGCGTGCGCCCGTCGGCGCTGAAGGCGAGGTGGCCGAGCCGCGTCATGACGAGCGGGTTGGCGGCGGGCACGTTGATCGTCCTCGTCTCACGCCCGGTCGCCGTCTCCCAGACCTTAACCACGCCCTCTACGCTGGCCGTCTGCCCCCCCGTCTGTCCGCCCGCCTGTCCGCCTGCCTGTCCGCCCGCCTGTCCGGCCGCGCGTCCGCTCAGGCGCGCCATCGCCTCTGTGTAGACGCGCATGTAGGCCGAGGGGTCTTTCTGCGCGGCCTTCGCCGCCTCCTTCGCGGCCTTCATCATCATCTCGGCCGTGTACGGCTTGCCGCCGCCCGACTGACTACCGCCCGACTGACCGGCGCCTGACTGGCCGGCGCCCGGTTGGCCGACTGTGCCCGCGTTGGGCCAGAAGGTCGCCGCCAGCAGGCGCCCGTCGGGGCTGAAAGCGGCCGTGTAGACGGTCGAGCCGGGCGGGCTCGGTATCTGCGCGAGCGTCCGGCGCTGCTCCGCGTCGTAGAGGCCGATGCGGTCGCTGCGGATCGGCGTGTAGAGGGCGAGCAGGCGGCCGTCGCCGCTCTGCGTGCCGACGACGAGGCCCGCCTCCGCCGCCGGCACGCGCAGGCCCGTCCCCGTCGCCACGTCCCAGAGCGTGCGGCTGCCGGTGTAGAGCCGGGCGCCGTCGGGCGAGAAGGAGGCGGCCTGCGCGACGTTGACGCGGCCCTCCGCGCGGACCGCGACGCGGCCGGTCTCCACGTCCCAGACGGTGACGCCCGTATCGCTGCCGCTCGTCGCCAGCCGCCTTCCGTCGGGGCTGAAGGCGGCGGCCGTGAAGCGCTGCTCGGCGGGGCGCGCTCCGGCGCCGTCGGGCGGGGCGACGACGCGCAGCAAGCGGTTCGTGGCGAGGTCGAAGAGCCTGACGCTGCCTGCCGCGGGGAGCGCGAGGGTGCGTCCGTCGGGGCTGAAGCTGATGAAGGGCATCTGTCCGCTCGCCACTTCGGCTAGCGCACGGCCCGCAGAGCCGGCCGACACGTCCCAGACCTTGAGCCGGCCGTCGCCGCCCGCGCCGTACTCGACCGCCGCCGCCAGCAGCCGCCCGTCCGGCGCGAACGAGAGCACAGGCGAGCTGCTTCGCGCGAGGTCTTCGGGCAGCGGCGTGCCGGGCGTTGCGCGTCCGGTGGCGAGGTCGAGGAGGTGGGCGCTCCGGCGTTCAGACCCGCCCGTCCCGCCGACTATCATGGCGAGTCGTCGGCCGTCGGGCGTCAGCGCGTAGCCGCCGACGAAGTTCTGCCCGCCCGCCAGTGTGTCCCAAGCGGTCGTCGCCTCGGCCTTCCCCGTCGCCAGATTCCAGACGCGCACGGCGTCGCCGAATGAGACGAGCGACCCGCCCTCGGGGCCGAAGACGAGGAAGAAGACGCCGGCCGCGGCGTAGATCGCATCGGGCGGCGTCGTGAGTTGCCGCAGCTCGCGCCCGGTCGCCACCTCCCAGACGGTGACGGCGTTGTCGCGCCCGCCGGCCGCGATGAGCCGCCCGTCGCGGCTGAAGGCGACGGCCGAGACGCCGCTCAGCTCGCCCTGCGCGCCGGCGACGGAACCCGCGGCCAGCGTCCGCAACTCGCGGCCGGTCGAGGTGTCCCAGAGCTTGACCTGGCTGCTGTTGAGGGTCGTGGTCGCCAGCAGCCGGCCGTCAGGGCTGAAGCGCAGACCGGTGGCGCCGAAGGCCGCGTAGCCCGTTTGCAGCACCAGCTCGGGCCGCTCGCCGCGCGGCCCCGCCGCGTCGCGTTCGGGCGGCGTCGTGCTCTCACGTTCGGACGGCCGTGTGCCCTCCTTCCGCACAGAGACGCCGCGCCCCTCCTGCCCGCCGTCGGCCGGGCGCTGCGCGGGGGCCTGTCCGAGCGCCTGTGCGGAAAGGAGCGCGAGCAGGAGGAAGAGGCGTGCGGCGGTGTGCGGTCGCCGTGCGCCGAGTCCGCGCCGCCGGGGAGAGTTGATTGGTCTCATAGGGCTGTTCCGCCGCGGTTTCCAGAGGTCTCAAAAAGGGCAAAAGGCGCAGGTCGCAAAGGCGCGGGCCGCGGCGAGGCTGTCGCGGCGCCGCGGCCGGGGCCGTAAACGCGCCGGCGCGTCGGGAGCGAACCCGAAACACCGACGGGCGAGGGGCCACAGAGGCGAACGCGTAATTCCGGCGCCAGCTGACTCACCCCGCCGCGGCGGCGCCGGAAATTTTCGGCCCGGCCGCCGCGCCGCACGACGCAGTGACGCGGCAGCCCCGCCCCGCCGCCGTTTTCCGCGACGCCGGGCTCATTAGACATTTCTCTCACGCGTCGAAAGGCCGACGGCAGCCGAACGCTTCGGCGCGGCTGCCCCGGCGCAGGCCTTAGCGGGTGCGTGCGGTCTGAAGTATTATCCGCGGCGGGCCGTGGCGGCGCGTCGCCTGGCCGCGGCGGGGAGAGACGAACCGGAGGAGGGCTCGGGTGATGGCAGTCGGGGAATCGGGCGGGCCGGTTGTGATGCTGGTCGAGGATTACGAGGACACGCGGCAGATGACGCGGCGGATGCTGGAGCTGTGCGGCTGCCGCGTGGTCGAGGCGGCCGACGGGCAGCAGGCCATCGAGCTGTCGCAGCGCGAGCGTCTCGACCTCGTCCTGATGGACCTCAACATGCCCGTCCTCGACGGCTTCACGGCCGCCCTCCGCATACGCGAGTACGAGACCACGCGCGACGTGCCGGTCGTGGCCGTCACCGCCTACGACAGCGCCGAGGCCCGCGCGGCCGCCTGCGCCGTCGGCTGCGGCGAGTACGTCGTCAAGCCCCTCACGCTCGAAGAGTTGACGGCCCTGCTCGACCGGCTCCTCCCGACCCGCGGGCACTGATATAGGGGAAGAAGGCAGAGGGCAGAGAGAAGAGCCGGACGGTGAGGGCCGGCCGCGGCGCGGGAAAGAAGAATCGCTAAAAAGAGAAAGGGGAGCGGGCGACAGATCGCCCGCTCCCCTTTCTCTTTTGACCTGCCCGCCCGGCCTCGTCAGAAGCCGAAGATGTCGCGGATGTCGAAGCCGCCGCGGTCGCGCGAAGGCGCGCCGCCGCCGTCGCCGAGGCGGCTCGCGCGCAGGATGGTGGCCGCGTCAACGACCGAGCGCAGCGGAACCTCGCCCGAGAAGCTCCGGTCGAAGCGCCGCTCGGTGACGTAGAGCGGGAGCGTGAAGGCCGTGTCGAGGTCGTACTGGACCTGTCCGCGGTTGCGGAACGCCGACCAGATCGCGCCCGGTATCGAGCGGAGATGGACCGTGACGGGGAGGTTGACGCGCGAGCTGCTGCGCCCGCCGATCTTAAGCGAGCCGTCGTGGACGCCGCTGATCGTGTCGTGCCCGTTGAGCCTGAGCCGATAGTCGAAATCTCTGAGCGTGACCGGGAGCAGGCCGTTCGACACGTCGAGCGCGAGGTTGAGGGTCGCAGTCTGGTCGCGGAAGTCCACGGCTTCGAGCGTGATCTCGCCGACCTTCATCTTGACGAGGCTGCCGCCGAGGCGCTCGACCGGAATCCTCTGCGCCGAAGCCTCCGCGGCGAACGCGGCGGCGAAAAGCGCGAGAGCCAGAACCCTGACTGCCAGTGTGCGGACCGCGAAAAATCTTCTCATCACTTCCGAACTCCCTCCCTCTGAATCGACCCCGCCGGCTCGCGCGCCCGAACGCTTCGGCGCGTCCCGCCGGACCACAAATATAGATCAACTGCCGTGCCGCGGGCGGCGCGGGGCGGGAGGCCGGAAGTGCCCTGTTTTCGCGGGCACAGACGAAAGGGGCGCGGCCTGGCGGCGCACCATTTCGTAGCCGCCGTGCCTGTTTCGTGCGTGCCGCGCGGGTCGCGTCAGGGGATGTCGCCGACGGGGGCCGTGCCGGTGCCGCCGGTGTTGTCCATCACGCCCCCGGCGCCGGCGTGGGTCGAACTGGCGCCCGAGATGTCGCCGGTCTCGCGCGCGCCCGTGTCGCCCGCGGGCGCCTCGCCGGTGTCGGAGGTCACGCGCCTCGCCGCCTTGTCCGTGCCGCCGGTGATGCCCGCGTCGCCGGATTCTGACCCGCCCGCCGTGGATGTCGTCTGCTCTCGCTCGTCGCTCATCATGCTCCCCCTTCGCCTTCCTGAGAGTGTTGCGCGCTTGCCCGTCTCACCGCGGCGGGCGAGAATCGTCGCGCTCTGACGCGCGAGCTTAACCCGGCGCCGCGCGCGTGTGAACCCTTGACGCGGAGAACATCCTGATGAAGAGGAGACTGGCGGCGGCCCTGACGCTCTGCCTGTGCGCCTGGGCCGCGGCGGGGCAGGGCTTGAGCGAACCTGGAGACGACGCATCGCCGAACCTGGAAGCGGGCGTGCCGCGCGAGCTGGCGCGGTGGCGCGCACGCCACTACCGCGACGTGCGCTACTCGCTCGACGTGCGGCTCGCGCCCGGCGCCGGGGAGATGCGCGGCGCGGCCAAAGTCTCGGTCACGCTGGCGGCGCCCGTCGATCTGGTCTTCGACTGGCGCTCGCCGGCGGGCGGGGCCGCGCCGCGCGAGCGCGTCTCCGCGATTCGCGCCAACGGCCGCCCCGTGGACGACGCGCGCTTCGAGGCGGAGCACATGGTCGTGCCGCGCCGCCACCTCGCGGCGGGCACGAACGAGGTCGAGTTCTCGTTCGCCGCGCCCGTCAGCACGTCGGGCAGCGCCCTGACGCGCTACCTCGACCGCGAGGACGGCTCGGAGTACGTCTACACGCTCTTCGTCCCTTCGGACGCGAGCACCATCTTCCCCTGCTTCGACCAGCCGGACCTGAAGGCGCGCTTCCGGCTGGCCGTCGAGGCCCCGGCGAATTGGACCGTCGTCGCCAACACGCGCGCCCCGCAGGAGCCGAAGGCCGCCGAGAGCCCGGGCACGCGCCGCACCCTCTTCCCCGAGACCGAGCCGATCAGCACCTACGTCTTCGCCTTCGCCGCCGGCCCCTTCGCCGAGCTGAAGGACGAAGCTTCGGCCCACTCGACGCGCCTCTTCGTTCGCAAATCGAAAATCGAGTCGGCGCGGCGCGAGGCGGCCGAGCTTTTCCGCCTCAACCGCGTGGCCCTGCGCTACTTCGAGGGATACTTCGACCGCGCCTTCCCCTTCTCGAAGTACGACCTCGTCGTCATCCCCGAGTTCGCCTTCAACGGCATGGAGCACGCCGGCGCGACCTTCCTGCGCGAGGAGCGCGTGCTCTTCCAGGGCGAGCCGACCGCGACCGAGGTGGCCTACCGCGCCTACCTGATGTTCCACGAGGCGGCTCATCAGTGGTTCGGCGACCTCGTCACGATGGAGTGGTTCGACGACCTCTGGCTCAAGGAGGGCTTCGCAACCTTCATGGGCTACAAGGCCGTGGCCGAGGCGCTGCCGCAGTTCGACCCGTGGAAGCTCTTCTACCTGACGGAGAAGCCCCTGGCCTACCAGACCGACGTGACGAAGGGCACGACGGCCATCTTTCAGGTGATAGCGAACCTCTCGGCGGCCAAGTCGGCCTACGGCAACATCGTCTATCGCAAGGCGCCGTCGGTGCTCAGGCAGGCCGAGTTTTATCTCGGCGAGCGCGAGTTCCGCGATGCCGTCCGCCTCTTCGTCCGCGAGCACGCTTACGCTAACGCCACCTGGGCCGACCTCGTCCGCGCCTTCGAGCGCACGTCGGGGCGCGAGCTGGACGCCTGGGCCGACGCCTGGGTCAGGAGGCGCGGGATGCCAGACGTGCGTGTGCGCTGGTCGGCCGACCGGCGCGGGCGCATCAGTCGCATGACGGTCGAGCAGCGCGACGTGCTCGGCGAGGGCGGCGCGTGGCCGATGAAAGTCGAGCTGGCGCTGGTCAACTTCACGTCGAAGAGGGCCGTCGTCCGCAGGCAGGCCGTGACGCTGGAGGGCGCGGGGCCGACTGAGGTCAGGGAGGTGGTCGGGCGGGCGGCGCCGAGCTTCGTCTTCGCCAACTACGGCGACTTCGGCTACGGCCGCTTCCTGCTCGACGAGGCGGGCCGCGCGGCGGCGGCCGGCGGCCTCGGCCGCGTCAGGGAGGACTTCCTTCGTGCCCTCGTCTGGGGCTCGCTCTGGGACTCGGTGCGCGAGGCGGAGATGGCGCCCGCGGAGTTCGTCCGCCTCGCCACCGTGCACGCGCCGCGCGAGCGCGACGACGTGGCGCTCCAGTTCGTCCTCTCGCGCGCCGTGACGGCCCACACGCGTTACCTCTCCGAAGGGCAGCGGCGCGTGCTCGGCCCGCCCTTCGAGCGGATGCTGCGGGCGGGCGCCGCGGGGGCGGCCACGGCCGGCGAGCGGCTGACCTACCTGCGCGCCTACCGCGACGCGGCCGGGAGCCCCGAGGCGCTCGACCTTTTCGCGGCGGCTGCCGAGGACGGCGGACGCGCCCTCCGGCTCAAGCTCGGCACGCGCGACCGCTTCGACCTCGTCCGCGCGCTCACGGCCGCCGGCGACGCGCGCGCGCCGAAGCTCTCGGCCCGGCTCCTGGCCGAGGACGACTCGAACGACGCGCGGCGCTACGCCTACGCTGCCGCCGCCGCCCGGCCCGACGCCGCAGTCAAGCGGAACTACTTCGAGCAGTACTTCTCGGACCGCGCTCTGCCCGAGAGCTGGGTCGAGGCGAGCCTCGCGCCCTTCAACTCGCCCCGGCAGGGCGAGCTGACGCGCCCCTTCCTCGCGCCGGCCCTCAAGGCCCTTCCCGAATTGAAGCAGACGCGGAAGATTTTCTTCATCAACAACTGGCTGGCGGCCTTCCTCGGCGGTCAGTGCGGAGGGGGCGCCCGCGCCGAGGTCGCGGAGTTCCTGGCCCGCGAACGGCTCGACCCCGACCTGCGCCTCAAGGTGCTCGAAGCCGCCGACGGGCTCGAACGCTGCGTCCGCATCCGCGCCCGCCACGCCGCGCCCGCGGCGCCGTGATAAAATCGGCCGCACGTCAACAGCGCGGACCGGCCCGAGGGTTGAGGGCCGCAGAGTATTTCGTGAAGGGGAAGCGGTTCGGATGAGTGACACGCCTCGCACGATCAGGATCGTTACCTACAACGTCCACAAGTGCGTCGGGCTCGACCGGCGGTTCCGCCCCGGGCGCATCGCCGCCGTGCTGCGCGAGACCGAGGCCGACGTGATCGCCCTGCAAGAGGTGGTCAGCGTCGAGGACGACGCGCGGCAGGAACTACACCAGGCCCGCTACCTCGCCTCGGAGCTGGGCTGCGAATTTTTAATCGGCGAGAACCGGCGGCACAACGGCGGCGCCTACGGCAACGTCGTCCTCACGAGGCTGCCGGTCGAGCACTGCCACAACCACGACATCACCTGGCGCCACTACGAGCCGCGCGGCTGCCTGCGCGTTGACGTGCGGCTCGGGCAGGGCGGCGACGTGCCGCTCGTCCACGTCTTCAACGTCCACCTCGGCACGGCCTACGTCGAGCGGCGCCACCAGGGGCGCAGGCTCGTCGGCGACGGCATCCTGAGGGCGTGCGACCTCAAGGGGCCGCGCGTCGTGCTCGGCGACTTCAACGAGTGGACGCGCGGCTTAGCGACGCGCCTGCTCGGCGAGGAGCTGCTGAGCGCAGACATCCGGCACCACCTCCGCCGCCGCGCCACCTACCCCGGCCCCGTGCCCTTCCTCCACCTCGACCACGTCTACCACGACCCGACGCTCGAACTCGTCTCGCTCCGCCTCCACCGCAGCCGCACGGCGCTCGTCGCCTCAGACCACCTCCCGCTCGTCGCCGACTTCCGCCTCGCGGCCTGAGGCGCGCACCGCGCCCAATAAGTTCGAGGGGCCGCGGGCGCCCTTGACGCCCGCGGCCCCTCTTCGTCCTTTCGGGCCGCGCGGCCCGCGCCGGCCTCCTTACTTCCTGGTGAGGACGACCGGGGCCTGCTCGCTGGCGCGGACGCGGCCGAAGAAGCTGCGCACCTCGGCGTATTTCTCGACCGGCACGGTGGCGGCCGGCTGGACGAGCGTCCGCGTGAAGACGAAGTGGCCGTCCTTGACCTCGTAGGACGCACGGTACTTGCCGAACTCCGTGTCGAGCTCGACGCCCTCGGGGATCTCGTCAACCTCGAAGCCGGCCGGCAGCTTGACGCGGACCGTCTCGCGGAACGACTCGGCTTCGAGCACGACCGGGTGCTTGCGCGTCGGCTCGCCGAGCCAGACCGAGGTGCCGCGGGCGATGACGGACGGCTTGAAGACGAGCAGCCGGCCCTGCATGGTCTGGGCGAAGGCGGGGGCGCTGAACTCCACGTCGAGGTCGAAGCGGCCCTCGTCGTGCGCGTCGGCCGGCTCGATGCGGGTGAACCTGGCGCCGGTGGCGTGGCCCGAGACCCAGCGTTCGACGACGTTGCCGAAGGCGGGCCGCCCGAGCCCCTTGAAGGCCCGCCGCAGCGTGACGGCCGACTGGCCCGCCAGCCGCTCGCGCAGCGTGGCCGTCAGGGCGCCCTCGGCCGTCAGGCCGGCCTCGACCTCGCGGCTCCACAGGTTGTCCTCGGGCCGCGTGACGGGCATCCGCACCAGCGCTCCCTGGTCGGCGCCGTCGATCAGGGCGAGGCTGTTCTGCTGGTGGTGCGGCAGGTCGCCGACCGGCGTCACGTCGTCGGTCGGGTCGAAGATCAGAAGCCGGCCGAGTTTCGGGTGGGTGATGACGGCGGCGGCCCGCGTCTCGTCGCCGACCTTGACGGCGATGATGCAGTGGTTGAACTGGAAGGGCGAGGGCCACTCGGCGCGGACGAAGTTGGGGTCGCCCGAGTAGATGCTGACCATGTACGACTCGATGCCGACGGCCTTCAGGAGCGCCCGCATCAGGTTCGCCTTGTCCTTGCAGTCGCCGTAAGCCTTCGCCAGCACCTCGGTCGAGAGTCGCGGGCGATAGCCGCCGCCGCGCCCCGTGTTGGTCTGGATCGAGATGTACTGCACCGACTGGGCGAAGCGCCCGATGGCCTGAACCTTCTCGTACTCGGTTTTGGCGTTCGCCGTGAGCTGCCGGGCCTTCGCCGTGATGCCCTCGTCGACGACCGCCTGCGGGTCTTCGATCTCGGCCATCAGCCGCGACACGTCCTCCCAGGTCTCGAAGGTGCGCCCCTTGAACTGCGCGCCCGGCGCCGGGTAGTAGCTGACGGCGACGCGCGGGGCCAGCGCCGACAGGCTCGGGCTCGAAGGCTCGTCGGCGATGTGGGGCAGGTTGCGCAACTCCCAGGTGTAGGTGTTGCCCGAGGCGGTCGGCTCGAACCGCGGGTGGTTGAAGACGAGGCCCGAGGCGCGCCATCCCTGCGGCAGCGTCAGCGAGAAACGCGAGACGAGCGTCGGCAGCTCGCCCTGGAAGGGCCACCACTCCTGCGTGAAGATGGACCGCTCCTCGGAGACCGACTGGAAACCGAAGACGGCGCCGGGGCCGTCCACGTCCTGCGAGGCGTTGATGAAGGCGACGCGGGCCTCGTTGTAGATGTCGTTGCCCACGAGCGCCTCGTCGAGCGTCTCGTTCTTGCCGTACTTCTTGACGCCGCCCGAGGCGCGCAGCAGCCACGCGCGCAGCTCGCGCACCTTGCCCGAATCGGTCAGGTAGGTCTCCGCGCCGCGGGCCTCCCTGTTGCCCTCGCGCGCGAGAATGCGGACGGCGCCGGTGGTGGTGGTGGTGACGGTGCCGTCCGACGCCACCGAGACGTGGCGCTCGCGCCAGAGGACGACGGCCGGCACCTTCTTGTCGGGGGCCGGGGCGGGCAGCGCGGCCGCCTGTTTGAGCCAGGCCGGCACGTCGTCGGCGGCCGGCGCGGTGCCGGCGGGGCGGGCCGGAGCGGCGGCCGCGGCCAGCGGGAGCACCGCCAGCAGGGCGAGCGCGGCCAGGATTCCGCGGAGCCTTCTTTCCTTGTTCATCGCTTACTCCAACTTCTCCCCCGGGGCTCGGGGTTCACTTCGAGGCGGTGGCCGCCTGCCTGACGGCGAGCGTGTGGCCGTCTTCCTTGTGGACGGCGTCGAAGTAGGTCTTCAACTGCGAGTAGGAGGCAACCGGGAAGAGCAGGTTATTGCCGCCCGACTCGCCGCCGAAGAAGAACCTGCGCGTGTAGATGACCGTGCGCCCGTCGGTGGTGACGACGGCCTTCGGCTCGTAGCGGCTGAGGGGGCCGGCGCCGAATGGGGCCGGGGCTTCGGGAGTGTCGAGCTCGAAGCCTTCGGGCAGTTGTATCTCGACCGAGTCCTCCTCGGCCCAGGGATAGTGGAAGTAGACGTTGTGGCGGCGGGCGCTGGTGGGGAAGAACTGCGCCCGGCCGCGCTGGAAGAAGGCGGGCTGGAAGAAGAGGCGCTTGCCTGTGCGCTGGGCGTAGCCGGGCACGCGGATGTTGAACTGGTAGACGAACGGACGGTCGGGGTCGGTCACGTTCTCGATGCGGATGTCAGAGAGCTCGACGGCCCCGAGGCGCGACTTGAGCCGCTCCTTCAGCGTCTCCTCGCGCTCGGCCGGCGAGTCGTCGTCGTTGTACTCCTTGAGGTCGGCGGCGAGGTGGCCCGTGTACTCGATCCTGACCGTGCCTTCGAGCGTGCCGTCGTCGGCGAGCCTGAACTTGCCCGCCCGTTTCTCCAGCGACCGCGAGGCGGGCGAGACGGGGCTCTCGATCCAGACAGGCTCCTTCGGGTCGGCGATCAGGGTCGGCTGCCCCTCCTCCTGCCAGCGCAGCATGCCGAAGGGCGTGTAGCTGCTGCCGGGGTTGAAGAGGCGCCACTTGTCGCCGACGCGGACGGCGATGCTGGCCGGGCTGATGAAGTAGTCGTCGAGGAAGTCCATGACGAAGAAGGCGTCACCGCGGTCGGACGTGCAGGCGACGCGGGCCTCGAAACCGAGCGAGGAGGCCATCGCGGCGAAGAGCAGGTCGATGTCGGCCCAGTCGCCGGCGCCGCGCTTGAGCGTGTCGGCCGGCGACTTGTTCTCCTTGAACTTCTTGAGCTGCTCGGGGGTCAGGCCGTGCGCGTCGTCGCCGATCAGCTTCACGTTGGCGCGGACGTAGTCGAAGAGGCGGCGCAGCTTCTGCTCGGGGTCGGCGGCGTCGCCGGCCGCCTGGGCCGCGGCTTTCTTGACCTCGTCGTTGGGCTTCATCAGCGCCTTGTAGTTCTCGCCGATGCGGCGCGCGTAGGCGCGCCAGAACTCGTCGGGCGAGTTCTTGGTGTCGGACGTGTAGTAGATGAGCATCCACGGCCGCACCGAGAGGGCCGGAGGCATCCGCGGCTCCTCGCGGAAGGCCGGCACGTTCTGCTTGGTGATGCTGTGCAGGCCGTTCTTCTCCTTGACGAAGGGCTCGCCCGAGGTGTTGAAGGTCCGGGCGCGCAGCCCGAGGGGCTTGCCGTCGAGGCCGACCAGCGACTGGCCCGAGGGCTTGATCCAGTACTTGACGGTCCGGACAGGTATCTCGCGCGCGAAGTCGAGCCGCTCGTAGTAGCCGATGCCGTTGCGCACCTCGCGCCAGCGGTATTCGACGATGGAGCCGGGCTCGACGCCGGGCAGGGCGAAGGAGGTGGCCCTGACCTTGATGCCGTCGCCCTTGGCGATCTGGCGCTCGAAGATGTCCTCCTTCTTCAGCTCGACGACGGTGCCGTCGGGCTTGACGGTGCGGCCGGCCACGTCCTTGATCTTGATCTCACGACCGCGGATCTTCGGCGCGACGAGGTCCACCTTGCTCTCAGCGTCGCGCCCGCGCTCGTTGAAAATCTTGATGCGGACGTAGTGCTGGAGCTCCGTGCCGAGGTCGTAGCCGGAGTCTTTGTACTCGACGCGGACCTCCCAGAAGAGGACCTCGGCGTCGGCGTCCTTCTCGACCGTCGGCTCCTTGAGCGCGAGGTGCGCCGGCTCGACGGGCAGCCACTCCTTCTGGCTGAGGCCGAGGGCGGCCGGGGCGCCGGGGAGCGCGAGCAGGCAGAGCAGTAGCACGGCCGCGGCGGCCTGGTGCGGGGGCAAGGTTCTCATGTCGAGACGTTCCTTTCGTCGGTGGGTCAGGGCCGAGCGGGGTCGTGGGAGTCCCGCGGGGTCTAAGTCTGTCAGTGCGACACCGGATGAGGCGCAGCCATGCGGACGGCGCAAATCTTACGACGGCGGGCCGCGTCTGGCAAGTTGGTTTCGCGTCCAAAAACGTGACCCAGGGCGCGGCCACCCTTCGCCGGGGCGGGCGCATCGAAGCGTTCAGTTCCCGGCAACCTGCTTGACACCCCCCGCCGCTTGGCGGAAAATTACGCTTCCGCTGAGAGCGGTTAGCCGGCAGGGAGTTGCACCCGAGACAGTGTCGCCCGAACGACGCCGGGCCTGCGGAGAGGCGCCAGACGCCTCCGCGGCCCTCGCCCGGTCGCCGCCTCCGACACTCGAGACGACAAGAGGAGACGGCCCGCCCGAGCGCCGACCCGCACGCGGCCTTACAGCGCCGCGCCCTGGTTGGGCGCCGAGGCCCGGCCGCCCCGGAGGTTTTGTCGCAATGAGTAGAATTCATTGGCGCACGTGTCTGGCGCTGCTGGCGGCCGTGGCGCTCGGCGAAGCGGGCTTCGCCGCGCCCGCGCCGAACGCGCCGGCCACGCCGGCCGCGGGCGAGCGGCGCACGAGCCTCGGCACCATCAGCGGGACGGTCCTCGACAGCCGGGGCAAGCCCGTCGCGGGCGCGCTCGTCAAAATCCTGCGCGACGGCCTGAACGAGGTCGTCAAGGAGACCAAGAGCGCGACGGACGGCACTTTCTCGACGCGCGTCACGCCGGGCCGCTACCTGATCCGCGCGCTGGCCGCGGGCTTCACGCCCGCCACCTTCAGCGCCGTCCAGATCGCCCCCTCCTCCGAACTCGTCTATCGCTTCAACCTCCAGCCCGTCGGCGAGGGCAACACCCTCCCCGAGCGGCGGGCCGACCGCAACGACCCGAAATTCCGCATCCGCTCGTCGATCTCGCGCCGCTCGGTCTTCAACGCGGGCGAGGCCGACGAGGAGATGCTCGCGGCCGCGCTCGGCCGCCCGGCCGCCCTCCCCGAGGCCGCGACAATCGAGGCCGGATCGGGCGACGAGCCGGTTGACGGCGTCGCGCCCGGCAGCGAGGCCGCCGAGCCGGAGCGCCGCGGGCGCGCGCGCGCCAGGGGCTTCGTCGAGACCTTCTTCGCCGACTCGGCCGACCCGCGCGTCGGCGCCTACGGCGGCCTGAACTTCGCGGTCGCCGCGCCCGTGACGCGCGAGCTTGAAATGATCTTCGCCGGCCAGGCCGGGCAGTTCGAGCGGTTCGAGGCGACGGCCCGGCTGCGCGCCGGCACGCGCCACCGCCTGAGCGCGACCGTCGGCGGGGCGCGGACGCCCGTCTTCGCCGGCGGCGAGGAGAAGTCACACTTCGCAGCGCCCGGCAGACTCGGGCAGGTGTCGGTTCGCGCGGTCGACGAGTGGGTGGTGCGCGACGGGGTGGTGCTCGTCGTCGGCCTCGACTACTCGCGCTTCCTCGGGGCGGGCGGCGCCGACTCCTTCAGCCCGCGGCTCGGCTTCGCCTTCGACGTTGACGCGCGCACGCGCCTGCACGCGGCCTACGCGCCCGGCACCGACGCGGCCGAACAGCTCACGGGCATCGACTTCGAGGACGGCCCCGTGCTCTTCCGCGAGTCGCCGGGGCAGACGGTGGCCCTCGTTGACGGCGAGGCCGTTATGGAGCGCAAGCGCCGGCTGGAGTTCGGCGTCGAGCGCGTCGTCTCGGAGAACTCGACCGTCGAGGCCACGGCCTTCTTCGACACGGTCGATTCCCGCGGGGTCGGCCTGCTGAGCGCGCCGCTCGAAGGGCTGTCGGGCGCGGGCGACTCGGCCCTGCTCGACATCGCCAGCCAGCAGGGCGGGGCGCGCGGCCTGCGCGTCGTCTACACGCGCCGCATCAGCCAGCACCTCAAGGCTTCGGCCGGCTACGCCTTCGGGCGGGGCCAGCGCCTCTCGCCCTCGGGCACGCAGGACGGCCCGGCCGGCATCTTCCGCAGCGCCTTCTTCCAGACGGCCGCCGCGCAGCTCGACGCCACCGTCACCGACGACACGACCGTCCGTACCGTGCTCCGCTTCTCGCCGCGCGCGGCCGTCTTCGCCATCGACCCGTTCGCCGGCCGGCTCGCCGTCTACGACCCGTCTCTGAGCATCCTCGTCACGCACGAGCTGCCGACCTTCGGCCTGCCCCTGCGCGCCCAGGCCACCCTCGACGCGCGCAACGTCTTCGACCTGCTGACGGGCTTCGAGGACGGTGAGACTTCGGTCTCGCTCGGGGCGCTGCGCCGGGGCGTGCGCGGCGGCATCTCGGTCAGGTTCTAACTTCGGACCCCGCCCCTTTCTCCCGAGGGCCGGGGCCGCCACGA
This sequence comes from Pyrinomonadaceae bacterium, assembly GCA_035645715.1. GTDB lineage: Bacteria > Acidobacteriota > Blastocatellia > Pyrinomonadales > Pyrinomonadaceae > QHXN01. Next base: position 102,913 of record DASQMB010000059.1, read on the forward strand.
CACGGCAGGCGGCAGGAGTCCCGCGCGGACGGCTTTACGGCCCGCGGGGCTTTTGCCTGTGAAGGGCCTTTTATCCGAATTTTCGGAGGCGCTTACGAAAAACTGTAGCGGCACGCCGGGCGGGGAGCGTGCTCCGGCCGGCGCCTGAGGGAGGCGCGGGAGCGCCCCACGATTCCGTAGGCGCGGCAGCCGCGAGTGATGCGCGCCGGGTCCGGCCGCGCGGCCACGCGCCGGGGCTCTGCGGGCCCCAACGGCAGCCAACGCCGTGAGGCGGCTGGAATAGGGCTTGCTTCCGTAGTTTCCTTTTGAGAAGTCTTCCGCGCCGCGGCGGAAGCAATTAACAGTTTGGCACAGCTTGGCGATGCCGAACTCCCGCGCGGAGGCGAGACTTCACGAGTCAGGATGAAGTGAGAAGATGAAGGCGACGGCGATGTCTACGAGGGCCTGGGCGCTGCTGGTGGCGGCGGCCCTGCTCGTGACTATCGGCGTCCTCAACTTCGCCCAGAGGCTCACGCACACGCCGCCGCCGACCGACGGCATCACCTGGGCGCCGGGAGACGATGGGGTGCTGGTGGCCGAGCGGGTCGGGCGCGACTCGGCGGCCGGCCGCAAAGGCGTCTTCGGCATCCAGCCGGGCGACCGCCTCCTCGGCATCAGCCTCGACGAGCGGCGCGACGACCAGGTCGTCTCGGCCTCAGACGTGCAGGTCTTTCTCGAAGAGGCCGGCGTCGGCGGGCGCCTCCGCTACCTCATCGAGCGGCAGTCGAACCCGGAGGGGGCGCGCTACTACCACGTCTTCGTCGAGAACTTGATGCCGGCGCCCATCTGGCGCACCAGCGACCTCTACGTCAACTTCGTCGGCGTCGTTTACCTGCTCGTCGGCCTCTACGTCTTCTTCCGGCAGGGCGACCGCTCGCCCTACGTCCTACACTTCGCGGCCCTCTGCCTGGCGGCCTTCGTCTTCCAGTTCTACAAGCCCTACGGCGCCTACGAAGACCTGGACCTCGTCGCCCACTTCCTCGACGACGCGGCGCTCGCCCTCTTCGCCCCCGTCTTCCTGCACTTCTGCGCCGTCTACCCGGTCCGCCTGCGGCTGTCGGAGCGGCGGCCGTGGCTGGTTTACCTGCTCTACGCGCCTGCGCTGCTGCTCGTGGCGCTCGACGCGCTCTTCCTGTTTACGGTGCTGAGCCCCCGGCTGGCTTTCGTCGGCAGTCTCTTCCCGGCCGACTTCCCGGCGCAGCTCTGGCAAGCCGAGATCGCCCTGCTGACGGTCTCGCTGGTGCTGGGCGGGGTCTTCCTGGTGCGCCGCTTCGCGCGCAGCGAGTCGGCCATCGTCCGGCAGCAGCTCAAGTGGGTGGTCTGGGGTTCGGCGCTGGCGATCACACCGTTCACGCTGGTCTACGCGGCCGCCTACCTCTTCGGCGAGGGGCTCGGCGAGGGGCTGCTCGGCCCCGTCGCACAGCGCTACCTGACCGACGCGTCGCTTTTGCCGCTCGTCCTGATCCCGCTGACCTTCGGCAACTCTGTGGTCCGCTACCGCCTCTCGGACGTGGACATAGTCGTCCGGCGCACGGCCGTCTACGCCCTGACGACCGTCACCGTGGCGGCGCTCATCGGGGCGGTGGTCTACCTGACGGTGCTCTCGGCCTTCGAGAGCACGGTGGCTATGCCGGGCGTGCGGACCAGCGCCGGCGTCATCATGGTGGCGTCGCTGGCCGTCATCACGATGATCGCGGCGCCGCTCAAGAACTACTTGCAGGAGCGGGTGGACCGCTTCTTCTACGGCGAGTCTTACGACCTGCGGCGCGGCCTGCTCGACTTCGGCCGGACGCTCTCGGCCACGACCTCGCTCGAACCGCTGCTCGACTCGCTGGTCGGCCGCCTTCAGCAGGTCCTGGGCGTCGAGCGCGTCGCCATCTTCGTCGAGGACCGGCGCGCGCCCTCGGGCTACCGCGTGGCGCGCGTCTCGGGCCTCTCGGGCGGCGTCATCGTCCCGCCCAACTTCCGCGAGATGGTGCGCGCGCGCTCGGCCGAGGACGGCATCGTGCGGGTCGACGGGTCCGAGCTCTCGCCCGAGACGGCCGGGTTCGTGCGGCGCACGCTCCACTATTACGTGCCGTGCGTGGTGCGCGGGCGGATGGTGGCCGTCATCGGGCTCGGCCGCTCGGCCGGCGGCGCGCTGCTCTCGTCGGAAGACCTGGAAATCCTGCGCACCTTCTCGGGCTACATCGCCGTCGCCGTCGAGAACAGCCTGCTCTACGAGGAGCAGCGCGAGCGGGCCGAGGAGCTGGCGCTCCTCAAGGAGTTCAACGAGTCCATCGTCGAGTCGATCAACGTCGGGCTGCTGGCCGTCGACAACGAGGGGCGGGTGACGGGCTGCAACTCGGCGCTCGAAGCGATGCTCGGCGTGCGGCGCGACGAGGCGGTCGGCTCGCGCGTCGAAGACCTCTTCGCCGAGGACTTCGCCGAGACGCTCGAACAGGTGCTCGGCGGCGAGGGCTGGCGCCTCTCCGAGCTGCGCAACATCTACAAGCTGCACACGGCGACTCGCTCCATGCGCCCGCTCATCCTCAACGCCTCGGTCGCGCCCTTAAAGAGCGCAGGGCAGGGCGAGCCGAGCGGCGCCCTCGTTGTCCTCGAAGACGTGACGGCGCGCGTCCGCCTCGAAGAGCAGTTGCAGCAGCGCGAGAAGCTCTCAAGCATCGGCCTGCTGGCGGCGGGCGTCGCCCACGAGATCAACACGCCGCTGACGGGCGTTTCGTCCTACACGCAGATGCTCCTGGGCATGCTGCCCGAGACCGACCCCAAGCACGCCCTGCTCAAGAAGATCAGCCGCCAGACCGACCGCGCCACCGGCATCGTCGGCAACCTGCTCAACTTCTCGCGCACCGGCTCGGTCACAGACTTCGCCGAGTGCGACCTGGCGCGCGTGCTCGAAGACACGCTGCAACTCCTTGAGCCGCAGCTCCGGAACAGCCGCGTCGAGGTCCTGCGCGAGTATCCGGAGGGGCTGCCATCTGTCTACGGCAACGCGGGCAAGCTCCAGCAGGTCTTCACCAACCTGCTCCTCAACGCCCGCGACGCGCTGCCCGACGGCGGCCGCGTCACCCTGCGCGCCCACGAGGAGGAGGATTCCATCACCGTCAAGGTCGAAGACACCGGCATCGGCATCGCGCCCGAGAACGTCGCGCGCATCTACGACCCCTTCTTCACCACGAAGGGCGTCGGGCGCGGCACGGGCCTCGGCCTCGCCGTCAGCTACGGCATCGTGCAGGAGCACTCGGGCCACATCTCGGTCGAGAGCGCGCCGGGGCGCGGCACGACCTTCCGCGTCTCGCTGCCCACGGTCGGCGCCCGCGCGAGGCTCCAGGCCGCGAGCGACTGAAACTTTCAGACGCCCACTCCGGCCCCGGCCGAGCGCATAGGCCGCCTGGATAGTTGACAGGCGGCCTGCCGCCCGTAATAATTTCGCCCTGTTCGCTGGGAATGTTCGCTCACGGAGAATCCGCGGCGCCTCACCGGCACCCCGCGTGACGCCTGTCACTGACGCACATCCCGCCACCTGTTAATCAAACTTGCTCGGGCCGGGCCGTAAAGAGGTTCTCAAGGACAGCCCGAGCGCGCCGCCGCAAATCCCCAGACCACTCTCCGCTCCTTAAGGTGCTCGCCGCCGAGCACGGGAAGAAAAGCTGATGCCCCGTAGTTTCACCCCCAGAATGCGCGCCACGGTCTCCGTCTGCCTGGCGCTGGCCCTCCTCTCCGGGTTTGCCTGGCTCGTCCCGGCCGCGGCGCCGACGGCCGCCTCCGCGCAGTCGGGCGAGTCGCTCTTCGTCAGGAAGCTCGCGCTGCGGGCCAACGACCTCGCCTACAGCCCCTCGACCGGCATGATCTACGCGAGCGTGCCTTCGAGCGTCGGCGCGGGCGGCAACAGCATCACGCCGATCAACCCGGCGACGGGCGCCGTCGGCGCCCCGGTCTTCGTCGGCAGCGAGCCCAACCGCCTCGCCCTCTCCTCGGACGGCAACACCCTCTACGCGGCCCTCGACGGCGCCTTCTCCGTCCGCCGCTTCGACGTGCAGACGCAGACGCCCGGCGCACAGTTCCCCGTCGGCACCGACTCCTTCTTCGGCCACTACGTCGTCAACGACATGGCGGTCGCGCCGGGCGAGCCCGACACGGTCGCCATCGTCCGCCACCGCCGCGGAGTGAGCCCGCCGGGCGCCGGCGTGGCCGTCTACGAGAACGGCGTGCAGCGCCCGAAGACCGGCCCCGGCCACATCGAGGGCGCAGACTACCTGGACTACTCCGACTCGCCCTCGACGCTCTACGGCGGCGGCTTCTACTACGGGCTGCGGACGATGACGATTGACCAGACGGGCGTCGCCTCCGTCACGCGGACCGCCTTCGACGTCCGCGCCAGGATCAAGTACGCCGGCGGGCTCGTCTTCAGCTCGTCGGGGCAGGTCATCAACCCGGTGGGGGCCGGCGCCCTGCTCGGCACCTTCTCCGGGGCCAACACCCTCGCCTTCGTCCCCGACACGTCGGCCGGGCGCGCCTACTACCTGGTGCGCGAGGGCAGCAGCGGCAACACGCTCACCCTCAAGGCGTTCGACATCAACACCTACCTGCTCGTCGGCTCGCAGACCATCACGGGCGTGACGGGCGACCCGACGACGCTCGTCCGCTGGGGCACGAACGGCCTCGCCTTCCGCACCAGCACGGGCGAGGTCTTCATCATCCAGACCAACCTCATCCCGTCGGCCACCCCGGTCCCGACGCCGACGCCTGGATCGGGGCCGACCCCGACCCCGACGCCGACGCCGGCCGCCGCCTTCGTCCGGCAGTTCTCGATCCCGACGGGCGGCATGGCCTACAACCCCGAGCGGCAGGCCATCTACGTCTCGCTGCCTTCTTCCGCCGGGGCTGCCGGCAACAGCGTCGCGCAGTTCGACCCCGTGGCGGGCCAGCTCGTCTCGCCAGTCTTCGTCGGCAGCGAGCCGAAGCGGATGGCCTTCAGCGACGACGGGCAGACGATGTACGTCGGCCTCTCGGGCGCGGCCGCCGTCCGCCGCCTCGACCTTCAGACGCTGACGCCCGGCCTCCAGTTCTCGCTCGGCGCCGACAGCTTCAGTGGCCCCTACTTCCCCGATTACCTCGCCGTCATGCCCGGCGCGCCCAACACGGTCGCCGTCAGCCGCACGGGCAGTAGCAGCAGCGGCGGGGCGGCCGTCTTCGACAACGGCGTGCAGCGCGCGCAGACGGCCGGCAGCGGCTCGCTTCAGTTCGGCCTGAGCGCCTCGCGGCTCTACGCCGGCGGCGGGCCGGTCCAGCGGCTCAACGTCGCGGCCAACGGGCTCACCCTCGCCTCGACCATCCCGGCCGGCCGCGGCGGCCAGACCAGCTACTTTGACCGCTCGCGCGGCCTGCTCTTCGGCTCGGGCGGCGACGTGTACGACCCCGAGGCCGGAACCATCGTCGGGCAGTTCACCGGCCTCAACTTCAACAGCGCGATGGCGGTGGACCCGGCCGCCGGGCGCGTCTACTTCCTGACGGCCGACTCCAACTCCAGCACGGCCTGGAGGGTGATCGCCTACGACATGAACACCTTCCTGCCCGTCGGGTTCACTACCCTGTCGGGCGTATCGGGCACGCCGACCGACCTCGTCCGCTGGGGCACCAACGGCCTCGCCTTCCGCACCGATCCCGGCTTCTCCTCGGCCGAGTCGCGGATAGTGGTCGTCCAGACCGCGCTCGTTGACGCCTCGCAGCCGGTCCCGACGCCGACGCCCGTCCCGAGCCCGACGCCGACGCCGACGCCGCCCTACGTCCCCACCTTCGTCCGCAAGGTGAGCCTGCCGGCCGGCGACGTGCTCTACAACGAGGCCACGCAGTCGCTCTACGCCACCGTGGGCAGCGCCGCCGGCGCCGGGGGCAACAGCATCGTGCCGATCAACCCGGCGACGGGCGCCGCCGGCGCCCCGGTCTTCGTCGGCAGCGAGCCGGGCCGGATGGCGCTGGCCGACGACGGCCGCACGCTCTACGCCTACCTCGACGGGGCGAAGGCCCTCCGCCGCTTCGACGTGCAGACGATGGCGCCCGGCCTCCAGTTCTCCATCGGCGCGCAGGCGCCGGCCGACTTCGAGGTCATGCCCGGCAGCCCGCAGTCGGTCGCCGTCTCGCCCGGCGTCAACTTCTCGACCGGCCCGACCGTCTACGACGACGGCGTCGCCCGCCCGAAGATCGGCACCGGCAGCTTCTACGCCGTGCTCCCCATTGAGTTCGGCGCGAGCCCCTCGGTCCTCTACGGCTACGACAGCTATTCGAGCGGGTTCGAGCTGGTCAAGTTCACCGTGGACGCCTCGGGCGTGACCACCAACACCGTCACCTACAACCTGATGTCCGGCTACTCGACCGACATCAAGTTCGCGGGCGGGCTGATCTACGGCTCGTCGGGGCGGGTGGTTGACCCCGAGGCCCGGAAGATCGTCGGGACTTTTGGCTCGGGGGGCACGGCCCTCGCCGTGGACCCGGCGCTCGGCCGCATCTTCTTCATCTCGGGCGACGGCTTCGGCTCGGGCAAAGTCCTGCGGGCCTTCGACCTCAACACCTACCTGCCGCTCGGGTCCGTGACGTTGCAGAACGTGCCCGGCAACCCGACGCGGCTGGTCCGCTGGGGCACGAACGGCCTCGCCTTCCGCACCACCAACTCCAACTCCGGCTCGGGCAGCGTCAACGACGGCGGCGTCTACATCATCCAGTCGGCTCTGGTCTCGCCGTCTGAGCCGGTCCCGACCGGCCTCAACCTCGCGGGCGACCGGCTGAACGCCTTCGAGTACAACTCCACGTTCCCGGTCGTCGTCACGCGCACGGGCGACGTGTCGGGTGCGACCAGCGTCAACTACGCCACCTCCGACGGCACGGCCACGGCCGGCTCCGACTACACGGCCGCCTCGGGCACGCTCACCTTCGCCGCCGGCGAGCTGAGCAAGACCGTTAACGTGACGATCCGGCAGGACAACGTCTACGAGGGCAACGAGACGTTCACCTTCACCCTCAGCAGCCCGACCGGCGGGGCCATCCTCTCCGCCCCGTCTTCGGCCGTCGTCACGCTCGTCGACGACGACGCGCGCCCGACCATCAGCGTCTCCGACGTGCGGATGAACGAGGGCAACTCGGGCACGACCGACGCCTCCTTCCTGGTCTCGCTCTCGAACCCCTCGTTCGAGACCGTCTCGGTCAACTTTGCGACGGGCGACGGCACGGCCTCCTCGGCCAGCGATTACGTCGCCGCCTCGGGCACGCTCTCGTTCCCGCCGCTGACGACCTCGGCGCTCGTCAAGGTCAAGGTCAACGGCGACCTTCAGATCGAGCCGGACGAGACCTTCGGCCTGACCCTCTCGAACGCCGTCAACGCCTCGTTCATAGCGAGGGCGCAGGCCATCTGCACCATAGTCAACGACGACGCGCCGGGCCGGTTCCAGTTCAGCGGCCCGACCTACAGGATCGCCGAGGACGGCGGCAGCGCCGCCATCACGGTCCACCGCGTCAGCGGCCTGAGCGGCACGGCCTCGATCAACTACGCCACCTCGAACGGGACGGCCACGGCCGGCTCCGACTACACGGCCGCCTCGGGCACGCTGACCTTCGCCGAGGGCGAGTCGGTCAAGACCTTCTCGGTGCCGATTACCAACGACGCGAGCGACGAGCCGGACGAGACCGTCCTGCTCGCGCTCAGCAACCCGACCGGCGGCGCCCTGCTCGGCGTGCCCTCGGCCGCCACGCTCACCATCGAGAACGACGACCGGCCGGTCATTCAGTTCAGCGCCGCCCACGTCGAGGTCGGCGAGGCCGCCGGCCATCTGACCCTGACCGTGACCCGCTCGGGCGACCCGTCCACCTCCGTCTCGGTCAACTACGCCACCTCGGACGTGACGGCCACGGAGCTGGCCGACTACAACCTGACGCTCGGCACCCTGCGCTTCGCCCCCGGCGAGACGCAGAAGCAGATCGGCGTGCTCGTCACCAACGACACCCACGTCGAGGCGGTCGAGACCTTCCTCGTCACACTGAGCGGCCCGTCGGGCAGTACGCTCGGCTCGGCCTCGGCGGCGACCGTCGCCATCAACAGCGACGACGCCGAGGTGGTGCCGAACCCGCTCGGCGACCCCTTCAACGTGCAGTTCTTCGTCCGCCAGCACTACCACGACTTCCTCAACCGCGAGCCCGACGCCGGCGGCCTCGAATTCTGGTCGAACATCATCAACGACTGCTCGCCCAAGCCGCAGTGCGTCGAGCCGTCGCGCGTCAACGTCTCGGCGGCCTTCTTCCTCTCCATCGAGTTCCAGGAGACGGGCTTCCTCGTCTACCGCCTGCACCAGGCCGCCTACAACACGCAGGAGACCCTGCGGCTGCGCACCTTCCTGGCCGACTCGCAGGAGCTCGGGCGCGGCGTTCAGGTCGGCATCGGCGACTGGCGGGCGCAGCTCGAAGCGAACAAGAAGGCTTTCACAGACCGCTTCGCCGCGAGCCCGCAGTTCGTCACGGCCTTCCAGGGCATGTCGAACGCGGAGTACGTGGACGCACTGGCGGGCAACACGTTCGACCCGCGCGAGCCCGGCACGGGCGGCGCGCTCACCGCGGCCGAGCGGGCACAGCTCGTCGCCGACCTCAACGAATCGAGGAAGACGCGCGCCGAAGTCCTGCGCGCCGTAGCGGAGAACGGCGAGTTCGCCCGCCGGCAGCGGAACAAGGCGTTCGTGCTGATGCAGTACTTCGGCTACCTGCGCCGCAGCCCCGACTCGGGCCGCGACACGGACTTTAGCGGCTACAACTTCTGGCTCGCCCAGCTCGAACGGCACAACGGCAACTACGTGACGGCCGAGCTGGTCAAGGCTTTCATCCTCTCGCTCGAATACAAGGCGAGGTTCGGGCGCTAACCGCCGGGGCCTTCGGGCCGGGCGCGTAAAAACGTGGGGCCGCCACGGGCTTCAAGAGCCGTGGCGGCCTCTTCGTCTGCGCGCGGGTCGGACGGGTCGGAAATTTTTCCGCCTTCCTGGAACTTTTCGGCGGGCGGGCGCGAATCTAGGGTGTCGGCCGGCCGAGGCGGGCCGGATGAGGAACCGAACGAAACGGGACCGATGATGTCAGCTTCCCCTAACGAGACGGACGCGCAACTGCTGCGGCGGATGCTCGCCGGTGACGAAGAGGCTTTCGTGGCGCTCTACCGGCGCCGGCAGGGCGGCGTCTACCGCTTCGCGCTTCAGATGAGCGGCTCGCCGGCCGTGGCCGAAGACGTGACGCAGGAAGTCTTCATGGTCCTGATGCGCGACGGCTCGAACTTCGACCCGTCGCGCGGCTCGCTCGCGGCCTACCTCTACGGCGTGACCCGCAACATGGTGCTGCGCGTCTTCGACCGCGAGCGTGCCCTCGTCCGGCTCTCCGACGAGGAGGGCGAGGCCGACGCGGCCCCACACATGAGCCTAGTGGCGCACGACGACCCGCTCGGCGATTTGACGCGCGGCGAGACGGTCGAGCGCGTCCGGCAGGCCGTGCTCGCGCTGCCGGCCCACTACCGCGAGGCGGTCGTGCTCTGCGACCTGCACGAGATGAGCTACGCCGAGGCGGCCGACGCCCTGAGCTGCGCCGTCGGCACGGTCCGTTCGCGGCTCCACCGCGCGCGGGCGATGCTGGTAGAGAAGTTGCGCGGGCGCGAAGGGCTCGGGGCCGAGGCGGCGCCGGCCGGAGCGGGTGAGGGCGGCGCGGGCCGCGAGGGACAGACGGCTTTGAGGACGGCGAGGTGTTTCGCATGAACTGCCGAGACTTCCTGGAGAAGATGAACGACGTGGCCCGCGGCGCCCTGATGGACGCCGCCGCGCGGGCCGAGGCGCTGGCGCACGAGGCGGCCTGCGGCGCGTGCGCCGCGCGCCTGGCCGACGACCGCGCCCTCGCGGCCGGCCTGCGCGCCCTGGCCGCGCGCGACGCCGGGCTCGAAGCCCCGCCGCGCGTCGAGGCCGCCCTGCTCGCCGCCTTCCGCGCGCGCCGCTCCGAAATGAGCCCGGCCGAGGCGGTCGGCGCCGAAGTGGCCGCCGCGGAGGCGGTCGGCGCCGGATTGGCCGCCCCCCGAGTCGCTGCGCCGTCAGGCGCTGCGGAAATCCCCGCGCCCCATGTTCCGGCGATGAAAGTCTCCGCGGAAGTCTCCGCGTCGCCGGCCGCGCGGGCCGCGAACGTCGCCTCGCTCGAAGAGGCGCGCGCCATTCGTCGCTGGAACTGGACCAGAACGCTGGCGACGGCCGCAACGGCCGCAGCGGCCGCGGTTGCCTTCCTGATGATTACCCTGCCGGGCGAGGCGCCGCCCGTGCCCGGCGGCGGCCGCCTCGCGGCCGAGACCCCGCGGCCCGCGCCGGCCGCGGTTGACGCGACGCAGCCGGACGCGGCCAATCACAACCCGAACGCGGGCGAGTTGGCGGCCGGGCCGTCGGGCGATTCAGGGGGCGCAGCGACGACCGCCGTCGTGCGTGGCGAACGGTCCTCGCTCGCGCCCACGCGCGAGGCGCGACTCGCGCCCGCCGCCTCGCGTGCCGGCGCAACCGGCCGCCCCTCGATGGTTCCCGCGAAGTACGAGCGCGGCGGCCCGGACAGGCCGCGCGGCTTCGCGTCGGCCGAGGCGGGCGACGATGAGTACGCCACAGACTTCATCCCGCTGCCGGGCGGGCAGGCGGGGCCGGTCGTCGCCGGCCAACTGGTCCGCGTCGAACTCCCGCGCTCGGCCCTCTCGCGCTTCGGCCTGCCGGTCACCGCCGAGAGCACGGGCGAACGCGTCAAGGCCGACGTGCTGCTCGGCGAAGACGGCATGGCCCGCGCCATCCGCTTCGTCCGCTAGGCCGAACGCGCGGGGCGCTTATGCCGGCCGCGCCGGGGCGCTTCGGCCGCGGGTTTCAAGGGGTTTCTCGATGGGGCGCCGCCCGGCGGCTGGATTCATCCGCAGCTTTCAAAAGTCGAAACTTACCGAGGAAGGAAGAGAGTAATGAGAACGCGAAATTCATGGACGGCCCTGGCGCTTGCGGCGGCGCTCCTGTCGGGCGGCGCGGGCGCGGCCGGCGCGCAGGAGCGGCGGCCGGCCGATCAGGGACAGGCCGACCGGCGCCAGCGCGTCGAGCAGGAGTTCATCTTCACGCGCCAGCACCCGGAGACGGGCGCGCGCGTCCCCGTCGAACCCGACATCCACGGCCGCGGGCCGCTGCCCGGCGACACCTTCGTTTACCTCGCCACCGAGATGAGCTTCGACGGCAAGCTCGTCAAGGGCGCGCCCTACTCGGCCGAGGCCGTGACCGAGTCCGTGCAGGTCCTGACCGACGGCAACCGCATCGCCCGCCGTAACACGGTGCAGGTCTACCGCGACTCGGAGGGGCGCACCCGCCGCGAGCACACGCTCGCCACGCTCGGCCCCTGGGCCACGGCCGACGAGCCGACGCGCACCGTCTCGATCCACGACCCGGTGGCCGGCTTTAGCTACTCGCTCGACCCGCGCTCGCGCACCGCGCGCAAGGTCAAGCAGATGGTCCGGCGGGCGCCCGTCAGCGGCCTCTCGTTCGAGTCGGGTAAGCTCGAAGTGGTGCCCTTCGACGGCAAGCCCATCAACGTCGCCGACGTGAAGAGCACGCTGCCGGGCCGCGTCGTCGGCCGGGCCGACGCAGCCCACCCGGCCGCAGCGCCCGACGCGCGCGGCACCGTCATCGTCAAGATCAAGGTCAACGCCGCGGGCGCGGTCGAGTCGGCCGAGCCGCTTCGCCGCACCGAGAACAACGCGCTGCGCGAGGCCGCGCTCGACGCCGCGCGCCGTTGGAGTTTCAGGCCGGGCGAGGCCGAGACGGCCGCCGTCTCCTACAAGTTCGACGGCCGGGCGGCCGTCGCCGGCGAGCTGCTGAAGGTCTTCGAGACGACCAGGAGCGATAGCAAGGCCGGCAAGAAGACTGAGGAGCACCGCGTCATGATCTTGTCGGGCGACGCGCCGAACGTCGAGACCGAGTCGCTCGGCAAGCAGGTAATCGAGGGGGTCGAGGCCGAGGGCACGCGCACGGTCCGGACCATCCCGGCCGGGCAGATCGGCAACGAGCAGCCCATCCAGATCGTCCACGAGCGCTGGTACTCGCCAGAGTTGCAGGTGGTCGTGATGACGCGCAGCAGCGACCCGCGCAGCGGCGAGACGACCTACCGCCTGACCAACATCTCCCGCGCAGAGCCGGCGGCCACGCTTTTCCAGGTGCCCTCCGACTACACGGTCAAGGACGCGCCGGTGCCCTTCGTCAGGGGCCTAAAGCATCCGCCGGCCCCGCCGCAGGCGCCCCTGCCCCCGATGATGGACTGAGGAGGCGGCGGCGAAAGCCCGCGCCCCCCATTCAAGAAGAAGGCCCCGTCGCGTGGCGGGGCCTTCTTCTTTTCTCAGCCCGGAGGGTGACGGGAATGAGGGCGGCGCGTCAACGAGCCCTTCGCGGCACTCCCCCGGTTCTTCACCACGCGGGGCCGGACGGCCGCCAAACAGCCCCCAATCAGCCCTGACGGACCTCCCTCTTCTGCGCCGGCCGGAGGTGGCGCGCGGCATCGTCGGTGACGATGCAGAGGCCGCTTATCTTCTCGCCCTTCAATTCGCGCTCAAGCCCCAGGGCCTCGGCGTAGGTGAGGCCCGCGGCCTCGCGCCCGCGCTCGCTCACCACGGCCCAGCGTCGCTCGTCGAGTTCGCCCATCAGAAGCCCTTCCGGTCTCGCGTTCGTGCGGGTTAAACCTCGCCCGGAGTGTAGCGGAAGACCGGAGCCGGGGCCAAACCGGGCGATCCGGGCGCAGGGGTGCGCCCGCCGGGCCTCACGGGGCGCGGTTGCGAGGGCGCGCGGCGCGGAGCTAAGCTGTGCGGCGCGTCGAGGTCACGCCGCACAACCCCCGAAACCCCGAGAGGCCGAAGATGAAAAGAACGCTCCTCCTGCTCGCGCTACTCCTGACCGGGGCCTGTGCCCCGGCCCCGCAGAACACGACGACCGGCGCGAACGCCGGCCCCGCAGCCGCCGGGGGCGACGATGGCTTCAAGAAGCTGCACGACGCCTACGTGGTCGAGTTCCTGCGCCGCAACCCGACGGTCAACACATACCTCGGCGGGGCCGGCCTCGACCCCGCGCTGCGCGAGGCCGACGCTCGTCTGCGCGACCACTCGGCCGCCGCGCTCGCCGAGGAGGACCGCTGGCTCTCGGAGGCGCAGAGGTCTTTCGAGGCCGTGGACCCGCAGTCGCTCTCGCCCGCCCGCCGCGTTGACCGCGAAGTGGCGCTGGCGCAGATCAAGTTCCTCCTGCGCCAGCACGGGCAGCGCCGCTACCAGGAGCGCGCCGTTGACACTTACGTCTCCGAGCCCTTCCGCGCCGTCGACTGGCAGCTTCAGGGGATGACGCAGACCGGCCCGCTGACCTACGGCACGCCGGAGGAGTGGGGCCTGCTGGCTCGCCGCGTCGCGGACGTGCCGCGCTATCTGACGACGGCGCGCGCTCAGATCGAGGCCGGTGTGAAGTCGGGCAACACGGCCGACCGCCGGATGCTGCTGCGCGACGGCGTCAACAGCGCGGAGGCCAACGCGAAGTATTTCGCCGAGACGCTGCCCGGCCTGGCCGAGACGCGCGTGGCCGAGGGGCCGGAGCGTGCGCAGACCATCGCGGGCCTGCGCCAGTCGGCCGCACAGGCCGCGGCCGCTTACACCTCCTTCCGTGACTTCATGGTCCAGACCTTCTTCGACGTGAAGACGCCGGGCTCCAACACGGGCGGGGTCGAGGTCAAGCCGGCGTTGGAGGTCAAGCCGCAGTTCGCCGCCGACCGCTACGCGATGGGCGAAGAGGAATACAACTGGGCTCTGAAGAACAACCTGAGGCTGGGACAGGCGGCGGCCGAGCTGTTCGACGGCGCGACGGCGATTGTTGACGACACGCGCCAACAGATGATGGGCCTCGCCCGCGAGGTCGGCGCGCGTCGCGGGATGCGCCTGCCCGAAGACGGCGCCGAGGCCGTCCGCGCCGTCTTCGACGAGCTGTCGAAAGACTACCCGAAGACCGACGCCCAGATGGTCGAGTGGTATCGCGACGCGGCCTTCCGCGTCGTCGAGTACGCGCGCCGCACGGGCGTCTTCACCGTCCCCTCGGACTACAAGCTCGACGTGGTCGAGACGCCGCCTCCTCTGCTCTCCTCGATTGACGGCGCGGCCTACTACCCGGCCCCGCCCTTCCGCCAGAGCGGCGTCGGGCGCTTCTACGTCTCGCCGACGGGCAACGACCAGGCGGCGCTCAAAGACAACAACCGCGCGGCGCTCGCCGACCTCGCCGTCCACGAGGGCTTCCCCGGCCACGACTGGCACTTCAAGGTGATGACCGAGTACCGCGACGATATTGCGCCCGTCCGCTGGCTGACGCCGGGCGCGGTCGAAGATTCCAGCTCGATGTGGGAAGACTCGATGGCGATGGAGGGCTGGGCGCTCTACGCCGAGGCGCTGATGGCCGAGCCGCAGCCCGGCGCGCCCGAGGGCTTCTACACGCCCGAGGAGCGGCTCTACCAACTACGCGGCAAGCTCTACCGCGACCTGCGCGTGCGCATTGACACCGGCCTCCACACCGGCCGGATGGGCTACGACGAGGCCACCGACCTCTTCTCCCAGGTGGTGGACTTTTTGCCCGGCCCCTGCTCGGACCCGGCGAGGTCCGAGGCCAAGCGCGCCAGTTGCGAGTCGGCCGAGCGCGCCATCTTCCGCTACTCGAAGTGGCCGACGCAGGCCGTCACCTACCGCCTCGGCAAGGACCAGATTTACGAACTGCGCGCCGAGGCGCAAAGGCAGCTCGGCCCCGCCTTCAACCCGCAAGAGTTCCACCTCGCCTTCATGCGCCAGGGCACCATCCCCTCGGGCTACTTCCGCGAGGAGCTGCTGCGCGCTTTGCAGAAGAAGTGAGGGCCGACGACCGCCCCGCGAAAGTCTGAAGGCCCGGAGGTGTCGTGTCACACCTCCGGGCCTTCAGACTGTTTCGCGCGCGGATTCTCCGGGAGACCGGCCGCGCCCCGGCCCCGACTGCTGCCTCACTCGTCTCACTCGTAGCGGAGGCACTCGATGGGGTCGAGGCGCGAAGCCTTGCGGGCGGGCCAGACGCCGAAGACCAGGCCGACCGAGACCGAGACGACGAGCCCCGTAACGACGGCCCAGGCCGGAATCGAGGCCGGCAGCGACGGTATCAGGAGCATGATGAGCCGGCTGAGGCCGAGCGCCAGCAGGATGCCGAGCGCCCCGCCCAGGAAGGTCAGCGTCATCGCCTCGTAGAGGAACTGCCTGACGATGTCGCGGCGGCGGGCGCCGAGCGCCTTGCGGACGCCTATCTCCTGCGTCCGCTCCGTCACCGACACAAGCATGATGTTCATCACCCCGATGCCGCCGACGAGCAGGCCGAGGCTCGATATGGCGATGGCGATGACGCCGACCATCGCCGTGATCGAGTCGAACTGCTCGATGATCTTGTCGGCCGTCTTGATGTCGAAGTCGTTCTCCTGATCGAACCTCACCCCGCGGCGCCGCCGCAGCACCTCCTCCGACTGTTGCAAAGCCTCCTGCACGCGCCCCGAGAAGGCGCGGATGATGAAAAGCAAATCCTTGCGGCCCGGCGCCACCTTGCGCGCCGTCGAGTAGGGCAGGAAGACGGCGTTGTCCTCCTCGTTCTCGCCGAAGAAGGCGGCCTTGCGCTTTTCCAGCACGCCGATGATGGTCCAGTTGCGCCCGCCCATCCTGACCTCCGTGCCGACGATCTGCTCGCCTTCGTTGAAGAGGGCCTCGGCGGCGTTGACGCCGATGACCAGCACCTCGCGGCGCTGCTGGTCGTCGAACTCCGTGAGGAAGCGGCCGTCCTTCAAAGAGAGGTTGGCGACGCGGGCGTAGTTCGGCGTGACGCCCTGCGTGTTGCCCCAGCGGTAGTTGCGCTCTTTGTGCTTGATGTTGTCGTCGAAGGTGCCGCCCCACGCGCCGATGTTCGGCGCCACCAGCGCCACGTCCTCGACGGCCGGCGCCCCTGCGCGGATGGCCTCGGCGTCGTCCGGCACCAGCTCTTTGCGGGCGCGCTCTTCCTGCGGGCGGTCGCCGACCTGCGGCCCCGTCGAGAGGTGGAAGGCGTAGATGTTGTTGGTGCCGTACTCCTCGATCATGCCGACGATGTTCTGCCTAAGGCCCGTCAGGATCGAGGCGACCGTGATGGCCGTCATCACGCCGACGATGATGCCGAGCACCGTCAGGAAGCTGCGGAACTTGTGCGACCTGATGCTGTCGAGCGACATCAGGAGGATTTCTTTCGGGAACCAGCCGGGCAGCCTGAGCCTCATCTTCGTCCTTCGCCTTTCGCCGCTTCAGGTCGCCTTCGTGAGCGCGGCGATGGCGTCGAGCCGCGCCGCCTTGAAGGCCGGGTAGATGCCGGCGACGAGGCCAACCAGGCTCGACACGCCGAGCGATAGGACGACGTACCCGGCCGTTACCGTCATGACGATGGGCGTCGTCGTGCTCACCAGCCAGGCGATGCCTGCCGCAAGCCCCAGCCCGAGCGCCCCGCCGCAGACGCAGAGCGTGGCCGACTCGATGAGGAACTGAGAGAGTATCTGCTTGCGCGTGGCCCCGATGGCCTTGCGCAGGCCGATCTCGAAGGTCCGCTCCGTCACCGACACCAGCATGATGTTCATCACCACGATGCCGCCGACCACGAGCGTAATCAGCGTGACCGGCACGACCACCATTGCGATGCTCGCGGTGAAGGAGTCCACCTCGCCGCGGAGGTCGGTCGTGTTGACGATGCCGAAGTCGTCCTCCTCGTCGCCGCTCAGGCGGTGCTTGACGCGCATGGCCGTGCGCGCGTCCTCCATAGCCGCTTGCAGGCCGGCCTCGGTGGCCGAGTTGCCGTGAATCTGGAGGCCGTCGCGGCGGCTGAAGACGAGCTGAAAGGTCGTGACGGGGACGTAGATGTGGCGGTCGAGCGAGTCGCCGAAGATGGCCCCGCGCGTCTCCTCGACGCCGACGACGCGCATCGGCAGCCCCCGCACCCTGAGCGTGCGGCCGATGGGGTCAACGTCGGGGAAGAACTTCTCCTTAATCTCGGCGCCGAGCACGACGACCATCGCCGAGCGCTCGACCTCGTCGGGCGTGATGAACCGGCCGTCGGAGATTTTCTTGTCCTCGATGGCGGCCATGTTGCTCGTCACGCCCATGACCTGGCAGCCGAAGAACTCCACGCCGTCCTGCTTGAGGTTGGTGCCGGCGTTCATCTGCGCCCCGACCTCCTGGCACGAGCGGCAGCGGTCGCGCACCCACTCGTAGTCTTCCCACGTCAGCCGCTTGTTGCGCCGGTTGCGCCGCTCGAACTCCTCGTCCGACATCTGCCCGTGCGAGGCCATGCGCGCGATCATGAAGTGGTTGACGCCGAGGACCGAAGAGACCTTTTCGGTGACGTAGCTGTTGAGGCCCGAGATGGCCGCGCCGACCACGACCACCGCCGCCACGCCGATGATGATGCCGATGAGCGTCAGAAAGGCCCGCAGCTTGTGGGCGAGGATGGACTGGGTGGCGATGCGCGCGGCGTCGGCGTAGAAGGTGTAGAGCGTCTTCATCTGGGAACGGCCTTCGGGGTTTTCGGGGCAGGCGCGCCCGGGCGCCTCGGACACGCGAACCCTTGTACGTCGGCCCGCCGCCGGCCGTTCAAACAAATCCGACGAAAACGAGGAACGAAAAACGAGCGGCGGGACGGGCGGCGGGCGGAGTTGCCGCGCGGAGTTGCCGTGCGGAGTTGCCGGGTAGGGCGCGGCGAGTGCCGCCGAAACGCCTGCGCGCAGGGCGGACGCGCGCCGCCTAACCCCGTACGTCAGGCGTCTTGGGCGAGGCGGATGCCGGCGAAGGCGATGCGGAAGTGGCGGCGGAAGAAGTTGCGGAACGAGTTGCGGAGGACGGCCGGCGAGGTGGCCCACGACCCGCCTTTGAGGACGCGGTGGTCGCCGTCGAACCAGACCTGTGAGTATTCGGGATAGGGGAAGGGCTCGAAGGCCGGGTAGCCGTCGAAGGCGCCTGAGGTCCACTCCCAGAGGTTGCCGGTCATGTCGAGGCAGCCCGAGGGCGTCGAGCCCGCGAGGAGGCTGCCGGCGGGCGTCGTGCCCCAGCGCCAGAAGTCTGCGTTGCAGCGCGCCGCGTCGGGCTCGGCGTCGCCCCAGGCGAAGCGGCGCCGTCGCCCCGCACCCTCGTCCCACGCCGCGGCCTTCTCCCACTCGGCCTCGGTCGGCAGGCGGCGGCCGGCGAAGCGCGCGTAAGCCTCGGCCTCGTACCAACTGACGCCCGTGACCGGGTGGCCGGGCGCGAGCGGCACCTCGTCGAACATCCGGCGCTCGAACCACGCGCCGCCCTCGCCGCGGCGCCAGTAGAGCGGGCACGACCACCCCTCGCGCCCGCGCGCGACCCAGCCCTCCTCGCCCCAGAATTCGCGCCTCTCGTAGCCGCCCTCGGCGACGAAGCGCTCGTACTCGGCGTTCGTCACCGTCAGGCGGGCGACGCGGAAGGCCGGCACGAGGCGCGCGTGGGCCGGCCGCTCGTTGTCGTAGGCGAAGCCACCGCCCGCCGCGCCCAGCATCACCTCGCCCGCCGGCACCGAGACCATCTCGCCTGCGGCTTTCATGGTCTCGACGGGGGCTTTCGTAGTCCGGCCGGCCGCCGCCTGCGCGCCCGCCGCGCTCACGCCCCCGCCGCCCGCCGCCGCCCCCTCCGCGCTCGTGCCCCCGGGGCGAATCTTCTTCGACGGGTCGAGCATCTGGAAGAGGTAGGCGAGCGTCTCCTGGTGCTGGCGTTCGTGTTCGAGGACGAGGTCGAAGACGTAGCCGCCGCCGAGCAGCGGGTCGGGCGAGTCGAAGTCGTAGCGTTCGAGCAGGCGCAGCGCGCCCTCGCGCACGCGCCGCATGTAGGTCTCCATCTCGACGCGAGCGGGCAGGTCTTCCGACTCCTCGCGCGGCGTCCTGATGGGGTCGAAGATGCGTTCGTAACGCTCGTCGGGCGCGGGCGCGCCGCCCACCTTCTGCACCAGCCAGTAAGACTCGAAGACGCCGATGTGGGCGAGGTGCCAGGCTATGGGGCGGAAGCCGAATCCGGGGCTGCGGCGCAGCTCGGCCTCGGGCGCGAGGTCGAAGAGCGCGAGCGTACGCGCGCGCACCTCTTCAAACTGTCGTGCTACCTGTTCCGCTCGCTCGTCCACCCGAGCCTCCCTTAACACGAAGCGCCGCCGGGGCGGGGCCGGTAACTGTCCGCTAACGAACGCGCTGGGGTATTATAGCAGCCGAGCCCAAAGAGTAAGGCGGCGCGCCGGCTTCGTCAGCGTGAGCGGCCGGCGCGCCGGGAAGCCCGCCCGACGCCTCGCGGCGGCACGAGCCCGAAAGGAGAGAGGACCGCTTGACGCTTCATCCCGCGGAAGACGAATCGGCGGGGCGCCTCCGTGTCCTTGACCTGGCGCGCGAGGGGTCCGGCCCCGGCCTGGCCGAAGAGGTGCGGCGCGGCCTCGCCTCGGGCGGGCGGAAGTCGCTCCCGCCGAAATACTTTTACGACGAGCTGGGCTCGCTCCTCTTCGAGGCCATCTGCCTGCTGCCGGAGTATTACCTGACGCGCGCCGAGAACGAAATCTTCGAGCGCCACGCGCCCGAGATCGCCGCGGCGGCCGCGGGCGGCTCGCGCCTCACGCTGCTCGAACTCGGGAGCGGCAGCGCCGGAAAGACCCGCCTCATCATCGAGGCCCTGCTCGCGCGGCAGGGCACGCTCACCTACGCGCCCGTGGACATCTCGCGGTCGGCGCTCGAAGCGAGCGCCCGCGCGCTCGTCGAGTCTTACCCGGCGCTGTGCGTCGCGGCACACCACGGCGACTACGACGCGGCGCTCCCGCGCCTCGCCGAGACAATCGAGCCGGCGGGCCGCGCCCTCGTCCTCTTCCTCGGCTCGAACGTCGGCAACTTCAACCGCGAGGGCTCGCGCGCCTTCCTCGCCGCGCTGCGCCGCTCGCTGCGCGCGGGCGACGCGGTACTGCTCGGGGCCGACCTCAGGAAAGAGCGGGCCGCTCTCGAAGCGGCTTACGACGACGCGCACGGCGTCACGGCCGCCTTCAACCTCAACCTGCTGTCGCGCATCAACCGCGAGCTGGGCGCAGACTTCGACCTCCGCGCCTTCCGCCACGCCGCGCTCTACGACGAGGCCGAGGGGCGCGTCGAGATGTACCTCGAAAGCCGCCGCCCGCAGACGGTCAACTTCCCGGCGCTCGGCCTCGCCGTCGGCTTCGACGAGGGCGAGCGCGTCCACACCGAGAACTCCTACAAGTACGACCTCGAAGAGTTGTCCAGCCTCGCCTCCGTCGCCGGCTTCCGTGTCGCCGAGACCTGGCTCGACTCGGGCCGCCGGTTCAGCAGCAGCCTCCTCGTCGCGGATTGAGCGAGCCCCGAGCGATGACGTACCCACCCGAAGAACACACGGCCCGCGCCGGCATCGCGTCCCTGCCCGGGTCGCGTCCGGCGGCCTTCCCGCTGCTGACGGACCCCGTGACGCCCGCGTCGGTCCCGCTCTTCGTCGAGAACTTTTTGCGCGGGGAAAAGCCTGCCGACGAGTGGCGGTGCGGCGTCGAGTTCGAGCTGTTCGGCTACGACCGCGCGGCCGGCTACGCGCGGCTCGACGCGGGGCAGGTGCAGAGGGTGCTGGCGGGCTTCGCGCCGTCGTCGAACGCCCTGGTCTACGAGGGCGGCACGCTCGTCGAGGTGTCCGACGGGTGGAACAGCCGGCTGACGGTCGAGCCGGGCGGCCAGGTCGAGTTCTCGGGCGCGCCACACGCCCGGCTGGCGGACGTGGAGCGCGAGGTCAGGCGGTATCTGGCGCGGCTCGGCGAGGTGGCGGAGGGGCACGGCCTCGCCTTCGTCGCCGCCGGCTTCGACCCGCTGCGCACGCTCTCGGAGCAGCGGTGGTTCCCGAAGATGCGCTACGAGGTGATGCGCCCCTACCTCGCCACGCGCGGCGCGCGGGCCTGGGACATGATGACGCGGACCTGCGCCGTGCAGACCAACCTCGACTACGGCACGCCCGAAGACCTCCGCAAGAAGTTCCTCGTCGGCAACCGGCTCGCGCCAGTCGTGACGGCGATGTTCGCCAACTCGCCCTTCGAGAATGGGCGGCCCTCCGGCTACAAGTCCACGCGCGGGGTCGTCTGGCTCAGGACCGACCCGGACCGCACGGGCCTCGCGCCGCCCGCCCTCGCCGACGACTTCGGGCCGAAAGACTACGTCGCCTACGCGCTCGGCGTCCCGATGATCTTCGTGCAGCGCGAAGGGCTCTACCTCGACGAGGTCACGGGCCGCACGTTCAGACACTTCCTCGCGCGCGGGGACGCGGGCGAGGGCTGGGGCGGCCACGGCGAGAGCGACGGCGGGAGCGACGGACGGCTCGCCCCGGTCTTCGGCGATTGGGCCGACCACCTGACCACCCTCTTCACCGACGCGCGCCTGAAGCAGCACATCGAGCTGCGCGCGGGCGACTGCAACGACCTCGAAATGTCGCTCGCGCTCCAGGCGTTCTGGAAGGGGCTCCTCTACGACGCTTCCGCGCTCGACGCTGCGCTCCGGGTAGCGCCGCGGCTCGCCGCCGCCGACGCGCAACTCCTGCGCGAGTGCGTGGCGCGTGACGGCCTCGCTGCCCGCCACGCCGGCGTGGACGTGCTCGGCCTCGCGCGCGAGTCGGTCCTGCTCGCGGCCGACGGCCTCGCGCGAGTCGCCCCCGACGAGACTCACTACCTCGACATCCTGCGCGAGCGCGTCGTCGCCGAGGGCATCTGCCCCGCCGACATCCTGCTGCGCAACTTCGAGGGCTCCTGGCACAAGTCGGCCGAGCGCGTAGTCGAGCACCTGCGCGTCGCCTGAGGCCGCGAGGCCGGCCGCCCCGGCCGCCCCCAGCTTATGAAGAGTGAAGCCGAGCCCGCCGTCGTCGTTGAGTTCCGCGACGTGACGCTCGCCGTCTCGGGCGCGAAGATCATTGACGGGCTGAGCCTCGCCGTCAGGCGCGGCGAGACGCTGGCGCTGCTCGGCGAGTCGGGCACGGGCAAGACGACAACGCTCAGGCTCGTCAACCGCCTGGCGCTGCCGACCTCGGGCGCGGTGCTCGTCGAGGGGCGCGACACGCGCGAGTGGGACCCCATCAGGCTGCGGCGCCGCGCCGGCTACGTCATCCAGGAGGCCGGGCTCTTCCCACACTTCACCGTCGAGCGCAACGTCGGCCTCGTCCCGGCGCTCGAAGGCTGGGACGCGGCCCGTGTCGGCGCGCGGGCGCGCGAGCTGCTGGCGCTGGTCGGGCTCGACCCCGAACGCTTCGCCGGGCGTTACCCGTCTGAGCTTTCGGGCGGGCAGCGCCAGAGGGTAGGCGTGGCCCGGGCGCTCGCCGCGGACCCGCCGCTGCTCCTGATGGACGAGCCCTTCGGCGCGCTCGACCCGCTCACCCGCGCCGCCTTGCAGCGAGAGTTCCGCGCGCTGCAAGGCCGCCTCGGCAAGACGACACTGCTCGTCACGCACGACGTGCGCGAGGCCCTCGCTCTCGGCACCCGCGTCGCGCTCATGGAGGCGGGCCGCCTGCGCCTGCTCGACACGCCCGAGAACTTCCTGCGCTCCGCTGACCCCCTCGCCCGCGCCTACGTCAGCGCCCTTGCCCCACGCCCCCCCGCCCCCGACTAAAAACTCGGAACTCAGAACTAACAACTGGACGACCGCCGATGTCCTTCCTGGATTTCATGCGCGAGAACTGGCGCGACGTGCTCGCCCTGACGGGCGAGCACGTCTGGCTCGTGCTCGTCTCGACGCTGCTGGCCGTGGGCCTCGGCGTCCCGCTGGGCCTCCTGCTGACGCGGCGTGCGGCGCTGAAGCGGCCCGTCCTCGCGGCGGCCAACGTGCTCCAGACGGTGCCTTCGCTCGCCCTCTTCGGCCTCCTCATCCCGCTGCCGCTGGTCGGAGGCATCGGTGCGCGTGCGGCCGTCGTGGCGCTCGTCCTTTACGCGCTGCTGCCGGTCATCCGCAACACCGTGGCGGGCGTCGAGGGCGTTGACCGCGGAGTGCGCGAGGCGGCCGTCGGCATGGGCATGACCGATTGGCAGGTGCTCCGGCAGGTCGAGCTGCCGCTGGCCGCGCCGGTCCTGCTGGCCGGCGTGAGGGTGGCGACTGTGATTTCGGTCGGGGTGGCGACGATAGCCGCGGCCATCGGCGCGGGCGGACTCGGCACTTACATCTTCCGCGGCCTGCGGCAGTACGACAACAACCTCATCCTCGCGGGCGCGGTGCCCGCCGCCCTGCTCTCGCTTTTGGCCGACGCCGGCCTCGGCCTCGTCGAGAAGCGCCTCGGCCCGGCGCGCCGCCCGGCGCGACCCACAACGCCCGAAGGTGCGGCGCCCGCAGGCGCGACGGGGCGGGCGCGATTGCGCCGGCTCGCCCGGGCGTCCTTCGCGCTGGCGGCCGCGGGCGCCGTCACGTTCTGCGCCGTCTGGTTCTCGCGCAGAGAGGCGCGCGCCGACCTGGTCGTCGGCTCGAAGGACTTCACGGAGTCTGTCATCCTCGCCGAGCTGCTCGCGCAGGAGCTTGAGGCCCGCGGCCTCAAGGTCGGACGCGCCTACGAGCTGGGCGGGCAGCTCGCTCACGACTCGCTCGCGGCCGGCCGCGTTGACGCCTACCCCGAATACACCGGCACCTCCTACACGGCCATCCTCAAGCACCCGCCCGTCACCGACCCGCGCCGCGTCTTCGAGCAGGTGCGGCGCGAGTATGCGGAGCGATTCCGCCTCGAAGTGAGCGACCCGCTCGGCTTCAGCAACGACTTCGCCATCCTCGTCCGCGGCGACGAAGCCCGCCGCCTGGGCCTCAAAACCGTCTCCGACGCGGCGCCCCACGCCGCCCTCTGGCGCGCCGGCTTCGGCCAGGACTTCATGTCGCGCGAGGACGGCTACGCCGGCTTCGTCCGCGCCTACGATTTGAAGTTCGCCGCGCGGCCGCGCGAGATGGACCTCTCGCTCTCCTACCGCGCGCTCGCGGCCGGCGAAGTTGACATCATCGCCGGCAACTCGACCGACGGCCTCATCGCCGCCCTCGGCCTCGTCCAGCTCGAGGACGACCGCCGCTACTTCCCACCCTACGAGGCCGTCTACGTCCTGCGTGCCGACGCGCTCGAACGCCACCCGGCCGCCCGCGACGCCCTCCGCTCCCTCGCCGGCTCGCTCACCACCGAAGAGATGCGCCGCCTCAACCACGAGGCCGACGCCGACAAGCGCACCCCCGCCGACATCGTCCGCCGCTGGCGTGCCGCCCGCGCCCGCTAGGGCATCCTCGGGCCGCCCGCGGGCAAAGCTTCGGATGACCTCCGGCGCCGGAAACAACTTCGCTTCCGCCCGCCTTAGTGGTATCTTTCGCCCGCCCTGTTCTCGACCTCGCAAGCCTCGGACGACTCATCCAGCCCCGACCATTTGGACATCAATCCCGGCAATCGGAAGAAGAAGGTAGACACTCATGTCCGTCAAATCTTCCTCGTCCTCAAGCGGCCATCACCCCACGACTGCGGCCTCTTCAGATTTCGACATCGCCCATTTCTTTCCTTCGTTCAGTGATGAATTAATGGATGTGCTCTACCGCGCCAGGCTTATCGGCGAGCGGGCAGAGAAGGAGGTAAACCTCTCATTCACCTCCATCCTGCTCGGGCTGTTAGCTGCGGACACATCCACCTCGAAGTGGTTTCAATCTTACGCGCGGTCCAGGCACATAGCAGTAGACAAGATGCTGGCTTCGCAGAGGCTACGTCGAAGCGTTTTCAATGAAATCATTGATACCTCGCCGCCGCACGTCGGACCCGAAAGACTTCTACCCACGGTCTCAGCGACAAAAATTCTGCGCGCGTCCGTGGACCTATTCAAAAATATAAGATGGTCAGTAACCCTCGGCCTACGTCACGCGGTAGGTGCCTACATCTATCGCTGTCCGACTGACCACGAGCGGCAACTTAAAGACTGGGGCTTCGACCGTCCTGACTGGGGAGATGCGTTCCTCACTTTCATTTCTTCCATACCAGATGTGAACGAGCGCGAGTTCGACGGGTGGCTCGACATTCACCGCCAGACCTTCGGGCGGGAGCCGGTGATAGCTACTGCCTCCACCGGAGGGTCAGGAGCGACGCCGGAGTCGCAAGCGACACCGGGGGCTGAATCGCAGACAGATGCGCAGCCCGAGCCACAGCCCGAGGCGAAGCCTGCGGTGTCGGACTCCGCGCCGCTGCATCTGGATGATCCGGCACATGTTGATTACCTGGGCCGGCGCGACTTCGCCGTGGCGCTGGCCGTCAGGCTCAAGCGCGTGTGGGAGCAGGTCAGTGAAGTACGTTCGCGGAGGGGGCAGAACAGGGGGGAACCCTCGCGGAGCAGTTTCGTGCTGCACCTGCACGGGGCCTGGGGGGCGGGGAAGACTTCGCTGCTCAACTTCCTGCGGGCCGAGTTGCAGTCGGAGGGAGGCGCGGGGCCGGGCGCGACGTCCGACGCCGAGGGCGCGGGCTGGGTCGTGGTGGACTTCAACGCATGGCAGCACCAGCGCGTCAGCCCGCCGTGGTGGCCGCTGCACGAGACCATCTACCGGCAGTCGGTCCAGCAACTGGAGAGGAAATTCGGCGCGCGCCCCTGGGCCTGGTTCGTCCGTCTGCGCGAGCACTGGTGGCGGTTCAGCACCGGACGCAAAGCTTACCTTTGGACGGCACTCATCTGCTTCTTCTTCCTCGCCGTGCTGCTCTATATGGGCGCCCTGACCGGGAGCGCGGCGGGGGACAACATCAAGACGGCCGCCGCAGTGGCGGGCGCGGTCGGCGGCATCTGGTCGCTCGGGCTGGTAGTCAGCCGTTCGCTCCTCTCGGGCACTTCGCGTTCGGCGCAGACCTTTATGGAGGGCGCCGGCGACCCGATGGAGCGCGTCAGCGGCCACTTCCGCGACCTGCTCGGATGGGTCGGCCGCCCCGTCGTCGTCTTCGTTGACGACCTCGACCGTTGCCAGCCGAAGTACGTCGTTGAACTGCTCGAAGGCGTCCAGACACTCTTCAGCGACCCGCGCATCTTCTACGTCATCGCCGCCGACCGGCGCTGGCTCCACGTCTGCTTCGAGAAGTCTTACAGCGACTTCTCCGACGCCGTCAGGGAGCCGGGACGCCGCCTCGGCTCGCTCTTCCTCGAAAAGGCTTTCGAGCTGTCGGTCTCCGTCCCGCGCGTCTCGCCTGAAGTGCGCGAGCGGTATTGGCGGCACCTCGTCACGGGGGCGGGGTCCAAACTCGGGAAAGAGATGGAGGAGGCGCGGGCCGAGGCGGCGGCCGACTTCGAGGAGGCCAGGACTGAGTCTGAGGTCTTCGAGCTGTTGCGGGAGCCGGCGAGTGTTGGTGCCGACCCGCTCCGCGAGCACGTGCGCATGGGCGCCGCGGTCAGGCGGCTCGCCAGCCACGAGATGGACGCCAGCGCCGAGCAGTTCCTGCAACGGTTCGCCCCGCTTCTGGAGCCGAACCCGCGGGCGATGAAGCGGCTGGTGAATGCCTATACGGTGCTGCGCGACGCGGCGCTGCTGGCGGGCGTGGATGTCCTCGGGGACCTCGACGTGCGAAAGCAACTCGCGCTCTGGGCCATCGTCTCACTGCGGTGGCCCATGCTCGAAGAGTACCTCGAACAGCACCCGGAAGAGATAGACCTCATCCGCGAAGGGCGCTATGCCGAGTCCGGCGGCGAAGCCCTCAAGCACCTCATGGCGAGCCCCGAAGTCGGCGCCGTCTTCCGCGGCGACCACGTCGGCGTCGGCCTGCGCTCCGAGACGGTCCGCAGCATCATCGGCGTCGGCGCGGCAGAGCCGCCCGGCGCGCCCGTCACATAAAGGAGGGGGAGAGGGTAAAGGGTTAAAAGGGGAGAAGGAGAAAAGAGAGAGGGGCCGCCGGTTAGCGACGGCCCCTCTCCCTTATTTGAACCTCTGCCCTTTGCGGCCCCGTCCTTACTTCTTGCGGACCATGGTGACGCGGAGCGGCTGGTCGAGGTCGGCGGCGTTGACGTTGAGCTTGAGCGTCTCGTAGCCCTTGGCCTTGAGCGTGAGCTGGAGGCGGCCCATGTGGAGCGGCGGCAGGACGGAGACGCCGCGGGCGTCGGTCCAGTTCCACGACTCGCACTCGAAGCCGTTCGAGCGCTTCGACTTGAGGTCGGCGCGGACGCCCTCGACCGGGTTGCCGTTCGCGTCCACGACGCGGAGGTCGAGGCGGCCGACGCCGTCGGCCTCGCGCGGCGCGCGGCCCATGTTCGGAATCTCCTGCTGCGTGGAGGCGTTCTGGGCCTGCGCAGCGGTCACGCCGAACGAGGCGAAGACGAGGAGCGAGGCGATGAAGAGCTGACGCATGACGATAGTTCTCCTTGAAATTCTCTGACCTGGTTAGGTTGCGGACCGGTTAACTTTCGAGCCGGGCCACGCGACCGGCCAGGGTGAGAGAAGCGCCGCCGCGTGCCGGTTTAAGATGTGACAGGGTGGCGCCCGGTTGCACCGCCGGGGCGGCCCTTCCGGGCCTGCCGGGCCTGCGGAAATTGTAGCCAACCGCCGCCCCGCTTGGGAAGAGAAACGTTTCGGGCCGCCGTCGCCGCGGGGGCGGGGCGACCGGTAAGGGCTTGGCGCGGCGGCGGTTCGGCGTTATTCTCGCGCGAAAAAATAGGGGGCGGAGGGGGGCCGAATGACTTTCGTTGATTTGCTCTTGCTGCTGCTGGTGGCGGGCCTGTGCGGCGCGCTGGGCCAGGCCATCGGCGGTTTCTCCCGCGGCGGGTGCCTGGTCTCCATCGCGCTCGGCTTTATCGGGGCGCTGCTCGGGGTGTGGCTCGCGCGGAACATGGGGCTGCCGGAGCCCCTGCCGGTCGAGGTCGGCGGGAAGACTTTCCCCGTCGTCTGGTCGATTATCGGCTCGGCCATCTTCGTCGCCGTCATCGGCCTTATCTCGCGCGCCCGCCGCTGAGGGGCGGCGCAGAGAGAGGCGTCGGGGGCGCCTCGCTGCCGGGGCAGGGTGCCATCGCCGGAGGGCGTCGCGTCCGAGGCCGCGAGCCGTCGCCTCCGGGCCGGCTCGCGGCCTCGGACGCGACGGCCATTTGTTTCCGGCGGCTCACATTTTTCTCTCATCCTTCCCCGGGCCGCCGCCCGGCGTGCCTGCGGGTTTACTCGGCGCGCGCCCCTCGTTTACACTCCGGCCCACGCAGGTCTCCCTTCGTAATTTGAACTTTTTCGGTTTCCCGGCGGGCCGCGCCTTGCTATCAAAGCGCCCGCCCGCGCGGTGGCGCGCGCATGGTGTCTTATGGTTGCCACGGCCACACTCGCCACGACCTACGCCCGCCCGGCGGGCCTGACGAAACAGGGGGCGGCCGCGCCCGACCTGGCCTTTTTCCGCCGGCACTACCCGCTGACGGTGCAAAACCTGGGCACCTTGCCGCTGCGCGAGGAGTGGCTGCGAATGGTCTGGGAGGCCGACGAGGGCTGGCGCGCCGCGATTGACACGCGCGGCGGCCGGCCCGACTGCGCCGAGGTGATCGTAAGCGGGCGCCCGCCCGCCGGCGCCGAGGTCGAGGCCGAGGTTGACGTGGTCTACGCGGGCGGCGGGCTCGGGCTGCTCCACGCGGCGGTGCTGGCATGCCGGTACGGCCGTCGCGTGCTGGTCTTCGACTCGGGGGCCGTCGGCCGCGCCGGCCGCGACTGGAACCTCTCCGACGAAGAGTTGAAGGAGTTCGAGCGGGCCGGCCTCTTCACGGCGGCCGAGCTGGAGCGGGCGGTCGTCAACCGGTGCGGCCGCGGCGGGATCGTCAAGTTCCACGACAAGACTTCACGCGTCAAGTCCGACCCGCTCTGGGTGAGCGGCGTGCTCGACGTGGCGGTCTGCGCCGACGCCCTGCTCGACCTGGCCGCCGACAAAATCCGGCGCGAGGGGCCGAAGGGCTGCCTGCTGCTCGACGGCCTGCGATTCGTCCGCGCCTACGTCGAGCGCGAGCACGTGACCGTCGAGGCCGAGGGGCCGGGCGGCGCGCGCCGCTACTTCCGGGCGCGCCTCTTCGCCGACGCGACCGGCGCCTCCTCGCCGGTCGCGCGCCAGTTGAACGGGGGGCGCGGGGCCACGCACGTCTGCACGGCGGTCGGGACCGTGGCGAGCGGATTCGGCCGCGGCGCGGAGCGCGACGAGGTGGCCTTCGACGCCGCCGAAATCCTCGTCAGCACCGAGGACGCCGGCGAGCACCGGCAACTGATCTGGGAGGGCTTCGCCGGCTCGCCGCGCGCCGACGAGTACACGACCCGCCTCTTCTTCTACGACACGGTCGAGTCGGCGGCCGACAAGTCGCTGCTCTCGCTCTACGAGCGTTACTTCGAGTCGCTGCCAGGCTACAAGCGGCGCGGCGCCGGCTGGCGCGTGCGCCGGCCCGTCTTCGGCCACGTTCCCGTCGTGCGGCGCCGCCACTGGCGCGAGCGCGAGGTGAGGACCGCCGACCGAGTGCTCACGCTCGGCGGCGCGGCCGGCGCGGCAAGCCCACTCGCTTTCTCCGGGTTCGGCGCACAGGTCAGGAATCTGGGGCGGCTCGCGCGGCTGACAGAGCAGGCGTTGCGGGCGGACGCGACCGACGCCGCCGGGCTCGCGCGCGTCTCGGCCCGCGAGCCCGGCGCGGCGCAGACCTCGGGTCTTGCGGACTTCATGCGGCCGGCAGCCCGCTCGAAGCCGCAGGCGGTCAACGAGACGATGAACGCCGTAACGGCCGCGCTCCACCTGCTCGACGAGCGCGTGCGGCGCGAGCTGTTCCAGGACCGGCTGAGCTTCGCCTCCCTGCGCGGGCTGCTGGCGAAGACGGCCCGCGTCTACCCCGGCATCTTCGCGCGCGTCCGCGAACACCTGGGCGCGCGCGGAACCCTCTGCTGGCTGGCCGATGTCTTCGAGTCTCTGCGCAGCGAGCGGCGCGGCCCGGCCGAGGAGGACGACACGGCGGCGGCCGCCGGCCGCGGCGAGCTCGAGTCGGACTGTAGCGGCGCGACGCCCCACGAGACGCCGGCCCGTGCCGCCCTCGACTAAAAAAGGGAACGGCGCGGGCGACCACGCGCCCGCGCCGTTCCCGCCTGCACAGCCCTCACTTCGAGCTTGAGTTCTGCGGCGACTTGTAGAAGGTGACGGTGAACTTCCCGTTCGGGAAGTTCACCGTGCTGACGACGTTGTTGTTCTCGTCCTTGACTTCGACGCTTGCGATGCGGACGTTGCCGTTGACTTCCTGCGGCGAGGCCGGGAAGTCTTCGGAGCTGAGCTTGATGTGGACCGAGCCGCCGGTGATGACGACTGGAGGTTCTGGCATTGCTTTTTTTCTCCTTCGTGTGAGTTCAGGGCAAAACCTTTCTGGTGGGCCGGGGGCCGCGATGTCCCTGCGCGGGTCTCCCGGTTTAACGCCCGGCGATTGAGGACGCCGGCGCTCGGTTCAACGCCCGCACGTCGGGGCGCGTGAGGAACGTGGTGAGGACATCCGCTCCCCAGTTTTCTTCGAGTCGGCTTAACGCCTCGGCCGACCGCGCCGCGTAGTCTTGCTCGGCCGCCGCGTCCCCGGCGCGCCGCGCCGCCGCCGCCGCCACGGCCAGCGCCCGCCATTCCGACTCCATCAGCCCCAGCCGCGACGCCGATTCCAGAGCCGCCGCCGCCTCCTCCAGCGCCCCGCGCGCGTCGCCCGCAGCCATGCGGGCCTCCGCGAGGGCCAGTCGCGCCGCCATTACGGTCGCCTCGTCGGCGGCCGCCTCGGTCTCTCTGACCGCCTCCTCGCAGAGGCCGAGGCCGCGGGCGCCGGCCCCGGCCTCGGCCCGGCACCGCACGAGCTTGATGTCGAACTGCGTGGCGTTGGGCTTTGAGCCGGCGGCGACGGGGAAGAGGGCGTCGGCCCGCCGCGCTTTGTCGGCCGCGGCGGCCGCGCGCCCCTGCGAGAGGTCGGCCTCGGCCTCGATGACGAGGAGGCTGGCCGGCAGTTCGCCCGCCTTCGTTCCCGCGGCCGCCAGCACCTCGGCGGCCTGACCGAGAGCGGCACGCATCTCCTCGTAGCGGCCGAGGCGGCGGTAGAGAATGGCGGTGTTGAGCAGGCCGTAGGGCAGCATCATCCGGTCGTCGAGCTGCCGGTAAACCTTCAGGCTCTCGGTGAAGCTGGCGAGCGCCTGCGGCAGCCTCTCCTGCGCCTGTAAGACGAAGCCGCGCTCCTGGTGGAGGAACCCGACCTGCTGCGCGTCGCCGATCTGCTCGGCCGCGCGCAGTTGCTCGTCGAGCACGCGCAGCGCGCCCTCGCGGTCGCCGCGCCGCCGCTGGACGCGGACCAGCAGCGCGATGGCCGAGGTCGTCTCCTTGTGATAACCGCCTTCGCGGTAGAAGCTGAGCGCGCGTTCGAGCAGCGGCAGCGCGTCGTCGAACCGCCCCTGCATCACGTGCAGGTTGCCGAGGTTGACGAGCGCGAACGCCTCGTAGCGCTTGACCCTGTGGGCGCGGGCCGAGTCGAGCGCCCGCCTGTAGAGCCGCTCGGCCTCCTCGCGGTCCTGCCGCTTGTAGAGGGCGAGGTTGCCGAGCGTGACCTGACCGTAGGCGGCCTGGTCGTGCATCCCGTTGGCCTCGGCCGTCTCGACGGCGCCGCGCGCCCTTGATATCGCCGCCGGCTCGGCTTCCAGGTAGGAGTATTGGAGGTTGACGCGCACCTGCTGGTGGATGTTCCTGGCTCGCTCGGCCAGGTCGAGGGCACGCTCCAGCTCGCGCTTCGCCTCGGGCTGCCTGCCCTGTTCGACGAAGAGGCGGCCGCGCTGGAAGGCCACCTCGGCCATGCCCTCGGCGGAGTGCGGGTCGGCCGAGGCGGCGTACAACTCCTCGGCGCGCTGGAAGTTCTGAAGCGCGGCCGGGAGGTTCCTCTGGCGCGCGTGGAGGATGCCGAGGCGGAGGTGTGCGGCCGGGTAGGTAGGGCTGCGCGTGGCGGCCTCGGTGTAGCTGTTGATGGCCTCGCGGGTCTGGTTGTGCCTCTCCAGCGCGCGGCCGAGGTCAACGTGGACCTGCGGCGAGTTGGGGTCGAGGGCGGCGAGGCGGCGGTAAGCGGCGACGGCGCCCGCAGTGTCGCGCCTGACGGTGGCCGTCACGGCGTCGAGGTAGAGGCGGTCGCGCTCGGGCAGCGCGTCGCGCGCCCGGTCGAGCGAGGGGATGGTGAGCAGGTCGTCTTTGGCCGCGTCGAGGAAGTCCATCTCGAAACGGGCCTCGGCCAGGCGCGCGTAAGCGAGCGTGAACTGGTCGTCGCGCTCGACCGCCTCCTTGAAGAGGAGCGAGGCGCGGTAGTAGGCCCCGTCGCGCATCGCCTTGACGCCCTCCTCGAAGGGACTGAGCGCCTCGGGCGAGGGCACGTGCGGCCCCGGGCGGCTCCACCGCGCCACGGCCCAGACGCCGAGCAGGGCGACGGACAGCGCGAGGATCAGCGTGAGCGGCGAGAATCGCGGGCGACGCAAATTCTGCGTCAGCGTCGTCAGCGCGCTGGTCCGCATCGAGTAAGGCCCGGTGGCGAGCCGCCGCGTGCGCACCGTCGCGGCCCCGCCGAGCTGCACGCCGACGCGAGCCAGCTCGTCGGCCATCTCGTCCGCCGTCTGGAACCGTTCCTCCGGCTTCTTGGCGAGCGCCTTGAGGACCAGGCGGTCGAGGTCGGGCGGGACGAGCGGGTTGAAGTGAGACGGGGGCGCCGGGTCTACGTGCAGGACCTGCGCGCCGATCTCGATGACGTTCGAGCCGGAGAAGGCCGGCCGGCCGGCCACACACTCGTAGAGCAGGGCGCCGAGGGCGAAGAGGTCGCTGCGGCCGTCAACGCGGGCGCCGCGCGCCTGCTCGGGCGAGAGATAGAGCGGCGTGCCGATGACCACGTCGCTGCGCGTGTGGGTGGCGAGCAGCGTCTGCGCCTCGGGTGAGGAGGGGCCGGCGGACGCGTGCACGTCTTCGAGCTGCTTGGCGAGCCCGAAGTCGAGTACCTTGACCTCGCCGCGGTCGTTGATGATGACGTTCGAGGGCTTGATGTCGCGGTGGACGACGCCGCGGCGGTGTGCCTCGGAGAGCGCCGAGGCCACGTCGCCGATGATCTCGACCGCCCGCTGGAGGCTCAGGCCCGGCCCCGTCAGGATTTCGCCGAGCGTCTGGCCGGCGACCAGCTCCATCACGATGAAGGGCTGGCCGTCCGGGCCTTCGCCGTAGTCGTAGACGGCGGCGATGTTGGGGTGGTTGAGCTTCGAGGCGGATCGGGCCTCTTGCTGGAAGCGGGAGCGGTAGTGGCGCTCGTCGCGCCCTGCGTGCGGAATCTTGACGGCGACGCGCCGGCCGAGCCGGGTGTCCTCGGCCACGTAGACCACGCCCATGCCCCCCTCGCCGACCTGGCCGAGGATGTGGTAGTGCGAGATAGTTCGGCCGATCATTTTGAGACGGCGCGCGGGCGGCGGGAGCGCTCCGGTGTAGTGTTCAAAAAAGGCGCCGGCGAAGTGGCGCCGTTGAAATTCAGGACACGCGGCATTCTGCTCCAACGGGCGCGGCTTTTCAAGCCGCATTACCGGGAAGCGTGGGCCGCGGCGGGTGGTGCCGCTGCGGCAGGCCGCCGCCGGGAAAAAAATCTTGCGCGGGGACTGGGTACGGCGGCATACTTTGGGCCGTCAGGTTCCTGCTCTCGCGCGGGCCGGCCGTCGGTCCCGCGCCTGCCAGCGACTCGTGAGGCGACGGTGTTCGGCTGAAGGAGAGTGAGGTCGGAAGTCGATTCAGAAGCAGCTCTCGTCAGTAGTCGAAGAGCACCGGTCGAGTTCGCCGCCCATGCCGGGGCGGCCGCCAGCGGGCGCCGCGAGCCCGCGGCCGCGCCGCCCCGGAAACGCTCGCCCGCGCTTCACAATCACAGAGGATCAGTAGAGATGAGCACGAGACTTTACGTTGGTAACCTCAGCTTCAACACTACGAGCGAGGATTTGCGCGAGTACTTCTCGCAGGCGGGCGAGGTCGAGACGGCCACGGTGGTCGAGGACCGCGACACGGGACGCTCGCGCGGCTTCGGCTTCGTCGAGATGGCGAACGACGAGGGCGCGCAGGCGGCCATCGCACAATTCAACGGCAAGGACTTCGGCGGTCGCAACCTGACCGTCAACGAGGCCAAGCCGCGCGAGAACCGCGGCGGCGGCGGTTACGGCGGCGGCGGCGGCGGCGGTTATGACCGCGGCGGACGCGGCGGCGGCGGAGGAGGAGGCCGTGGCGGCGGCGGAGGCCGCGACCGCGAGCCCCGGTGGTAGGGACCGGGAAAAAGGTGAAAAGAGGTAAGGGGGAAAAGGCTTAAGCCTTTTCCCCCTTACCTCTTTTGTTACGTCGCAGAACTCTCTCCGTCGGCGGCGGGGCCGGATGTCTTTAGACGGCAGAGACTCTGCCTTCACCGGCCCTTGTTGTTCCTCTCACCGTTTCTTCCTTCACCCTTTTCCCCGTCACTTCCGCTCGGCCGGCGTGAGCTTGAGCGCCAGGCGCCGGCCGTCGCGGACCACCTCGACCTCGTACTCCTCGCCGGCCTTCATCCCGGCGAGGGCCTGCGTGTAGTCGTAGACGTTGCGCACGTCGCGGCCGGCGAGTCTGACGATGCGGTCGCCCGCCCTGAGGCCGGCCCGCTCGGCGGGCGAGCCCTCGCGGACGCCGTCGAGCCTGAGGCCGTCGGACGAGTCGCCGTAGGCCGGAATGGTGCCGAGGTAGACGCGGAAGCCGGTCGAGCGTGCCGTGGCTTCGACCTTCGCGGCGGTGAAGGCGGGGCGCGCGTCGCGGGCCTGTAGCTCGTGGACCACGTCGCGGACGAACGAGGTGATGGCGGTCAGTCCCTCGTAGTTGACGCGGTCGGCCGTGTCCGAGGGCTTGTGGTAGTCCTCGTGCGAGCCGGTGAAGAAGAAGAGGACGGGCACGCGCTTGAGGTAGAAGGAGGCGTGGTCGCTGGGGCCGAGGCCGTCTTCGTTCAGGCGCAGGTCAAATCGCGGGCCGGGCCGGGCGGTGGCGACCGTCTCGCCGTTCGCGCCCGTGACGATGACGCGCGCGGCAGACTCGTCCGGCAACCGTGCCGGCCGCTCGTCAGCCGGCACGGCGCGCGGGTCGGGGTTGTCGCCCTGCTCTCCCCGCGTCCCTGCCGCCGCGGCGGCCTTCAGGTCAACCCGCCAGCCGGTGTTGAGGCGTCCGAGAATCTCGCGCCACTCGGCCGCGGTCCCGACGCCGCCCACGTTGAGCGCCCCGCCCCGCAGCCGCCCGACCATGTCGAGGTTGAGCATCGCCACGGCCCGTTCGAGCGGCACGGTCGGGCGGTTGACGTAGTGGTTCGAGCCGAGCAGCCCCTCCTCCTCGCCGCCGAAGGCGACGAAGAGGACGCCGCGCCTCATCTTCGCCCGCTCGGCCGAGAGCAGCCGCGCCAGTTCCAGCAGCGCCGCCGTGCCCGATGCGTTGTCGTCCGCCCCGTGGTGAATGTCGCCCTCGCGCGGCGCGAGGCTCCCGGCCCCGCCGCGACCCAGGTGGTCGTAGTGCGCGCCGACGACGACGTACTCGTCCTTCAGCTTCGGGTCCGAGCCTTCGAGCAGCCCGACGACGTTCGTGGCCGGCACGCTCCGGCGCGCCACGTCGGTCCTGAGGCGAAGCACGACGCCTTCGGCGAGGTCGTTGCGCCGCTTGAGGGTGGTGTCGCGGTCGCCGGCCTCCTGCCTCGACTCGCCGCCCGCGCCGCCCGCGCCTCCCCCGGCGCGCAGGGCCTTCTCTAACTCGGCGAGCCCCGCGTGGCCGGCCACGCCGAGGACGTTCGCCGCGGCCCGCCGCGAGACGACGGCGACGGGCAGCCCCGCCTCGCCGCCGGAGTTGTCGTAGCGCAGCAGCGAGAGCCGGTCGCGCCCGAACTCCTCCTCGGCGGCGACGAGGACGAGGGCCGCGGCCCCGGCCGCGCGGGCCGCCGCGGCCTGAACCTCGCCTCACCGGCGCGCCTGAGGCGGCCGTGCGGGTCGTCGCCCTCGGGCGTGCCCGAGAAGGCGAGCGCCACCCTGCCGGCGGCGTCCACGCCCTTGTAGTCGTCGTGGTTCTGCTCGGCGGCCGAGATGCCGTAGCCGACGAAGACGACCTTCGCCTCAACCTCGCCGTTCGAGCCGAAGCCGAGCGGCATCCAGTCTTCGCCGGCGCGGAGGTCCAGAGCCCGCGGGGCGCCCTGCCCATGCGCGGAGGGGCGGCGCGTGGCCGTCATGACGTTACCTTTGCCGAGTTCGACGCCGGCCACGTAGGGGAACTGCTGCGTGTAGAGCCGGCGGTCGCCCTCGCGGCCGGGCGCGGGGTCGCCGGCCGGCCTGAGGCCGAGCCGCCTGAACTCGCGCTCGACGTAGCGGGCCGCCTCATCCGCGCCCCGCGTTCCGGTCCTCCGGCCTTCGAGCTTCTCCGAGGCGAGGTAGGCGACGTGCTCGCGCAGCCGCGCCGCGTCCACAACGGCCGGCGCCTGCCGCGCGAGCGCCGGGGCGGCCACGAGCAGCAGCGAGAGCAGGGCGGCGGCGAATCTGCTGAGCTTCATATCTTTCACCGTCAGGACTGGCGCCGGTCGGAGCGCACGGCCACGGCCCGCAGGACCGGGCCGAAGGCCGTGCTCTCGCCGGCGTAGACGCGCACGCTCTCGCCGAGCGCGCGGAAGCCGGCTTTAGTGACCGTGACGCGATAGACGCCGGCCGGCAGCCCGACCTCGTAGCGCCCTCCCTCGTCGGTGACGGCCTCGACCTTGACGCGCCCGCGCTCGAAGGTGAGGACGGCGCCAGATACCGGCTCGTCGCGCGCGGTGGTTATGGTGCCGCCGACGCGGCCCTCCGACTCTTCGACCCAGTCGGCGATGAAGACGTTGGTGTCGCCCATGCGTTTGGCGTTGCGGTTCGAGGCGAAGACCAGGCGGCGGCCGTCGGGCGAGAACATCGGGAAGCCGTCGAAGACTTCGCTGTGGGTGACGCGCTCAAGGCCCGTGCCGTCGAGGTTAACGAGGTAGAGGTCGAAGTTGCGCCCGCGCGGGTTCTCAAGGTTCGACGAGAAGATGATGCGGCGGCCGTCGGGCGTGAAGTAGGGCGCGAAGGAGGCGGCGCCGAAGTCGGTCACGCGCCGCTTGTTGCGGCCGTCGGCGTCCATCACCCAGATTTCAAAGTTCGCCGGCTCGATGACGTTCTCACTCAAGAGCTTCTTGTAGCGAGCGACCTGCTCGGGCGTCTTCGGGTGGTAAGCGCGGTAGACGATCTTTTTGCCGTCGCGCGAGAAGAAGGGGCCGCCGTCGTAGCCGAGTTCGGAGGTCAGCCTCCTGACGTTGCGGCCGTCAGGGTCCATCGAATAGATGTCGAGGTCGCCGTCGCGGATAGAGGTGAAGACGACGCGGCGGCCGTCGGCGCTCATCGTGGCCTCGGCGTCGTAACCGGGCGTCGAGGTCAGGCGGCGCAGGTTCCGCCCGTCGGCGTCGGCCGAGAAGATGTCGAAGCCGGCGTAGATGGGCCAGACGTACCCTCGCGAGCGGTCGGGCGGCGGCGGACACTCTTTGCCGGCAAGGTGCGTCGAGGCGTAGATGATGCGCCGGCCCGACGGGAAGAGGTAAGCGCAGGTGGTCGTGCCGTCGCCGGTCGAGACCATGCGCACGTCGGAGCCGTCCGAGCGCATCGTGTAAATCTGGTCGCACGCGCGGCCGTCACGCTTCGACTGGAAGACGAGCGTGCGGCCGTCGCCCGAAAAGTAAGCCTCGGCGTTCTCGCCCCCGTCGGTCAACTGCCTCACGTTGCGCAGCCTCTTCTCAACCGCCGAAGAGTTGTTCGTCTCGCCGCCCGCGGGCCTCTGCGCGACCGAGAACATGACGGCCGACAGGGCGGCGCACAGGACGAGGGGGAACAGGAATTTGGCTCTCATCAGTCTCAACAGGGAAAAGGTTTCGCGCCGCCCCGGCGGGAGACGACCGGACGGCGCGCCCTTACTTTAAACCGCCCCCGCACCCGCGCCAAGCACGCGCGGCCGCGGCCGAAGTCAGCTCTCTGAGTTTGGGCGCCGCGCCCCCACGGTGGATAATCGGCGCCGGCCCCCGCGCCACAGGCCCTTCCGCCTGCCCACAGAAGTGAATCGAACATGTCTCATCAAGAACCCACCTATGTTGACACGCCCGCCGTCACGCAGCCCGGCCAGTTCAGGGCCATGCTCAGCAGCACGGCACTCGACCTGCCGGAACACCGCGCGCTGGCTCACAAGGCGTGCCTCGAAGCGGGCGTCTTCCCCATCGGCATGGAACAACTCCCGGCCGGCGACGCCACCGGCGTCGCCGCCTCTTTGGAGATGGTTGACCGGGCCGACATCTACGTCGGCATCTACGCTTTCCGCTACGGCTGGGTGCCCGACGGGCAGGAAGTCTCGATCACCGAGATGGAGTTTGACCGCGCGCTGAAGCGCAAGGCAGAAGGCAAGCTCCGGGAAATCCTCGTCTTCACCGCCCACGCGGGGCACGCCTTCACCGCGGCCGACATCGAGGCCAGCGAGGAGGCGCAGGAGAAGCTGCGCAGGTTCAAGGCTCGCGCGGCCGACGGGCGCGTGCGCAAAGAGTTCAAGTCGGCCGAGGAACTTCACCGCCTCGTCCTGCATGCGCTGGGCGAGTTCAAGAGCCGGCAGCAGCGCGCCACCGAAGCCGAGACCAGCGCGCGCCCCGCGCACACCCTGATCCCCAACAACCTCCCGCGCCTTCAGTCCTTCTTCGGCCGCGAGGCCGAGTTGGCGCAAATCCGCGAAGCCCTCGACCCCGAGAACCGCACGTGGGGCGCGCTCATCGACGGGCCGGGCGGCATGGGCAAGACCTCGCTCGCCGTCCGCGCCGCCTACGACTGCACGCCCGAACAGTTCAAGCGCATCGCCTTCGTCTCCGTGAAGTCGCGCGAGCTAGACGACGACGGCCTGCGCGAGCTGGGCATCTTCGTCCTGCCCGGCCTCCTCGAAATGCTCAACGAGCTCTCGCGCGAGCTGGGCCGCGCCGACATCACGAAGGCCCCCGAAGACCAGCGCTTCCGCCTCCTGCTCGAAGCCCTCCGCGACGAACAGGCGCTCCTCATCCTCGACAACCTCGAATCACTCCCCAAGCCCGACCGCGACAAGCTCTTCACCTTCGTCAAGCGTTTGCCCGTGGGTTGCAAGGCCATCCTCACCAGCCGCCGACGCATCGGCTCCGGCTCCGAGGAACTCATCCTCGAAAAACTCGGCCGGCAGGCCGCGCTCGACACCCTCGCCGACCTCGCGCGCCGCAACCCGCTGCTCGCCAGGACCACCGAGGCCGAGCGCGTCCTCCTTTACGAACAGACCGCCGGCAAACCCCTGCTCCTCCGCTGGGTGGCCGGCCAGCTCGGCCGCGGACACTGCCGCACCATCGCCGACGCCCTCGACTTCCTCCGCTCCTGCCCGCCCGACAACGACCCGCTCGAATTCGTCTTCGGCGACCTGGTTGACGAGTTCACCGACGACGAGACCAAAGTCATTTGTGCACTCACCTACTTCACCCTGCCGGCCAAAGTAGAACACCTCGCCACGGTCGCGGGCTGCGACGAGGAGTCAACCGAGACCGCCCTGCGCAGCCTCGCCAACCGCTCGCTCGTCGTCCCGAACACCGAGGAAACCGCGTTCGCCCTCGTCCCTTTAGTCGCTGACTTCCTGCGGCGGCGGAAGCCCGAGGTCGTCGCGAAGACCGGC
This sequence comes from Pyrinomonadaceae bacterium, assembly GCA_035645715.1. Classification (GTDB taxonomy): domain Bacteria; phylum Acidobacteriota; class Blastocatellia; order Pyrinomonadales; family Pyrinomonadaceae; genus QHXN01. Next base: position 142,733 of record DASQMB010000059.1, read on the forward strand.
GACCGTCTCGAAAAGCAAGCCTACGCGTGGGTGGTGGAGAACGGCTTCCAAGAATACGACAACTTCCCAGTACTCGACGCCGCATGGCCCACGGTCGCCGCCGCCCTGCCACGTTTCCTCGCCGGGGCGAATGACCGGCTTCAGACTGTGTGCAACGCACTGCGCGATTTTCTCAATTTCACCGGCCGCTGGGATGAATGGCTCGCCCTCTCGCAGGATGCCGAAGACAAGGCTGTAGCAGTTAAAAATTTCCAGGAAGCCGGCTGGCGGGCCTTCGATGCCGGCTGGGTCTACTATCTGTACGGGCAGTCGGCAGAACTGTTTGCCTGCGCTGACCGCGCCGAGGCCCACTGGCGCGACGCCCAAGCGGGTGCCCGCGAACGGGCCACAGCCATCCGCTTCCGCGGCATCGGGCACCAGTTGATTAGGGATTACCATGCTGCCATCGCGGCCTACCGCGAAGCCGTGGAGCTTTGGCGCACCTTGAGCCCCGAGAGCGTTGATGTCGCTATCGTCCTAAACGATCTCGCCGACGTAGAACAACACTCGGGCGACCTTGAAGACGCCGAGCGCGACTACCGCGAAGCCTTGCGGATTGCTAGGGCCACCAATTATCGCGAAGGCATCGCTACCTATACCGGTAATCTGGCCGAGCTGGCTCTGATCCGCAAGGACTGGTCCGGCGCGGAAACCCTGGCCCGTGAGGCTCTGGCTTTGGCCGAAAAGGTTGGCCGTAAGGAGTTAATCGCCAGCGACTGCCACCGCCTCGCGTTTGCCCTCGCTCGGCAAGGACAGAAGCCAGAGGCTCTCTCATATGCCCGGCGCGCCGTCGAAATCTTCACCCTACTGCGTCACCCGGCCCTTGAAGAGGCTCGCCAGACCCTTGAGGAGTGCGAAAGCTGACCCCACTATCGTGGAAGGCTGGCAACGGAAATCAGCCGAGCTCCGGCGGGAACTCGTCCGCTGAAGCTCGGTTGATTTGTGATGCCGGGTCGGTGGCGTTAGCCGTTGGCGCGCTCGAAGTCGCGCATGAATTGGACGAGGGCGTCGCAGCCTTCTTCGGGGAAGGCGTTGTAGATGGAGGCGCGGATGCCGCCGACGGAGCGGTGGCCCTTGAGGCCGTCGAGCCCTTGTGCGGTGGCCTCGGCGGTGAACTTCTTTTCGAGTTCCTCCGAGGGCAGGCGGAAGGTGACGTTCATGATGGAGCGTGCTTCCCTCGCGGCGTGGCCGCGGTAGAAGTCCGTGGCGTCGATGGCGTCGTAAATCTTCCCGGCCTTGCGGCGGTTCTTCTCGTACATGCCGGCGAGGCCGCCCTGCCCGCGCACCCAGTCGCAGACGAGGTTGAGGATGTAGATGCCCCACGTGTTCGGGGTGTTGTAGAGCGACTTGTTCTGCACGTGCGTGCGGTAGTCGAGCATCGTGTGGAGGCCGTCGGGCACGCGCTCAAGGAGGTCTTCGCGGAGGATGACTACGGTGAGGCCGGAGGGGCCGAGGTTCTTCTGCGCGCCGGCGTAGATGAGGGCGTACTTCGACACGTCAACTGGGCGCGAGCAGATGTCGGACGAGGCGTCGCAGACGAGCGGGACGCCGCCGGTCTCGGGCTCCTCGAAGAACTCGACGCCCTCGATTGTCTCGTTCGAGGTGAAGTGGACGTAAGCGGCCGAGGGGTCGAGCTTCAGCTCTTCGGCCGAGGGCACGCGGTTGTAGCGGCTGTCGGCCATGTCGGCCGCGACGTTGACGGCCGCCTGCTTCTTCGCCTCCTTGACGGCCTTCTTGCCCCAGCTCCCCGTCACGACGTAGTCGGCGCTCCCGCCCGCGGGCAGCAGGTTCATCGGCACCATCGAGAACTGCAAGCTCGCCCCGCCCTGAAGGAAGAGGACGTGGTAGTTCTCCGGTATCCCCATCAGCTCGCGCAGGCCGCCCTCGGCCCCGGCGATGATCTGGTCGAAGGTCTTCGAGCGGTGGCTGATCTCCATCACCGACATCCCGACGCCGGGCAGGCTCAGCATCTCTTCGCGCGCGCGTTCGAGCACGGGCACGGGCAGCACGGCCGGGCCGGCGCTGAAGTTGAATATCCTCTCAGTCATAAGTTTCTCCCGTGACGAGTGACGAGTGACGAGTGACAAGATGAAGACTGCTCTTTCTTGTCACTCGTCACTCGTCACTCGTCACGCTCATTTAATTTCCAGCAGGCTCAGCTCGATGATGTCGTCGTTCGAGGCGCGCAAGTGTTCGAGCGCGTCCGAGGGCGGGGCGGCGTCGAGGTTGATGCGGGCGACCGCCGCCTCCGAGCCCTCGAAGATGATGTTCTCCATCTCCTGGACGTTGATGGAGGCCGAGCGTATCCGGTCGAGGACGGCGGCCAGCACGCCGGGGCGGTCGCGGTGGCGGACGACGAGCGTGTGCGTGGCGGCGGTGCGCGCGGCGAGGTTGACGACGTTCGGCACGCGCCCCGTCTCTTTGAAGACGCGGACGACGCGGACGGCCTCGGCCGCGATGGCCTCCTGCGCCTGGTCGGTCGAGGCGCCGATGTGGTGCGTGCCGTAGAGGTTCGGCTCGGAGCGAATCTCGTCGGCGAACTCGCCGGCCGACGAGGTGGGCTCGGAGGCGAACACGTCGAGGCCGGCGCGGATGTTCTTCTCGCGCATGGCGCGCACGAGGGCCGGCTGGTCCACCACCTCGCCGCGCGAGGTGTTGACGAAGTAGGCGCCGTCGCGCATGGCGGCGAAGAAGTCCGAGCCGACGAGGCCGCGCGTCTCGGGCTTGAGGGCGACGTGGACGCTGACCACGTCGGAGTCGCGCGCCACGTCGAGCGGGCTCGCGCGGCGCTCGACGCCCAGCTCGGCCGCCGCCTCGTCGGTCAAACTCCGGCTCCACGCCACGACCGGCATGCCGAAGGCGAGGGCGCGCACGACCATCTCGCGGCCGATCTGGCCCGTGCCGACCAGGCCGAGCGTGCGGCCGTAGAGGCCGCGGGCCTTCGAGTACTCCTTCTTGTTCCAGCGGCCGGCGCGCAGGTCTGCGACGTTGTCGGCCACGCGGCGGTCGAGCGCCAGCATCAGGGCGAATGCCAGCTCGGCCACGGCCACAGAGTTCTTGCCGGGGCAGTTCGAGACGTAGACTCCGCGGCGCGAGGCGGCCGCCACGTCAATCGTGTTGTAGCCGGCCCCGGCCCGCACGATCAGCTTGAGCGAGCCGGCCTCGATCATCTCGGCCGTCACCTTCGTCGAGCGGACGATCAACACGTCAGGCCCGTAGGAGCTGACGGCCTCCATGAGCGCCTCGTCCTTCACGTCGGGCTGGTAGGAAATCTGGCACCCGAGGGCGTCGAGCCCGTCGCGGCCCGACTGCTCGAACTTGTCGGCGATGAGTACGCGCATCTTCCAGCGGCTCCGTTCGGTCGGTAAGAAAGTGGGACGGCCCCCTCAGATGGTGTGAATGAGGACCGCGTCGCGCAGCTTCGGCTCGAACCAGGTGGACTTGGGCGGCATGATGCCGTTGGCGTCCGAGACGCGGAGCAGGTCGTCAATCGAAGTCCGGTACATGGCGAAGCCTACGGCGGCCCGCCCTTCGTCCACCAGTCTCTCCAGCTCGCCCGTGCCGCGGATGCCGCCGACGAAGTCGATCCGCTTGTCGGTCCGCGGGTCTTTGACGCCGAGCAGCGGTTCGAGCAGGTTGTCTTGCAGCAGGCTCACGTCGAGCGTCGAGGTCGGGTCGTCGGAGAGCGTGCGCGCCGACTCGCTCTTCAGCGTCAGGCCGTACCAGCGGCCGGCCAGGTACATGTGCCAGTGGCCGGCCTCGCCCGGCCCCTCGCGGCGCGCGTCCTCGGTGACGTTGAAGGTGCGGCCGACGACCTCAAGGAACTCTTCGGGGCTCCGGCCGCCCAGGTCGCGGACGACGCGGTGGTAGGGCAGTATCTGCATCTGGTCGGCCGGGAAGACGACGGCCAGGAAGCGGTTGTACTCCTCCTCGCCCGCGTGCGAGGAATTCTGGTCGCGCAGGTGTGCGCGGGCGCGGCTGGCGCTGGCGGCGCGGTGGTGGCCGTCGGCGATGTAGAGCAGCGGCACCTCTGCGAAGCAGCGGACGAGCTGGTCGGGGTGTGCGGCGCGCCAGACGGTGTGGCGCACGCCGTCTTCGGCCTCGAAGTCGTAGAGCGGCTCACGCTTGGTCTCGGCCTCGACGAGCGCGTCAATTCTTCGGTCGGGGCGGCAGGTGAGGAAGACCGGGCCGGTCTGCGCGCGTAAGGTCAGGATGTGGCGCGTGCGGTCGTCCTCCTTGTCGGGCCGGGTCCGCTCGTGCTTGCGGATGAGGCCCCGGTCGTACTCGTCCACGGAGAAGCAGGCGGCCACGCCCGTCTGCGTGTGGCCGCCCATCTTCAGCCGGTAGAGGTAGAGGCTCGGCTCGGCCTCCTCTTCGAGCACCCCGTCGGAGACGAGCCGGCGGAAGTTCTCGGCGCCCTTCTCGTAGACGGCGTCGGAGTAGATGTCGGTGCCCTCGGGCAGGTCGATCTCGGGGCGCGAGACGTGGAGGAAGCTCAGGGGGTTGCCGGCAGCCATCTCGCGCGCCTCCTCGGTGTTGACCACGTCGTAGGGGACGGCCGCGACCTCCTTGACTTTGTCGGCGGGCGGACGCAGGGCACGAAAAGGGTAGATGGCGGCCACGGCTTTCCTCCTCGGTCGGGAGCCTAAGATGAGTGCTGGAGCTTTATGGCACCAAAGACTAGCGGCTTCGGCGCTTTCTTGGCAAGCGCCGCGGCCGGCCCGCGTGGTCGGAGTCTTCGCCCGCGCGCCGCACGCGCTACGCTCACATCACGCGGGGCGGCTATTTCCCTGCGAGCGCGCCGCCGCACGACGAGCCGGCGCCCGCCGTGCAGCCGAAGCAGTGGGGGCCGGTCACAACGCGGCGGCGGGCGAAGGTTTCCGGGTCGAAGTCTTCGATGGTCTGCCCGAGCGCCGGCTCGACCCCGAGGTCGAGCATCTGGTTGAAGTCGCAGTCGTAGAGCCGGCCGGTCCAGTCGACGCTGACGAGCGTGCGGCACATCAATCCGCCGACCGCCGCCGGGTTGAACGCCTCGATTAGCCTGCGCATGTAGCGCTCCTCGTTGCCCGAGCGGCGCAGGTATTCGAGGAAGCGGCGGATTGGCATGTTGGTGATGGTGTAGAGGCGGTCGAAGCGCAGGCCGTGGCGCGCGAGCAGCTCGCGCTTGAAGTCGGCCTCAACCGAGGACTGCGGCGGCGGCAGGTAGGCGCCGACGGGGTTGTAGACGAGGTCGAGCGTCAGGCCCTCCTCGCCCGTGCCGTAGCCGGCGGCGTTCAGGCGCCCGAGCGCCTCGATTGACTTCGAGAAGACGCCGCCGCCGCGCTGCGCGTCGGTCTGCTGTTCGAGGAAGTATGGGAGCGACGAGACGACCGCGACGCGGTTCCGGCGGAAGAACTCGGGCAGGTCTTCCTGGCCCGGCTCGAACATCACGGTCAGGTTGTGGCGGACGATGACGCGCGCCCCCGCCGCCCGCGATTCTTCGACGAGGAAGCGGAAGCCGGGGTTCAACTCGGGCGCCCCGCCCGTGATGTCCACGGTCTGGATGCGGAAGCGGCGCACGGCCGCAGTTACCCGCTCGGCCACCTCGCGCGGCATGATCTCTGTGCGGCGCGGCGAGGCGTCTACGTGGCAGTGCTTGCACGCCTGGTTGCATAGCTTGCCGAGGTTGACCTGCAAGGTCTCGACGCCCTCGGCGCGCAGGTCGAGGCCGTGCTCGGCCAGCTTGTCGGCGAACGAGGCTGGCGCGCGCGGCAGCGGCGCGGCGGCTGTCTCAGGCTTCATCACATCGAGACCTTGTTGACGGAATTGTGCGCTTGGAGCCCGTGGATGAGAGCCGCGCCGCCGCGCAGGGCCGAGGCCATGTGGATCGCCTCTGTCATCTGCTCCATGTTCGAGCCGGCTTCGAGGCACGACTGCGAGTAGGCGTCGATGCAGTAAGGACACTGGAGGGCGTGGGCGACGGCGAGCCCGATCAGAGCCTTCTCGCGCCGCGACAGCGCCCCGTCCTCCTGGCACGCCTGATACCAGTCCATGAACTTGGCGAACAAGTCGGGCCGGTGCCGGCCCATCTCGCCGAACCGCCCGAGGTCTTCCTCTTCGTAGTAGCTCATCGTTTCGTGCCCGCCTTTGACTTCGGTTTAAGTTGCCATTTCGGGTTTGCGGCCCCGCGGGCCGCCGGCTTATACAAGCGTCATGGTTGACTCGCCGCAAGAGGGCCGCGGGGCCGCCGCGCCCCGGCCGCGAGACGCTTCGCGCCCCGAGGCCGCCGCCGCGACGCGCGGCCCGGCCGTCGTCCTGATGGCGAAGGCGCCGCGCGCGGGCCGGGTCAAGACGCGACTCTCGCCGCCGCTCTCGCCCGCGGAGTGCGCGGCGCTCGCCCGCTGCCTCTTCGCCGACACGGCTGCGGCCGCGCTCTCGGTCGTGCGCGCCGTCTTCGTGGCCTACGCGCCGGCCGACGGCCGCGCCGCGCTCGAACCGCTGCTGCCGGCCGGGGCCGCCGTCGGCTGGCTCGAACAGCGCGGCTCGGGCCTCGGCGAGCGCCTGTCGTCTGTCGTCGAGCGGGTCTTCGCGCTCGGGTCCGGCCCGGTCCTGCTGCTCGGGGCCGACAGCCCGACGCTGCCGCCCCGCTACCTCGCGGCGGCCGTGGAGGCGCTCGCCTCCGGCGGCGCAGACGCGGCGCTCGGCCCGACCGACGACGGCGGCTACTACCTCGTCGGCCTGCGCCGCCCCGCGCCCGGCCTCTTCGAGGGCGTCGAATGGAGCACGCCGCGCGCCTACGAGCAGACGGCGCGCAACGCCGCGCGCCTCTCCCTGCGCCTCGCGGAGCTGCCGCGCTGGTACGACGTGGACACGCCCGCCGACCTCGAACGCCTGCGCCGCGAACTGGCGGGCGACCACGACGCCCGCCGCCGCGCGCCCGCCACCCTCCGCTGGCTGCAAAGCCTCGACCCCGCCCGCGACCTCGCCGAACGGCCCGAGGCGCCCGACTGAGGCGCCGGCTTGAGAGTGACGCCGCTCGGCGCCCGAGTCTTGCACCGTGCGCATCCCTAAGCGTCGGGACGGGCGGTGCCCTCCGGCGCGTTCGCGTTCGCGGCGGCCGACTCAGCCCTGCTCCGGCCTGCGCCGGCCGCGACGGCCGGGCGCGCGCACGTGTGCGTACCAGCGGCCGAGCGTGTGCGGGCTGACGCCGAGCCAGTAGAGCAGTTGCAACGCGGACCAGCGCGCGAAGGTCATGGCGAAGCTGCGCCCCTCGAAGCGGCGCGAGGAGGTGACGACCCACCCGGGCACCTCGACGACGCGCCCCCGGCGCCTGAGAGCGCGGAGCAGGTCGAGGTCTTCAAAGACGGGGAACGGCTTGAAGCCGCCCGCGGCGAAGTAAGCCTCGCGGCGTGCGAAGAGGGCCGAGTCGCCGTAGCACAGGCCGAGCAGGCGCAGCCGCGGGTAGAGCCACGACAGGAAGCGCGCGGGCCGCGTCTCGCCGTCGAAGCGGACGCGGAAGTTGCCGCCGGCCACGCCCGCGTCGGCAAGGGCTTCGGTGACGAGGCGCGCTCCCCCGGCGGGGACGAGCGTGTCTGCGTGGACGAACCACAGAGCCCCGCCGCGCGCGGCCAGCGCGCCCGCGTGCATCTGCGACCCGCGCCCGCGCCCGGCCGAGATGACGAGCGCCCCAAGCCCGCGCGCCACCTCGCGCGTCCTGTCCGTGCTCCCGCCGTCCACGACTATCAACTCGACGCCGTCGCCGGCGCGAGCCGCCGCGTCGAGCGCCGCCGCGATGGAACGCTCCTCGTCGAGCGCCGGGATGATGACGGAAACGCTCGGAGTCATGTCGTGCGGCGACGCGCGTTCATGTCGTGCGGCGACGCGTTCATATCCTGCGGCGGCGCGTTCATATCCTGCGGCGCGCGTTCATGCCGTCTCGCGGCGCGGGCGCGGGCCGTCGCCGCCGAGTCGCCAGGTCGGGCGCTGCCGGCCGAAGGGCAGGGCGAGCACGCGGCCGAGCGTCACCTCTTCGGGCTCGCGGTAGGCCGGCACGCCGACGTTGATCTCTTCCTGCGGCACGTCGAGGCGCAGCGTGCCGTGGAGACGGTCCCAGACTGTCAGCCCGCTCGACCAGTTCGAGTCGGCCTCCTCGCGCACAATCGAGTGGTGGATGCCGTGCAGGCGCGGCGTGACGACGAGGCGTGCGAGGCGCCGCTCGACGCCCGCCGGCAGGCGCACGTTCGAGTGGTGAAAGAGGATCGAGACCATCAGGAGCGTCTGCCAGATCGAAAAGGCGCGCGGCGAGACGCCGACGGAAAGGATTTGCGCGGCGCGCCACGGCACGGCCAGCAGCAGCTCGGCGAAGTGGAAGCGCAGCGCGGTGGTCGCGCTCAGGTCGAGGTCGGCGTGGTGGACGACGTGGAAGCGCCAGAGGAAGGGCGAGCGGTGCGTAAGCACGTGCCAGAGGTAGAGCGTGTAGTCGAGCAGCACTACGGCCGCCGCGGTCTCGACGGGGCCGGGCAGCCGCACAAGCTTCAAAAGCCCGAGCCGGCGCCGCTCTACCAGTCGCGCCGCGCGCTCGGCCGCGGGCTTCTCAAGGAGGCCGGCGACGAGCGCGCCCGCCCCCGCCACCGCGAGGTTGCGCGCGTCGCGCCTGAGCTTGTCTTCGGTCTCGCGCCGCAGCGGCCTCCGGCCTTCGAGCCAGAGCACTGCGCCGAACGCGCTCAGCACGAGCGCGCCGCTCAACCAGGACGCTACTGTCCTCTCGCCCTTCCGCATCGCCTTCGGGCCGCCGGGTCGAAAAAAAGAGTTAGGGTGACGGGCGCATCATACCAGACTGCGGGCGCCGGACCGCCCGGGCGCGATTGACAGGGGGCGCCCGTTAAGAAAAAGTGGGCGGCCGGGCCATCGGGCCACCGGACCATCGGGCTAACGGGTCGGGGCGCGTAGAGCCCGCGCCTCCCGAAGAGATGGAGAACTACGACATCGTCGTCATCGGCGGAGGCTCCGCCGGGCTGGTGGCCGCCGTCGGCGCGGCGCAGCTCGGCGCGCGCACGCTGCTGGTCGAGCGGCGCGCGCTCGGCGGCGACTGCCTTTTCACGGGCTGCGTGCCGTCGAAGGCTCTGATCGCCTCGGCGCGCTTCGCCGCGCTCGGGCGCCGCGCGGCCGAGTTCGGGTTCGAGCCCGGCGAACGCGGGTTCCTCGGCGGCAGCTTCGCGGCGGTGACGCGGCGCGTGGCCCGCGTCGTCGGGGCCGTGGCCGAGCGCGACGCGCCCGAAGTCTTCGAAAGATACGGCGTCGAAATCCTGTTCGGGACGCCGCGCTTCGTCTCGCCGCGCGAGATCGAGGTCGAGCCGAAGGGGGGCGGCCCGCGCCGCTCGGTACGTGCCCGGAGGTTCTGCGTCTCGACGGGCTCGCGGCCGGCCGTCCCGCCCGTCGAGGGGCTGGTTGAGACCGGCTTCCTGACCAACGAGGAGGTCTTCGATCTCGCGGAACTCCCGCGCTCGCTGCTAATCGTCGGCGGCGGCCCCGTCGGAGTCGAGCTGGGCCAGGCGTTCGCGCGCTTCGGCTCGCGCGTCACCCTCGTCCAGCGCGCGCCGCGGCTGCTCGCGCGCGAGGACGAAGAGGTCTCGGAGGCCGTCGCCGGGGCTCTGCGCGCGGAGGGCGTCGAGGTGCTGACCGGCGCCGAGGCTGTGCGGGCGCGCCGCGCGGGCGGCGACAAATTTTTGACCGTCAGGGGCGACGGGGGCGAAAGGGAACTGCGCGCCGCGGAGATACTGGTCGCCGCGGGCCGGCGTCCGAACGTCGAGGGCCTGAACCTTGAGGCGGCCGGCGTCGAGAGTGACGGGCGGCGCGTCAGGACCGACGCTTACCTGCGCACCACCGCGCGCACCGTCTACGCGGCCGGCGACGTGACGGGCCGTTTCCTCTTCACGCACGCGGCCGCCTACGAGGCCGCGCTAGTCGTCCGCAACGCGCTCTTCTTCGGCCCGCTGCGGCGCCGGGCCGACTTCCGCGTCATGCCGTGGGCCGTCTTCACCGAGCCCGAGGTGGCCCGCGTCGGGCTGACCGAGCGCGAGGCGCGCGACCGCTACGGGGGGCGCGTGCGCGTATACCGCGTTGCCTTCGCGGAGAACGACCGGGCGCAGGCCGAGGGCGAGACGGGCGGCTTCGCCAAGTTCGTCTGCGCCGGGCGCGGCGCGCGTCTGGTCGGCGCGCATCTGGTCGGCCCGCACGCGGGCGAGCTGATCCACGAGGTCGTGCTGGCGATGAAGGAGGGGCTGGGGCTCGCGGCGCTCGGCGGGCTGGTCCACGTCTACCCGACGCTCTCGCAGGTCAGCCAGCAGGCGGGCGTCGCCGTCGTGCTCGAAAAGCTCTCCTCGCCGCTGGCACGCCGCTGGATGCGCCGCTACCTCGCGCTCTGGCGCTGGGGCCGCCCGGCGTTGCGACGCCGTGAGCCGCCGCGTTGAAGATGAGGATGAAGGCGGCCGTGGCGTGAAGTCCCGAGTCTTCGCGCCCGTGCGCGCCGGGGCGGGGGCGTGTAGAATCTGCGGCGTCGCGGGGCTTCGCGGAACTTCAAAAGCCCGGCCCGCCGCCCGAGTCTCCCTTGAAGATGGAAAGTCTCACGAGTCGTCATTGCGTCCCCTGTCACGCCGGCACGCCGCGCCTGTCGGAAGGCGAGGCCGAGGCGCTGCTCGCGCGGCTGCGCGGCTGGTCAATCGTCGCCGGGCACCACCTGACGAAGGAGTATCGCTTCGCGGACTTCCGCGGGGCGCTCGCCTTCGTCGTCCGGGTCGGCGAGGTGGCAGAGCGCGAAGACCACCACCCCGACATCGAGTTCGGCTGGGGCTACGCCCGGCTCAACCTCCACACACACGCCACCGGCGGCCTGACCGAGAACGACTTCGTCCTCGCCGCCCACCTCGACGCCCTCGAAGCCGTCGGCGGCTGACGGCGGCCGTCGAGTTACCGGGGCCGCGGCCGAAGGGCCGGTCGTCTAAACAGTCCGGCCACACGCGCCGGCCACACATGCCGGTCGCGCGGCCCGTCCGTCATTACCGCGCGGGCTCGCACGGGCCGACTACTCTCACGAGGATTTTCAGACGATGGAGACGGAGAGAAATTTGAACGCGGCCGGCATTGACAACGTCACGAACGGCGAGAGCGTCACGAACGGCGAGAGCGTCATGAGTGTTGAGGGCGTGGTAGGCGTCGAGGCTCGCGGCGCGATGTGCGTCGAGTGCCTGTCGGCGCTGGCGCCGGGCGCCGCCGTGCTCGACCGCTGCGGGGCCGCCCTCTGCCGCCCATGCGCGGCCGAGTTCTACGTCGCCTGCGCCGGGTGCGGTGGGCTCGTCCCGAGCGACGAAGCGCCGGCACGCGCCTCCGACGGCGAGGCGGTCTGCGCCGAGTGTCACACCCGCGGCGGCACGCCCGACGGCGACGCGCTGCCGACCGACGTGGAGGTCGCGGCGCTCGTCTCGGAGTACGTCGTTCTTCACGAAGAGTCGAAGCGGCTCGAAGCCCGGATGGGCGAGATCAAGGAGCGGCTCAAGCTCTCGGCCCGCTCGCGGCCGCGCGTCTCGAACGCCGTGGTCCTGCGGGCCGGCGACGAAGGGCCGGCCGTCCGCTGCTCATTCGCGGTCAAGACCACCTACGACGCCGCGCGGCTGGCCGAGGCCGAGGCCCTGCTCGGCGCCGCGGAGTTCGCCTCCCTCTTCGAGCGCAAGGTCTCTTACTCGGCCGTGAAAGACGGACTGGAAGCCTTTCTTTCGTCGCCCGACGACGGCCGCGCCGCCGCGCGCGACATCATTCTCGCCGCCGAGCAGCGCACCGAGACGACGACCCTCGGCGTCGTCGCCCGGAAGAAGCCTGCGAGCTGACCCGCCGCCCGGCCGGGCCGCAGGCAGTTACCGCCGGGAGTTACCGCCGGGCCGCCGGCCCTTCGTTCCCGTTCGCGCCCGCACCTCCGACTGTCTCCTCGTATGTCTTTCCGCCCTGACGAAACGACCCGGCACGCGCTGCCCGAGCGCCCGCTGACGGCGCAGAGGCTCGCGCAGTACGTCGCGCGCGGCCGTTGCGAGCGACACCTGCGCTTCACACTCTTCCCCTCGGAGGCGCAGGGGCCGCTCGCCCGATACGGCCTCGAATTCGAGCCGCTCTCGCCGCTGCTCTCGGGCGAGGGTCAGAGGTACGAGCGCGAGATGGTCGAGCGCCTGGCGCACCGCGCGGAGGTGCGCGACCTGGAGGGCACGCCTCCCGAGGCTTTCGTCGCCGGCCTGCGCGCCGCCGCCGCGAAGGCGGGCCGCACGCTCTTTTACCAGCCGTCGCTGCGCGGCCAGATCGGCCCGTGGCCCTGCGAGGGGCGCGCAGACCTGATTGAGGTCGAGCGCGCGGGCGCGACGCTGCGGGCGACGGTCGTAGACTTCAAGGCCAGCGCGCGAGAGACTGTCGGCTTCCGCCTGCAAGTCGCCTTCTACGCCCGCCTGCTCTCCGAGACTTTGCGGGGCGCAGGCTTCGCCGACTTCGAGGTCGCCGGCGCCGTGGCCGCGCGCGACTCGGCCCCGGCCGGCGACGACCTTGCCGAAGACAAAGCGGCGGGCGACGAAACGGCGGGCGATGACGGCACGGCCGCCGAGGCGCCGGGCGACGAAGGCGCGGCCGGCGGGTGGCAGACCTTCGACCTCGCGCTCTTCGACGACGAGATCGAGCGGCTGATTGCCGCTTCCGACTCGGACGTGTGGCGGGCCGTGCGCGCGGGGTCGGGCGGCGCGGCCTTCCACCTGCGCCCCTCCTGCGACGGCTGCCCGTACAACGCTCTCTGCTTCGCCGAGGCGGCCGAGCGCGAAGACCTCTCGCTCGTCCCGCTCATCACGGCCTCGGAGAAGCGTGCGCTCGAAGCCTCGGGCGTCAGGACTGCGCGCGAGCTGGCCGGGCTCCTGACTTACGGCCCCGCCAGCGCGATGGGGCCGGCGCCGGGCCGCGAGGAACTCCTGCGCCGCGCCTCTGCGCGCTGGCCGCTCGCCACGCGCCTGCCCGTGCTGGCGCAGCGGGCGCGGGCGGCCCTGCGCCGCCTCGACCGCACGACCGAGGCGCGCCGCTACGTCGTCGGCTCAGACTTCGGCTCGCTGCCCGACACGGGCCAGTACCCGGACCTCGTCCGCGTCTTCGTGGACGCGCAGCGCGACTACCTCCGCGACCGTCTCTACATGCTCGCCGCGCGCGTGGCGGGTCCGCGCGCCGCCGTCGAAGTAGTCGAGACGACCGACGCCCCGCCCACGACCGAGTCGGAGCGCGACCTGCTCGTCCGCTTCGTCCAGAAGCTCCTGCCGGCCGTGGCCGAGGCGGCGGCCGGCGCGAGCGCGCCGCTACACTTCTACACTTACGCAGCGCGCGGAGAGCGCGCCCTGCTCGACGCCCTCGCGCGCCACTTCGACGCGCTCTGCTCGGTGCCGGCCTTCTACGACCTGCTGACCTCGCACCCGGCCCTGACGCAGCCGATGGTCTCGCTGCTCTCCGAGGAGGTGCGCTCGCGCCACAACCTGGCGCCCGTCTGCCAGAACCTCTACGAGGTCGCGCTCGCGCTCGGCTTCAGGTGGCACGACGGCGAGACGGACTTCCGCCGCCTCTTCCGTGCGCGCGTCTTCGACAACCGCCGCACCTTCCGCCGCGACCCCGCGACCGGCCGCTTCACGCTCGACCCCGCTCCCGGCGCCGGCGCCGCCGCCGACGACCACGACGCCGAAGCCCCCCCGCCATTCGTCCGCGTCGAGTCGGCGGCGCGCTTCGGCACGGAGATTCCGCTCGAATACGCCTACGCGGCCTGGGGGCTGCTGCGCGAGGACGGGGCGGGCGGGGCGCGCGCCTCGGCGCAGGTCCGCGGCTTCGCGGGCGTCACGGCCGAACAGATCGAGGGGCTCGCCGCCTTGCGTGTGCGCGCCATGCAGCACGTCGAGGAGAGTTTCGCGCGCAAGAGCCGAGCCGTCGTCAAGGAGCCGCTCGACCTCTCGCGCCTCCACGAGGTTGAGCGCGAGCCGGAGGAGGTGCCGCTCAGTCGCTCGCTCGAAGACTTCCTCCTGCTCGAACACCACGCCTCCTTTCAGGAGAAGATGCTGCACCTCGCGCGGCCTGCGCGCGAGCGCGCCGAGACCGGCCGCACGGCGCTGCTGCGCTGCGAGCTTTACGAACGCGACGACGACAGGGCCGAGCGCGCACACTTCACCTTTGCCGGCGCGGACGGCGGCCCGCGGCGCGCCGACGCCTCCGCACCGCTGCGGCTGCGCGCGGGCGACTGGCTCGTGCTCAACCCGCTCGCCGACGCGGAGGGGCGCGAGCCTTCAGCTTATAGACTCGTGCGCGGCCGGCTCGCCACCGTCGAGGGGCTGGACGACGACGGGCTGACCTTGCGGCTGCTGCCGCTGACCTTCAAAAACTCACCGTTTCGTTACCCGCACGCGGTCGGGCTCGCGCCCGAGCCCGGCGCGCTCTACACGGCCGACGAGATGTGCGACGACCTCAACGCCGACAAGTTCCGCGAAGCCTGCCGCCACGCCTCGTCCAACCGCCTCTACCGCTGGCTGAGCGACCCGGAAGAAGGGAAGCGCCCGCGCCCGATCAGGCCGCGGCGGCTGCGCGACGCAGAGGAGTTCGCGCGCCTCGCGGCCGAGGCCCAGCAGCCGCACGGCCTGACCGCCGCGCAGGCCGAGATCGTCGGCTCGCGCCTCGCCGAGCGCGTGCTGGTCCTGCAAGGCCCGCCGGGCACGGGCAAGAGCCACACGCTCGGCTTCGCCGTCCTCGCGCGGGCCGCCGCGCAGGCCACGCCCGCGCGCCCCTTCCGCGTTGCCGTCCTCGCCAAGACGCACGCGGCCGTCTCGGTCGCGCTGGCCTCTGTGGCCCGCCGCCGCGCTCAACTCTTCAGCGCCGCCGCGGGCAGGCGAGACGAAGGACAGGAAGGGGATGAAGGGCACGAAGGGCGCGAAGGGCACGGCGGCCCCGACCGCATAACGCCCGAGCGCAGGGCACAGCTCGTCGCGCCGCTCGCGCGGATGAAGCTCCTGAAGGTCTGCAACGACGCGGGCGAGGCCGTGCCGGAGGGCGTGGGCCGCGTGCTCGCGGACGGCGGCGAGGGGCAGACGGCCGCGGCGCAGTGGGAGACGTTGATGACGGAGCCGCTGCTCGTCGTCGGCGGAACGCCGGGCGGGCTCTACAAGCTCGTGCGCGACGGGGCTTCGAGGGGCCGCGCGGTCGACTGGTCGGGCGAGCACTTCGATCTGGTCGTCGTTGACGAGGCTTCGCAGATGGGACTGGCCGAGGCTTTGACGGCCGCCGCCTTCCTGCGCGAGGACGGGCAGTTCGTCGCCGTCGGCGACCACCGGCAGATGCCGCCCATCCTAGCCCACGCCTGGGACCGTGAGGGGCGCAGAGACCTCAAGCGGTCGCGCGTCTTCCTCTCGATCTTCGAGTACCTGATGGAACTGGGCTTCCCGCGCGTGGCGCTCGACCGCTCGTTCCGCATCCCCGCGGAGGTGGCGGGCTTCCTGCGCCGCCACGTCTACGCGGCCGACCGCATAGATTTCCGCTCGGAGAACCGCACGCGGTTGCAGGCCTGCGAGGGTTTGGGCGATGGGTGGCTGGCGGCGGCGCTCGCGCCAGAGCACTCGCTCGTCGTCGTCGAGCACGCGGAGGAGGGCTCGCAGCAGTCGAACGAGTTCGAGGCCGGGCTGGTGGCCGAGATAGTCCGCGCCGCGACCTCGCGCCTCAAGCTCGACGCGCGCAGGGGCGTCGGCGTCGTCGTCCCGCACCGCGCGCAGAAGGCACTGCTCGCGTCGCTTCTGCCCGAGGTGGCCGAGTCCGTGGACACGGTCGAGAGGTTCCAGGGCGGCGAGCGCGAGCTGATCGTCGTCTCGGCCACGGTGAGCGACCGCGAGTTCGCCGCGGCCGAGAGCGACTTCCTGCTTGAGCCGCGGCGCCTGACCGTGGCCGTCTCGCGCCCGCTCCGCAAGCTGATCCTCGTCGCCTCGCGCGCCGTCTTCGATCTGATGCCGAACGACCTCGACGACTACGAGCGCGGCTCGCTCTGGAAGCGCTTGCGCCACGAGGCCGCGCCGCGCCTGCTCTGGTCCGGCGAGGTCGCGGGCCACGCGGTTGCGGTGCGCGCAGTCGGCGGCAGAGACGGCGGCAGAGACGGCGGCGGAGACGGCGGAGGAGACGGCGGCGGAGACAACGGCGCCTGAGGACTGCGCAACCGACGCGGAATTTGTCAGCGCGGCGCGGGCGGTGATATATCTTTACGCCTCGTTTCGGCACTACAGTAGGCGTCAGGCGGCCAGGCCGGTGGGCTCTTTCACCGGCCCGCAGCATATTCCCGCAGCAATCCCTGAAAGGCTCTTAATAGAATGGCTACGAAAACTCCCATTACGGTCGCGCACGGCGACGGCATCGGCCCCGAGATCATGGAGGCCACGCTCCGCATCATCGAGGCGGCGGGCGCCGAGCTCGACATCGAGACCATCGAGATCGGCGAGCGAGTCTACCTCTCCGGCAACACGGCCGGCATCGCCCCCGAGTCGTGGGAATCACTGCGCCGCACGAAGGTCTTCCTCAAGGCGCCGATCACGACGCCGCAGGGCGGCGGCTTCAAGAGCCTCAACGTCACGGTCCGTAAGACGCTCGGGCTCTACGCCAACGTCCGCCCCTGCGTCTCCTACCACCCGTTCGTCAACACCAAGCACCCCGTCATGGACGTGGTCATCGTCCGCGAGAACGAGGAAGACCTCTACGCCGGCATCGAGCACCGGCAGACCCACCAGGTCTACCAGTGCCTCAAGCTCATCTCGCGTCCGGGCTGCGAGAAGATCGTCCGCTACGCCTTCGAGTACGCCACGCGCCACGGCCGCCGCAAGGTCACGTGCTTCACCAAAGACAACATCATGAAGATGACCGACGGCCTCTTCCACAAGGTCTTCGACGAGATCGGCGCCGAGTACCCCGACCTTGAGAAGGAGCACTGGATCGTGGACATCGGCGCGGCCAAGCTGGCCGACACGCCCGAGGCTTTCGACGTGATCGTGATGCCGAACCTCTACGGCGACGTGCTCTCGGACGTGGCCGCGCAGATCGCCGGCTCCGTGGGCCTGGCCGGCTCGGCCAACATCGGCGAGCACATCTCGATGTTCGAGGCCATCCACGGGTCGGCCCCGCGCCGCGCCGGGCAGAACATGGCGAACCCGTCGGGCCTCTTCCTCGGGGCCGTGATGATGCTCGTCCACCTCGGGCAGACCGAGGCGGCCGAGCGCGCCCACAACGCCTGGCTGCGCACGATGGAAGACGGCGTCCACACCTACGACATCTACAAAGAGGGCGTGAGCCGCGAGAAGGTCGGCACGCGCGAGTTCGCCGACGCCGTCATCGCCCGCCTCGGGCAGAAGCCCGAGACGCTGAAGACCGTCACCTACAAGTCGGGCGCCGAGGGCGACACCGCCTCGTTCGCCGGCCGCATGGCGCGCACGGCCGCCGTCTCGCAGAAGCAGACCGTGGGCGTCGACGTGTTCCTCCACTGGAACGAGGGCTCGCCCGACCAGCTCGGCGAGGCGCTCAAGGAGAAGACGACGGGCGACGGCTTCAAGCTCGTCATGGTCAGCAACCGCGGCACGAAGGTCTGGCCCGGCGGCATGCCCGAGACCTTCTGCACGGACCATTGGCGCTGCCGCTACATGGCCGAGACCGAGGGCGACACCGTCTCGCACGCGCAGATCATCGAGCTGCTCAGGCGCGTCTCGGAAGCCGGCTTCGACTTTATCAAGACCGAGAGCCTCTGCACCTTCGACGGCGAGGCCGGCTACTCGCTCGGGCAGGGGCAGTAGGCCCCGCCCGGCACAATCCCGGTGAAAACGATGTCAAGCCACCAGACCAGACCTCTCCACGACGCGCCCTCCGAGAGGGAGTACGCGCCCTACTATGCCAAGTACGTCGCCTTAATCGAGGGCGACGTGCTCGGCGTGCTGCGCCGCCAGCTCGCCGACATCAACTCGCTGCCGGGCGAGCTCACGGAGCGGCGGGCCGGCGAGCCTTACGAGCCGGGTAAGTGGAGCGCAAAGGAGGTGGTCGGTCACCTCGTTGATACCGAGCGCATCTTCGCCTACCGCGCGCTGCGCTTCGCGCGCGGCGACCGGACGGAGTTGCCCGGCTTCGACCAGGACGAGTACGTCCGCGCCGCGAACTTCAACGGCCGCACGCTCGCCGACATCGCCGCCGAGTTCGCCGCCGTGCGCGAGGCCACCCTGCGCCTCCTCGACTCGTTCGGCCGCCAGGAGTGGACGCGCAGCGGCCCGGCCAACGACAGCGAAGTGAGCGTGCGTGCCCTCGCCTACATCGCCGCGGGCCACGCGGCGCACCACTTCAAAATCCTGCGCGAGCGTTACCCGAAGTGAGGGCCGAGTGATGTGGTACGAGAAGAAGACCGGGGAGGGGGCTGCCGGGCGGGCGGACGCTCGCGCGCGGAATGGGGAGGCCGAGGGCGACGACGAGCGACCCGCTCCGCTCGTCGCAATCGTCATGGGCAGCACGTCCGACTGGGAGACGATGCGCCACGCGGCCGAGATGCTCGAAAGATTCGACGTGCCGCACGAGTCGAGCGTCGTCTCGGCCCACCGGACGCCGCAGCGGATGAGTGAGTTTGCCGCCGGGGCCGAGGAGCACGGCCTCGAAGTAATCATCGCGGGCGCGGGCGGGGCGGCCCACCTGCCGGGGATGATCGCGGCGCAGACCACCGTGCCCGTGCTCGGGGTGCCGGTCGAGAGCAGAGTGTTGCGCGGCGTTGACTCGCTCCTCTCCATCGTCCAGATGCCGGCCGGGGTGCCGGTCGGCACGCTCGCCATCGGGGCGGCCGGCGCCACCAACGCGGCGCTGCTGGCCGTCGCCATCCTCGCCAACACGCGGCCGCCCTTGCGCGAGCGCCTGCGCCGCTTCCGCGACGACCAGACGGCGCGCGTGAGCGAGGCGGTGCTGCCGGCATGAGCGCGGCGGTCCTGCCCGGCGCCACCATCGGCGTGCTCGGCGGCGGCCAGTTGGGGCGCATGTTCGCCATCGCCGCCCGCCGCATGGGCTACCGCGTCCACACCTTCTCGCCCGACTCCGACACGCCCGCCGGCCAGGTCTCCGACCGCGAGTTCGAGAACGCTTACGAAGACCTCGACGCCGTGCGTGAGTTCGCCCGCGGCGTCTCGGTCGTCACCTTCGAGTTCGAGAACGTCCCCTCGGCGGCGGTCGAGGCCGCCTCACACTTAGCGCCCGTCCGCCCCTCGGGCGAAGTGCTCCACACCACGCAGCACCGCCTCCGCGAGAAGACCTTCCTGGCGCGCAAAGGCTTCCCCGTCGTCGAGTTCCGCCACGTCAAGGGCGCAGCGCGGCTCACAGCCGCGCTCGAAGAAATCGGCTGCCCGGCCGTCCTCAAGACCGCCGGCTTCGGCTACGACGGCAAGGGGCAGGCTAAGATTGGCGGGCCGGAGGCGGCGGCTGCTGCGGCCGAGGCCCTGGGCGCGAGCGAGGGCGTGCTCGAAGCCTTCGTTGACTTCGAGCGCGAGGTCTCGGTGGTCGCCGCTCGCTCGCTCGCGGGCGAGTTCGAGCATTACGGCGTGGTCGAGAACACGCACCGCCGCCACATCCTCGACCTGACGGCGGCGCCCGCCCACGTGCCCGAGGAGACGGCGCGCGAGGCCGTCGAGATCGCGCGCGAGGTGCTCGAATCGCTCGACGTGGTCGGCGTCATGTGCGTCGAGTTCTTCCTGACGAAGGGGGGCCGGCTCCTCATCAACGAGCTGGCGCCGCGCCCGCACAACTCGGGCCACTTCACCATCGACGCCTGCACCACCAGCCAGTTCGAGCAGCAGTTGCGCGCCGTCTGCGGCCTCCCGCTCGGCTCGACCGGGCTGCTCCGGCCGGCCGCGATGGCGAACCTCCTCGGCGACCTCTGGCAGGGGGGCGAGCCGCGCTGGTCCGCGGCCCTCGCCTCGCCCGACGTGAAGCTTCACCTCTACGGCAAGACCGAGCCGCGGCCGGGGCGTAAGATGGGCCACCTGACCGCGCTCGGCCCGACGGCCGCGGATGCAGCCCGCCTCGTGCTCGCGGCCCGCGAAGCCCTCGCGCCGGCAGCGGCGCCCGCGGCGCCCTGAGGAAGCCGCCCGCGGCGCTCTGGGGAAGGCGCCCACGGCGCTCTGAAGAGGCCCTCTCACCGGCCGGTGATATAATCTCCCCGCTTAGATTTTTTTCAGGACGGCGAAAAGGAGAGAAACGATGAAGCGCAGAATGTTCGTCGCGCTGCTCGCGGCCCTCGCGCTCCCGGCCGTCGCCTCGTCGGCGGGGCAGGGCGGCGCGCCGGCGCCGGACCGCATCACCCTCGAAGAGTTCAGGAAGCTGCTCGACGGGGGGCAGAAGGTCGTAGTGCTCGACGTTCGCAACGAAGTCGAGTCGAAGATCAGGGGCGCGAAACACATCCCGCTCGGCGACCTTGAGGCGCGACTCAAGGAGCTGCCCGCGGGGCGCGAGATCGTCACCTACTGTGCTTGACCGAGCGAGGGGACCAGCGCCCGTGCGGCGCGGATTCTGAGCGGCAAGGGTTACAAGGCGCGCGCCCTCGTCGGCGGCTGGCAGGCGTGGCTCGATTCCGGCGGCGCGACCGAGAAGGCCGGCGAACCGGCCGACTACGAGCGGAAGGCCCAGTGAGGGCGGGGCGAGAGAGCCTTTTCGCCCGCGACGCGTGAACGAGAGGGGGGCCGCGGTTGAACTCAACCGCGGCCCCCCTCTCGTTCCGGCGTCTCCCGTCGCCGGCCGCGCCCTTCAGCGGACGCGGCTCCGCTTGCGCTTGAGAAAGTCGATCAGGACGAACTGCGTGAGGTTGCCGGGCGTGGCGAAGTAGGCTTTGCCCTGCGTCATGGCCGCCACCTGCTTGACGAACTCGACGAGATAGGGGTCGGAGGCGAGCATGAAGGTGTTGATCATCACGCCGGCCTTGCGGCACGCCTGCACCTCGCGCATCGTCGCCTCCATCACCACGGGGTCGCCGCCCATCGAGTTCTTGTAGAGGCGCCGATTGCCGCGCAACTCGCCGAAGGGACGCGCCGCGCGCCGCCCGCCCGCGCCGGCCGCCGCCTCGCCGCCGAGGAAGCAGGCGGTCGGCTTGCCGTCGGTCACCATCACGATCTGCTTCATCTCCTTGCGCTGCGCCTGCAAGAGACGGCGAGCCAGTTTCAGCCCCTCGGCCGTGTTGGTGTGGTAGGGGCCGACCTGCGTCGTGGCGAGGCGCGCGAGAGGGAGTTCCTCGGCGTCGTCGTGGAAGAGGACGACCTTGAGCGTGTCGCCGGGGTAGTGCGTGCGGATGAGGTGCGCGAGCGCCAGCGCGACCTTCTTGGCCGGCGTGAAGCGGTCCTCGCCGTAGAGGATCATCGAGTGCGACGTGTCGAGCATCAGCACCGTCGCGCAGCTCGAGCGGTACTCCGCCTGCCGCACCGCGAGGTCGGGGTAGTCGATGTCCATCGGGACCTCGAGCGACCCGGTGCGGGCGAGCGCGTTCTTGAGCGTCTCGTTGACGTCGAGGTTCAGCACGTCGCCGAACTCGTACGGCTTGGTGTAGCCGTCGGCCTCGATGCCCGTGGCGAGGTACGGCGTGTCGTGGCTGCCGACGC
>DASQMB010000060.1:0-28141 GCA_035645715.1 Pyrinomonadaceae bacterium
GAGCGGCGCGGGTTTTTAAGCTTTAGTCGCCCGCCCCGGCGGGCGTGGCTTAGAACGGGATGTCGTCGTCTTCGATGTCGGGCTCGCCGCCTCCGCCGCCGCGCTGGGCTCCGCCGCCCCCGCCGCCGCCGCGCTGTCCTCCGCCCTCGTACTGACCGCCTCCGCCGCCTCCGCCGCCGCCGCGGCCGACCGGGATGCCCTCGACGTTCTGGCCGCCGATGAACTGCATGTCGGTGGCGTTGACTTCGAGCGAGTGGCGCTGCTTGCCCTCCTTATCCGTGTACTCCTCGACGCGCAGGCGCCCCTCGATGTAGACGGGGCGGCCCTTGGTCAGGTATTGCTGCGCCGTCTCGGCCTGCCGCCCCCAGAGCGTGACGCGGAACCAGGTAGTCACGTCGTTGAAGTCGCCGGCCTTGTCCTTGCGCCGCTCGTTCGTCGCCATCGAGAAAGAGCAGACGGGCGTGCCCTGCGGCGTGTAGCGCAGCTCAGGGTCGCGGCCCAGGTTCCCGACCAGAATGATTTTGTTGAAGGACATCTCTCTTCGCTCCTCGCTTTAGAGTGTTGGTGCGCGCGCTCTTGCCGGCGCGGGCCGTCCGACCCTGGCGTTGCAGACGCGGCACATCGTACCGCGGATAACAACACTAGTATACATGAGCCGGGCGGCGGGGCGGCAAACGCGGCCGGCGCGGGCGGTAAAAACCGACTGGCAGATAGACGCGGCCGGGGCCTCTCAGCCTGCTCCGCCGCCGCCGGCCTCGCCGCCGGTTTCGCTGCCGTCCGCTTCGCCGCTGCCGTCCGCCTCGTCGCCCTCGCGCGGGACGGCGACGGTCAGAAAGTCGTGGGCCATCTCAGTCTCGGGGAAGAGGTCGCGGGCCTCGCGCAGGAGGTCGCGCGGCTCGACCTCGTTGCCGGGGAAGTAGCGCGGGCTGAAGTGTGTGATGACGAGGCGGCGCGCGCCGGCTTCGAGGGCGACGCGGGCGGCCATGCGGGCGGTCGAGTGCTGGCTGCGGACGGCCAGGTGCTCGTCGCGTTCGGCGAAGGTGGCCTCGTGGACGAGCAGGTCTGCGCCGCGCGAGAGTTCGACGGCCGCGCGGCAGTAGATGGTGTCGGTGCAGTAGACGACGCTGCGCCCGCGCAGGGTGGGGCCGCAGAGGTCTGCGCCGTCGAACGTGCGGCCGTCTTCGAGCGTGACGCGCTCGCCGCGCTTGAGCCGGCCGTAGAGCGGCCCCGGCGGGATGCCGGCCGCCTTCGCCTTCTCGACGTCGAAGTGGCCGGTCCGGTCCTTCTCGCTGACGCGGTAGCCGAAGGCCGGCAGGCGGTGCTTGAGCGGCGCGCACTCGACGGCGAACTCTGCGTCCTCGAAAACGCGGCCGGTCTCGACCGTCACGACTTCGAGCGGGTAGGAAGTGTGGAGCTGCGTGCGGCGGCTGACCTCGCGCACGTACTCTTCGAGGCCGCGCGGGCCGTAGACCGTGATGCCGCGGGCGTGGCCCGACATGCCGCAGGTGGCGAGCAGGCCCATCAGGCCGTAGACGTGATCGCCGTGCAGGTGCGTGACGAAGACGCGCGTGATCTGGCTGATGTTCAGCTCGCTGCGCAGGAGCTGGTGCTGCGTGCCCTCGCCGCAGTCGAAGAGCCAGACCTCGCCGCGCTGCGGCAGGCGCAGGCCGACGCACGAGACGTTGCGCGCGCGCGTCGGCACGCCCGCGCTCGTCCCCAGGAATGTCACTTTCAAGTCCAAAGTCGCAAACGTCCTGTCAGGTCTCACCCCGCGGGCCGGCCCTCAACGCGGGCGGCTCACGTATGGGTTGCCGGCGAGCCAGAAGCGCCAGGGGCGCGCGGCGTACTCCTCCGCGTAGGCGATGCCGACGCGCGGGCCGGAAGCGATCTCCGCGGGCGCCACCTCACGGCCGATGTCTTCGAGCCAGACCTCGCGGCCCGCAGTCAGGTCCGCGCCGTCGAGGTCGCGCGTGATGCCGAGGGCGCGGCAGAGCTTGCCGGGGCCGCTCGTCAGCTCGCGGTCGGCACGGACGGGCCGGCGCTCGCGCATCAACTCGATTCCCTCCTCCGGCTCGACGGCGCGGACGAGGACGGCATGCGGCAGTTCGGCCGGCCCCGTGACGACGTTGAACTGGTGGTGCATGCCGTAGACGAAGTAGACGTAAGCGGCGCCGCCCGCCATGAACATCGTCTCGGTGCGCGCGGTGCGCCGTCCGCCGTAGGCGTGCGAAGCCTTATCCTCGGGCGCCGCGTAAGCCTCGGTCTCGACGACGAGGCCCGAGACGCGCTGCCCGCCCGGCCCCGGCACGACGAGCCGCTTGCCGAGCAGCTCGCGCGCGACCGCGAGCACGTCCGGGCGCGCGTAGAACTCGCGCGGGAGCCTGACGCCCGGCGCGGCGGGGGGCCGCGGCGGCTCGGCGGCCGCGACGGCAGGCCGCGGCGACGCACCCGAAGCGGCTGGCAGAGCCGGCCGCCGTTTCGGCCCGCGCGCGGCCGCCTTACTCGAACTGCTTCCTGAACTCATCGAACTGCCGGCGCAAGTCGGCCACCTCTTCACGCAGCCCCGCCACCTCGGCTTCGAGGGCCGCCACGCGGTCAGGGGCCGAGGCCCGCGCGGGCGCGTGCGCCGCAGTGACCGACTCGTTCTCGGTTAACTCGGCGACGGCGGGCGGGCCGCAGAGGGTGTGTGCGTAGCGCGCCTCCTTGCGGCCGGCCTGACGCGGGAGCTTGGCGACCATCGGCTCGTCGCGGCGGGCCAGGCCGTCGAGCGTGGCCTCGACCTCGGCCAGGTCCGCGAACTCGTGGAGCCGGCCGGTGCGCCCGCGCACCTCGCCCACCGTCTGCGGCCCGCGCAGCATCAGGACGCAGACGGCCGCCAGCTCGGCCGCCGAGATGTCGAACTTCTCGCGCATCATGTGCTTGTATTTCGGGACGCGGCTCTCGCTGCCGTAGAAGACGTAGACGAGATTTTTGAAGCGCAGGGTTTCGACGGCGTCCGCGACCGTGCGCTCGTCGTAACGGACGACGGGGTCGCGGTTGGAAATCTGGTTGCAGGCGGCCGTCAGCGCGTTCAGCGTCAGAGGGTAATACTCCGGCGTCGTCACCTGCTTCTCGACCAGCGCGCCGACGACGCGCGCCTCCACCTCGTTCAGTAGTGCTTCCATTACGGGCGGCCTAAGCACCTCCGCTGTCAGTCGCGCCGCCTGCCGCCGGCGTCTCGCGGCCGGCCGCGCGCGGCCTTCGTGACGGGGTTTAAGACTTCGCCCCTCAGAATTTCACCGCCCGGCCGCCGCGGTCAAGTCGGCGCGGCGCGATTCGCCCCTGCCCGGCGCGCGGGCGCGTCAGGCTCAACGGGGTGCTTCGGCAGAAGCCCGGCCGGAGCCCTCTCCCTTTGTGTGAGGGGCGGTTATCGGGAAAGGGGAGGTGAAGCGGCCGAGGAAGGCTCACTTCCTGGGGGCCGGGTCGCGGCGGAGCGAACGCCTAGCGCCGCCCCAAAAAAAGACCGCCCCTAGTATCGAAACGTTGAACAGAAGGAATAGAAATCCGATATACCCGATGGACGGCCTCAGAGACCGCGGCGAGGTCTCTAACAGGGAAAACACCTCGAACGACAGAAGGAGGAGAGTTAACGGCACCGCGAACCAGACGCACAGGACGACGCCGGGGCCCTGGGGGTGGGCCGCATGCGGCCCGTCCCCCGCCCGATGGAGGTAATGGCGGACGAGGGTGGAGACGAAGCCGGGGAGGACTTTTCGGTCTAAAGACTTTCCGTCGGGGAAGACATCCGGCATGGCGTTTAGAGACGCCCAGACCGATTGCAACGAGAACTGGAAGTAAAAGAAAAAGATCCAGAGGGCGCCGGGGATGAGGCCGAAAGTCCTCAGGGATGTCGCCTGGATGGCCCCAACCGCGCCATCTGAACGGTAGCTATCCTGCGACAAAGCAAGAAGTGACGAAAAGTAGTCCACGCCTTGCCACACGGCGAAAGCGCACCCGAGCAGCATCGCCGCGTAGGTCAGCCGATGGAACCAGGCCCTACTGTTAAACTCGACCACAGCCTCGTCAAGCACGCCCGGGTTGCGCAGCCGCGCGCCCGACAGGTTCGTTCCGGCCAGTTGATTCGCCAGCAAGCCTTCGGAGTCCCCCAGATCGGCGTCCTGAAGGTCAGCCTCCTTGAAAGAGGCCCTGCGCACGTCGCAACCCTCAAAGCTCACTCGCCGCAAAACGGCCCTGTAGAAGTCGGCCTCTGTGAGCATCGCCCGCTTCATCCTGGCGTCCGTGAGCACAGCCTCCGAGAGGTTCGCCCCGCGCAGGTTGGCGTCGCCGATCTTGGCGTCGTTCAACTGCGCCCGGCGCAAGTGGGCCGAGTCGAGGTTGGCGTTCTGGAGGTTGGCCTCTTTCAGGTTGCATTCCTCAAGCCGCGCCCCCTTCAGGTTTGCGCCCGTCAGCACGGCCTCGCTCAGGTCTGCCTGCTGCAATTGCGCGCCGGAGAGGTCCGCCTCGGTAAAGTCGGCCTTCCTCAAATCTACCTTGCTGAAGTTAATCCCACTCAGTATCGCATTCGCCAGGCTGAGCCTCCTCCCGCCGCGTCCGCCTGACTCAAGCCATTCGCGGTGGTGGGCGAGCCACTCCTCTTTGAACTCATTTTTGGTGATTATTTGGGCTACCGGTTCCGACTTCGGCGCGGTCGCCTCCGCGCGCGAGGCCGAGCGGACGAACTCGGCGCGGTTGTCGATAACCTGCTCGACCGATTCCAGGTTGTTGGCGATTAGCGCGGCGAGCGTCTCGTAGGCGTAGCCGAGGCCGGCCGGATCGGTCGTCCCCTGCTCGACGACGGCCAGCTTCTCGCCGAAGCTGAAGTAGGGGATGTAAGGGATTTTGGTCGCCTCGATCAGCTTGCGGGCGCTGACACCCTTCGGCAGCCAGTCAACGTAAATACCGGAAAGGTCTTCCGCGAAGCGGTCCAGCCACTGCTGTGATATTTGGAACTCGACCTGCGAGTCGAAGCGGCTCGGGAGCGGCACGGTGACGAGCCTCAACCGGTCCACCGGGAGGTGCTGACGGCGCTCGGCGGCCGTCTGGGCGATCTTGACAATGCCCTCGAAGCCCTGCTCGGTTGCGGTGAAGAGCGTGACGAGCAAGTCCGGGAGTTGAATGGTGCAGATGCCGCCGATGTCGGTCACGCCCGTCCGGCTGTCGAGCAGGACGAAATCATACTTCCTCTTCCAGTCGTCGCGCAGCGACTCGATGAAAAGCCCGCCGCCCTTCTCGGCGTAGAAAGTCTCCACATCAAAGGCGCGGACCCGCCCGAAGTAGCCGTCGCCGCGTTGGCCGGAGGTGAGCATGTGCAGCGGCTGCTTGCAGTCGGGCGGCTGCACGCTGATGACCAGGTGCTGCCAGTCCAGCGTTTGAGGCGAAGACACCGACTCGCCGGATACGCTGTGCAGGAGGTCGACCACGCCCTTAGACTGCGCCGCCGCCTCCGCGTCTATGTAGTCCTTGAAGAAGTATTCGAGGCCGGGCGCTTCCAAGTCCCAGTCCACGATGAGAGTCTTGTAGCCCCAGCGCGCGAGGAGCACGGCGACGTTGGCGAGCCCCATCGTCCTGCCGACGCCCCCCTTGTACGAGTAGAAGGTGATGATTTGGCCCATACTTACCCCAGGCTCGGCGCCAGAAACTGAGCGATGGCCTCGCGCCCCTCGGCCCCCTCTGCGCTTTTGAGCCATTCGGGGACGGCCTCGTCAAGCCACTCATCGGTCTGCCACCTCTCGTCCCACGGCGGGGCATTCTTTACGGCCTGCGCCACGTCGTTCGCGAAGTCGCTCACCTTCTCCTGGAACTCGACGTATGCCTCCGTCCGCTTGAATCCCTCCCCGACCCTCGCGTAGCGCCCCCAGTCCATAATCTGAATTGCCCGCGCGTAGTCAGGGAAGCTCTCGCCGTCGTGGACCGAGACGGGTATTACCAAACCGTCGGGCTTGACGACGGTGCGGTAGCCCAACTTCCGCTCGCGGTGCAACATCACTACGCACTCGAATTTGCACCAGCGCGAGAGGAAGTAGTTCGGAGACCAGACGCCGACCAGGCAGCGCGAGCACGCCAGCGCGCTCCGCAACCTAAGCGGCCACGTCGAGCCCGTCCGAACTCCCTCACGGTCGATGAAGATCACAGGCTCGCGGTTCAAGGGGTTCGGGTTTCGGTTCAGCGCAGCCGTCAGGTAACCCTTAAACAGAGGGAGGAATGGGTCTACCACCCACTCGCCGAACGGGTAGTCGTGCGAGTAACTGAGGAATACGTCGTGGGTGTAAGGCATATGTCCCCGCTTTTCCAGTGTTCGTTGTAATGAGGGTGAAGAGAGCCGCGAGCCGTCCCGGGCGACCGGGGCAAGACAAATGCTAAAGAGTCTGTCGAGGCTCTTTTATGACAACGACGCAGATTTGGCAAGAGCCGCGCCGGCGTCAACGACTGATCGAAGTCTGTTGACACCGTCCGGCGGCGAAGTGTATAAGCCTCGTCGTCTTACGCCGGCACGCCTGGCGCCGCGGCGAGCGGCCCGCGCCCGAGCGGTTCTCACGCGGGCGCGCCCGTCAGATTCGGCCGGCCCCCGCCCTTCCGACTGCGGGGAGCGCGCCTCGGACGTGCGCCCCTCACAAACCCTTTCCTTCAACACCTGTCCCCCGCAGACGCCAGAAACCCCCGGGGGCCGGAGGCACACCAATGGCACCACACACACGAGACATCGTGCTAGAGGCCACGGAGATTCTGCGCGGGAAGAGCGAATCGCCGGCCGAGATTTTCGACCTCGCCCGGCGGCTCAAGGAGGTCAAGCAGTTCGGCTACGCCCGCCGCATACTGGCGCGCGCGCGCCGCAGCCCTGCCCTCAGCGCGGACCCCGCCCTGCGCCGCAAGGTTTACCAGCAGTCGGCGCTCTGCACCTACAAGGACCCGGACCTGCCCGTCGACAGCCGGCTCGACCGCGCCCTCGAAATCCTGCGCGAACTCGACGACCTCGCGCAGACGCGCGATCAGGAGACGCTCGGCCTCGCCGGAGCCATCTACAAGCGCAAGTGGGAGGTGGACAGCCAGAAGCCGCAGCTCGAACGCTCGCTCTTCTACTACCTGCGCGGCTACGCCGAGGGGGCCGAGCGCGACCAGGGCTACACCGGCATCAACGCCGCCTACATCCTGGACCTGCTCGCGCACCAGGAAGAGGAGGAGGCCGAGCGCGCCAGAGTCCCGGCCGACAGCCCCGAGCGCGAGCGCATCCGTTCGCGCCGTGAGGAGGCCGCGCGCATTCGGCAGGAGATCGCCGAAAGGGTCGCGCCACTCATCGACCGGCCCGACACTGACTGGCTCCAGGGCAAGTGGTGGTTCTACAGCACCGTGGCCGAGGCTTACTTCGGACTCGGCGGCCGAGGCAACGAGGCTTACTACGACATCGCCGTCCATTACCTCGAACGCGGTCGGGCCGAGTCGGCCGACGTGCCCGAGTGGGAGTTCGAGTCTGCGGTCCGCCAGCTCGCCTCGCTGACGCGCCTGCAAGCCCCGGCCGGCACCACGGCCCGAGACCTCGAAGGCACGGCCGCCTGGCACGCCCTGACGAAGTTCGTCGGCCGGGCGGCCCCGGTGCGCAGCGCCTTCTACGGCCGCATCGGGCTGGGCCTGTCGGGCGGGGGCTTCCGCGCCTCGCTCTTCCACATCGGGGTGCTGGCGCGGCTGGCCGAGCTCGACGTGCTGCGCCGCGTCGAAGTCCTCTCCTGCGTCTCGGGCGGCTCGATCATCGGCGCCCACTACTACCTCGAAGTGCGCAAGCTGCTTGAGGAGAAGGCCGACGACGAGATCACGCGCGACGACTACGTGGAGATCGTCAAGCGGGTCGAGCGCGAGTTCCTGCTGGGCGTGCAACGCAACGTCCGCATGCGCGTCGCGGCCGAAGCCTGGACCAACCTGAAGATGATCTTCGGCTCGGACAAGGCGC
Source organism: Pyrinomonadaceae bacterium (assembly GCA_035645715.1). Classification (GTDB taxonomy): domain Bacteria; phylum Acidobacteriota; class Blastocatellia; order Pyrinomonadales; family Pyrinomonadaceae; genus QHXN01. Next base: position 7,979 of record DASQMB010000060.1, read on the forward strand.
CGCTCAGGTGGGTCTTCGGCCCGGCCTACTCGCGCACGATGCGCGCGGGCGAGCTGTTCGAGTCAGAGATTTTCAGCCGCGTCGAGGACGGCGGCGGCGACCGGCCGCGCTACATCAGCGCCCTCTACGTCCGCCCGAAGGGCGAGCCCGCCGACTTCCACCCGAAGCAGCACAACTGGCGGCGCGAGGCCAAGGTTCCCGTCCTCATCCTCAACGCCACCACGCTCAACACCGGCCACTCCTGGCACTTCACGGCCTCCTACATGGGCGAGCCGCCGGCCGGCATCGACAGCAAGATCGACGGCAACGACCGCCTGCGCCGCATGCACTACTCGAAGGCGCCCGACCGCTGGAAGCAGGTGCGGCTCGGCCACGCCGTCGCCGCCTCGGCCTGCGTGCCGGGCCTCTTCGAGCCCATCGCGCTCGACGGACTCTACCCCGACCGCGTGGTCCGCCTCGTGGACGGCGGCGTCTGCGACAACCAGGGCGTGGCCGGCCTGCTCGAACAGGACTGCAACGTCGTCCTCATCAGCGACGGCAGCGGCCAGATGGGGTCGCTCAAGGACCCGAGCCGGGGGCTGCTCGGCGTGCCGCTGCGCTCCTCGTCGATCCTGCAAGCGCGCGTCAGGCAGTCGCAGTTCCAGGACCTGTCGGCGCGCCGCCGCTCGCACCTGCTGCGCGGCTTCATGTTCATCCACCTCAAGGAAGACCTCGACGTGGACCCCGTGGACTGGATCGACTGCCTCGACCCGTCGGACGCCGACGACGACGACGCGCGCCCGCCGGCCCGGCGCGGCTCGCTCACGCGCTACGGCATCGAGAAGAAGATGCAGGAGTGCCTGGCCTCGGTCCGCACCGACCTCGACTCTTTCTCCGACGTGGAGGCGCACGCGCTGATGACGAGCGCCTACCGGATGACCGAGCACGCTTTCGCCGAGGAGCGGTGCGTCGAGGGCTTCGACGGGCCGGCAGAGACCGTTGACTGGGACTTCCTCGCCGTCGAGGGCGGGATGAAGGGTGTCGGGCCGCAGTACCAGTACGTCAAGCGCCTGCTCGACGTGAGCGGCGCGATGGCCTTCAAAATCTGGAAGCTGAAGAGGGGGCTGAAGGCGGCGGCGGTGCTCCTGGCAATCGCCATTGCGGTGGTCGGCGCCTGGGCCTGCTGGACGTTCTGGAACACGGAGATCGTCAAGGCCATCACGGTCGGCGCCGTCGCCCTCTTCATCGGCACGGCGGCGCTGACGGCGCTCGGAACGGCGCTCGTCGGCAAGCGGCTGATGCGCGTCGTGCGCCTGCGCGAGACGCTGATCCGCGCGGCGTTCGGGTTCGGGCTCGGCTTCCTCGGCTCGTTCGCAGCCTGGGTCCACCTGAAGTTCTTCGACCCGATGTTTTTGAAGGAGGGCAGCGCCGAGAAGTACAGGCGCCGCTTCGGCGGCGGCGACACGCGCGAAGCGCCGCGGGCGACCCGCGTCCCGACCGCCGCGCCCCGTCCCGAGCCGGCCGCGCCCCCCTCGCGCGAGCCCGCGTCAACGCTGCCGCAGGCCGCGCCCGCAGGCGTCGAGATGGTCGGCGCGGGTGTCGAGGCCCGGCCGCGTCCGTCGGCCGAATCCGGCAACGGCCGCGCCGCCGCGCCGGAGACTGAGACCTTCCCCCAGAGCATCGAGATCAAAGACCCGGACGAGCGGCAGAACTGAACGGCGGCGACAACGCGCGCGACTCTTCACCTTCCCACAACCTAAAAGGCGGTCAGTGATCGGCCGGTGCCAGTTTCGAGTTAACGGGCACCGGCCGATCACTGACCGCCTTTAAACGTCAGACGGTAAACCTGGCCCCACGCTACCTGGGCGGGGCCGCGGGCCTGCCCTTCCCCACTGAGTCCAGGTTCTCGTCGAAACTCTTCAGCGCCGCCAGGATCGTCGCGGCGGCGCGGGCGAAGAAGTCGGGCGTGATGGTCTCGAAGTCGTCGGTCGGCTTGTGGTAGTCCTTGTGGTCCTCGACGCCGAAGTAGACGAAGGGGACGCCGGCGCGGTGAAAGTGAAAGTGGTCCGACTGGCTCGTCCAGTCGTCCTGCCCCTGTTCGGGCCGGTCGTGGCCGAGCAGGAGTTTGACGGGGGCGGTCTTCGCCAGGCGTTCGAGCAGCGGCGCGAGCGCCGGCGTATGGTGGGCGCCGGCAGCGTAGAGCTCGCCCTTCTCGCTGTGGCTGACCATGTCCATGTTGACGTTGAGGGCGAGTTCGCGCTTCTCCGCGGTCAGCCGTTTGACGAGAGCCTCGGCGCCCTGTAGTCGCTGCTCCTCGGCGTCGAGGGCGGCGAAGACGACGGTGTGGCGCGGCGGGCGGCGGGCGAAGTGCTCGGCCAGCGCGAGCAGGACGGCCGTGCCCGAGGCGTTGTCGTCGGCCCCGTTGTAGACCACCCCGTCCCTGACGCCGAGGTGGTCGTAGTGGGCCGTGACGACGATCAGGCGCTCGGGCCGCGCGCGCCCGCGGACGTGGGCGACGAGGTTCGTGCCGCGGCGCGCCTCGCCCCCGCGGGTCTTGAAGTCGAACGGCTGCTCGAAAGAGTCGCCGAAGAGGGGGCGGGCGCCCGTCTCCTTCAAGCGTTCCAGGAGGTAGGCGCGGGCACGCGCGCCGCCGGGCGTGCCGGCCTCGCGCCCCTCCATCCGGTCGTCGGCGAGCGCGCGCACGTCGCCGATCAGGCGCTCGACGCCCACGCCCTCAACTGCCTCCGCCGTGGGCGTGGGCGCAGGACGGGGCGACGACGCGGGCGCGGCCGTCTGAACGTCGCCGGCGTCTGCGCCTCCGGGCGCGGCGGCGCAGGCCGAGGCGAGGACGAGGGCGAGCAGAACTTTTATCATCCGTTCTCCACTTTCGCGTCTGGGATCGGCGGCCCTCCGGCGGCCGGCGTGAGTGAGTGATGCCGGGCCGGGCGCGCGGGATGTCCGGCGCCGTGCCGGGCTGCGCTGGCGATGGCGCCGGCCCGCCAAACGATGAAGTTCTCGCCCCTCCTCGTCATGCGGCGGCCGTCCGGCTGCCGGCCAGCCAGCCCGAGCGCAGCTTCTCTATCGCCAGCTCCTTGTGCTTGGCCTCGACCTCTATCCAGGGCACTACGCGGAAGGCTTCGGGCATCGCCTCGACGAGGTCGCTGTGGTTGCGGTCGGCGAACGAGGCGCGGCCGTTCGAGATGTGGACCAGTTGCCAGGCGGGGTCGGGCCAGGTCTCTCGCGCGGCGGCGACGAAGTGCGCGACGCTCGGGTGCTCGTAAGAGTCCAGCTTCTCGTGGACGACGTGGTGGTGCGCGTCGAAGACCATCGGCACGCCTGCGCGGCGGCAGACTTCGAGGATTTCGTCGGCCCCGTAGGTGTACTCGTCGTTCTCGAAGGCGATGCGCGAGCGCACGGCCGCGGGCAGTCGGCCGACGTTCTCGACGAGGCGGTCGGCCCGCCCGCCCTTGCCGCCGTGAATCTCGATGAGCGCCCAGGGCGTGCGCGGCTGCCCGAGCAGGTCCATGACGCGCGCGTGGGTCTCCAGAATCTTGAAGCTGTTGGCGACGACCTGTTCCGAGTCGGAGTTGAGCACGACGAACTGGTCCGGGTGGAGCACGAGGCGGACGCCGAGCCGCGCTGCCCGCCCGCCCACCTCGCCGACGCGGCCGGCGAACTCTTCGAGCAGGCCGGCGCCCGCCTCGTCGTCGGCGAACGGGAAGAGGCCCGAGGTCATGCGGTAGAGACTGAGGCCGCGCGCCTCGCAGAAGGAGAGGGCGCGGTCGAGCCGCGAGAGGTTGTCGGCGTAGAGTTCGCGCAGCACCCGCTCGCGCTCGGCCTCCGAGAGTTGCAGGAGCCGCTTGCGCGTCAGCGCGCGGTAGCGCACCTCGTCCGAGTGCGTGATGCAGACCAGCCCGAGTTGCGGCCCCCTGTTGCCGACGGCGGACGGACGGCCCGTTTCCTTTTCTCTTCTCACGCCCGCAATCCTCCACGCCCCGCGTGTTCCGCGGGTGACGAAACTTTCAAATTAGCGTGGACGTGAGAGCGCCGCCCCTCCGACGTTCGCGGCCGGTGCGGCGCGCGCGCCGCCGGACTTCAGACCTCTTTCAGACCTCGGCCTCGGCCGCGAGCAGTCCGACCCGCGCGGGGTCTGCGGCCTCCTGCTCGGCGCCTTCGAGCGCGGTGGCAGTTAGCAGTACGAGCGAGAGCCAGAGCAGGTCGGCCAGCAGCAGGTGGACGAGTTGGAGCCAGACCGGAGCCAGCAGCAGGAGGTTGAGCAGCCCCGCGGCGAGCTGGACGCAGACGAGCAGCGCGAGCGCCGCGGCCCAGCGCCGGGGCCAGACCTGCGTGCGCGTGCGCAGCGCCACGACGGCCGTCATGACGGCCAGCACGGCGGCGGCCAGGGCCAGCGCCGGGTGCAGGATGCGCAGGCGGACGAGGACGTGTGCCGTCTCGGAGAAGTCCTGCCGGAAGCCTTCGGCGAGCGAGGCCGCCGGAAACAGGGTGTCGCCCAGCGCCGCCACGGCCCCGCTCACGCCGACCACCAGCACGCCCGCGAGCGACGCCGCGCACAGCCACGCGAGGCGTCGCGGCGCGCGCGGCCCGCCGCGCCACGCACGCGCCCCCTCGCCCGCCGCCGAGCCCCACCAGGCCGTCAGCGCCAGCGCCGCGATGAGCAGGAAGGTGTTGACGAGGTGCACGCCGAGCCAGACGGCCCGCGCCACGGAGTCGTCGTCCTTGACCAGCCCGAAGAGGACGAGGCCGGCGCCGATGAGCGCCTCGATCAGGATGAAGACGACCGAGGCGACGGCGCCGAGCCGCGCGAGGTGCCCCTTAGGGAAAGCGCGGAAGGCCCAGACCGCGAGGCCGAAGACGAGGAGGAGCGCGACCCCGCTCGTCGCTCGGTGCGTGAACTCGACGAAGGTCTCGAACTCGGGCGCGAGCGGCACGGTCTGGCCGTTGCACAGAGGCCAGTGGCTCCCGCACCCGGCCCCCGACCCGGAGGCGCGGACGAAGGCGCCCCACACGATCACGAGCAGGTTGAAGGCGACGACGCCCCACGCGTAGGGGGCGAACCGCGAGTTTGTCGGCACGGAAGATTTCACCAGACGGCAGCCACCGGGGATGAATATCGGCGGGTCGATTTTAACACCCCGGCCGCGCGGCCCGAAAACCTGCATGGCAGGCAAGCGGGCGGCCCTACAAGTGCAACCCACGGCCCGGCTATGGTGCGCCGACGGCCCGGCGCCAGACCGCGGCCTCGCCCTCGCGCCGGACGAGCGCAGCGACCTCAGAGTGGGCCGCGGCATAGAGAGAGCGCGTCTCCTCGGCCGAGGCGGCGGCGGCCAGGCCGCGCTCTATCTCGGCCGCGCTCAGCCTCGCCTTCGGCGCGTGGCGCGCGAGCAGCGGCCCCTCGCCGGCGACGTAAGCGGCCAGCCCCTCGACGAGCCAGAGCGGGGCGCGGCGCCCGCGCGACAGCACCTCGCAGGCGACGTGAACCAGCTCGTGCCTGACGGTCGTCGCCAGCACGCCGCGGCGCCTGAGCACCGGGAGCGGCTGCAACTCGACGCGCCGCCCGCGCGTGACGGCCGCGACCCACGGGGGCTGGCCCGTCGCGCCGACGAAGTCGCCCGTCGTCTCGTGCAGCACCACCTCGATCCGCCCGAGCCCGCCGGCCGCGAGCGACGCGGCCGCCAGCCTGCGCGACACGTCGGCGCGCGCCGCTTCGAGGGCACGCAGCAACCCTTCGGCCTCGGCCCTGGGCGTGCGCGCGGGGTAGCTCAGGCGAAACTCCCCGCCGGCCAAAGTCAGCCGCGCCTGCGGGGGTTGCGCGCCGCCGGCCGGCGAACCCGCGGCGGCGCCCACATAGTCCACAAACGGCGGACCGCCGGGCAACACGTCGCGCAGAGCGAGACGCGCACGCGGCACGCCCGCCTGTGTGTCGTCGGCCGCGTGTGCCCGGTTGTCGGCGGCGTGTGCCTTGTCGGCCGCGTCCGTTACGTCGTCGGGCGCGCTCGTCGTCTCTTCGTCGGCGCGCGGTTCGTCAGGGTACGGGTGTCGCCTACCGGCGCTGGACTCTTCAGTGTGCGCGTGTGTGCGGGCGCGTGCGAGGCTCGTGCCCGGCAGGTAACGGCGGAGGATTTGGCGGTAGGTCGCGCCGCGCGTGGCGAGCGTGCGGGCGCCGGCCTGACAGAGCCCGAGGCCGTGGCCGAAGCCGCGGCCTCGGAAGACGTAAGACGAGCCCGCTCGCCCGACCTCGAAGCGCGAGCTTTTCAGGACGTTCCACCCGAGCGTGCGGCCGACGATGATCTTGAAGTCCCAGCCGCGCAGGAGCCTGCGCCGCTCGCCTTCGAGCGCGATTAGCTCGGCGCGGCCGGAGGCGTCGCGGCGCGCGACGCGCACCGAGTCGAGCCGCGAGCCCACGTCGCTGCGCGCGTCCGAGCGCACGGCGCGTAGCAGGTCTGCGGACGAGATGACGTTGACCCAGGCGTCGCGCCCGTCGGCGGCGCAAGCCTCGTCGCGCGAGCCGCGCAGGTGCGGGGCCGGGCGGCGCTCGCCCCAGAGCGGGCCGATGTCGGCCGTGGCGCCGCCGCAGGACGCGCTGAAGTAACACTCGGCCACGTGCCCCCCGGCGTCGCGCAGGACTTCGCCCGCGGTCTCGCCGACGGCGCGGCGCGCCAGTTCGTAAAACTCCGGCCGCGCCGACTCGTCCGCGACCGCGGCGAACCGCTGGCAGTGGGTGGTGTCGCAGAGGTCGAAGCCGCCGGCTGCGTGGCGGCCGGCGTTCCTCGCAGCGTAAGTGCGCGCAGCCACGGCCAGGGCCTTGAGGGCTTCGGGCTCGGTCTCCACGCTCCCCTCGGCCGCCAGCACGCCGAAGACGTAATCTTCGAGTCCGAGCCTCAGGGTCGTCCGCGCGCGCGTCAGTCTCACGCGCACGCCCGAGGCGTCGGCGCTCGCCCTCGCGTCGCCTTCGACGCGAGCCGAGCCGAGTTCGCTTCCTGCGATGTTTGCGCTCCCGGTCGCTGCGAGCGAGCCGCCGCTCGCTTCGCCGTGCGCTTCGCCGCGCGCCGCAAGCGAGCGGGCGTACTCCTCGAATACCGGCTTCGAGACTGCCGCGGCCTCAGAGCCGCGACCGCGGCGGAGGAAGACCAGCACCGCCAGCCCGACGCGCTCGGGCGGCCCATCTGCCGGGCCGTCTGCCGCGAGTCCGACGAACCAGCCTTGCGTGCGGAAGCCGCCGCGCTCGGTCGCCGTCCCGGTCTTGCCGAAGACGAAGAGCGGCACCTCACCGAGTCGCGCGGGCGCCGCGGTGCCTTCGACGACGGCCGCGCGCATCCCCTCGACCAGCAGGGCGCGGTGTCCTTCCTCGACGCGGGGCCGCGCGCGCTCGGCCGCGACGAACCCCTCGGCGGCGGCCCGCCGCGGCGCGAGCAGCCGGCCGCCGTTGAAGAGCGCGGCGTAGGCCGAGAGGAGCTGCGCGGGGGTGACGAGCAGTTGACCTTCGCCGAGCGCCTCGGCCGCGCCCGCGCGTCCACGCGGCAGAGCGCCGGCCTGCTCGGCGCCGTGCGCGCCGCCGGTCGCCGTGCCGAAGCCGAACTCTTCGAGCGAGCCGACGAAGGCCCGCCCGTCGAGCGATTCGCCCGCGCGGCCGAAGAAGAGGTTGCAGGAGTGTGCGAGGGCCGGGGCGGTCTTGAGCGGGAACTCGAAGCGCGGGTGGACGCAGGCGTATCGCAGCCCCGCGCGCTCGTAGAGACCGCCGCACGAGACGCGCGAGTCGGCGCCGATTGAGCCCGAGCGCAGGGCCGCCAGCAGCGTGAAGGGCTTGACGGCCGAGCCCGGCGGGAGGGCGTGCTCGAAGGCCGGCCCCGTACCGATTGAGGCACGCAGCCGCCCCGTCCGCGCGTCCATGACGAGCACCGTGCCCGAGCGTCCGCCGAGACCGAGCTCGGCCGCGCGCTGCAAACGCGCGTCAATCTCTTCCGCCGTGGCCGGCGGGGCAAAGTGCGGGCGCCGCTCGACGCGTACCGCGGCGGGCGCGAGCCACAGGCAGGCGAAGGCGGCGCACAAAAAGAGGGGCGCCGTCAGGCGTCGCGCGCGGCGTCTACGATCCTGCGTCGCGGCGCCTTCAACGGGCCTGGCTTCTTCGCGGCTGGGCGTCTTCAACGGTCTTCACTTCTTCGCGGCCGGGCGTCTACTGATACTGAATTTCGCTTCGATGGCCTTTTCATCGCGCCGGTTTCATCGCGCCGACGGGGCGTGGGCCTCGTCGAGCGCGGCGGGAGGCTCGGGGCGCGGCTCGGTGGCCGGCTCCGGGGGCGTCTCGGAGGCGGCGCCGGCGCCGGGCGAAAGTGCCGCGAGCGCCGTCGTCGTCACGACCCAGCCGCAGAGCGTGAGGGCGAAGACGAGCGCGAGCCTGAGGCCGAAGACGGTCAGTTCGAGCCAGCCGTCGAGCACCGGCGGCAGCGAGAAGACGACGAAGTAAGGCAGCACGCCGAAGAAGAGTGCGCCGACGGCGTAGACGAGCGCCGACCGCGGCGCGAAGGCCCGGCCCGCGACGCGGTGAACGTTTTTGATCGTCGCCTTCAGGCCGCGCCCCGCGACCCCCGTCCAGAGGTGCGCGGCCAGAAGCGGCAGCGCGGCGCCGAGCGCGAGCAGCCCGAGCGTCGAGACGGTCCAGTCCTGCCAGCCCACGGAGGAGGGGCGAGGGGCGCGCACGCCGGACGGCGGCGGCAGCGCGACTTCGGGCGCCGGCAGATACGCGTGCAGACGGTTCAGCAGGTAGCAGAGGCCGAGGCCGAGCGCGACGAGCGGGAGCGCGACGAGCAGGACTTTCCAGAAGTCGCGCACGCCACGTTTCACCACCTCGCCCGCCGTCGCGGCGCCCACGGCGAAGTGTGAGACGCCCGAAAGGAAGACCAGTAGGAGAAGCGGGGCGGCGAGCGCCGTCGCGGCCGACACGAGGAGCTGCCAGGTGTTCGCCACCCCGGTCGAGACGAAGAGGTAGGCGCAATAGAGCGCGGCGAAGTAGAGCGCGCCGAGCACGAGCAGGGCGCCGCGCCGCCGGAACAGTTCGCGGGCCGCGTGCCCGACTGCCGCCAGTGAGTTCTTTATCATCCGAGTTAACCTTTTCGCCGCAGTCCGGCTCTAGCGGTCACGCACCTGAAGCGAGGCCGTGGCCGAGTTGGCCCGCACGTCCGGCTCGTACATCCGCTCGACGCGGGCCGGGGCGGCGCGGAACTGGCCCGGCACCTGCACGCGCATGGCGTACTGGAGCGACGCCTTGCCGCCGAAGTGGCCGATGAAGAAGACCGCGCGGTTGTCGCGGAACTCGCGCTCGCTGTACCAGTCGCTCCAGCCCTGCTCGCCCCGGTCGAGAGAGAGGCCGCCGACCTCCGAGACCTGCTCGCAGCCGGCCGGGATCGGGTCTTCGATCAGGAGATATGACGCTGCCTCGCCCTCGATTCGCAGCCGCGAGACGATCACGTCGCCCGACCTGACCTCGCCCGTGAGCGGCTCTGTGCGCCAGCCCAGGCCCCCCTCAGGCTTCTCGACCACGCTCAGGCGGAAGTACTCGCGCGAGAGTTTGAGCTGCGGCAGCCCCTGCGCAGGGGTCTGCTCGTCGTTGGTGTAGTGCGTCAGGGTCGCGGCCACGTAGAGCGTGCCGCGCCCGCGCTTGACCACGCGCAGCTCGTTCGCCGCCCCGACCTCCGCGCCGCGCCGCCTGAGGGTGAAGACCTGCGCCGAGGCCGCGTCGGCGCCCGTCACCTGCCGGGCGAGCACCTGCTGGCCGCCGAGGTAGACCTCCACCGCGTAGTCGGCCTCAAGCTCGCGGCTCACGCGGAGGTAGTCGGTCAGCGCGTAGACGGCGATGGCCGTGTCGCGCGTCGAGAGCCAGCGGTCGCCGAAGCGCCGGTTCTTGACGAGCCAGCGGGCGGCGCGCGGCAGCATCTCGCTCTGCGGCGCGACGCGCGCCAGCGCCCTCACCGAGAGGGCCGTCGGCTCTGTGCCGTTCCAGTGGACTTCGCCGCCGGCCTGCCTGGCCGTCCGCTCGATGTCGGCGGCGAGCGCCGACGCCCGACGCGAGTCCTGCTGCTCGGCGAGCGCGAGCGCGAGCAGGGCGCGGCCCGAGGGCTGCAACTCGCCGCGGCGGTTGAAGAGCTGGTCGAGATATTTGACGTTTGCGCCGCCGCTCGCGGCCAGCGCGTAGGCCATGTAGGCGCGCGTCTCAAGGTTGAGTTCGCCGCGCCCGTCGCGCCCCGCGTCGAGCATCTGCGCGAGCCGCTCGCGCCCGCGTTCGAGCCGCGCCGACTCGATCTCGTAGCCGGCGCGCTCGGCCTGCGCCAGCCCGTCCACGACGTAGGCCGTCATCCAGCCCTCGGTCGGGTCGTCCTTCCACCAGCCCCAGCCGCCGTCCGGGTGCTGGAAGCCGTAGAGCCGCTTGAGCCCCTTGCGGACCTTGCCGTCGAGGTCGTTGCCCGCGCCGACGGTGGCCGTCGCCACAGACTGAAGCGCCTGCTTGACGACGACGTTGGGCAGGAACGAAGACATCGTCTGCTCTGTGCAGCCGTATGGGTAGCTCGTCAGGTAGTCGAGCGCGCCGAAGAGCGAGCCCGCAACGGAGGGGCTGACCTCGATGCGCAGGTCGCGCGCGTTCGGGTCGGCGTTCGCGGGCAGGTTCAGGCTGAAGGTGCGCTCGGCCTCCTCTTCGGAGACGGCGGCCGACTCGGCCCGCGTCTGCCTGAGGCCGCGCGGGACGACCGGGATCGAGGTTTCGAGCGCGTCGGATTCGGCGTCGGTCAGGGCCTTCGCCAGTATTTTCAGTTCGCCCGAGGCCGGGGCGGCGACGCGCCAGTCCACGCGGTGCTGGCCGCCCGGCGGGATGCTCACGGTCTGGGCCTGGCCGTCGAGCAGCCGCGCGCCCGCCACCTCGATGGAGATGCGCGTCACCTTCTCTTCCTTCAGGTAGTTGTGGACGACGCCCGAGAGCGTCGCCGTGTCGCCGGCCGTCAGGAAGCGAGGCATTGCGACGCGGATGATCAGGTCCTTCCGCTCGACCACGCGCGAGACTGCGACGCCGACCCTCGTGTCGGAAGTTACGGCGCGGGCCGTGGCGCGCCACGTCGTCAGGTTGTCGGGCAGTTGGAACTGGGCCGTGGCCTTGCCGTCGGGGCCGGTGACGAGGGCCGGCTGCCAGAAGGCCGTGTCCTTGAAAATCTTCCTGACGAGCGGGTTGGCCGCGTCGTTCTTGAGGTCGGCGAGTTGCGTGGGCCGGCGGCGCGAGGCCAGCTGCAAAGTCTTCGTGCCGGCGTAGCCCGAGAACTGGTAGTTGACCGAGAAGCTGGTGTTGACCTCGTTGTAGCGCCGGCCGTAGAAGAATTGCCGGATGTCGGGCGCCTGCTCGGGCGATATCTGGTAGATGCTCTCGTCAACGACGCCGAGCGAGATTTCGGCGCCCGGAGCCGGCGTGCCGTCGTGGTTGCGCGCCAGCACAGTGTAGGAGGCCGTCTCGCGCGGGCGGTAGACCTTCTTGTTGGGGATGATTTCGAGGTTGAGCATGCGGTCGCGGGCCGGGACCGACAGGTTCAACTCCTGCTCGTAGAGCTGGCTGCCGCGGACGTAGGTGACGTTGAGTGAGACGTTCGGGGCGAAGCGCGCCTCGATGGGCACCTCGATGACGGCGGCGCGGCCCGGCACGTCCAGGCGGTTGACGGTGAGGACGGTCGCCGCCTCGGTCGTCACGAGCAGGTGCGCCCGGTCGTTGGGCAGCAGGGCGAGGACGCGGGCCGTCTCGCCGGGGCGGTAGCTCTTCTTGTCGGGCACGAGCTTGACGGCGCCGTCGCCGGCGTAGGACACGTCCGACCAGCGGCCTTCGCGGTCGGCGACCCAGAGCAGGCCGGCCTCGCTCGTGGCGCGGCGCCCGCCCTCCTCGACCGTGGTCTTGATGCGGACGCTGCCGTTCTCGGCGACGGGGTAGTCGTAGACGGCCGCGCCCCGCTCGTCGGTCTCGACCGCGGCCGAGGCCAGCTCGCGCTCGCGCAGCTCGTAGTCGGCGTAGTCGTAACCGGCCTCGTCCTTCCTGACCACCTTCTGCCAACGCTGCTCGAAGAAGGAGAGCCCGACGCGCGTGCGAACCGGGCGGCCCTCGCGGTCGCGCGCCTCGACGTGGACGCGCGCCGTCTCGCCGGGCGAGTAGACGTGCCGCTCGGGCGCGGCCGTCGCCGTGACGAGGCTGCGCACGGCCGTCAGGCTGGCCGACCCGTCTATGGTGCGGCGCGCGGCGTCCGTGACTTGGGCGTGGACTCTGTAGGTGTAATCCCAGGTCTGCTTCGCGTCGGCCGCGGGCACGTCGAACTCGATTTCGAGGCGGCCCTGCTCGTTCAGCCGGCCCTCGCCTTCGAGCACCGTCTGGTCGTCGTAGCCGTAGTGGGGGCGCTCGCCCTCTTCGGCCGTCGGGTCGGCGCCGAACTCGCTCTCCTCTTCCCCGCCCTCGTCCCACCAACTGTAGTGGCGCGAGCGATAGACGTAGTACTTCACGTCGGCGCGGGCGACGGGCGAGCCGAAGAAGTAGCTGGCCGAGACGGTGAAGCGGGCGCGCTCGCCCGTGCGGACGTAAGATTGCGGCGTCGTCACCCGCACGCGGTATTCAGGCTTCTTGTACTCCTCCACGTTGAAGTAGCCGCTGGCCGTCTGTTCGCCGAGGCTCGCCGTCACGTTGTACATGCCGAGCGGGGCCTCTTCGGGCAGGTCCAGCTCGCCCGAGAAGGTGCCGCGCGGCGAGAGCGGCAGTTCCCGCTCGTAGACGCGGCCGCCGCCGGGGTCTTCGACCGCGACGCTGACGGTCGAGCCGCCCGCCACGCGGTAGCCGCTCTCGCCGCGCCGCCGGAGGATGCCCTTGAAGTAGACCTTCTGCTCGGGGCGGTAGACGGGGCGGTCGGTGTAGAGGTAGCTCGTCAGCTCGTCGCCGCCCCCACCGTAGCCGCCGAAGAAGTAAGAGTCGAGGTCCGAGATGGAGAAGTGCTCGCCGTGGGTCGCCATGACGAGGTAAGAGTCTCTGGCGACGCCCGCGCCGTCGGCCTCTTCGCCTTCGGACGCTTCGTCGCCTTCGCCCGCCTCTTCGCCCGCATCCTCGCCGCCGCCGCCCGCGCCGCCGGCCCCGCCGCCCGCGCCCTTCCCGTCTGCGACCTTCACGCGGAGCAACCCCTGCGCGTCGGTCTCGGCCGCCGTCACCTCGCCCTTGCCGCGGAAGACGCGCACGCGGACGCCCGCGCGCGGCTCGCCCGTCCGCCTCTCGACGGCGTAGACGAGCATCGAGCCGTCGGCCGAAACCTTCTGCACGGTGGCGATGTCCGTGACGACGGTGATGCCGAAGGCGCGCAGGTCGCCCGCGACGGCCTCGACGAGGTAGACGCCCGGCTCGCGCCGCCCGAGCGAGATCATCCGCCGGTCGTAAACGTCTTCGAGGGGGGTAAGCCTCTCGCGCCAACTGCTGACCATCTGGTCGGGGTTGAGGAGCGGGACGCGCGCGTAGTCGGCCACGTTGAGCGGCGTGCGGTTGCTCGTGTCGTCCTCGTCGGCGCGGAACTTCTGGTTGAAGGCGCGGCGCGACTGGTTGCGGAGCTGCGCGCGGACGTAAGCCTTGACGGCGCCGTAGACGGCGCTCTTGAACCGCCGGAGCCGTTCGAGGAAGTCGGGCTTGCGCTCGGTCATCTTGCCGACTTCGGCCTGCTCGTCTTCGCCGACCTGGTGCGGGTTGTCGAGCCGGCGGAAGAACTCCACGGGGTCTTTGACGCGGTAGACGCGGAAGTCCAGGTCGCGCACGCCGCGGTAGTTGACGAAGACGCGTGCGCGGTCGGTCGTGGCGTAGGTGCGGCTCGTGTGGAGCGAGAAGAAGGGCTTGGCGCGCTCGTCGGGCGTAGTCGTCGTGCCGTAGGCCGGCAGCGACTCGGGCGCGCTCTGCGCGGCGAACCGGGCCTCGACGTGGCCGCGCGCGTAGGCGAAGCCGGCGGCGACGAGCAGGAGCGCGAGGTAACAGGCGACGTTGGCGGCGAGCGTTCGGCGAGTCATTGGAGGATTCTCAGGCGATAGAAGCCGAGGAAGTTGCGGTTGGCGGCGACGGGCCGCCAGCGTGGGTCGGGGTGCCGCGCCAGGTTCTCGATTGTGACGCGGCGGACCTCGCCGGCCGAGTCGGGCGAGGCCCCCGTGTGATAGACCACCCAGCGGGCGGCGTGTCCACGGACGTTGACGGACTGGCCGACGTAGATCATCACGTGAAACGGCTGGGGGCCGGCGTGCGGCCGGTAAAAAAAGAGCAGGTCGCCCGGCAGGGCGGCCGCCGGGTCGCGCGAGACGAACTGCGCGTTGTAGTCCTTGAGCGTGCGCGCGTCGGCGAACTCAGAGAGCGTGCCGTCGGAGATGTCCGACGGCCTGAACGAGCCGGGCGCGGTGCGGAACAGCTTCTCGCCGACGGGGCTGCGCTCCAGCGTGTAGGCGCGCACGTCGGGCGCGACCTGATGCTCGTAGCCCGGCCCCATGCGCAGGTGCCAGGCGCGGTCGTGTCGGCGCAGCGCCTCGCGCATGGCGAAGCGGACGAGGCCCGCGCAGTCGCGCTGCTCTGGGTTCCACTCGGGGCTCGGCGCGTAAAACTGCGTATCGGCCAGCGCCGTGAACCAGCGCCGGAAGTTCTCGCGGTCCGAGGAGGAGCGCAGTTCGGCGCGGTCCGGCAACCCGTCGCCATCCTCGTCGGCGGCGATGGGCGTAACCCTCTCGGCGCTCTCGGCGCTCTCGGCGGCGACGGCCGCAGCGGTCTCGACCGCGGCAGCAGCAGACTCGGCCGCAACAACGGCAGCGACGGACGGCTCGGCCGCAACGGCGACGGACGGACGCGAGTCGGCCCGCCGGCAGGAGGCGGACAAAAGCGCCGGGGCGAGCGCCAGGATCAGGATGACGGCGTGGCGGAAAGGGAGTCGCATGGTGCGGGCGACCGGGTCGCGGGCGGCGCGGGTGGCGCCGGCCCCTCTGGCGGGCGTCGCGTGCCCGCCTTCTCCCCTGATAGTGCGGAAGCTCGCGCCGCGCGCGAGTAAGACAGCACAGCGGTGCGAGGCGCTTAAGCTATCACGGCCGACCGACATTTTCATCGTTTTTTCTCGGGCCGCGGCGATTCTCGCCCGCACCTCGGGCGGACCGCGAGGCGGGCGCCGCCGTGGCCGCCCCGCGACGACCTCTGCCCCCGCCCTGTGGCTGCCCACAGCCCGCCCCGTAGAGACCCGACGCCTCGGCCCCCGCCCGCCTCACGGTTCCCGAGCCGTCGCCCCTGATTCAAAGTCTTTCCAGTTCGCGCGTATTCAGACGGAGGAACCGAAACCATGCCGTCGAACGCGAAAATCAGGATCATCAAGCGCGGCCAGCAGCCCGCGCAGGAAGTGCCCGCCGCCGCCGAACAGCGCACTCAGGCCGAGCCGGCGCGAACGGTCAAGACGGTCGTCTCCGGCTGGGTGCGCGAGCACCAGCAGCGCGCCGCGGAGTTCCGCAACAACTACTCCGCCCTGCTCGAAGAGGTCGGCTTCCGCGCGCCCGGCAACTGCGTCCGCTGCTGAGTCTCGATTCTCCGGCACCGCCCGCGCCTCCCCCTCCTCCCCCTTTGCCCCGCGGGCGGTTCATGGCAGTGCCGGTTGCCGCGGCCCGGCGGACTTCGCCCTCCTACGGCTTCACTAACTCCCTCGGTCCGAAACGCGCCCGCCCCGGCCGCGCCCCCGTCGTCTACCACTCAACACTCACGATTTAGCATTCGTCCCTCTTGCATCCCCGCCGCCTTCCCGCTATCTTCAAGGGCACACGCAACAGCAGCACATGCGCGAGGAGGGCGAAGGTAAGCCTATGGCCGGGGGGGGACAACTCCGCGACGATCCCTTGTGGTTCAAGGACGCGGTCTTTTACGAGATTTACGTCCGCGGCTTCTACGACTCGAACGGCGACGGCATCGGCGACTTCCGCGGCCTGACCGAGAAGCTCGACTACTTGCAGTGGCTCGGCGTCGACTGCCTGTGGCTGCTGCCGATGTACGAGTCGCCCCTGCGCGACGGCGGCTACGACATCGCCGACTACTACAAAATCCTGCCCGAGTTCGGCACGCTCTCGGACTTTCGCCAGTGCCTCGACGAGGCCCACCGCCGCGGCATACGCGTCATCACAGACCTCGTCATCAACCACACCTCCGACCAGCACCCCTGGTTTCAGGAGGCCATCAGCTCGCCCGACAGCCCCAAGCGCGACTGGTACGTCTGGACCGACGACCCCTCGAAGTACCAGGAGGCCCGCATCATCTTCCTCGACACTGAGAAGTCGAACTGGACATGGCACGAGCAGGCGCAGGCTTTTTACTGGCACCGCTTCTTCAGCCACCAGCCCGACCTCAACTACGACAACCCCGAAGTGCAGCAGGCCATGCTCGACGTGGTGGATTTCTGGCTCGACTTCGGAATAGACGGCTTCCGCGTGGACGCCGTGCCCTACCTCTACGAGCGCGAGGGCACCAACTGCGAGAACCTGGTTGAGACGCACGAGTTTTTGAAGCGCCTGCGCGCCTACGTCGAGCGGCGCTACCCGCAGGCGCTCCTGCTCGGCGAGGCCAACCAGTGGCCCGAGGACGTGGTCGAGTACTTCGGCGGCGGCGCCGAGTTCCACATGAACTACCACTTCCCCATCATGCCCCGCCTCTTCATGGCCTTGAGGCAGGAGGACCGCCGCCCCATCGTCGAAATCCTCGAACGCACGCCCGCCATCCCCGACAACTGCCAGTGGGGCATGTTCCTGCGCAACCACGACGAGCTGACCCTGGAGATGGTGACCGACGAGGAGCGCGACTACCTCTACAACGAGTACGCGCGCGACCGCCGGATGCGCCTCAACCTCGGCATCCGCCGCCGGCTCGCCCCGCTGATGGACAACAGCCGCCGCCGCATCGAGCTGCTCCACGGCCTTCTCTTCAGCCTGCCCGGCAGCCCGTTCCTCTACTACGGCGACGAAATCGGGATGGGCGACAACATCTACCTCGGCGACCGCGACGGCGTCCGCACGCCCATGCAGTGGACGGCCGACCGCAACGCCGGCTTCTCGCGCGCGGACTTCGAGCAGCTCTACTTCCCGCTCATCACCAACCCGGTTTACGGCTTCCAGTCGATCAACGTCGAGTCGCAGATGCGCTACGACTCGTCGCTCTTGCACTGGATGCGGCAGATGATCCACCTGCGCAAAGCGCACCACGTCTTCGGCCGCGGCACCATGCGATTCGTCAAGCCGGAGAACCGCAAGATATTCGCCTTCACGCGCGAGCACGGGGGCGAGACTGTCCTCTGCGTCTTCAACCTCTCGCACACGGCGCAGCCGGTCGAGCTCGACCTCGCGGAGTACAACGGCCGCACCCCGGTCGAGATGCTCGGCGACACGCCGTTCCCCAAAATCGGCGAGCTGTCATACCTGCTCACCCTCTCGCCGTGGGGCTTCTACTGGTTTTTGCTCAGGCAGTAGGAAGAGTGAAGAGTGAAGAGTGACAAGTGACAAGTGACAAGTGACAAGTGACAAGTGACGAGTGAGCGCCTACGGATTACCGACGAGGGGGAGGGAAACGGGTGACGAGCGAGGGGGGACAAGTGGGACGCGAGGGGAACGAGGGGCGGCTGGTGGTCGTCAGCAACCGCCTGCCCTTCACGCTCAAGCGCGCGGGCGACGGCTGGCGCACCGAGCGGAGCACGGGCGGCCTCGCCACTGCGATGGGGCCGCTCATCGCCCGCACGGGCGGCGTCTGGGTCGGGTGGCCCGGCGACTCCTCGGACCCCGCCGACCTGAAGCGCCGCCGGCTGCTCGACCGCTGGGCCGCGCAGGAGCGTTATTTCGCCGTCGAGCTGCCCGAGGAGGTCCAGCGGGGCTACTACGAGGGCTACTCGAACCAGGCGCTCTGGCCCCTCTTCCACTACTTCCCCGTCCTCTTCAAGTTCGACCCCGACCAGTGGGAGGCGTACCGCGAGGCCAACCGCCTCTTCTGCGAGGAGGTGGTCAGGCGCGTCCGGCCCGGCGACACCGTCTGGGTCCACGACTACCAGTTGATGCTGCTGCCGCAGATGCTCCGCGAGGCGCTGCCCGAGGTCGCCGTCGGCTTCTTCCTCCACATCCCCTTCCCCTCATCGTCGGTCTTCCGCCTGCTGCCGCGCCGCGAGGAGCTGCTGCGCGGCCTGCTCGGCGCCGACTACTTGGCCTTCCACACCTACAGCTACTTGCAGAACTTCCGCTCCTCGGCCCTGCGAGTCCTCGGCCTCGAAAGTCGGATGGACACGGTCGAGCACGGCGGCCGCACCATCAGGCTCGACGCCCTGCCCATCGGCATCGCGCCCGAAGAGTTCACCGACCCGCTCGACCGCGACGGTCAGACCCGTTCGAGCCTCGCGCGACTCAAGGGGCGCTACCGCGACCGCTTCGTCCTGCTCGGCGTGGACCGCCTCGACTACACGAAGGGCATCCCCGAGCGGCTGCGCACCTACCGCCGCCTGCTGCGCGAGGCCGAAGACCTGCGCGGGCGCGTCGTGCTCGTGCAGGTGGCCGTGCCCTCGCGCGAGCGCATCCCGATGTACGAGGGGCTGAACCAGGAGGTCAACCAGTTGGTCGGCGAGATCAACGGCGAGTTTTCGACGCCCGACTGGACGCCGCTCGTCTACATCCGCCGCAACGTCCCGCGCCCTGAGCTGGTGGCGCTCTACGCCGCGGCCGACCTGGCCTGGGTCTCGCCGCTCCGGGACGGCCTCAACCTCGTCGCCAAGGAGTACGTCGCCTGCCAGCGCGACGGCGCGGGCGTCCTCGTCCTCTCGGAGTTCGCCGGGGCGGCCTCCGAGATGGGCGAGGCGTTCCTCGTCAACCCCTACGACGAGGAGCGCACGGCCGAGACCGTGCGCCGCGCGCTCGAACTGCCCGAGGAGGAGCGGCGCGAGCGGATGCAGGCGCTCCACCGGCGCGTGGTCCGCAACAACGTCTTCTCGTGGGCCGACCGCTTCCTGTCGAACCTCTCGGCGGCGTCGGCGGCCCGCGCCGAGCGCCCGCCCGAGGAGACGCGCGAGGTGCCGGCCGCAGAGCTGGTCGAAGCCTTCCGCCGCGCTCGCTCGCGCCGGCTGCTGCTCGACTACGACGGCACACTCGTCGGCTACGCCAAGCGCCCGCAGGACGCCGCGCCGCCCCCGGACCTCCTGCCCGTGCTCGAACGCCTCGCCGCCGACCCTGCGAACGCCGTGGCGGTCGTCTCGGGCCGCTCGCGCGCCGACCTCGAACGCTGGCTCGGGCGCGGGCGCGGCCTCTGGCTCGCGGCCGAGCACGGCGCCATCGTGCGCTCGCCGCTGACGGGCGAGTGGGAGACCTTCCGCCCGAGCTACGCGCCCGAGTGGAAGGAGCGCGTGCGGCCCGTGCTCGAACACTACGTGGACCGCACGCCGGGCAGCCTCGTCGAGGAGAAGGAGTTCGCCCTCGTCTGGCACTACCGGATGGCGGACCCGGAGTTCGGCTCGTGGCTGGCGAACGAGCTGGCCTCGACGCTCGAACAGATGCTGGCCGAGACGGAGCTGCGCGCCTACCGCGGCCAGAAGATCGTGGAGGTCAAGCCGGTCTGGGCCAACAAGGGCGAGGTGCTCACGCGCCTGGCCGGCGCCGGCGAGGAGCCTGACTTCCTCCTGGCCGCCGGCGACGACCGCACCGACGAAGACCTCTTTGAGCGCCTGCCCGAGACGGCCTGGACAATCCACGTCGGCGCCCGACAGACGCGCGCACGCTACCGCGTCGCGTCGCCCGCCGAGATGCGCGCACTGCTCGCGCGCCTCGCCGGGGAGGCCGGCGCCGCGGCTGGCTAGCGAGGGGCCGTAAACTTCAGACGGGACGGGGAGAACGAGCCGGGGCCGTGCGGCCCTACTTTCAGGAGCTGAGAGAATGCTGAAAGCAATCGGGAGCGGACTGGTGGGCGCGTGCGCGCTGACGCTGGTCCACGAGACGGCGCGGCGCTTCATAGCCGACGCGCCGCGCGTGGACGTAATCGGGATGCGGGCGCTGGCGAAGGCCCTGCGGGCGGCCGACGCCGAGCTGCCGCCCGACATCGGGATGCACGAGGCGGCGCTCATCGGCGACCTCGTCTCCAACTCGGCCTACTACAGTCTCGTC
>DASQMB010000061.1:0-83108 GCA_035645715.1 Pyrinomonadaceae bacterium
ACAAGGCGCTGGGGCAGTTGCCGCCGGGTTACCGGGCGGTCTTCGTGCTGCACGACGTGGAGGGGCACGAGCACGAGGAGGTGGCGCGGCTTTTGGGCTGTTCGGTAGGCACGTCGAAGTCTCAGCTCCACAAGGCACGGATGAAGCTCAGGCAATTACTGAGGCAACACAATCGGGCCGAGTAGCTTCATAAAACGTCGGTTGCGTTCAGCCCGGAACGCGGGTCACGTTCGGCCCGCCGGGCCTCAGGGAAGTCCCCGGCCGGCCGGGAAGATTTGAAAGAGCGCGCCGCGCGCCTCCCGCCCCAGGCGGAGGCAGCCCGAAGCGGGACGGACGACCGAGCGCCGCCCGCCTTCAAGGGGACCGAGCGCGGGATTTGCAAGGGCGCGAGAGGTTACGTGCGATGAACTGCGAGAAGTGCCAGCTACTGCTCGACGAATACCTTGACGGCGAACTCCGCGGCGAGGAGTCGGCGTCTCTGGCCGAGCACCTCCGAACCTGCGCCGCCTGCGCCGCCGCCCGCGACGACTTCCGGCAAATTATCCGCACGGCGCACGACGCCCGCGCGCACCTCTACGAGCCGCCCAACTCGCGCGCCATGTGGCTGCGCATCCGCAACACAGTCGAGACCGAGGAGCGCGAAGCCGCCTCGGCCGCCGCCCGCGCCGAGGCCGCTCGCCCCGCGCCCGGCCCGCTCGCCCGCTTCTTCGACCGGACGTGGCAGTTCACGCTCCCGCAGCTCGCGGCGGGCGTGGCCGCGCTGGCCGTCGCCGTCGCGCTCGTCACCACGCTCGGCGTGCGCTACGCCGCCGTCCCCGACGATTACGGAGTTAAGGCCGCGACGCCCGCCCAACTTAGGCGCGCCGGCGTCGCCGAGGCCCACTCGCACCAGTCCTTCCTGCGCACGCATCAGGTGAGCGTCGAGTACTGGCAACAGCGCGTCGAGCGGCGCAAGGCGAACTGGAACCCGCGCATGCGCGAGTCGTTCGAGCGCAGCGTCTACGTCCTCGACCAGGCTGTCAACGACTCGCTCGACGACCTCGACCGCAACCCGCACGACGGCGTGGCCGAGGAGATGCTCAACTCTGCCATGCGCGACAAGCTCAGGCTCTTGAGGGAGTTTGGGGAGCAGTGAGTCACGCCCCCCGCCATGCCCACGCACGAACGGCGCCCGCGCCCCGATACGACAAGGCGCGGGCGTCGCGTCGCGCGCCGCTTCTGCTGCTCGCGCTGCTCGCGGCGCTCGCCTTCTTCTGCGCGCCGGAGGCCGCGGCGCAGAAGCAGTTCAAGAAGGAATACCCGGCCCAGCCGAACGTCAGGATTCACCTCCACAACCGCTCGGGCACCGTCGAGGTGATCGGGTGGGAGAAGCGCGCCATCAAGGTGACGGCGACGATGGAGGCGCCGGCGGCGCGGATGCAGCCGGAGGTGAGCGAAGCCGGCCTCGTCATAGACGTGAGGCGCGACAACCGCGAGGACGTGGGCGACGTGAACTTCCTCATCCAGGTGCCGGCCGACTCGACCGTTGACATCAGCACGATGCGCGGCAACATCAGGATACGGAACATCCGCGGGCA
Organism: Pyrinomonadaceae bacterium; assembly: GCA_035645715.1. GTDB lineage: Bacteria > Acidobacteriota > Blastocatellia > Pyrinomonadales > Pyrinomonadaceae > QHXN01. The sequence goes on from DASQMB010000061.1 coordinate 1,578, forward strand.
GATGGTCAGGGCCAGCGTCTCGACCGAGGGCGACATCGAGCTGACCGGCCTGCGCTCGCTCACCGTGATGGCCGAGAACACGGTCGGCAACATCCTCTTCGACGCGGAGCTGCTGCGCGGCGGCACCTACGAGCTGAAGTCCACGCAGGGCGACATCCAGCTCCGAATCTCGGCCGAGGCCGGCTTCCGCCTGATGGCCGTCGCGCCGCGCACGCGCAACATCAACCTCAACGGCTTCGAGGCGCGCGGGCAGTTCGAGTTCTCGAACGAGAAGCGGCGCGTGGTCGGCAAGGTCGGCGAGGGCGGGGCGACGCTGAGCACGACGAACGGGCGCGGCTCCATCTCCTTCATGCCGCGCTGAGCCGACTTGAAGCGGGGCGAAAAAAAAGAGGCCCGGCCGTGAGAGCGTCACGGCCGGGCCTCCCCGTCTTTTGCCTCTGACTCGGGCGCGTCTATCGCACCTCGGCCAGGCTGTCAACGTGGAGGATGTCGCCGCTGAGCGTGCCTTCGACGGAGACCGCGACACCCTTCTTCGTTTTGGTATCCCTGAGCAATTCGGCGGCGAGCTGGTTGCCGCGCTCGTCGAACCTGTAGACCGTGTCCTTCGAGACGACGGCGTAGCCGCTCTTCTCGCACGAAGGCATCAGCGAGCAGGATGTCTCGTGGGCCTTCGCCTCAACGTCGGTGCCGTGCGAGGCGGCGCACATCGCGTCCATCAGGAAGCCGTTGATTTTGGCCTGCCTCTTCTGCCCCTGCGGCGCGAGGGCCAGGGCGGCCGTGGCGACGAGCGCGAGGAGGGCCGCGGTCAAAGATAGTTTACGGATCATCGGGGGATAGCTCCTTGTCTTGTGGATTCAAACCGGACTGCTTGTGATTAAGAGCCGGACGGGTGTTCGCGGGCGTCGTCGTCCGCCGCGTCTGTGGGCGGGCCGTCGGGCCGGGCCGCGCCCTGCTGCGAGCGCCGCGGCCTCATGTGCGGGAATAGTATCACGTCGCGGATGGAGCGGCGGTTCGTGAGCAGCATGGCGAGGCGGTCAACGCCGATGCCGATGCCGGCGGCCGGCGGCATCCCGTAGGCGAGCGCGCGGACGTAGTCCTCGTCGGTCTGCATCGCCTCGTCGTCGCCGCGCTCGCGCTGCCGCCCCTGCTCCTCGAACCTTTCGAGCTGCTCCTGCGGGTCGTTCAACTCCGAGAAGCCGTTCGCCACCTCCATCCCCGCGACGTACAGCTCGAACCTCTCGGCCACCGCCGGGTTCCCGGGCGAAGCCTTCGAGAGCGGGGAGACGACTTTAGGGAAGTCGTGAATGAAGGTCGGGCGAACGATCTTCTCTTCGGCGACAGACTCAAAGAGGGCGACGAGGGCGCGGGCCGCCTCCGACTCGTCGGCCTCGGGCTGCGTGTCGGCGCCGGCCTGGGACCAGGCGATCTCCGTGATCGAGTCGCCGTAAGCCCGCGACCTCTCGTCCGCGGCGGGCGTCTCGTCCGCGGTCTCGGTCGTGTAGGTCGTGCCGACGGCTTCGAGGAATCGCGCGAGCCTGCACACGAGCGCCGGGTCTTCGAGCCACGCCGCCTCGAACGCGCGGCCGCCGATCCGGCGGTGTCGCTCGGGCCAGTGCCGGGCGACGGCCTCGCGCATGGTTAGCCGCTCGAACGAGCGACCGAAGTCGAACTCCGCGTCACCGAAGCAGACGTTTGTGCCGCCCGTTACTTCCTGCACGGCGTTGCGCAGCATCTCCTCGCAGAAGTCCATCATGCCCGAGGCGTCCATGTAGGCGCAGTAGAATTCGAGCATGGTGAACTCGGGGTTGTGGCGGGTGGAGATGCCCTCGTTGCGGAAGTTGCGGTTGAGTTCGTAGACGCGCTCGAAGCCGCCGACGAGGAGCCGCTTGAGGTAGAGTTCGGGCGCGATGCGGAGATAGAGCTTGATGTCGAGCGCGTTGTGGTGCGTCTCAAAAGGGCGGGCCGCCGCGCCCGAGGCGATGGGCGAGAGCATCGGCGTTTCGACTTCGACGTAGCCGTGGTCGTCGAGGTGGCGGCGCAGGGCCGTGACGAGCTTCGAGCGGCGCTCGAAGACCTCGCGCGTCGAAAGCTCGGGCGCGGAAGTCTGCGGGGCGTCCGTCTGCGTGTCGGCCTGCGCCTCGCCCGCCTCTACCTTGAGGCCCGATGCGATCAGGTCAACGTAACGCTGGCGCTGGCGGATTTCGGGGTCGGCGATGCCGTGCATCTTGTCGGGCATCGGCAGGAGCGCCTTCGACAGAAACTGTAGCGCGCGGACGTGGACCGACAGCTCGCCCGTCTTCGTCACGAACAGGAAGCCCTCGACGCCGACGAAGTCGCCGTGGTCGAGAAGCTGAAAGAGCTTCCAGCCGCTCTCTTCTTCTTCGACCTCGCGGCCGGAGTCGTTGCTGACGGCCGCGGCCTCCTGCCGCCGGACGTAGATTTGCAGCCGCTCGGCCCCGTCCGAGAGGTGGACGAAGGCCGCCTTGCCCATCACGCGCGGCGGCGTGGCGAGGCGCCCGGCCACGCGCACCACGACGCCGTTCAGCTCGGCGTTGGCCGCCTCCAACTGCTCGGCCGTCGGGCGCGAGCCCCCGGCCGTCAACGGCTCGTGGCGGCGAAACGCGCGGGCGAGCGCGCTCACGGTGTCTTCGCCGCCGGGTCCGCCCGCGACGTTCGTGCGGCGAAAGCCGTTCGGGTAGAGGTTGCCGACGAGCCGGGCGATCTTTTCGAGGTTCTCGCGGCGCGCCGCCGTCTGGTCGTTTTCGGGGATGACGTGGCCGTAGATTGACGTGCTCATAAACGGTTTCTCTCTTCGCGGGACGAAGGCGGATTATAGGGCCGCCGAACGCCGGCCGTAAATCGCCGGCCGCTAGCCGCTAGCCGCCGCCGCCTCGCCTGTTCGCCATTTACGATTTACGGAATTTCGATTTACGATTCACCCCACGGGAATGAGAGACAAGATCATACTCGACCGCGGGGAGCTGTGCCGCGTGCGCGAGCGGCTGCGCGCGGCCGGCCGCCCGCTCGTCTTCACCAACGGCTGCTTCGACATCCTGCACGTCGGCCACGCGCGCTATCTGGCCGAGGCCCGCGCGCTCGGCGACGCGCTGCTCGTCGCCGTCAACAGCGACCGCTCGGTGCGCGCGCTCAAGGGCGAGGGGCGTCCCGTCGTCGGCGAGTCGGAGCGCGCCGAGCTGCTGGCCGCGCTCGAAGCCGTCAGCATCGTGACGATCTTCGACGAGGACTCGCCGCGCGCCCTCATCGCCGAGCTGCTGCCCGACGTGCTCGTAAAGGGAGGCGACTACCGGCTCGACCAGATACACGGCCGCGAAGAGGTCGAGGCCGCGGGCGGTCGCGTCGTCGCGCTCCCCTTCGTCGAGGGCGCCTCCACGACCGACATCATCGAGCGCGTCAGGCGCTCGGAGGCTGGGGGGGAAGGGGGCCGCGGCACCGGCGTCGAGGCCGGCCGCGGGTCCGAACAACCGGCCGCCGAAGAAGGCCGCCCGGCCGACGAGGCGCGCCCGGCTGTCAGCCTCGCCGCCTACGACCCGCGCTGGCCCGGGATGTTCGAGGAGGTGCGGCGGCAGATACTCGAAGCCGTTGGCGAGCACGTCGAGGCCGTCGAGCACATCGGCAGCACGTCGGTCCGCGGCCTCGCGTCCAAGCCGATCATAGACATCATGGTCGCGGTCGGCGATCTCGAAGACGCGCCGCTCTGCTACACGCCGCTGCACCGGCTCGGCTTCGTCTACGTGCCGCGCCACGAGGCCGTGCTGCCCGAGCGACGCTACTTCCGGCGGGGGCTGCCCGGCGCGACCACGCACCACCTCCACATGGTCGAGCGGCACAGCCAGTTCTGGGAGGAGCACTTACTCTTCCGAGACTACCTGCGCGCGCACCCGGAGGTGACGCGCGACTACGAGGCGCTGAAGCGCGACCTGGCTGCACGCCACCGCACGGACCGCGGCGCCTACACCGAGGGCAAGACCGACTTCATCCGCTCGGCACTCGCCCGCGCGCGCGCCGAGCGAGACGGCGCGCGCGCGGGCGGCGCGGAGTAAGGTTCCCAAGCTATGAGCACTGCAGCCGAATCTGTTCCCCTGCTGCGCGGCCTTCTGCGGCGCGTGACTGAGGGCGAGGAGTACCGCCGGCTCCTCGCCGAAGTTACGGGCGGGGGGCGCGTGGTCTCGGTCTCCGGGCTCAACTCGGGCGCGGCGCGGGCGCTCGCGCTGGCCGCCTTGCAGCGCGAGACGGGCCGCCGCTTCGCCCTCGTCGCACAGGCTAACCGCGACCTCGAAGCCTGGGAGCGCGACCTCTGCTTCTGGGCCGGCGGCCTGCGCGCCGGCGAGGGCTGGCGCCGCGACGAGGGCGTGCTCGTGCTGCCCGCCTCCGAGGGCGACCCCTACGCCGGCACCTCGCCGCACGCAGAGACGCTGGAGCGCCGAGCCCTCACGCTCTGGCACCTGACGCGCGGCCGCGGCGACTTCGTCCTGATGTCTGCGCGCGCGCTCGTGCGCCGCACGGTCTCGCCCGAACGGCTCACGCGGGCCGGCGCCGTCCTGCGCCGCGACGAAGACCACGAGCCGGAACGCCTCATCGAGATGCTGCTCGCCTCGGGCTACGTGCGCGAAGACCCTGTGGGCGCGGTCGGCGAGTTCTCTTCGCGCGGCGGCATCCTCGATCTCTGGTCGCCCGGTATGGGCGGCCCCGTCCGCGTCGAATTCTTCGGCGACACGGTCGATTCCATCCGCCGCTTCGACCCCGAAACGCAGCTCTCAATCGAACAGCTCAGGGAGACGGAAGTGGTGCCGATGCGCGAGCTGTCGGTCGGCTCGGACGATTTCCGGCTGTGGGCCGAGGCCGCGCGCGAACGCTTTCAGGAAGAGGCGCAGGCGCGTGCCCTCAAGGACCGCACCGCCCACGCCGACGAGGGCGAGAGCTTCCCCGGCTGGGAGTGGCTCGTCCCCCTCATCCTCAAAACCGAGGCGAGCGTCTTCGACTACCTCGGCCGCGACGCCGTCCTCGCCGTGGACGAGCCCGGCGGCGTCGAGCAGCACCTCGGCACCGCTTTCGAGACTATCGCCGCGCGCTACAGTGAGAACGAGAGCGCGGACGAGATCGGCCTCAGGCCCGAAGAGCTGTACCTGACGGCCGACGAGCTGCGCGAGCGTCTCTCTTCGGCGCGGCGCGTGGAGTTTCGCGCGCTCGGCCGCGCAGCGGCGGTCGTGGACGAGCGGTTCGTGGGCGAGGCCGAGCAACCTGCGGCGCGTGTGGGGCGCGAGCGGCCGGCGCCGCGCCCGCTCTTTCTCTTCCCGGCAGTAGAGGGTGCGGCCGAGGTCGAGCTGCGCTCGCTGCCCGCCCGCCGCTACCACGGGCGCATCCCCGAGCTGGCGGCCGACGTGCGCCGCGCCGCCGAGGAGCGTGGGGCGCTGACGCTCTTCGCCGTGCCGGCCGCAGGCATGGCCGAGCGCGTCCGCGACATCCTCTCCGACTACAACGTCGAGGCGCGCCTCGCGCTCGCGGGCGAGGCGGCCGGCGGAGTCGGAGACGCGGCGGCCGTCGTCACGACGGGCCGGCTCTCGGGCGGCTTCGAGCTGCCCGGCGCGGGCCTCGTCGTCCACGTCGAGACGGACCTCTTCGACGAGGCCGCCGGCCCCGGCGTCGAGCAGCGCACGCCCGGCGCCGGCCCGGGCACCACCGGCTCGGCCCGCCGCCGCAAGTCGAAGGCGGCCGCCTTCCTCTCGGACTTCCGCGACCTCAAGGTCAACGACTACGTCGTCCACGTAGACCACGGCGTGGCACGCTTCGGCGGCCTGCAAAGTCTCGAACTCGGCGGCCGCCGCGGCGAGTTCATGCTCCTCTTCTACGCCGAAGAGGCCAAGCTCTACGTGCCGGTCGAGCGCCTCGACCTCGTCCAGCGTTATTCCAGCGCCGAGGGGCACGAGCCGACTCTCGACCGCCTCGGCGGCCTGGGCTGGCAGAAGACGAAGGCGAAGGCCAAGCGCGCGATGCGCGACATGGCCGACGAGCTTTTGAAGCTCTACGCCGAGCGCAAGCTCGTGCAGGGTTACTCCTACTCGGCCGACAGCCCGTGGCAGCGCGAGTTCGAGGACGCCTTCGAGTACGTGCCCACGGCCGACCAGGAGACGGCCATCGAGGACGTGAAGCGCGACATGGAGGCGGCGACCCCGATGGACCGCCTGCTCTGCGGCGACGTGGGTTACGGCAAGACCGAGGTGGCGATGCGCGCCGCCTTCAAGGCCGTCATGGACTCGAAGCAGGTCGCCGTGCTCGCGCCGACGACCGTGCTCGCCTACCAGCACTACGAGACCTTCCGCGCCCGCTTCGCCGCCTTCCCCGTCCGCGTCGAGCTCATCTCGCGCTTCCGCTCGGTCAAAGAGCAGAAGGAGATCGTCAAACAGGTCGAGGCGGGCGAGATAGACGTGCTCATCGGCACCCACCGGCTGCTCTCGAAGGACATCTCTTTCCGCGACCTCGGCCTCGTCGTCGTGGACGAGGAGCAGCGCTTCGGCGTCGCCCACAAGGAGCGTTTGAAGCAGCTCAAGAAGCGCGTGGACGTTTTGACGCTCTCGGCCACGCCCATCCCGCGCACGCTCAACATGTCTCTGATGGGGCTCAGGGACATGAGCGTCATCGAGACGCCGCCGCGCGACCGGCTCGCCATCCAGACGCAGGTCGTGCAGTTCTCCGAGTCGGTCATCACCTCGGCCGTCGAGCTGGAGCTGGGGAGGGGCGGCCAAATCTTCTTCATCCACAACCGCGTCGAGACCATCGAGACCATCGCCGCACTCGTCAAGCGGCTCGTGCCGGCGGCGCGCCTGGCGGTCGCACACGGGCAGATGAACGAGAAGGAGATGGAAGAGGTGATGCTCGATTTCGTCGCCTACAAGTACGACGTGCTGGTCTCGACCACCATCGTCGAGAACGGCATAGACATCCCGCGCGCCAACACAATCATCATAAACCGGGCCGACAACTATGGTCTTTCGCAGCTTTACCAGTTGCGCGGGCGCGTGGGCCGCTCAAGCCGGCGGGCCTACGCCTACCTGCTCATCCCGTCCGAGGCGTCTCTGACGCCGATTGCGCGCCGGCGGCTCGCGGCCATCCGCGAGTTTTCGGACCTCGGCGCGGGCTTCCGCGTGGCGGCCCTGGATTTGGAGCTGCGCGGGGCGGGGAATCTGCTGGGCGGCCAGCAGTCGGGCCACATGGACGCGCTCGGCTTCGATCTTTACACGCAGATGCTTGAGCGGACCGTGGCGGAGCTGCGCGGCGAGGAGATAGAGGACGACACTTCGGTCTCGATCAACCTCGGCGTGGACGTTTCCATCCCCGAGGAGTACATCTCGGACATGGGGCAGCGGCTCAGGACCTACAAGCGCGTCGCCTCGGCCCGCGACGACGAGACGCTGGACCGCATCCGGCGCGAGACGGAGGACCGCTACGGTCGGCCGCCCGAGTCGGTCGAGCGGCTCTTCGCCTACGCCCGCCTGCGGCGCACGGCCGAGGAGGTCGGCATCGTCTCCATCGACCGGACGCCGGCGGGGCTCGCCGTCAAGCTCAGAGAGACGGCCCGCGTCTCGCCCGACCGGCTGCTCGAACTCGTCAGCCGCAATGAGGGCTTCAGCTTCAGCCCGAGCGGCGTGCTCAAGGTCGAGGCGGCCGGGGGCGATGAACTCATCGAGCGCGCCCGCCGCACGTTGCTCGACGTTCGCGCCGAAGGGTAGAATACGCCCTTTCGCCCGACCCCGGACGCGGCGCCCGTGGGGCCGAAGTTTTGGAGTCGAAGTCTTAAGTCTCGGACACGCCCGCGGCCCGCCCCGACCGGGGCCGCACACCAGCTTGCCCGCGCCGGGCAAATTCAGAGGAGTCAACGAAAGTGTTTTTTAATCCGATCAAGCCGCGCGCGCTGTCGCTCGCCTTCGCGGCGCTCGCGCTCATGGTCGCGGCCGCCGCGCCGGCCCGCGCGCAGGAGGAGGGCGTGCCCGTCGTCCTCGACGAGCCCATCGTGCAGGTCAACAACGATGTCATCATGCTCTCGCAGCTCAAGCGCGAGACGCGCGAGTTCAAGGAGCTGCTCATCCGCCAGCGCGGGCTGACCGAGGAGCAGGCCGCGCAGGAGGTCACCGCCAAGCAGCCCGAGATCATCAAGAGCCTGATCGAGGAGTCGCTGCTGTTGCAGAAGGGCAAGGACAGCCCGCGCGTCTCGGAGAGCGTCGAGTCTGAGGTCAACGCCGAAATCCTCCGCGTGATGCGGCAGAACGGCTTCAAGAGCATCGAAGAGCTGGAGGCCGCGATGCGCGGCGAGAACGTTTCGCTCTCCGAGGTCCGCGAGACCCTGCGCCGGCAGTTCACGCGCCAGGCCGTCCTCCAGAACGAGGTCGACTACAAAATCTACTTCGGCCTGACCGACAAGGAGCTGCGCCAGTACTACGAGACCAACCGCGCACGGTTCGCCGGCGTCACGCTCTCGGAAATCTTCCTCAGTCTCGCCGGCCGCTCCGAGGCCGAGGTGCTGGCGAAGGCCAGGCAGCTCGTCGAGCGCGCCCGCGCCGGCGCCGACTTCGGCGAGCTGGCCGCGCAGCACTCCGAGCGCGAGGCCGGCGGCGAGCCCGTCGCCAAAAAGACGAAGGGGCTGCTCGCCGACGACGAGGGCAAGGCCCGCTGGTTCCTCATCTCCGACCTGAAGGGGCCGATTCACACCGCCGTGGACAACCTCAAGGCCGGCTCGGTCTCCGACCCGATCAAGACCGACGAGGGTTACATGATCCTGCGCGTCAACGAGCGCGACGACGCCTTCAAGGAAAATCAGGTGCGCGGCGCCCTCACGCAGGAGCGGTCCGAGAAGGAGCGCGAGGCGTTCGTCCGCAAGCTGCGCCAGGACGCCTACATCAAGGTGGCCGACAACTACCGGGAGCTGGTCCAGCCGCTCCTCGACCGGGAAGACGCCGAGGCCAAGAAGAAGGAGACGGCCGACAGCGCCCCCGCCAAGAAGAAGTAAGCGGTGGGCCGCGGGTCTCGGAGAGGTTGAACCGTGAGCGGGGCCGGCCCCGCTCGCGGTTCGCCGTTTACAGTTCGCCGTTTACAGCTCGCATGCGCCTCGACCAGTACCTACGCGCCAGCCGCCTCGTCCTGCGCCGCACGGTCGCGCAGGAGTTGTGCGAGGCCGGCGCCGTCGCCGTCAACGGCCTGGCGGCCCGCCCCTCGCGCACGGTCCGCCCCGGCGACCTCCTGACCGTCACACGACGCGGCCGCGCCCTCACCGTCCGCGTCGTCGCCCTCCCTGTCTCCAAGCAGGTCTCGCGCGCCGAGGCGCCAGCGCTTTACGAAGTCGTCGGCGAGACCCGGACCGACGACGAGCCCGGCTTCTAAAGCCCTACCCGAAGCCTTAAATCCCGAACTTCCGCGGCCCGAAGACTGAAGGGCCTGCGCGGCCCCTCGGGGGAGGGCGCGCCGGCGCCACGCCCGTCTTGTAGTTGGGTCGGGGCGCCACGTCCGCCTTTCGCGCGCGGCGGAGCCCGTCTGTCGCGGCCGGCGTTCTGAATCGGGACGTGCGGTGCGGCTGTGTGGGCGCAAAACGCCATGAAATTCGCGCGCGGGGTAAGTGGAACGCTCCTTGCGATTCTCAGGCGGGAAGGCACGTTTTGTCTCCTCGAAAAAGTACAACGAACGCGGGCGTGGGAGTTTCGACAATGAGCATCCTGAGAAGCATCTTTACCGACGATCTGGCTATCGACCTGGGCACCGTCAACACTCTGATCTACGCCCCCGAGCAGGGGGTCGTCCTCAACGAGCCGTCGGCCGTGGCGATCCACCGCTACACGGGCGAAGTCCTCTGGGTGGGCGCGGAGGCGTACAAGATGCTCGGCCGCGAGCCGAAGGACGTGGAAGTCTTCCGCCCCATCAGAGGCGGCACCATCGACAACTTCGAGGCCGCCGAGAAGATGCTCAAGGCGTTCATCGGGCGCGTCAACGGCGGCAGCCGCAGCCACATGGTCGTGGGCGTGCCCGGTTCGAGCACGACGCTCGAACAGCGGACCGTGCGCGACGCCGCGCGCGACGCCAAAGCCCGCCGCGTCGACCTCGTGGACGAGGGGTTGTGCGCGGCCCTCGGCGCGGGCCTCAGCTCCGACGACGAGCGCGGCCACCTGATCGTCGACGTGGGCGGCGGCACGACCAACGTGGCCGTCGTCGCCTCGGGCGCCATCGTCTCGTCGGCCAGCATCAAGGCCGCGGGCAACGAGATGGACGAGGCCATCTGCGACTTCGTCCGGGCGCGCTACGACGTGCAGATCGGCGAGCGCACGGCCGAGCAGCTCAAGAAGGAACTGGGCTCGGTGGCCGACGGGGCCGAGCCGCGGACGGCGCAGGTGGTCGGCAAGCAGTTGACCGACGGCATGGCGCGGGCGATAGAGCTCAGCTCGGAGGAGGTGCGCGAGGCGCTCGAACCCATCGTGGCCGAGATCGTGGCCGGCGCGCGCCGCGCCATCGAAGAGGCCAAGCCCGACCTGACCGCCGACATCTACGAGACCGGCCTCATCCTGACGGGCGGCGGCGCGCTGCTCGGCGGCCTGGCCGAGCGGCTGCAACAGGAGCTCAAGCTCCACGTCGCCGTGGCCGACGAGCCGCTGCTCGCGGTCGCGCACGGCGCGGGCCGCCTGCTGACCGACAAGGCTCGGCTCCAGCGCGCGGCCATCCGCGACGACGTGCCGGTCTGGGAGGCCCAGCAGGAGTTGGTCGTCAACTGGTAGTGCTGGCTTGAGAATCTGAGACGCGTGTCCCGGGCGGGCGCGTGCGTCGTGGGCCTTCGAGGCGACGACGCACGCGCCCGTCTCGTTTTACCGCTCGCCGTGCCGGGGCCTCGCGTGCTCTGATTCGCGCGCTGATTCGCCGCCGGGCTTAGACGGGCGGGGTCCGGCCGGTGACGTGCGTCCTCTCCGACTCTTCCTCGTCGCCTTCAATTGTTGATTCGAGCAGGGCGGGGCCGCGCGCCTGCGAGTCGAGGGCGTCGAGCACCGCGGCGCGCTCGCCGGGCGCGAGGCGGTTGAGGGCCGCGACGAACTCTTCGGCGCGTGCCGGGGCGGGGGCCGGAGCGTCGTCGGGCGCGGGCGGCAGCAGGAAGAGCCCGAGCACGTAGAGCGCGAGCGCGAAGAAGGAGACGTAGCCGGTGGCGGGGGCGTAGGGCTCGGCCGTGAGGGCGCCGAGCGAGAAGCCTTCGAGCAGCGCCCCCGAGAGGCGCCGCAGCCAGCCGCCGTCGGGCGTGAACAGAGACGCCAGCAGCATGTGCTTGAGGACGAAGGCCGTGCCGAAGAGGACGGCCAGGCTCCGCAGCAGGCGGCGCGCGTCGAAGGGCACGAAGAGGTTCTGCCAGAGCGTCCAGAGGAAGAAGAAGGAGAAGACCCAGCGCAGCAGCCCGCGCTCGGGGAGCACAGAGTTGAAGCTCTGCGCCGAGGCGAAGAAGAGGGCGCCGAGCGTCAGCGCGTGCGAGACGTTACGGAGCGGCGCGTTGTCGGCCGAGAGCCAGCGGCCCATCAGCACCGCGCCGCCGCGCGCGAACAGCACGAGCAGCATCGAGGCAAGGACGAGCGTTACCAGCGGCGGCGGGATGAAAGAGAACGCGCCGCCCGTCGCGGCGACGCGCACGCCGCCCAAAAGCGCCACCGCCAGAAATATCGTCGGCAGCAGCACGTAGACCAGCAGCGCGAGGTTCCTCTCTCTCTCGTCGGACACGGGTTTTTGTCGGGGCGCTACTTCCGCTCGCGGAAGACCCGCAGCGGGTTGAAGTCTGAGGCGGTGCGTTCGAGGCCCTGTTGCAACTCGGCCTTCAGCTCGGGCGCGTTCTTAATCTTCAGGTCGGGGTCGTCAACCTTGAGCGTGCCGCCGGGCGAGAGCCGGATGGCGCGCTCGGCCGCTTCGAGGCCGAGGCGGAAAAGCTCGTCGTCGTTGTAGACGCGGCCCCAGCCCTCTCGGTAGAGCGAGTAGGCGACGTAGAACTGCGTCAGCGCGTCGCGCCGGGCCGGGTCGGCGCGCTCCCACTCGTCGCGGGCCGCGCGGTACTGCCCCCGCCGGAAGAGGCCGTGCGCCTCCTCGAACCGCTCGCGGTCGATTTGGTAAGTGCCGACGGTGACGCTGGCCCGCGTCGCCACCTCGGCCACGGACGCGGGCGCGGTGGCGTAGAGCCAGACGACCGCCGACGCGAGCAGGCAGGTCCAAACGACTCCGAAGCCCTGAATCAGTTTCCGGTTCATCGTCAGGTCTGATGCGCAGCCGCGCAGCCGTGTCCGCCCGGCCTTAGATGACGGACTCGCTCAACGCCCGATTCAGCGGGGCGAGCCGATGGGGTCGCCGGGCGGGCGCGGCAGCGGCGGCGTCCGTCGCCTGGGCTCGGCCGGCCGCGCGAGGAAACGCTCGATCTCCTCGACGACGGCCCGGCGGTGTGCCAGTTCGTTCTCCGAGGCGGGGCCGCCGGGGGGCGGGCGCCGCGCCAGTTCGTGGAGCGCCCCTGAGGCGACGGCGCGAACCTGCGGCGAGGCGTCGGCGTTGGCCGCGAGGTCCATCAGCCGCGTCGCCGTCAGGCTCTGCACGGTGCGGCGCACGGCCGCCGCGTAACGGTCGCGCGGCTCCGCTCCCTCCCAGGTGGCGGCGAGCAGGGCCGCGACCACTTCGCGGAAGTCGAGGTTGGCCTGGTTGCGCGCGTGCTGCTCGACGAGGCGCGCGGCCCGCTCGTGTTGCAGCACCTCGGTCAGCACGAGGTCGGCGGCGATGGAGGCGGCGCCGAGCGCGTCGAAGACCGGGCCGGTCCGCCTGGGGAACAACTCGGCCGGGCCGAAGTCCTGGCCGAAGGCGCGCGGCGGTATCAGCTCAAGGACGCGCTCGGGAACAATCAGCTCTTCGACCCTGAGGGCCGAGAGGACTTCGCGCAGGGCCTCGCGCTGGCGCGCGGCCGGCACCGTCTCACGCACGCGCGACGGGTGCGGCGCGGCCCCCGCGCGCACGGCGTAGGTGTAGAAGACCCCGCCGATAGACTTGGCGGCGGCCGTCAACTGATATCGGTGGTGCAGGTAGAGCGGCAGGAGCTTTGCTTCGAGCCCGGAGAGCGCGGCGCCGCGCGGGAGGTTCGAGAGGCCGAACTGCGCGAGCCCGACGCGCCTGACCTCCAACTCGTGGCGCAGCCCGGCCACGGGGTCTTCGCCGTTGTCCCAGAGGTTGGCGAGCGGGTGCGCGGCGCCGGGCGGGCGGGCGTCGTCGTCCGAGAGGAAGAGCATCCCGCGCGCGACACCTTCGACGATGATCTTCTCCAGCTCGGCCTCTTCGTTCGCGCCCGCGGGGAGCTGCACGTAGGCGTAGCGGACGGCGAACTTGTCGTATTCGCCGATGCCGGTGGCGTAAGCCTCGGAGAAGTCCAGACGGCCGGCGCGGACGCGGACGAGCGGGGCCGGGTAGTCCATGACGGAGGCGCGGCCGTAGGTGCTGGCGGCGAAGTTGTGCGCGAGCCCGACGGTGTGGCCGACCTCGTGGGCCGAGAGCTGGCGGATGCGTGCGAGGGCGAGCGCCGTCGCGTCTGTCGTGGCCGACGCGCGGCCCGCGTCGGCCGCGCCCGCCGGGTTCTGCTGCTCGCCGAGCAGGTAGTCGAAGTCGGGCAGCAGCGCGAAGTCGCAGGCGCGTTCCCTCTGGCCCTGCGTGGCCGGCCCCTGCCCGTACTGCGGCACGAGGCCCGAGGCGATGAGGAAGTCCTGCCGGGCGCGCTGCGAGTCGAGCGTGACGACGCCCTTGACGATCTCGCCCGTGCGCGGGTCGATGACCGAGCTGCCGTAGGCCCATCCGCGCGTCGAGCGGTGGACCCAGTTGATGACGTTATAGCGCACGTCCATCGGGTCGGCGCCCTCGGGCAGCACCTCGACGCGGAAGGCGTCGCGGAAGCCCGCGGCCTCGAAAGCCTGGCTCCACCACGAGGCGCCGTCGATGAGCGCCGAGCGGACGGGCTCGGGCGTGCCGCGGTCCACGTAGTAGACGATGGGGCGGACCGGTTCGGACGAGGCGGCCGCGGGGTTCCTCTTCTCCAGCCGGTGGCGGACGATCCAGCTCTTGACGAGGGGCTCGCTGATGGGCGACGCGTAGTCGTAGAAGTCGATGCTGCCGACGCCGACGCGCGGGTCGAAGCGGCGCGGCCTGTAGCCGGGCGGCGGCAGCTCGACGAGCGAGTGGTGCTGGCGCAGGGTGACGGCGCGGGGGCTGGGCGTCACCTCGCCGACGAGCGGGCCGGTCTCACCTTCGGCGGCGAGCGTCAGCGTCGTCTCGACCTCCGTGTTTTTGGGGAAGCCCTTCGTTCGCGGCAGGTGGAAGGCGCTGCGGTTGGGGTCAGTGCGGTAACTGCCCTGGCGCGACTCGCGCAGGCGGTCGGCGACCCCGTGCGCGTCGCGCAGGAAGAAGTCTGTGGCGTCAACCAGCAGGCGCGCGCCGTCGGCCGCCTCGACGCGAAAGCCCCAGACGACCGAGCGCGCGAACGACTCTTCGACCGCGAGGCGCTCCTCCGCGTCGTCGCTCAAGGCGCGGAAGCGGTAGTTGGTCTGGACCAGCAGGAGCTTAGGGCCGGCGCGCTCGAAGCGGACGACGAGCGTCTGCCCGAGCTGGCCGCGGTCGAGCCCCACCGGGTTCGAGCCGAGGCCCGTGGGCAGCGAAATCTGGTAGAGGAACTCCTCGCCCGTGCGTGAGACCTCCATCAGCATGCGGCCCGACTCGGCATCCCAGTAGAGCGGGACGAAGCCGTCGATCTTCGTGAGGCCGCGCGTCGCCTCGGCGAAGGCGCGGGGCTTGCGCTGCTGCTCCTGCGCGCGCGAGTGCGCGACGCAGACGGCGGTGAGGGCGAGGGCGAGAAAGAGTCTGAGCATCGGTCGCCTTCCTGGTTTGGTTGTGGTTCGGCCTGGCGCGCGGGGCTTCGGCGCGCGGCGGTTCCTCCGGTCTCGGGCGGTCAGGCGCGACAATAGTTCAACGCGTCGTCGGCGGTCAACACGCCCGCCCCACACGAACGACCCGCCCGCCGCGCCTGTGGTATAACATGGGCCGCGACCGAAGCATCAACATCCCGGTTGAGGCCGCCCCGCCCGCGCTCTGTTACGCCGGGCCGCGGCCCGAGAGGAGGGCACGAACCGCTTGAAGCACGCGAACGCCGAACACCCCGTAGACGACCTGCTGCGCAGGCGCTGGAGCCCGCTGGCCTTCTCGGCCCGGAGCGTCGGGCCGGAGACTCTGCTGAGCCTGTTTGAGGCGGCGCGCTGGGCGCCCTCGTCCTTCAACGGCCAGCCCTGGCGCTTCGTCGTGGCGACGAAGGACGAGCCGGAGGAGTTCAATCGAATGCTCGGCTGCCTCGTGCCCGCCAACCAGCGTTGGGCGAAGGACGCGCCCGTGCTGATGCTCGCGGTCGCCTCTCTCAACTTCGCGCACGACGGCAGGCCCAACCGCCACGCCATGTACGACACGGGCGCGGCCGTCATGTGCATGATCTTGCAGGCAACCTCGCTCGGGCTCTACGCCCACCAGATGGGCGGCTTCATTCCCGAGCGGGCGCGAGAGACCTACTCGATTCCCGGCGGTTTCGAGCCGGCGGCGGCCGTCGCCCTCGGCTACCTCGGCGATCCCGAATCGCTGCCCGAAGACCTGCGGGCACGCGAGCGGAAGCCGCCGGTGCGCCAGCCGCTCCGCGACTTCGTTTTCGCCGGACGCTGGGCCGCGCCCGCGCCCTGGCTGACCCCGGCCGACGGCAGGTGAGCGCGAACGTGATGGACACCATCCTTCAGATACACAACCTCTTCGGCGAGCGCGTGCTGCCCGTCTTAATCCTGATCGCGCTCGTCTGGCTGGCGGTCGCGTGGCGGCCCGACGCCCCCAGGCACGTCGCGGCCCGGCTGCTCCCGGTGCTCATCGACGTTCACGTCACGCTGGGCCTCATCATCTTCCTCTTCGGCGCCTTCGTCGGCAACGCCCGGTACACGAGCCTCCCCTTCATCCTCCATCCGGTCGTCGGCCTCGCCACGGCCGGCTACGGCCACGTCGCCGTCAGGGGCGTGCCCTTCCGCCGGCTCGGGCGCTGGTCGGTCGTGGCCTCGATGGCGCTGCTCCTGCTGCTCGTCCTGCTCAACGTCGTGCTGGCGAAGTCGGGCGCCGCCTGAATCGCCCGAGCCGCCCGAGCCGCCCTGCCCTCCGGTCTCACGCCGTCGGCACGGTTCCGCGTCTCTTAAGCGCCGCAGGTCGGCCGCCCGCCTTGCGCGACCGTGCGCCCGTGCCCGGCGCCGCGGGCGGCTGGTATAATCTTTCGGCTCGAAGAGTGCCGCGACGCGCCGGGGCGGGCCGAGGGGTCCGGCGCCGGCCGCGGCGATGCAGACCCGAGATGCAGACCCGAGATGCAGACCCGAAAGGACACGGAAACGAAATCATGAAAGAGTTATTAGCTGCCGCGGCGCTCCTCGCGGCCTTCTCCCAACCCGCGGCCGCGCAGGACGCGCACCACGCGGGCGGCCACCACGACAAGGGCGCCCAACAGGCCGGCGCCGACGCCTCGGGCGTGATCAGGCGCGGCGAGCCCGTCGGCGACTCGGAGCGCGTGGCCCTGGCCGACGTGCTGAAGGAGCCGCGCAAGTACGCGGGCCGGACCGTGCGCGTCGAGGGCGTCGTCAACCGCGTCTGCCAGAAGGAGGGCTGCTGGGTGGAGATTTCGCCCGACGGCGACGACGGGGTGGGGGCCGTCCGCGTCACCTTCGATCACAAGTTCTCGGTCCCGAAGGACGCCGGCCGCATGAAGTTCCGCGCCGAGGGCGTCTTCTCCCTCAAGACTCTGAGCAAGGAGCACGTCGAGCACCTCGTCAAGGACGACGGCGCCAAGATCAGGACCAACCCTGACGGCACCGCCGACGAGGTCAGCTTCCTCGCCACGGGCGTCGAACTGTGGAAGTAAGGGGGAAGAGGGGAAAAAGGGAAAAGGAGAAAAGGGGAAAAGGGAAATAGCAGAAGTGGGCGAGCAGAGGTTGTCAGGGGCACGTTAGAAGCGTTCCTCCTTCCCCTTTTCGCCTTTTCACCTCTTCCCCTTTCCCCTCCCGGTTCTATGAAGCCGTTCAGGATTCGCAACGTCGAGATCAACCCGCCGCTGGTGCTGTCGCCGATGGCTGGGGTGACGGACGTGCCGTTCCGCGCGCTCCTGAAACGGCGCGGCGGCATCGGCCTGACGGTCTCGGAGTTCATCTCGGTCGAGGGGCTGACGCGCAACAACCCGAAGTCGAAGCGGCAGATGCGCTTCTTCGACTACGAGCGCCCGTTCGCCGTCCAGATTTTCGGCGGCCAGCCCGGGCGCATGGCGATGGCCGCCGAGATGGCGCAGGAGGTCGGCGCTGACATCCTCGACATCAACTGCGGCTGCCCCGCGCCGAAGGTCGTCAAGCACGGCGGCGGCTCGGGCCTGCTGCGCGACCTGCCGCGCCTCGAAGAGATTCTGAAGGCTGTGCGCCGGGCCGTCACCATCCCGCTGACCATCAAGATTCGCGCCGGCTACCACGACAGCACGATCAACTGCGTCGAGGTCGCGCGGCTGGCCGAGGGCTGCGGCGTCGAGCACATCGCCCTGCACGGGCGCACCAAAGAGCAGGCTTACAAGGGGCTGGCGAACTGGGACCTCGTGCGGCAGGTGAAGGAGGCCGTTTCGGTCCCGGTCTCGGGCAGCGGCGACGTGGTGACAATCGAAGACGCCTTCCGCCGCTGGCGCGAGACCAACTGCGACGGCATCCTCATCGGCCGCGGCGCGATGGCGAACCCGTGGATATTCCGCCAGATCGAAGACGTGCTCGCCGGGCGCGAGCCGTTCCAGCCGACGCTCGAAGACAAGCGCGCGGTCCTGCTCGAATACTTCGAGCTGCTGCGCGCGGACATGCCCGAGTTCGCCGCCATCGGGCGCATGAAGCAGCTCGCCGGGCAGTTCACCAAAGGGCTCACGGGCGGCGCGCGCTTCCGCCAGGTCATCTACCACTCCCACTCGGTCGGCGAGGTGCTCGAACGCATCGGCGAATACTTCGAGACGGTCGCGGCCGGACGCAACTACCTCGGCGAAGAGGCCGCGGCCGGCGCGTCCGAAGCCGCGGAGGACGCGCCCTCCCTCGACTCGTGCGAGGCCGCGCTAGACTCTTGCGAGGCCGCGCTAGACTCTTGCGAGGCCGCGCCCGACTCGTGCGCGGTCGCCCTTGACTCGTGCGAGGCGGCGGCGCCCGGCACTTCCCGCCGCGCCGAGCCCGACACGCGCGAGACGGCCGCGGCATAAGGCCCCGAGTTCGTACCTCGCGCCCTCGCGCCGCCCGGTTCCCGAGACGGCGGCTGAGGCGGCTTAGGCTTCGGGCAGTCCGCCTCTCGCTCCCGCGTCCGGCCCTCGTCAGCCGGAATCCGGGTCCGCACCGCGCGCCGTCTGACAAAGCGCGGCGGCGCCTTTCCATCGAAACGTCGTGGTGCCCCGAGCCTCGCGCCGCGCCCTCTCCAACCCGTGAGTCAGCCCATGAGAAAAGCTTCATCCCTCGCACGCGCCGCGGCGCTGGTCCTGACGGCACTCCTCTCCTCCACGGCCGCGACAGCGGTGCCCCCCGCGTCGGCCGCGACCCGCGCGGCGACGACGACGGCCGCCGCGACGCAGCGCCGCACCCCCGCCCGGCAGAGGCCGCGCCCCGCCCCGCCGGCCCCGACGCCGCGCCAAGCCTCGCCGGCCCAGACAACTACTCGCCCTGTTGCGCCCGCCGCGCCCGCCGCGCTTGATGAGTCCGCCCCCGGCGCGCAGTCCGCACGGCCCGCGCCGCAGACCACACAACCCGCGTCCGGGCCGGCACAGCCCGCTTCGCGCACGGGCCAGCCAGCCGCGCCCGCGGCGGCCGACGCGGCCGCGCGCGAACGTTCCGCCGGGGCCGACCGCTCGTTCGAGGAGATGGTGGGCGCCGACGCCTACGGCATCTACGTCGAGGTGCGCAAGCTGGCTACCCTGTTCGGGGCCGCAGAGGTCAAGGCCACGCTGGGCGCCGCGGCGCTCATAGAACCGGACGCGGCCGAGCTGCTTCACCTCGCCAACTTCCTGAACGACAACTCCGAGGTGCTGGCCGACGCGCGCGCGGTCGTGGCCCTGCTGCCGACGCGGGCCGAGCTGCCCGGAGCGATGGTCGCCGCCGAACTGCCTTCGCCCGAGGCCGCGCGTCTCTTCGAGCCTAAGTTCCGTGCCTACGCCGCCGGGCGGGAGCGGGCGCTCAGCGCGCCGGCCGCGGCGCCCGCCCGGGGCACGCGCGGCCGAGCCGGCCGCCAGGGCCGCGCGCGCGCGTCGCGTCCGGCGGCGAACCGCACCGTCGTGCGGCGCGTCGGCAGTTGGCTGATCTCGTCCGACGAGCCGTTCACGCTCAGGCGGCTCGCCGGCTCGGCGGGCTCGCTCGCCGACAACGCGCGCTTCCAGAATCTGCGTTCGCGCTTCGCCAACGACTCGATCTTCATCTATTTCGACACCGACGCCGCGCGCCGCGGCTGGCTCGTCGAGATGCAGCGCCAGGCCGAGAGGGCCGAGGCCGCGGGCGCCTCCGGCCAGGCCGACGCCGAGGCGGGGCGCGAGCCTTCCGACGCCTCGGCCGCGGGCGAAGAGGACGAGCAGGCCGCCGAGGTCGAGCCGAGGCGCGGCGAGGAAGCGCTGGTGATCGCGCCGAACCCGGCCCCGCCGCTCGGCGTCGTGGTCGGCACTGAGCGGGAGACGAAGGGAGCCCCCGCCTCCGATGCCGAGCGAGCAGCCGCGGGCGAAGAGGCCGCGGGCCGAGACGGGCAGGATGAAGCGCAGGGCAGAGAAGCCCCGATGATTGACGGCGAGCCGATGCAGTCCGCGCCGCCCACCGAGGCACAGGTCGCGGGCCGTCATCTCAGCGCGATGCTCGGCGGCCTCTTCGGCGGCATCCCGCGCCTGCCGGGGGCGGTCGCCGCCGGCCTGTCGGTCGAGGGCGGGTCGTTCGCGCTGCGCGTCGCGGTCGAGAACTCGCCCGCCGGCCCGTCCGGCCTCATCCCGTTCCTGCCGAACATAGTCGCCGGCCCGCCCATCGCCGTCGAGACGAGCGCCGCCGCCCCGGCCTCGAACGGCATCCTCTTCGTGACCACGCTCGACTGGGTCCGAATCTTCGACTCGATTGTTGGCACGGCCGACAACGCCGCGACCGAGGCCGAGGACGCGCCGGGGAGTGCGGACGAGGTAGGCCCGCCCGCCGCCGGCCCGCCCCCGTCCGCCCGTGGGGCCGAGGGCGACAAGCCGCCTACGGCCGAGGCGCGGCTGGCGCTCATCGAGAAGGTGCTCGGCTTCAGCCTCCGCCGCGACCTGCTGCCGTCCCTCGGCCACGAGGTCGCCGTCAGCATGCCGTTCGACATCTTCACGCGCAGGGCCGGCGCGGGCCGCCTCCGGGCCGAGGAGGGGGCCGGCGGGAAAGAGGGAGAAGAGGACGCAGAGGACGCGCCCGAGCCGGGCTTCGTCGCTATCGTCACGCTCAACGACCCGGACCGCGTGCGTCCGCTGGTGCCGAAGCTGGCGCTGCTGTTGGGCTTTGCCGGCGCGGCGCAGGCGGCCGAGAAGCGCGCGGGCTACGAGATCAACACGCTCGGCTCCTTCGCCTACTCCATCCTCGGCCGCTTCCTCGTCGTCAGCGACGAGCCCTCCCACGTCCGCCACGCCGTAGATGCCTACGCGCGCGGCGAGACGCTGGCCCAGACGGACGCCTACCGCGACTCGACCGCCTGGCAGCCCGCGCAGAGGCTCGCCCACGCCTACGTCTCGCCCGAGATGATGGCGAGCCTGATACGCGAGTCGAAGCGGATGGCCGAGGGCAGCGAAGACCCGCTCGTCATCTCGACCCTGCCGCAGCTCGACCTCGAACCCGAGCCCATCACCTTCGCCGCCGCCGGCGATGGCGACGTGCTCATCCACGAGCTGCGCCTGCCCTTCAGCCTCGGGCGCGCCTACGCCGCCACGGCCGTCATCGCCTCGCGCGAGGGCTCGAACATCTCGGCCGAGACGATGGCCTCGGCCGCCCTCGACTCGATCTACTACGCCCAGCTTTCCTACAAGGCCCGGCAGGACCGCGGCCGCTACGGCACGCTCGAAGAGTTGATAGCCGAGGGGCTGGTCGAGAAGAGCTTCGTCCGGCGCGACGACTACCGGATCGAGCTGACCGCCATCGGCGACCGCTTCGAGGTGACGGCCACGCCCGTCAACTACGGCAAGACCGGCCGCCGCTCCTTCTACGTGGACCAGAGCGGCGTCGTCCGCGGGGCCAACCACAAGGGCCGCCCCGCCACCGCCGCCGACCCGCCCGTCAACTGACGACCGGCGCGCCGCAGAGAAACCTTTCAAGACGATATGACCGAACTCAGCCTGCAAGAGCGTTACGCGCCGAACTCGGCATGCTTCGGGTGCGGGCCGGCCAACGAGCGGGGCCTGCGCATCCGGAGCTTCGCGCGCGGCGAGGAGGTCGTCTGCGAGTGGCAGCCCGAGCGGCACCACGAGGCTTATCCGGGGATGCTCAACGGCGGCATCGTCGGCGCCCTGCTCGATTGCCACATGAACTGGACGGCCGCGCACCACCTGATGAGCAGCAACGACCTACCGAGTCCGCCCTGCACCGTCACGGCCGACTACGCAGTCAAGCTCCGGCGCCCGACCCCGACCGACGGCCCCGTCAAACTCGTCGCCCGCGTCGTCGAGTCCGCGGAGGACCGCGCCGTGGTCGAGGCCGAGCTGATTGCCGCCGACAAGGTTTGTGCCACCTGCCGCGGCACCTTCGTCGCCGTCAAACCCGGACACCCCGCCTACCATCGTTGGTGAGCCGCGCGCCGGTTCCCGGCCGTAATTCGGCCCCTTCGTCGCCCGTTACGCACTTCTACGAAAGTTTTCGTTGACACTACGAATCTCTTCGTAGTAAGGTGCCGCCCGACTAGTCAGTCGCACGAGGTGTGGCATGCCAGACAAACAAACTCCGCGCCCGACCGACGCGGAACTGGAGATCCTGAAGGTGCTCTGGCGCCGCGGCGCCAGCACCGTCAGGGAGGTCTTCGAGTCGCTCAGCGAGACGAGGGGGACGGGCTACACGACCGTCCTCAAGCTCATGCAGATCATGGCGGAGAAGGGTCTCGTCGTCCGCGACGAGAGTGAGCGGGCGCACCGCTACGAGGCGTCCGTTCCCGAGGAGGAGACGCAGCGCCAACTCGTCGGCGACCTGCTGCGGCGGGTCTTCGACGGCTCGGCCAAGCGGCTCGTCGTGCAGGCGCTCTCGTCCGAGGCGGCCTCGCACGAGGAGTTGGACGAGATCAGGCGGATGCTCGACGCGCTGGAACGCGAGCGGGGGTGAGGCGTGATGCTCGAAGCTCTGACGACAGAGAGGCTGACGGAGGCCGTCGGGTGGTCGCTGGTCCACTCGACCTGGCAGTGCCTGCTGGTCGCGCTCCTCTACACCCTGTTCGCGGCGGCGGCGGCGCGGGCCTCGGCGCAGGTGCGTTACCTCGCGGCCTGCGCGGCGCTGGCGCTGATGCTCCTGCTGCCCGTTACGACCGCGCTTCTCGCCCACGGGCCGGCGCGCGGCGTGCCGGCCGGCGGGCAGTTGGCCGACTTCGGCCCCGTCCGCGAAGGGGCCGAAGGACGCGCCCGCATGGGGGCTCGGGAGGAAAGCGCGCAGCCCCCGCGCGGGGGCGAGGGCGAAGGCGACGCGGCCGGCGCCGGCCGAGGTCTGCGGGCCTGGGCCGGGTCGCGCGTCGCCTCGCTCCTGCCGGCGCTCGTGGCCTGCTGGCTGACCGGCGTACTGGCGCTGGCGCTGCGCTCCTGCGGCGGGTGGCTGGCCCTGCGCCGCCTGCGCCGAAGCGCCGAGCCGGTGGCGGTCGAGGTCGAGCGTGCCTTCTCTCTCCTGGCCGCGAGGATGCGTGCGACGCCCGCCGTCCGTCTCTGCAAGTCTGCTTTGGTCGAGGTGCCGACGGTGGTCGGCCACCTGAGGCCCGTCGTCCTCGTCCCGCTGAGCGCACTCGTGGGCCTCACGCCACGGCAACTCGAAGCGGTGCTCGCGCACGAGCTGGCACACGTCCGCCGTTACGACTTCCTCGTCAACCTGTTCCAGACCGCCGTGGAGACCCTGCTCTTCTTCCACCCGGCCGTCTGGTGGGTGTCGCGGCGCGCGCGCTCGGAGCGCGAGCACGCGGCCGACGACGCGGCGGTCGAGGCGGTGGGCGATGCGCTACTCTACGCGCGGGCGCTGGCGACGACTGAGGCCCTGCGCCCGCCCGACGCAGCCGCGCCGGGTCTGGCGCTCGCGGCCAACGGAGGTTCACTGATGCATAGAATCAACAGGCTGGTCGGGACGCGCCCGGCCCGCGGCGCTCGCCCGGCGCTCGCTGCCATCGCCCTCGCGGCCATCATCCTCGGCGGGGTCCTGGCCGCCACGCGGGCCGTCATCTCCGTCGAGGCCGCGCCCGTAGGGGCCGCGCCGCCGGCCGTCGCATCGGGCCGGCAGGTGGCCGTCACCCTCGTCAACTTCCCCGGCAACTTCCAGGAGCAGGGCCAGCTCGCGCCTAAGACGCGTCGGCTGATCTCGCGCCTGGCCGCGCACGACATCAAAGCCGTCGCCTTCGTCAACGAGATGCGCCTCTACAACGGCGGCGCCGAGCCCGACGCCGAGAAGGTCAACCTGCTGCGCGAGTGGCTCGACGCCGGCCACGACCTCGGCAACGAGACCTACAGCCACAAAGACCTCTACAAGGCCACGCTGGCCGAGTGGCAGGCGGACGTGGAGCGTGGCGAGCGGGTGATGGCGGGGCTCCTCGCCGAGCGCGGCCGGCGGCTCCGCTACTTCAGCTATCCTTACCTCAACACCGGCGACGGCCCGGCAGAGAAGCGCGCGGCCGAGGAGTATCTGCGTGGGCGCGGCTACGAAATCCACCCCGTAACGATTGACAACATGGACTGGCTCTTCAACCGCGCCTACGCCGATGCGCTGCGCGCGGGCAACGAGGCGCAGGCGGCGCGCGTCCGCGCCGAGTACGTGCCCTACATGGAGCGGATGTTCGAGTTCTACGAGTCGTACTCGCGCCAGGTGCTGGGGCGCGAATTCCCGCAGGTCCTGATGCTGACGGGCGGCCCCCTGAACGCCGACGCGATAGACGACCTGGTGGCGATGATGAAGGGGCGCGGCTACGCGTTCGTGACGATGGAGGAGGCGCTGAAAGACCCGGCCTACCGAACGCCCGACAACTACACGGGCGAGCACGGCGACTCGTGGATCGCGCGCTGGGCCGTCACGAAGGGGATGCGCCACCGCGACACGGAGGAGGTCAACCTGCCGCCCGCGATGCAGAAGTACTTCGAGGAGTTCCGGCGGCAGTTGAAGGCCGGGAAGAAGTAGCCGGCGCGGCGCGGGCCGCGTCTACTCCGGCCCGCAGGGTGCCCAATGAAAAAGGCTGGGGCCGAACCGGTTCGGCCCCAGCCTTTTTCTTTTCCCGACTCTCACTCGCCGGCCGGGAAGCCGGCGGCGACTGCCGGGACGGCCCGCGGCCGGCCCTAGCTGTCGCGCGGCTCGAAGCGGAGCACGATGTCGCCGCCCTGCTCGTCCACGACGGCGCGGCCGCCATCTTCGAGCCGGCCGAAAAGAATCTCCTCGGCGAGCGGCGCCCTGACCTTCTCCTGAATCAGCCGGCCCATGGGCCTCGCGCCCATCTGCCGGTCGTAGCCGTGCTCGGCCAGCCAGGCCCGCGCCGCATCGGTCAGCTCCACCTCCACGTTCTTTTCGACGAGCTGCGCGCGGACCTCGCCGACGAACTTGTCCACGACCCGCCGGATCACGTCCGGCGACAGGTGCTCGAAGGCCACCCAGGCGTCGAGGCGGTTGCGGAACTCGGGGCTGAATGTGCGCTCGATGGCGCCGCGCCCCTTGCCCTGCGAGAGCCCCTCGCGCTGCTGCCCGAAGCCGATCTTCGCGTCCGACATCTCTCGCGCGCCGGCGTTGGTCGTCATGATGAGGATGACGTTGTGGAAGTCGGCCTTCTTGCCGTTGTTGTCGGTGAGGGTGGCGTGGTCCATCACCTGCAACAGGATGTTGAAGAGGTTCGGGTGCGCCTTCTCGATCTCGTCGAGGACGACGACGGCGTAGGGCGTCTTGTTGACGGCGTCGGTCAGGAGGCCGCCCTGATCGAAGCCGACGTAGCCCGGCGGCGCGCCGATGAGGCGCGAGACCGTGTGCGGCTCCATGTACTCCGACATGTCGAAGCGGATGAACTCGACGCCCAGCGCGACGGCGAGCTGCTTCGCCAGCTCCGTCTTGCCGACGCCCGTCGGCCCCGAGAAGAGGAAGGAGCCGATGGGCTTTTCGGGGTGGCCGAGCCCCGAGCGCGAGAGCTTGATGGCCGAGACGATCTGCGCGATGGCGTGGTCCTGCCCGTAGATGACGCGCCTGAGCTCGCCTTCGAGGCTGCGCAGGCGGTCGCGCTCGGAGCCCACCACGGTGCGCGGCGGAATCTTCGCCATCCGCGCCACGACCTCCTCGACCTCCGGGACGCCGATCTCGGCGGGGCGCTCGGCCTCGGGCATCAGCTTGACCATCGCGCCGGCCTCGTCGATCACGTCCACGGCCTTGTCGGGCAGGAAACGGTCGTGGACGTGCCTTGCCGAAAGCTCGGCCGCCGCCTTCAGGGCCTCGTCGGCGTAGCGGACCTTGTGGTGCTCCTCGTAGTAACCCTTGAGGCCGTGCAGGATTTGGATGGTCTCTTCGATGCTCGGCTCGCCGATCTCGATCTTCTGGAAGCGGCGGGCGAGCGCGCGGTCGCGCTCGAAGGCGGCCTTGTACTCGGGGTAGGTGGTCGAGCCGATGCAGCGCATCTCGCCGGTGGCGAGCACGGGCTTGATGATGTTCGAGGCGTCCATCGAGCCGCCCGAGGTGGCGCCGGCGCCGACGATGGTGTGAATCTCGTCGATGAAGAGGATGACGTTATCCTTCTTCTTGAGGGCGTTGATGACGGCCTTGAGGCGCTGCTCGAACTCGCCGCGGTATTTCGTGCCGGCCAAAAGCGACCCCATGTCGAGCGAGTAGACCTCCGCGCCCTTGAGGGCGTCGGGCACGTCGCCCTGCTGAATCCTGAGGGCGAGGCCCTCGGCGATGGCGGTCTTGCCGACGCCGGGGTCGCCGACGTAGATGGGGTTGTTCTTGCGCCGCCGGCAGAGGACTTGGATGGTGCGCCGCAGCTCGGCCTCGCGGCCGATGAGTGGGTCTATCTTGCCCTCGGCCGCGCGCCCGACGAGGTCGGTGGCGAAGGCCGCGAGCGGGTCCGCGACCGACTGCGCGCCCTCCTCGTCGGCGCCCTCGGCGGCGAACCTCTGCCCCTCCGGCCCGGCCGCGACCTTCGAGATTCCGTGCGCGAGGTAGTTGAGCACGTCGAGCCGCGCGACGCCCTGCTTCTTGAGCAGGTAGACGGCGTGCGAGTTTGGCGACTGGTAGAGGGCCGCGAGCACGTTGCCGCCGTCCACCTCGCGCTGCCCCGAACCCTCGGCCTGCATCAGCGCGTACTCGACGACGCGCTGGAAGGCGGCCGTGTACTCGGGCAGGTGGTCGCCGTCGGCGGGCAGCGATTCGAGCCTATCCCGGAAGAAGAGTTCCAGCTCCTCGACCAGCGACTCGACGTTGCCGCCGCACTGGCGCACGACCCCGGCCGCCGTCCGCTCGTGCAGCAGCGCGTAGAGAAGGTGTTCGAGCGTCACGTACTCGTGGCGCCGCTTGATGGCCTCCATCGCCGCGAAGTTCAGCGTGTCCTGTAGCTCTTTGGTGATCATCTTAAAAACCGTGACGAGTGACGAGTAACAAGTGACAAGATGAAATCCGTCTCAATGTCCTTAATCTCCATCCTTAGATGCCTTTAACTCGTCACTCGTCACTTGTCGCTCGTCACGAGTCTCCAGGCTCCTCCTCCATCGTGCAGAGGAGCGGGTACTCGGCCGAGCGCGCGAGGTGCGTGACGCGCTCGACCTTCATCTCGGCGACCTCCTGCGTGTAGACGCCGGCCACGCCGACGCCCTGCGTGTGGACGGCCCACATGATGCGGAACGCTTCGGCCTCCTCGCGGTTGAAGACCGTCTGGAGGACGTGGACGACGAACTCCATCGTGGTGAAGTCGTCGTTGTGCAGGAGGACGCGGTAGAGCGGCGGCTTCTTCAGCTTCTCGCGGCTCTCCGTGGCGACCTCCTCCTCGAACCCGTACTCGCGCTCAGGCATGGAATGATTTTAGAGAAGAAAGGGGAAAAGGGAAAAGGGAAAGGGGAGAAGGGAAAGGGGAGAAGGGCGAGAGGGCAAAAGGGAGGAGAGGGACGGCGGGCCGGGAGACAGGGGCTCGTCGCCGCCCACGGGCCTCAGTCTCTCGTCCGCCATCTTCCCCCTTTGTGCCCTTCTCCCTTTTGCTTTCAGGGCTTGGGGATGAGCGAGAGGATGAGCGCGGTCTCCTCGGCCTTCGAGGTGCCGGGGGCGAAGTAGTGGTTTTCGGCGCTGCCGCCGGAGCCCTTGAGCCGGAGGTGGAAGAAGGCGGAGAGGTCGCCGCGCGCGCCTTGCGGCCTGGCCTCGCGGATGTCGGCGGCGGGGGCCTGGAAGGCGTGCGTCCCGTCGCCGGACTGATAGGAGACGCCGCCCCGCGTGACGTAGAACGAGCCCTGGCAGTAAGAACTGAAAGAGCCGTCGTGGTCGTGCGTGACGGCGAAGGCGGCCGTGCCGCCGCGTTCGAGCGCGGCCCGCATGGCTCGCGCGGCGGCCGTCAGGTCTTGTCGCCCGTAAAGCTCGACGACGCCGAGCATCTGGTAAGCCTCGACCCGCGCCGGCGCCAGCGCCGCGGCCACGCTGAGCAGGCGAGCGGCCTCGTCCGCGTCGCGCACCGCCCATGCCTCCTCGGCCCGCGTCATCAGGTCGTCGTAGGTGGGCTGAGAGGGCTGCGCCGGCGAGGGCTGCCCCGGCGCGGCCTGTGCAGGTGAGGGCTGTGCGGCCGCCGCCTGTGGAGCCTCGGTCGCCTGCGCGGCGGCGCCGGCCGGCGGCTCGGGCTCTGAGACGGGCGGCTCGGCTTCGTCAGCCTCGCGCGACGCGCCGGCGTCTGAGTTGGCTGCCCTGTGCGTCTCGGCCGGTCTGTGCGTCTCGGCGTCATCGTTGGCTTCGGCCGGCGGGCGCGAGGTCGCGGCAGAGGGGGCGACGGCCGAAGGAGCGACGGCCGTTCCCGCCGCGCTCGTCGGCGCAGCCGAGTTCTGCGCGCTTCTGTTCGGCGCGAGGGTGCTCCGCGTTGGCGCGTCCTGCCGGCTGGCGTCGCGGGCCGTCGCGTCCTGCGGGGCGGTGGCCTGTGCCACGCCGTCGGCTGCGCGCGGTGTCGCGTCGTCTGCCGGACGCTGTGGGGCGGAGTGCGGACCTCGCGCGGAAGTCTCGGCGGGCCTCGTCCCGGCGCGGCGTCGCGCGAGGTCCGCAAAGACTCCGTCGGGATACCGGCGCAGGTAGTCGCGGAAGTCCTCGGGGTCCGTGCTGTCCTTGATCGTCTCCCAGAAGGTCAGCTCGAAGGCCGCGCTCTCGGGCGCGCGTGCGGGCTGTGAGGCGGGCTGCGAGACGGGCTGCGAGACGGCCTGCGAGGCGGCGCTCGGATCGGCGCCCCGGCGCCGGGACGCGGATCGCCTGGACTTGGCGGCGGCCGCTCCCGGGGCGTCGGCCGCGCGGGCGGAGGGCGAGGGCTGCGCGCGCCGATCAGCAACGGCCGCGGGCTGGCCGCCGGGCGCCGGTGCGGCATCGCGCACGAGGCGGGCGACCTCGGCGTCGAGTTCCTTTAAGAGTGACGGGCTGACGGCGGCGAGCTGTCGTCGCTGCTCGTCGGCCGCGGCGCGCTGGCCGAGGCGGTAGTGGGCGAGGGCGAGCGCGTAGAGCGCCTCGTCGTAGTCGGGCTTGAGGCGCAGCGCGCCGCGGAGGAAGGGGAGCGACTTGTCGTACTGGTCCGTGCGGAGGTAGGCCCAGCCGATGCCGTGGTGGGCCTCGGCGAAGGAGGGGTCGAGCTGGACGGCGCGCACCAGCGGCTTGAAGGCGTCGCCGTGCTGGCCCATGTCGTTGAAGGCGCGGCCGAGCGCGTAGTGGGCCTCGGGGTTGCGGCCGTCGAGTGCGACGGCCCGGCGGTAAGAGTCGAGCGCCTCGTCCCAGCGCCCCGCGCTCATCAGCGCCTCGGCCAGGCGCAACCGCGCCTCGGCGCTCTTCGGCTCGACCTCGGTCGCCAGCCGGTAGACCTTGACCGCCTCCTCCCAGCGCCCGGCGTCGGCCAGCCGGTCGCCGGCCTCGACCAGCGACTCGACGCTCTGCTCGCCCGCGCGCTGCACGCGCATCCCGCGCGACTGCTCCTGCGCCCGCGCCGCGGGCGCCGCCAGGAGCGCGCCGGCAGCGAGCACGCCGGCAGCGAGCGCGCAGGCGAAGGCCGGCGCGGCGACGCACGACGACGAGGCGGCGGCGAGCGCCGCTACGACGCGCGTGAGCGGGCGAAGATAAGGGCGCGGGACGTGGGGCATGGCGTGACCTTTCGCGGGCGGCTGTCGAGTTCGTGACGGTGGCTTGTATGCCAGCGGGCGGGCGGGTGTCAACGTTTTTCTGTCGCCCCGGCGGCGGGCAGGGCTGTGAGGTAGAGGCCGTCCGAGAGGGCAAGCGCGGGCATGAGCGCCACGCGCCGGCGGTTATGCGCGCCGGACTTCACCGGCCGCAACCCCCGCTCAGCCTCGTCCTGAGAGGCTCTCGGCCAGGCGGATGCTTTATCATCGCGTGCATGGCGCTGGTGAGTTTCCCGGACCCCCGCGACGCGTCGCCCGAAGGCGTCGTCGCCGTCGGCGGCAGGCCCGACCCGGAGTTTTTGCGCGAGGCTTACGCCCGCGGCATCTTCCCCTGGCCGGTCGAGGGCTACCCCATGCTCTGGTTCAGCCCGCCCGAGCGCGCCCTGCTCTTCTTCGACGAACTGCACGTCCCGCGCAGCCTCGCCCGCGAGCGGCGCCGCACGGCCCTGCGCTTCACCATCGACGCGGCATTCGGGCGTGTCATCCGCGCCTGCGCCTCGATCAGGCGCGCGCACGAGGAGGGCACCTGGATCACGCCCGAGATGATCAGGGGTTATACGGAGTTTCACCGGCTCGGCCGCGCGCACAGCGTCGAGGCGTGGGACGGCGAAGAGTTGGTCGGCGGGCTCTACGGCGTGGACGCCGGCGGCGCCTTCGCCGGCGAGAGCATGTTCCGGCTGCGCCCGAACGCCTCGAAGCTCGCGCTGCTCCACCTGATAGAACACCTCCGCGCGCGCGGCCTTGACTGGCTCGACGTGCAGGTCATGACGCCGCACGTGGAGGCGCTCGGCGCGCGCCTCGTCCCGCGCGAAGAGTTCCTCGAACGGCTCGAACGCGCGCTCGGCCGCGGGCTCAAACTCTTCTAAGAGCGGCGCTCGGTGTTTCGGGCGCTACCTCTCCGCCGGGCCGGGCCCCTAACGCCCGCGGTCCTTTTTGATGATGCTGCGCAGGCGTCTCTCGGGCGGCCTCCGCTTCGCCAGCAGGTCACGATGTCTGTTATTCAACATCGTGCCGAGCGTCTGGTGCGTGAGCCCGAGCCGCCTGGCCGCCCGCACGACGCTGCCGCCCGCCTCGTCCAAAGCCTGCTCGATCAGCCTCGCCTCCAGTTCGAGCACGGCGCCGTAGAAGCTGAAGCCCTCGTCGTGCAGCCCCACGCCCGCGAGCCGCTGCATCACGACCTGCGCGCAGGCCCGCAGCCGCCCGATCTCCTCCGCGTCCTGCGTCTCTTTTAGGAGGCGGTCGGCCCTGCGGTAAGCCGCGTAGACTTCTTCGGCCGGCAGCGCGCCACTCTCTCCGTGCTCCTCGATGAAGGTGAGCAGGGCCAGCCCGGCGCTGTTCTGCGCCCCGAGCCTTTCGGCCATCTCCCCCGCGCGCCGTAGGAGGGCGGCGGAACCGTCGAAGTCCCCGAGCCTCGCCCACACGAGGCCCCGAAGCGTGAGCGCCTCGGCGAGCAGGACCGACTCGCCGCCCTGCTCGAAGGTCGAGACGACGCTCGTAATGACGCGGTCCGCCTCGTGGTACTTCTCCTCGCCGACGAGCACGCGCGCCCGCGTCTCGTCGGCCTGTGCGAGGCTGCTTTCGTCGCGCAGCCTGGTGAATACCGCCCGCGCGCGGTCAATGTGGTCGTGCGCGTCGCCGTATCGACCCAGCTTGTAGAGGAGGAAGGCGAGGTTGTTCTCGATGCGGGCGACGTAGCGCTCGTGCCGCGCCTCCGTGAAGTGGTAGGCGGCGGCCGTGTACTCGATGATGGCCCTGTCGATGTAGTCCCGGCGGTGCTCCGCCTTGCCCAGGAGTTGCAGGGCGATAGCCAGCTCGTTGTGAAAGGCGCCCTTCGAGGCGTGGCTCCGGCCCTCTTCAAAGAGCGGCGCCGCGTCCAGCAACAGGCGTAGCGCGTCACTGTAGCGCCCGGCCGAAGTGTCGACCACGGCGCGACGCAGGGCCGTCTTCGCAGCTAACTCCGCGTCGTCGCTGACGAGCGCGGCGGCCGCGTCCAGCACCACACGCGCCTCGTCATATGCGCCCTCGCGCCAGTAGCAGAGCGCGAGTTCGACGCGAGCCTCCGCCGCCCGGTTAGACTTTCCGAGCCTTTCAAAGACCGCGGCACTCTCGCTAATCAGGTCTTTGGCGGTCCCCTGCGCCGCCTCCGCGCCGGCCCAGCCGGACAGGACGCCGGCCTGCAAAAGCAGTTCGGCGGCCGCCCACTCCGACAGCCCTTCGACGTTCGGGCGCTCCCCGGCTCCCCGCCAGTGTCCGCCCAGGGTCTCACGCGCGGCCTCATACTGCCCTGCGTGGACGAACTCGGCCGCGACGCTACAGCGCAGCAGAGCGCGTTCCTCCGCAGTCAGTGAGGGGCTGTCTAGTTGCCTCAGACGTTCCTCTGCTAAAGTCATGTGAGGTAAGCCCTTCTTTATGCTTGCCGGATTTCCGGCGGGCACGAAAAACCGTCACACCCCTGTGGACCAGACGGTTAAGCCACTCGAACACCCCATAAAAGAGAAAGAGAGAAAGATCGATGCGAAGAACCCTGACAACGGCCGCGCTCGTGCTGGCCCTTACCTGCCCCACGTTCGCCGGGATAATGCACACGCCCGTCGCGGCCCCGCCCCCCCCGCCCCCGCCCTCGGAAGAGGGGTCGGTGACGAACGCCGAGCCGGAGACGGGAGCGACAGACGGCCTCACGGAGGCGGCGTTGAGTCTGCTCCGAAGCGTGCTCGCGCTACTCTAACACGCACGCCAGCCCGGCCGGGACAAGCCGCCTTTCGGCGGCTAGGTTGTGGTGTGCTTCGCGGGCGCCGGGTTGAGGCGGGCCGGCCCGCGGCCACTCTCATGGCCGCGGGCCGGCCGGATTGTAACAGATTTATTCCCGAGCCCCTCGGCCCGCTTCCTCGGACAGGGATTCGAGCAGCGCGGCCGTAGTCGCGGCCCTCTCGGACCACCAGGCGGCGACGCTCCCGTGCGCGTCGCGGCGGCGCGAGTGGCGCGAGGCCCACGCGCGTGCCTCGACCGCCAGCCAGCCGAGGACCGCCGGCGCGTCCTGCCCGAGCAAGGCTTCGAGGGCGAAGCGGCGCTCGCCGGCGCGCAGGCCCAGCCCAAGCGAGCGCGCCGCCCGCCCGAGGTCCGCGCGCGTCAGGATCAGGCCCGAGCGCGCGGGCGCGAGCAGGGCGGAAAGGAACTCTCCGGCCGCGACCTCACGCGGCCCGCGCGCGGGCGGGGCCTCGCGCAGGGCGAGCGGCAGTTCATCCAACGGCCCGACCGCTTGCGTCTCTTCCGCGAGCGCCGCGTCGAGCGTCTCGCCCCAGTGGCGGTAGAAGGGGGGCGCGACCTCCGCGAGTTTGTCGAGGAAGGCCGGCAGCCAGCTCAACAGATGCTCCCACAGGAAGGCCCTTCGCGCCCCGCGCCAACCTTCGCGCGCGGGGGCGCCACTCTCGCCCGCCTCGAACTCGCAGAGCCGCGCGTAGAGCGCGAGCATGACGGGCAGGTGATCGGGCTCGGTCGGCGGCGCCTGCCCGAGGGCGCGCCAGAAGCCGGCGACGCGGTCGCGCGCCTCGCCGCCGAGCATCCCCTCGGCCCCGAGGTAGACGGAGGCATAGGGGTAGAGCTGAAAGACGAAGGTGTCCGTGTAGGCGCTCTGCTCAGGCAGCGGGCCGAGTCCGAGCGCCTCGGCCACGCGGCCGGCCCCCGCCCTCTCGGGCGGCTCGGCGAGCACGGCCAGTGCGCGGAAGAGTTCCATCAGAAGATTGTGACGAGTGACGAGTGACGAGTGACGAGTGATGAGTGACAAGTGACGAGTGACGAGTGACGAGAAGGAATTGTCTTCCTCTTGTCACTCGTCACTCGTCACGCCTTCTGGTTGTCACTCGTCACGCCTTCTGGCAGGCGGTAGACCTCGCGCGAGGGCTTGAGGGGCCGCAGCAGCCAGTAGGGGCGTCGCGTCGCGTCGGGCGAGTGCTCGTCGGCGGGGCGCGTGAACTGGAGCCATGTGCGATAGACCTCGCGCGATTTGGCGGTGTCCACAGAGATGTCGCCGTAGGCGTCGCCGGGCTCGGCCTTGACGACGCGCACGGCCTGATGCCAGCAGTGCATGCCGGAGATGGGGTCCGGGTGGACGGGGAAGGTCAGGTTCTGATGAACGCCCACGTCGGTCCACCAGATGCGTGAGGTATCTGCGTCCGAAGAGTCGTAGGGGCCGACGCCGCGCTCGCGCCTCATGCCCCAGTTGGTGCCGTCGCGGTCGAGCGAGACGGTCGCCATCATCTGCCGCTCGCCCTCTTCCTTCAGCTTCCAGCGGCCCATGTGATGGCTGCACGCGACGACGCCGGGGCGGATGCCCTCCGTCACCCAGGCGCGGACGACGAAGTGGCCGATCTCGGTCTCGACGCGGACGAGGTCGCCGGTCCGGACGCCGATGTCCCTGGCCTGAGTGGGGTGAATCCAGAGCGGGTTGGTGTGGGCGATTTCGTTCAGCCACTTCGCGTTGGCGCTGCGCGTGTGAATCTGTATGGGCACGCGGAAGGTCGAGATTAAGACCGACTGTGAGGGGTTGAGGCGGTCGGGGTGGACGTGGCTCTTGATGTAGGCCGGGATGCTGTACTCGTGCCAGCCCCAGTCGGCCAGCGTCTTCGAGTAGAACTCAAGCCGCCCGCTCGGCGTCGGGAAGCCGCGCAAGATTTTCTCGTCCACGCGGACGCCGGCGAGGCGGCGCCCCTCTTCGTCGCCGTCGGGCGTCGGGATGGGAACGATGTTCGTGCCCGCTGGCTTCGGCGAGCGCGTGTAGGCGCGGCCGAAGCGGTCAACGCGCAGGTCTTCCAGCTCCTCTTCGGGCACCTCTTCCGCGTAGAGGGCGCCCACTTTCTTCCGTATCTCGAAAGAGCCGTAACGGCGCATGAATTCGAGCGGCGAAAGGTTCTCGGCCGCCGCGCGCTCGGGCAGGCCCGGCACGGAGCTTTCGAAGATGTAAGCGTAGTACTCGTCAACGGTCAGCCGCTCGCCGGGTCTCTGCGGCGACTCGGCGAACTTGCGGATGCCGAGGCTCCCGTCGGGGTCCACGCGCCAGGTCAGCTCAAGCCAGAACTCGTTCTCCTCCCAGACCTCGCCGGGGTTGACCTCGCGCGTGTCCGTAACCTCTTCGCCCAAACGCTCGCGCGCGTGGCGGAGGACGGGCTGGCGAAAGCCGAGCCACTGCGCGTCGTGCGTCTCGTAGGAGTGGAGGTCGTGGCGCTCGGAGCCGAGGCCCATCGGCAGGACGTAGTCGGCGAAGTAGGCCGTCTCGCTCCACATCGGCGTCAGCGCGACGTGGCAGCCGACCTTCTCCTCGTCGGTCAGGACCTCGACCCACGAGAAGCCGTCGGGGTTGGTCCAGACGGGGTTGTAGACGCGCGTGAAGTAGGTGTCCACCCGGCCGCGGCCGTCCTTCAAGAAGTGCGGCAGCAGGAACGACAGCTCGTTCATGGCGAGCGGGTACTCGCGCGGCCACGTCAACTCGTTCCACTGCGGCGGGTGCGGCGGCATGTGGACGGGGCGGGGCACGTACTTGTTCCAGGCGTTCGGGAAGACGCCGCCCTCTGTGGCGACGGCGCCGAGCAGCGCGTTCAAGAGGAAGAGCGTGCGCGCCACCTGCCAGCCGCCGCTGTTGCCCGAGGCGGCCGAGCGCCAGTTATGACTGGCGAAGCGCGTGCCCGCGGTCGCCACCGTCCGCGCGACCTCTTCGATAGTGCGCGCGTCAACGCCCGACTCTCGCGCGGCGTAGTCGAAGGTGAACTCGGCGTAGAGACTTTTCAGCACCCGCTCGAACTGCTCGAAGCTGGTCTCAATCTCCGGGTGCTCGACGGCGAGGTACTCCTCCCAGTTCCACCAGCGGCGGACGAACTCGCGGTCGTAGAGGTCGTGGCGGATAAGATAGTTGGCGACGGCCAAAAGGATCGCGGCCTCGGAGCCGGGCTGCGGCGAGACCCAGATGTCTGCGTGCGTCGCCGTGTTCGAGAGGCGCGTGTCGAAGACTATCAGCTTCGCGCCGGCGGCCTTCGCCTCGATGATGCGCTGGGCGTGCGGGTTGAAGTAGTGGCCGGATTCGAGGTGCGCGCTGATTAAGAGGATGACGCGCGCGTTCGCGTGGTCGGGGCTCGGGCGGTCGAGCCCCATCCAGAACTGATAGCCGGCCCGGCTCGAAGACGAGCAGATGTTGGTGTGGGAGTTGTGGCCGTCAACGCCCCACGAGGCCAGCACGCGCTCGGTGAAGCCGTCCTCGCCGGGGCGGCCGACGTGGTACATCACCTCGTTGTTGCGCCCCTCCGTGACGGCGCGGCGGACGCGCGCGGCCAGCTCGTCTAAAACTTCTTCCCAACCGACGCGGACCCACTTGCCTTCGCCGCGCCGCCCGGCGCGCTTCAAGGGGTAGAGGATGCGGTCGGGGTCTGTGATCTGGTTGAGCGTGGCGGGGCCTTTGGCGCAGTTGCGCCCGCGCGAGCCGGGGTGTTCGGGGTTGCCCTCGAACTTGCGGACGCGCAGGGTCTCCTTGTCCACGTAGGCCAGCAGGCCGCAGGCCGACTCGCAGTTGAAGCAGGTGGTCGGCACGAGCATGTAGCGCCGCTCGGAGCGCCGGGGCCACGAGCGCGAGTCCAGCTCGGCCCAGTCGTCCCAGCGCTCTTTGGGCGGGAAGGCGGCGAGGTGGATGCGGCTCGGGCCGGGGTAAAAGGTCTCGCCGCGCGCTTCGGTCTCGCGCCGCGCCGCGCCGACGCGCTCGTTCAATTCCTTGACGTTCATACCTTGATGAATGCAATTCCGCGCGCCGCTCGGGCTTCTGGCGCCGCGCTCGTGTTACTTAAATTCCTTATCGCTAAGCGAGCGGCACGGCCTGACCCGCCTGGACGTAAGCGTGCTCGAAGAGCAGTAGCCCGACGAGCGCGAGCGGCGCGGCCGCCGCGCCCAGCCACGGCGCGGCGAGGCCCGCCGCCGAGAGAGCGAGGCCGAGCCAGAAGAAGAGGCGGTAGCGCCCGCGCGTCATCTCCCAGACGGCGAGGCGCGCGTGGGCCGTCGGGTGCGTCAGCGTCAGCTCGCCGGCCACCATCAGCAGGTGCGCCGCGCTCGCTGCCGCGAGCGTCCAGAGGAGCGGCCCGAGCGCCGCCGCGTCGAGCCAGAGCGCGACGAGCGCCAGCGCGCCCGAGCCTGCCACGACAGCCTGCACGAAGAGGTGCGGCGGCAGCAGAGGGTTCTGCCAGAGGTCGCGCGCCTTCGCCTGCGCGAAGAGGTAGGCCGTGTAGACGGCCGTCATCAGGGCGAGCGGCAGGCCCGGCAGGATGAGCCAGAGTTGCGCCCGCTCGGCGCCCGCGAGGCTCGCCGCGAAGTGGGCGGCGAGCACCAGCGTGTAGCCGGCGATGATGAAGGCGCCGCGCACGAGCCAGCTCCGCCACTGCGGGCGCGTGAAGATCAGGTAGAAGCGGGCCGGGTGTTCGAGGTCTCCGATGAGGATGAGCCCCGTCAGCGCCATGAACGCGCCCGAGACGACGGGCGCGGCCCAGAGCCATATGGGCGAGGCGTCGAAGCCGATGAAGCCGCTCAACACGTCAGGCGTGCTCCCGGTTCTCAGGTAGCCGAGGAGCGCGAGCAGCACGGCGACGATGTAAGCGCCCGCGGCGATTGACTTGGTCCAGGTGTAGAGGCTGACGCGCCAGTCCCACGGCAGCGAGTGGGGCACGTCGTAAGAGAGCAGGGCGGCGGCCGAAGTGTTGTTGAAGAGCGGGTTGCCGGAGTTGACCGTCTGCTCGTCGAGCTTCTGCTCGCTCCACATGAAGAGTCCGCCCGCGGGGCGGCGAGCGGCGAGCGGGTCGAGCGTGGCCTGGTGCGCGCCTCGGTAGAAGAGCTTCGGCCGCGTCTCCTTCTCGGGACGGCGGACGTTGACGGGCGTGCGGTTGACCAGTTCGGCCACGCGCGAGTCCGGGTCGTGTAGGTCGCCGACGAGGATCGCCTCCGTGGGACAGACTACGACGCAGGCGGGTTCGAGCCCAATGTCGATGCGGTGCGCGCAGAAGTTGCACTTCTCGGCCGAGTGGTCTTCGGGGTTGATGAAGATGGCGTCGTAAGGGCAGGCGGCCATGCACGCCTTGCAGCCGATGCAGACCGACTTGTCGAAGTCCACGATGCCGTCGGGCCGCTTGAACATCGCCGCGGTCGGGCACGCCTGCACGCAGGGGGCGTGCGCGCACTGGTTGCAGCGCGTCACCTGATGAGCGCGCCGGGCCTGCGGCCACTCGCCCACGTCAACGTGCTTGACGTAGGTCCGCGTGACGCCGACCGGCACCTCGTTCTCAGACTTGCAGGCGGTCGTGCAGGCGTGGCAGCCGATGCAGCGTGTCTGGTCAATGACTTTGGCCCACTGGGGCGTGCGCGCGCCCGGCCCGGGCGCGGGTTGTTGCGACATGCGGTTTAGAGGTCCCTCGTCGTCGGGCGCCGGCCGGGGCCGTTCCCCGAGGCCGCCGGATGGATTATCCTTGCCTGGTCTTCTGCGGACAGCTTCTACACTCTACACCGCGGCGAGTCAATTTCAACAACGGGGCCGGCCGCCGCCTGTCGGGCCGCGCCGCCGACCACTGAGGAATCACCGATGAGACTGCTCCTGACGACGGCCCTGCTCCTGTCCGTCTCGCTCGCGGCCGCGGCCCAGACGCCCGCCGCCGAGGCCAGAGACTTCGTCTCGACGCGCGAGATGGACCGAATCAACTGGATGGAGTTCCGCGAGGTAGTGCCCTCGCGCATCCAGACCGTGCTTCTGCCCACGGGGACGCTCGAACCGCACGGCGTCGCCAACAACGGCGCCGACAACACGGCCCCGACGGCCATCGCCCGCCGCATCGCCCCGCGCGTGGGCGCCATGATCGCGCCCACTCTCCCCTACGGCATCACCGGCAGCATGGAGGCTTACCCCGGCGCCTTCACCATCACCGAGGCGGCCTACCGCCCCTTCGTCAAGCAGATACTCGAAGGGCTGGCGAAGAACGGCTTCCGCAACATCGTCGTCATCAACGGCCACGGCGGGCCGCAGACGGCCGTGCTCAACGCCGTGGCTGCGGAGGTCTCGGCCGAGCGCAGGGTACGCACGCTCGTCGTCAACTGGTGGTCGTTCGCCTCGGACGTGACGAAGGAGGTCTTCGGCGAGGACGGCGGCCACGCCGGCTGGAACGAGACCGCCTTCATCCAGGCCATAGACCCGACGCTCGTCCACCCCGGACGCTACAGGGACGAGCTGGCGACCCCCTACCCCGCGCCGGGCACATGGTCGGCCGCGCCCTTTCCATCCTCCATCGGCCTCTACCAGCCGGGCCAGGGCTATCCGAAGTTCGACCAGAAGAAGGCCGACGAGTATTTCGTCAAGGTCACGGACAAGGTGGCCGCCCTCGTCTCCGAGATCATCCGCAAGTGGGATATGGCCGGCCTCTAGCCCGCAGGCCCCGCGAGCCGGCTCCTGCGTTCTGCGCGCCCTTCAGCCGAGCCCGCCCCGCACGGAGACCCGCACGGAGAGAGGCCGCAGCGCGGGGCGGGGGCGCACGGATAATCGCCGGGCGGCTGCGGAAAGTTTCCCTGCCGGGCGGACGAATCCCCACAGGCGCAGCGGCCCCGCGGCAGCTCCCGCGGTTTTGTCGCGGCGCGGGGGCTCGTTCGGGGGCCGCAGACGCAGGCGGCACAGCCTTTGCCATCCTCCGAGTCGGGCATGACGCGCCGCCGCCGCGGCTCGCACACGGCCGACGAGGGGGAGGGAAAATGAGGAACGACGAAGAGTTGAGGCGCGACGTGTTGAACGAACTGAGGCGCGACGAGTGTTTGCGCGACGCCGAGCTGGACGTGAAGGTCGAGCGCCGCGTCGTCACCCTCACCGGGGAAGTCCTGACGGCGGCCGAACGCTGGCGGGCGCTCGAACTCGCGCGCCACGTCGCCGGCATCGCCCCCATCTCGCACCGCATCACCGTCCTGCATGACTGAACAGCCGCCGCCGCGCGGCCCCGGCGCAGGCGCCGCTTGCCTTTACTCTCACCGGGCTGCAAAGCTTGCGCCAGGACTTTTCCGACGAATGAAGACGATGGCCGCGCCGCCCGAGCGTCGAGGCCCGTGGCCGTGCCGCCGCGCCGGGGCGTGGGCCGCGCGCGGGTTGACCGGCTGACGGAGAGAAGGATGAGCGAAGAGCAGGGAAGGGCTGGCGCGGTCTCCGGCCGCGACGGGGAGGGGGCCGGCAGGCGAGCGCCGGCCGCGGACGCCGACCGCATCGCGGTCGTCGGCTGCGGCAACGTCGGCGCCACGAGCGCCTACGCGCTGATGAAGCGCGCCTCGGCGCGCGAGCTGGTCCTGATAGACCGCGACGAACGGCGGGCCGAGGGCGAGGCGATGGACTTGCAGCACGCCGCGGCCCTCGGGAGCCCCGTGGACGTGTGGGCAGGCGGTTGGGCCGAGGCCGCGCGCTCCTCGATAGTCGTGGTGGCGGCCGGCGTCGGCGGCCGCCCCGGCGAGTCGCGGCTCGACCTGCTCGGCCGCAACGTGGTCGTCATCCGCGAGGTGATGGGGCGGCTGATGGCCGAAAACTTCGGCGGCGTGCTGCTGATGACGACGAACCCTGTGGACGTGCTGGCGCAGTTCGCGCAGGAGCTGTCGGGGCTGCCGGCGGCGCGGGTCATCAGCTCGGGCACGGTGCTCGACTCGGCGCGGCTGCGGACGATGCTCGGGCGCGCGCTCGGCGTCGAGCCGCGCTCGGTCCACGCCTACGTCGTCGGCGAGCACGGCGACTCGGAGGTCGCCGCCTGGAGTTCGGCGCGCGTGGCGGGCGTGCCCGTCAGGGAGTTCTGCGAGTCGGGCGGCCGAGAGTGCCCGGACTTCCGCGAGCTGCTCGGCCGCGTGCGCCGCGCCGCGCCCGACATCATCGAGCGCAAGGGCCACACCTCCTACGCCATCGCCTCGTGCGTGGCGCGCATCTGCGAGACCATCATGCGCGACGAGCACTCGGTCCTGCCGGTCTCGACGATGACGACGGGGCAGTACGGCATCGAGGGGGTCTACCTGAGCCTGCCCTGCGTGACGGGCCGGGGCGGGGTCGAGCGCGTCGTGGAAATCCCGCTCGACGAGGAGGAGCGGGCCGGCCTGCGCCACTCGGCCGAAGTGCTCCGGCGCACGACCGAGGAGCTGCGGGCGCGCCTCGCCGCGGGTTAGCGCGCGGCCTGTGGGGTTGGGGCGGCCTGTTAAGACGGCGGCGCGCAGCAGAGAGAGCGGCGCGCGGGGCGGGTGAAGTTCCGCAGGCGGGTTGTGTGAAGTTGCGCAGCCGGTCGGGCCGGGGCCGAGGCGGGCCGCCGGGTGTCGCGCGAAACGGGCGTGGCGGGGCGTGTGCGCCGGGCGCCCGGCCGTGGGTATGACGATTGCACGAGGGCGGTGAGCAGCGTCCGCCGTCCTCTCGCTGGTTCATCCGGCCGGGGCCGGCGGGGCGAGGCGTCATCCCGAACCTTTCGGTCTTCCGCTTATGGGCCTACACGAAGTCGAGAGCAACCACGACGAACGGCGGCGGCGGGCCTTCATGCGCTCGCTGCTCGACGATCTGCGCGCGCTCGAACTGATGCTCGAAGGCGGGCTGGTCGAAGAGGGCGTGCGCCGCATCGGGGCCGAGCAGGAGATGTTCCTCGTTGACGCGCACCTGCGACCGGCACACGTCGCGCCCGAGGTGCTCGAACGCATCTCGGACCCGCGCGTCACGACCGAGATCGCGCGCTTCAACATCGAGTCGAACCTGACGCCGCGCCTTCTTGGGGGCGACTGCTTCCGGCGGCTCGAAGATGAGATCGAGGAGACAATAGGGGTGGTCCGCGCGGGCGCGGCGCAGGTCGGCGCCGACGTGCTGCTGGCCGGGATACTCCCGACCCTGCGCCGCGCGGACCTCTCGCTCCAGAGCGTCACGCCCTCGCCGCGCTACTACGAGCTGAACCGGGCCATCATGGAGGCGCGCGGCGGCTCGATCAGCGTCCACATCAAGGGCGTGGACGAGGTCAACGTCTCGTCCGACAACATCATGCTCCTGAGCTCGAACACGAGCTTTCAGGTCCACCTGCAAGTCGGGCCGTCGGAGTTCGCGCCGCTCTACAACGTGGCGCAGCTCGTGACGGCGCCGCTGCTGGCGGCCGCGGTCAACTCGCCGGTCTGGCTCGGCCAGCGGCTCTGGCAGGAGACGCGCCTCGCTCTGTTTCAGCACTCGGCCGACGCGCGCTCGGCGGCCGAGCAGACGCGCAACCTCCCGACGCGGGTCGGCTTCGGCGACCGCTGGCTCTCCGGCTCCATCGTCGAGCTGTTCAGAGAGGACGTGGCCCGCTTCCGCGTCATCCTGACGGCCGACCCGGGCGAGGTCTCGACCGAAGTGCTGGCGCGCGGCGGCGTGCCGCGGCTCAAGGCTTTGCAACTGCACAACGGCACGGTCTGGTGGTGGAACCGCCCGTGCTACGGCGTGACCGACGGCCGACCGCACCTGAGAATCGAGAACCGCGTCATCCCCGCCGGGCCGACGCCGCTCGACGAGGCGGCCAACGCGGCCTTCTTCATCGGGCTGATGCAGGCCGTGCCCGAAGAGTACGGCGACGTGTCGCGGCTGATGCCCTTCGACGACTGCAAGGACAACCTCTGGCGCGCGGCCCGCCACGGCCTCGGCGCGCAGCTCATCTGGATTGACGGCCGCGACTACCCGGCCTCCGCGCTCATCCTCGAACGGCTCCTGCCGCTCGCGCGCCGCGGCCTGCTCGATTCGGGCGTGGACGAGGCCGACGTGGCGCGCTACCTCGGCACCATCGAGGCGCGCGTGGCGTCGGGGCGCACCGGCGCGCAGTGGGCTCTGGGCTCGCTGGCCGCGATGAACGGCCGGGGCACGCGCGAGATGCGGATGCGGGCGCTGGCGCGTGCCACGGCCGAGCAGCAGCGTACCGGCGAGCCCGTCCACCTCTGGCCGCCGGCCGCGGGGAACGAGATGAAAGACTGGCGCGATAGCTACCGCACGGTCGGGCAGTTCATGTCCACCGACCTCTTCACCGTCAGGCCCGACGACCTTGTGGACCTGGTCGCCAGCGTGATGGACTGGCGCCACATCCGCCACGTCCCCGTGGAGGACGAGCGGGGCCGCCTCGTCGGCCTCATCACCCACCGCGACCTGCTGCGGATGGTGTCGCGCGGCGCGCCGGGCGGCGGCGGCGAGCCCGCGGCCGTGCGCGAGATCATGAAGACCGACCCGGTGACGGTCGGGCCGACGGCGCCGACGCTCGAAGCACTGGCGCTGATGCGCGAGCGCAGGGTCGGGTGCCTGCCCGTCGTCGAAGACGGGCTGCTCGTCGGCATCGTCACGGCCTACGACTTCCTGGCCCCGGCGGCGAGCATCTTCGAGGAACAGCTCGCGCCGCCGGGCCGAGGCGGGGCGGGGGCGTAAGGAGGTAGGGGCGCCCGGCCGGTGCGGCGCGTGTTATATTCCTCCGCACTCCAAAACCCCCTAACAGGACATGACGGGGCCGCGCCGCCCGCGAGGGACAGGCGCGCGCGCCCGGCCGGCCGACGACCGCCTCGCGGGCCGCGGCCGGCGGGATCAACCAGATGGACTTCGCCAAACTGAGAAACGTCGTCGTCGGCCTCGCCATCGGTGTGGTGGCCGGTATCGGCGGTTACACCTTCATCTACGCGCGCGGGTACTCGTACATGACCGACGACCCACAGGCGTGCGTCAACTGCCACGTCATGCGCGAGCAGTACGACGGCTGGATCAACTCGTCGCACCGCTCTGTCGCCACCTGCAACGACTGCCACACGCCGGCGGGCGCGGTCGGCAAGTACGTCACGAAGGCCCGCAACGGCTTCTGGCACTCCTTCTATTTCACGACGGGCCGGTTCCCCGAGCCCATCCGCATCACCGGGCACAACCGCGAGGTCGCCGAGCAGTCGTGCCGCAAGTGCCACTCGGAGCTGACCGAGAGCATCGAGGGGCCGCACCGGCAGGCCGGCGCGTCGAGCTGCCTGCGCTGCCACGACACGGTCGGGCACCGGACGCGGAAGTGACGAGAGAGACGAACAATGGCTGAAGAGAAAGAAACCAAAACAGAGCGGAAGCCGGGGCGCTGGCGCTCGCTGCGGTCGGTGGTGCTCATCGCCGCCGCGGCGCTCCTGGCGACGGTGGCGGGCGTGGCCCTGCTGGTCAACATCATGGAGCGCAAGGAGGAGGCACGCAACCCCTTCTACCGCGTCGTCGAGTTGACGGACGAGACCGAAGACCCGGCGGTCTGGGGCAAGAACTTCCCGTTGCAATACGACGGCTACCAGCGGACCGTGGACCAGAAGCGCACGCGCTACGGCGGCAGCGAGGCCGTGCCCCGCACGCCGACCGAGGCCGACCCGCGCTCAATCGTCGCGCAGTCGCGCCTCGAAGAGGACCCGCGCCTTAAGACGATGTGGGCCGGCTACGCCTTCTCCAAAGACTTCCGAGAGGAGCGGGGCCACGCCTACATGCTCGACGACCAGGTCTTCACCGAGCGGCAGCAGTTCGTCAAGCAGCCCGGCACCTGCCTGCACTGCCACGCCTCGGTCTACGTCCCCTACAAGCGTGCCGGCGGCGGCGACCTCATCAAGGGCTTCGAGGCTCTGAACCAGCAATCATTCTTCGAGGCGCGCAAGCAGGTCAACCACCCCGTCACCTGCCTCGACTGCCACGACTCGCAGACGATGGCGCTGAGGGTGACGCGCCCCGGCTTCATCGAGGGCATGCGGGCGCTCGCCGCCTCAGACGACCCCGTGCCGCAGATGCCGAGCGTCATGCGCTGGCGCGAGAAGGGCAAGCAGGGCGAGTACGACGTGAACGCGCTGGCGAGCCGGCAGGAGATGCGCACCTTCGTCTGCGGCCAGTGCCACGTCGAGTACTACTTCAAGGGCACGGAGAAGCGCCTGACCTACCCGTGGGCCAAGGGCCTCAAGGTGGACCAGATGATGGCCTACTACGACGAGGTCAAGTTCAAGGACTGGACGCACGCCGAGACCGGGGCCGAGACCCTGAAGGCGCAGCACCCTGAGTTCGAGCTGTACAACCAGGGCGTGCACGCGCGCTCGGGCGTCTCCTGCTCCGACTGCCACATGCCCTACATGCGCGTCGGGGCCATGAAGATCAGCGACCACCACGTCCGCAGCCCCGTGCTCAACCTCAACAACGCCTGCCAGACCTGCCACAAGTGGCCCGAGGAGGAGTTGAAGGCCCGCATCGAGACCAACCAGACGCGCACCTACCAGATGCGTAACACGGCGATGGACGCCCTGATGCAGCTCATCAACGACATCAAGGGGGCGAAGGCGGCCGGCCGCTCCGACGCCGAGCTTCAGCAGGCGCGCGACTTCCA
The DNA here is from genome assembly GCA_035645715.1 of Pyrinomonadaceae bacterium. Lineage (GTDB taxonomy): Bacteria > Acidobacteriota > Blastocatellia > Pyrinomonadales > Pyrinomonadaceae > QHXN01. The sequence goes on from DASQMB010000061.1 coordinate 46,569, forward strand.
GCGCAAGGCGCAGTTCTACCTCGACTTCGTCGAGGCCGAGAACTCGATGGGCTTCCACGCCCCGCAGGAGGCCGTGCGCATCCTCGGCGACTCGATCAACTTCACGCGGCTCGGCCAGATGTCTCTGCGCGGCCAGCCCACGCCGGCCGTCGCCGCCTCGATGGCCGTCGCCTCGCACCGGCAGTGAGGGCGGGCGGGCCCGGCCCGGCGAGGCGCCCGACGGGGCCCGCGCACGACGAAGAAGCCCCGGCAGGATTATCACTCCTGCCGGGGCTTTTTTTACCCCCGCACGTCCCAAAAACCTTGCCTTTTGGTCGGCGGCGATGTTAGCTTTCCGCCCTCGCGTGCGAATCAACTTAAAGGTTGTACGGGCGGCCCCGGTGCCGGCGACGGCCGCCCTCAAGGAGGTTTATCCGTGCCCCTCAAGAAACTCGCCCTCTCGGTCCTGTTCCTGCTTGGCTCGCTCGCGGCGTCGGCCGTGGAAGCCCGCGCCGACACCTTCACCATCCTGCCGGGCGGCAACCTCGCGTTCAACCTCGACGCCACGACGCAGGTAACTTTCACCTGCAACGTCGCGCCGTGTTCCGTCTCCGGCAATTCGGTGACGTTCGGCGCCGGGGCCGACACCACGACCTTCACCTTCACCGGCTCTGTCATCAACACGATGGTCGGCAACGTCTCGACGCCGGTGTCGCTGCTCGCCATCCAGACCACCGTGACGGGCGCGGGTTTCGCGGCCGGGCCTGGTCCCGGCGGCCACGTCCCCTACCTCGGCGTCTTCAACATCACCCTGACGCAGACCTCGCCCGCCGACGCCACGCGCGTCATCAGGCCGACCCTGACGGGCGGGCCGGGCACCTACACCCTGACCTTCGGCGCGGGCATCCCGGGCGGCTCCGGCGGGACCTATTTCACAACGCCGACGGGGCCGAACCCGCCCGGGTTCAACTACAATGCCATCGCCTTCTCGTTCCCCAACACCATCAACCTCCCGGCGGGCTCCACCACGAACGTCACGGCGCAGGTCGGGGCCATCCCCGAGCCGGCGACGATGATCCTGTTCGGGACCGGGCTGGCGGGAGCAGTCGGCGCGGCGCGCAGGAGGCGCAAGGCGCGGCAGGACCGGGCCGATTAAGGTTCGCCCCGTGGCGAAGATAACCACGGCGCGGGCGAAAGAAAAAGCGGCGGGGCGGGCGAGGCGAACGGCCTCGCCCGCCCCGCCGCTTTACTTCGCCGGCCGGCGCCGGCCGAGGCGTGCGGGCGGTAGAAGTAGACGTGACGGCGGAAGACTCCGCGCCCGGCGCTCGCCCGACCTCGCAAGGGCAAAACGCGGTGCCGGGGCCGGGCCGTTTTTGGCCGCGGCACACGCGTGAACTATAATCGCGGGCGAAACGCTTCACTGGGCGCTTCCCGCGCCGCGGAGGACCTAACCTGCGACAAGCTAACGAGAAGATTCTGGTCGTCGACGACGACCCCTCGATCCGCTGGGCGCTGGCCGAGGCTCTGAAGAGCTGGGGCTACACGCCGGCCGAGGCCGGGACGGTGGCGGCCGGCGTCGCCGCCTTCGAGGCCGAGGAGCCAAACGCCGTCCTGCTCGACATAGATTTGCCGGACGGCTCGGGCCTCGACGTGCTGCGCGAGATCAAGGCCCGCCAGCCCGAGGCCGTCGTCATCATGATCACGGCCAACGTCGTCATCCAGAACACCATCGCCGCCCTGCGCGGCGGCGCCTACGACTTCATCGGCAAGCCGCTCAACCTCGAAGAGCTGCGCGTCACCATCCGCAACGGCATCGAGGCCCACCAGCTCCGCCGCGAGGTCCGCGAAGTCAGGCGCGAGCGCGCACGCCGCTTCAGCTTCGACCAGATCATCGGCGACTCGCCGACCGTCCGCCGCATGCTGACGCTCGCCCGCAAGGTCGCAGAGTCGGAAGTCTCCTCGGTGCTCTTGCAGGGCGAGTCGGGCACGGGCAAGGACCTCGTCGCCAAGGCCATCCACTACGGCTCGCGCCGCTCGGAGGGCCCCTTCGTCGCCATCAACTGCGCGGCCATCCCGGCCACGCTCATCGAGAGCGAGCTGTTCGGCTACGAGAAGGGAGCCTTCACCGACGCGAAGGCGCGCAAGGAGGGGCTCTTCGAGCAGGCCGAGGGCGGCACGCTCTTCCTCGACGAGATCGGCGAACTGGAACTGGCCTTACAGGCGAAGCTGCTGCGCGTGCTCGAAGAGGGCACCTTCCGGCGCGTCGGCGGGCTCAAGGATTTGCCGCTCGACGCGCGGGTGGTGGCCGCCTCGAACCGCGACCTCAAGCGCGAGAGCGAGGCCGGCCGCTTCCGCGCGGACCTCTACTATCGCCTCTCCGTCATCCAGATCGACATTCCCCCTTTGCGCGAGCGCGGCGACGACATCCTGCTGCTCACCTCGCATTACGTCAAACAGCTCGGCGAGCGGCTCAAGCTCAGGAAGAAGCTGCGCGGCCTCGCGCCCGAGACCGAGGAGGTCTTCCGCGCCTACTCGTGGCCGGGCAACGTCCGCGAGCTGCGCAACGTCGTCGAGCGCGCACTGATCCTCGAAGATTCCGACGTGATCACGCTCGAATACCTGCCGCGCGACCTGGTGGCGCGGACCGGGCGCGAGGGAGAGGCCGCGGCCGACCCCGGTGCGCAGGCGGCCGGCTTCTCGGGCGCCTCGCCGGCCCCGGGCGCGCCCGCCTTCTCGCTGCCGCCGGGCGGCGTCTCCCTCGAAGAGATGGAGAACTCGCTCGTCCGCCAGGCCGTCGAGCGCAGCGGCGGCAACCAGACGCGGGCCGCCGAACTGCTCGGCATCTCGCGCGACCAGCTCCGCTACCGCTTAAAGAAGCTCGACGCGCCGGGCGCGGGCGGGGCCGCGGCGGGCGAGGGCGGGGCCTGAGCAGGCCGACGCCCCCGGCCGCCGCGGGGCGGGCCGGCGGGTGAGACTTTCAACGAGGCGACGCGCGCATGAGTGAAACTCTGAATGAGAGCGTGGCGGCCGGCGGGGCCTACAACGCCGAGGAGGCCCTGCGCCGCTCGCTCAAGGAGCTGGCCGACCTCAAGTTCGCGCTCGACGAGTCGGCCATCGTCGCCATCACCGACCAGCGCGGCGTCATCAACTACGTCAACGACAAGTTCTGCGAAATCTCCAGGTACGAGCGCGAGGAGTTGATCGGGCAGGACCACCGCATCATCAACTCGGGCTTCCACACGAAGGAGTTCATCCGCGACCTCTGGCGCACCATCGCGGGCGGCAAGGTCTGGCGCGGCGAGCTCCGCAACCGGGCCAGGGACGGCTCGATCTACTGGGTCGCCACGACCATCGTCCCGTTCCTCGACGCCGACGCGAAGCCCTACCAGTACGTCGCCATCCGCTTCGACATCACCGAGCGCAAGCGGGCCGAGGAGCGCATCCGCGAGCAGGCGGCGCTGCTCGACAAGGCGCGCGACGCAATCATCGTCCGCGGCCTCGACCACAAGATTCTCAACTGGAACAAGGGCGCGGAGCGCGTCTACGGCTGGACGGCTGAGGAGGTGATCGGCAAGACCGGGCGGGAGCTGGGCCTCATCAACGAGCTGAACGAGTCGAAGTTCGAGGAGGGCTGGCGCGCCATCTACGAGCGCGGCGAGTGGAACGGCGAGCTGCGACAGCGCACCAGGAACGGCGAGGAGATTACGGTCGAGAGCCGCTGGTCGCTCGTGCGCGACGACCGCGGCGAGCCCTCCTCGGTCCTCATCATCAACACCAACATCACCGAGCGCAAAAAGATCGAGGAGCAGTTCCTGCGCGCGCAGCGGATGGAGTCCATCGGCACGCTCGCCGGCGGCATCGCGCACGACCTCAACAACGTGCTCTCGCCGATCCTGATGGCGATTCAGATGCTCCAGTTCAAGGTCGGCGACGCGGACGCGCGCCAGTGGCTGGAGATGCTCCAGGCGAACGCCGAGCGCGGGGCCGACATGGTGCGGCAGGTCCTGTCGTTCGCGCGCGGCGTCGAGGGCGAGCGCGTCGCCGTCCAGCCCAAACACCTCGTCAAGGACGTGGTCAAAATCCTGAAGGACACGCTGCCGAAGTCCGTCGGGATCAAGTTCGACGTGGCGCCGGACCTGTGGGTCGTCTCGGCCGACGCCACGCAGATTCACCAGGTCCTGATGAACCTCTGCGTCAACGCCCGCGACGCCATGCCGCACGGCGGCGAGATCACGGTCCGCGCCGAGAACACGACGCTCGACGAGAACTACGCCCGCATGCACCTCGAAGCCAAGCCGGGCCGCTACGTGATGCTGACCGTGTCGGACACCGGCATCGGCATCCCGCCCGCGGCGCTGCCCCGCATCTTCGAGCCCTTCTTCACCACCAAGGAGGTCGGCAAGGGCACGGGCCTCGGCCTCTCGACGGCCGCCACCATCATCCGCAGCCACGGCGGCTTCATCAACGTCTACAGCGAGCCGGGCCGCGGCACCCAGTTCGCCGTCTACCTGCCGGCCGTCGAGATGCGCGAGTCGGCGGCCGCGGCCGACGGGCGGCCCGAACTGCCAACCGGCTCGGGCGAACTGATCCTGGTCGTGGACGACGAGGAGGCCATCCGGCAGATCACGAAGGGGACGCTCGAAACCTTCGGCTACCGCGTGCTGACGGCCGCGGACGGCACCGAGGCCGTCGCGCTCTACGCGCAGAACGGCCAGGATGTCGCGGCCGTCCTGACAGACGTGATGATGCCCTACATGGACGGCCCGGCCACCATCCGGGCGTTGCAGAAGATGAACCCGCAGGTCAGGGTCATCGCCGCCAGCGGCCTCGCCGGGGCCGACAAGACATCGGAGATGACGAGCCTCGGCGTCCGCCTCTTCCTCTCCAAGCCCTACACGGCCGAGAAGCTCCTCAAGTCGCTGGCCGAAGTCCTGCGCGGCTGACCCCGTCGCCGCACGGGGCCGGCCGCCGCTCGGGGCCGTCCTCCCGTCGCCCCTTCCCCTTCCCCGTTGGCCTCCGTCCTCAAGAGTCGCCGTCAGTCCCTTCGCTTCAACCGCTTCCGCCTCCCCGGCGGCCGCCTGGGTAATTGTCCGCAGCGGTCGTGAAAAGCCCGCAGGCCCGAGGCCCGCGCGGGGCGAAAGCGGCGCGAAACCGTCGCGCCGGCCGAGGGGCACGGGGCGTGCAGTCGGGAATGGGGGATTGAGGGCGGATTGATGCCGTTTCGGCCGGGCGGCCCGGCGCCGCCTTGCCGGAAGGGATGCGAGGGAGGTGAAGCGATGAAACCGATGAAGATTGTGCTGGCCGTTGACGGCTCTGCGTGCAGCGAGGCGGCCGTGGAAGAGGTGGCGCGCCGGCCGTGGCCGGACGACACGAGCCTCCGCGTCGTCTCGGCCGTCGAGCCGCCAGCGCCGCTCGCGGCCGAGCCCCACCTGCTCGCGGGCGGCTACTTCGAGGAAGTAGAGCGCCTCAAGCGCGAGGCGGCCGAGGGGGTGCTCAGGCGGGCCGCCGCCAGAATCGTCGAGGGCGACGGCGGCCGCGCGCTCAATGTTACGACGGCCGTCCTCAAGGGCTCGCCCAGGCGCGCCGTCGTCGAGGACGCCGAGGGGTGGGGCGCAGACCTCATCGTCGTCGGCTCGCACGGCCTGCGCACCTGGGAACGGATGCTGCTCGGCTCGGTCTCGCAGACGGTCGCCGCGCACGCCCGCTGCTCGGTCGAGATCGTGCGCTGCCGCGAAGAGGAAGAGGGGAGAAAGGGGTAAAAGGGGAAGAGGGTAAAAGGGAAGAAGGAGGGTGTGGGGCGTAAGAACGTCGCTTCGCCTTAGCCTCCCCCCTTTATTCTCTTCGCCTTCCCCGGCCGGGAGGCGTCATGGCAAACATCCTGATCGCAGGCGGCGGGTTCGGGGGCGTGGTGGCCGCCGAGCGGCTGTCGCGCACGCTCGGGGCCGAGCACCAGGTAACGCTGGTTTCGCGCGGCCGGCGGTTCACCTTCTACCCGGCACTCGTCCGCCTTGCCTTCGGCCACGCCGCGCCCGAAGAGATCACCTTCGACCTGCGCGAGGCGATGGCCGAGCGGCGCGTGCGCTTCGTCGAGGCGACAATCGCGCACCTCGACCCGCACGCGCGACGCGCAGTGCTCACCGGCGGCGACATCTCCGGCGAGATCAAGTACGACTTCCTCGTCTACGCGCTCGGCCGCCGGCTCGCCACCGAGCGCGTGCCCGGCTTCTTCGAGCACGCGCATCACCTGCTCGGCGTTGGCGCGGCGCAGAAGTTCGGCGCGGCGGCCGGGGAGTTCCGCGGCGGCCACGCGGTCATCGGCTCGTGTCCGGGCGCGCGGCTCGAAGTGCCTGTCTACGAGACGGCCTTCGCCCTCGCCCGCCAGCTCGAAGGGCGTGGCGAGCAGGCACGCATCACCGTCATCAGCCCCGACCGGCCGGGCGACCACCCGGGCGGCGACGAACTCTACCGCGCCGTGCGGCCGGCGCTCGAACGCTACGGCGTCCGGTTTTTGCCGGCCTTCCCCATCGCCGAGGTCGAGGCGGAGGCGGTGCGCGCCTCGGACGGGCGCGAGGTCGAATACGACCTGCTGATGCTCGTGCCGCCCTTCGAGGGGGCGAGCGCCCTGGCCGGCGCGGGCCTCACGGACGAGGAGGGCTTCGTCAGGGTCAACGACACGATGCGCGTCGTCGGGGCCGAGCGCGCCTACGCGGCCGGCGACGCCGCCTACTTCTCCGGCCCGAAGATGGGCTACATGGCCGTGCGTCAGGCCGAGGTGGCGGCCGAGAACCTGCTGGCCGAGATCGAGGGGCGCGAGCCCTCGTCCCATTACGAGCACGACATGCGGCTCGTCGTCGAGGCCGGGGCCGAGTCGGTCTACCTCCACGCGAGCCTCTGGGGCGACGGCGAAACGGATGTCAGCCGCGGCCCGTTCTGGGGCTGGGCCAAGCGCGTGCACGAGAAATACTGGCGCGCGCGCCACGGCTAGGGCACGCCGCCGTTTGTCCTTCAGTTGATCTTCTGAAACCGCTCGTCGAACGATTGCCGGGGGGGCCGTGATGCCGGAAGTGACCGAGATGGGCCGCGAGGAGATGGAGGCGCTGCTGCGCGGCGCGAGGTACGGGCACCTCGGGTGCGCGCGCGACGGGCAGCCCTACGTCGTGCCTATGAGCTTCGCCTACGAGGGCGGGGCCGTCTACCTGTTCACGACCGAGGGCACCAAGACCGAGTACATGGCGGCCAACCACGAGGTCTGTTTCCAGGTCGAGGAGGTCGAGGACGAGACCCGCTGGCGCAGCGTGATGCTCTCGGGCCGGGCCGAACGGCTGACCGCCGCCGCCGCGGTCGAACGCGCCATGCAACTGCTGACGGCGCGCAACCCGCGGCTGGCCCCCGCGCTCAGCGAGACCCGGATCGGGGGCTGGAAGCGCCCGACCCGCATCGCCGTCTACCGCATCCGCGCCGAGGCCCTCTACGGACGCAAGACCTCCTGAGGCCGCGCGCCTGCCTCGTCGTCCGCTCGCCGAGCTGCGAGCGCGTCGCCGGCCTGCTCGCCGGCCTGCTCGCCGGCCTGCTCGCCGACTGCGAGCGCCGCGCGCCACGACCTCAAGGTCGGCATCTGCGGCGAGCACGGCGGCGACCCACGCTCCATCGCCTTCTGCCACAGGGCCGGGCTCGACTACGTTTCCTGCTCGCCCTTCCGCGTGCCCGTCGCGCGCCTGTCCGCGGCCCACGCCGCGCCTGAAGAGAAGGACGGCGAGGTCGCGGCCGACAAGTAACCACGCGGCTGAACGTTAGGGGCCGGGAGCTTGACACGCCCCCGGCCCCCGTCCTTTTTATCTGGCGCGCACGGCGCCATGCCCGTAAGATGTGAACCGCAGCCTCCCACCGAGTCCACCACGGAGAGCGTCTTGATGAAAGGCAGGCGGAGATGACGGGAGACGAGATGGAGCGGGCCATAGAGTTCCTGCTGCAACAGCAGGCTGCGTTCGACGGCCGCAGCGCGGAAACGAATGCGCGGATCGAACGCACACATGAGCAGATCGAACGCACGCAGGGACAGGTTACGGAACTGGTCGCGGCGGTCGCCGAGTTGAACCGGGTCGTCCAGCTTCAGTCCGAGACGCAGAGCGAACTCAACCAGATGTTGACGCGGACAATGATCGACCTGGCCGAGAAACATGAAAATCTGGCCGCGGCACAGACAAAACAGGCTGATGAACAGAGGTGGCTGGCCGAGGAGCAGCAGAGGCTGGCGAGGGCGGAGTCGAATCTAGCCGAGGAGCAGCAGAGGTTGGCAAGGGCGGAGTCGAATCTGGCCGAGGAGCAGCAGAGGCTGGCGAGGGCGGAGTCGAATCTGGCCGAGGCGCAGGCGGCGACCGAGTGGAAGCTCAACGCGCTGATTGACGTGGTGCGCGACATGAAGGATGGCACGTGACTTTCAGAGGCGCTGCTCCCTTCAGGTTGAATTATGCTTGACGAAGCGATTGCCGAATATCACGGACTGCTGAACTCTTCCGCCGGGGTGGGCGAGGAGCTGTTCGCGCGGCTGCGCGCGGCGATGGCGGCGCGGCGCCTGCTCTACGGCGAGCGCGAGATCGGCGTCGCCCTGCGGCCGCACCTGCTGACGCGCGCCGATTACGACCGCCTGGCCCACGCCTCAGAGGCGGTGGCCGGCGCGTTCGAGAAGCTCGGCGCGGCGATGCTCGAAGACCCGGCGCTGATGGCGCGCGTCGGGATGACCGAGCGCGAGCGGGAGGTGGCGCTCGTCCACCCCGGCTACGAGTGCCTGTCGGTCAACGCCCGGCTCGACGCCTTCATGACTCGCGGGGGGGTGAAGTTCGTCGAGTACAACGCCGAGAACCCTTCGAGCCTCCCCGACCAGGCCGGCTTGAACGAGGTGCTCTTCGAGGTGCCGGCGCTGCAAGAGTTCGCCGAGCGTTACCGGCTGTGGCAGCCCGACCCCACGGCCGCGCTGCTCGCGTCAATCGTCGAGACGTACCGCGAGTGGGGCGGGCGCGGCCTGCCTAACGTGGCGATAGTTGACTGGGCCGGCCTGCCGACCGAGCACGAGTTCCACCTGCTCAGAACCTACTTCGCCTCGCGCGGCGTGCCGACAATCGTCTGCGCGCCCGGCGAGCTGGAGTACGACGGCCGGCACCTGCGGCGCGGCGCCTTCCGCATCGACGTGGTCTACAAGCGCGTCATCATCCACGAGCTGCTGTCGCTCTGCGACGACGCGCATCCGCTCCTCAGGGCCTACCGCGACCGCGCCGCCTGTTTCGCCAACTCGCTCCGCTGCAAGATGGTCCACAAGAAGGCCGCCTTCGAGCTGCTGACCGACGGAGAGATTGCGCGCCGCTTCACGCCGGCCGAGGCCGAGGTGATCGCCGCCGCGGTGCCCTGGACGCGCCGCTTCTTCGAGCGCCGGACGACGCGCGACGGGCGCGAGGTGGACCTGGTCGAGCACGTCCGCGCGCGCCGCGAAGAGTTCGTGCTCAAGCCCAACGACGATTACGGCGGGACGGCCGTCACGCTAGGGCCGCGCGCCGCCGCGTCGGAATGGGACGCGGCCATCGAGGCGGGGCTCGCGGGCGACTACGTCGTGCAGGAGCTGGTCGAGCTGCGCGCGGAAGAGTTCCCGGTCTTCGGCGAGAGCGACTGGGGCATTCAGCCGATGTACGTTGACACCAACCCCTTCCTCTTCCGCAACCGCGTCGAGGGCGCGTTGGTCCGCCTCTCGCTCTCGCCCGTCGTCAACGTCACCTCGGGCGGCGGCGAGACCGGCCTCTTCGTCGTCGAAGAGCGTCTCGATTGAGCGAGCCCGCCATTCTTTAACTCTCCCGGCCCGCGCCGCGACGATTCCGCGCCGTGACAATTAAGCGAGACGCGGCTGCTACGATTCCCCGCGCTGGCAGTCAACCTGATACGGGCGCCCACAGCTATTGATGCCGAAGCCGACCACCATCCTTTACGTTCTGATCGTCGCGGCCGCCGCGGGCGTCGTCGGCGTCTACCTCTACTGGTGGCTCGTCTCGCGCTACAAAATCCTGACGGCGCGCGAGCGCCCCATCAGGGCCTCGCGCACGGCCATCTGGCGCGACCCCGGCCCAATCGAACGCCTCGACTTTCGCGCCGGCCCGGGCGGCCCCGGCGGCGAGCCCGTGCCTCCCTTCCGCTTCGTCGAGGAGCACGCGACGGGCTCGAACCCGTGTCTATCGGTGCGCGACGCGCGCGGCCGGACGTGGCGCGTCAAGTGGGGCGACGAGGTCAAGAGCGAGACCTTCGCCACGCGGCTGGCCTGGGCCGCCGGCTACTTCGTCGAGACGGCCTACTACGTGGACGAGGGCGAGGTCGTGGGTGCCGCCGGGCTCGGCCGCGCGGCTTCGTGCGTGGGCGAAGACTGCCGCTTCCGCGAGGCCCGCTTCGAGCTGGACGAGGAGGGCGTCCGCAAGCTCTTCGACGAGCACGGCTGGTCGTGGGACGACAACCCCTTCCGGGGCACGCGCGAGCTGAGCGGGCTGAAGGTCGTCGTGATGCTTTTGGCGAACTGGGACAACAAGGACGTGCGCGACGTGGCCCGCGGCTCGAACACGGCCATCTTCGAGTACCGCCTGCCGGACGGCACTACCGAAGCCCGTTATCTCATCATTGACTGGGGCGCGACGCTCGGCCGCTGGGGCATCCCCGGCACGCGCGCCAAGTGGGACTGCGAAGCGTACCGCGCGCAGAACAACTCGTTCGTGCTCGGCGTCGAGGGCGGGGTGGTGCGCTGGGGCTACACGGGCCAGCGCACCGACGAGATGGTCGAGGACATCCGCGTCGAGGACGTGCGCTGGCTGATGACCTACCTCGGGCGCGTCACCGACCGGCAGCTCCGCGACGGCCTCGTCGTCAGCGGCGCGAGCGAAGAGGAGGCCGACTGCTTCACGGCGGCCGTCCGACAGCGCCTCGACACCCTCCGCCTCGTCTGCGAGGGCGGCGACGACTTCCGGCCCCCGGCCTGACCGCGCTTCATTCTAGGGCTGGCGCGAGAGGTTGGAGAGTTCCTCGCCCATCTCGGGCGTGCCGGGCGCGGCGAAGTCTTTGGGGTCGAAGACCTGGAAGAACCAATCGCGCAGTGGCTTGTGGCCGAGCGCGTCGTACCAGCCGTAACGCAGCATCTCCTGGTAAGCCTGTTCCTTCGTCCAGCCGCAGTCGGCGACGCGGTAGGCGCCGATCAGCACGCCCGTCCGGTGCCGCCCGCCCATGCAGTGCGTGTAGAGCGCGCCGCGGTCGTCGGCCGTGCGGACTATGGCGAGCCACTCGCGGACGCGCTCGGCCTCCGGCATCTCGCGGTCGCCGAAGGGGACGTGTCGCCACTCCGCGACGCCGGCCGCGAGCGCCATCTCGCGGTCCTGCGGGCGGTCGGTGCCCGTCATGCTGAGCACGCGGCGAACTCCCATCCGCTCGACGAGAGCCCGGTAGCCTTCGGGGCCGGGCAGCGCGCCGCGGTAGAAGGTCTCGGTCACTTTCGCAAAGTTGCGGATGGGAATGCCGTACTCGTTCCGCGTCGAGGCGGACTTAGCCCACTGGATCAGCCACACGATGCCCCTCCCCCTTTCACCTTCCCGCCGGAGAGGGGATTATAACCGCCCTCAGGCCGAGGCGCGCACGCGCCGCAGAAGTCTGCCGCCCGCGAACTGTCCGAGGAAGAAGGCCCCGACCAAAATAGGGAAGGTGACCGGGTGCCAGCCTATTCCCGAGAAGACTCGCAGCGCGATAACGGCCGGCACCGGCAGGTGGATCGAGAGCATCCACTGGCGCGAGCGCACCGGCACGCCCGCGCGCCAGTAGCCGAACGGCAGGTTGATAAGGAAGACGACGAGTGTGACTGTCCAGAGGTCCATGTCGCTGATTGCCTTTCGCAACCCGTGATCAAACATCCAGCGGCCGCGCGGGCTTTCAGTCCCTGACGCGGCCGGCGAAGCCGCCGGGCCGCCGACGAATCCCTCCTCCGGCCCGCCGCGCCTCAAGAGGTCGCGCTGCCGGCCGCGACAGCTATTGCTGCGGCTGCTGCCGGAGCGCCCTCATGTGCTCGACGAGCGCCTTCGTCTGCTCGGCGGTCATGCCCCTGGCCTCGTAGCCGGGCATCCTGGGCCTGACGCCCTTCATGACAGCTTCGGCGTGCGACTCGTCGGCCTTGGCCGGCTCGAAGAACCTCTCGGCCTTGCCGCCGTGGCACACCGCGCACCTGGCCTTGTAAGCGGCGGCCACGTCCTCGTCAGAGGCGCGCATGCCGACGGCCGCGGTGTTGACGAAGAGGAGGGCGAACGCCGGGAGCACGACGGCGGCTACGGCGAATCTCTTCACGCGGGCGATTTTCTCTCTCATGATGACGGTGCCTCACTTTCCATCGAAAGAAACTCGGGCCTGCCTCTTCTGCTTCGGCTCTCGGCGGCCCGCGTTCGTCACGACGCTCGGGGGCAACGTGCGTGCCGTTTGGGCGCGCGGTTGCGTGCGCCTCGCCGCCTCCGGATAAAACGGCGAGGAAAGGCGGGGCCGCCTCGTTCGCGTGCGTGCTTTCGCCCACGGGCCTGGGTGACATTGCGCAGGGGCGCCGCGCACGCGGGGCCGCGCTCAGCACGCCCGGCCCCGCCTCGCGGCCCGCGCCGCCGACCTGTAAAACCGAGCCCCGCGCGCCCCGCGAGGCCGCGCGGTAACGCGTGTCACGGAAGCCGCCTGGGCGGACGGGTATCGTTCTTGCTGTCAATCGGGGCTGCCACGGCGCGCCGGCCGCGTGCCCCGCGCCGGCCTGAGGGACGCCCCGCGAGGCGTCCGCGCCCGCAGAGACGTTCGAGCGCCCGCCCCAAGCGCGGGCGGTGAGGCCGCAGATGATCGGCGAGTCGCAGACCAGATTGAGGAAAGGAAGGGCGGCCGCGCTGGCGGCCTGCCTCCTGCTCGCGCCGGCCGTGTTCAAGTCGGCCGCGCCCGGGTCGGCCTCGGCCGCGCACCAGTCAGCCGCATCCGCGTATCAGTCACCCATGCTCGCGCAGCGGTCTTTTGCAGCCGTGCCGGCGGTCGAGACTTCCGCGTTTGAGGCCCGGCCCGCGCACGCGTCCGCCCGCCCCGCAGCGCCCGCGCCGCAACGCAGGCCGGCGCGACAGGCGCCCGCCGCGCGGCAAAAGTCTTCGGGGTTCTCGCACGCCACGGCCGCGCACAGACGCGCCTGCGACTCGTGCCACAAATTCCCCTCGGACGACTGGAAGGGCGCGCGCGCGGGCGGCGAGCCCTTCCCGGACGTGACGCAGTATCCGGCCCACGCCTCCTGCATCGGCTGCCATCGGCGGCAGTTCTTCTCGAACGAGAGGCCCGCGCCCTCCATCTGCTCGACCTGTCACGAGAGCGCCATGCCGCGCTCGATCAAACTCCACCCGTTCCCGACGCTCGCCGAAGCCTTCGACAAGTCTGCGAAGGCCGCCTCGCCCCGCGCCTCAGACTTCCTCATCCACTTCCCGCACGACAAGCACCTGGCCGTGCTCGGCGAGCTGCACGGCGGCCCCGCAGAAGACGCGGGCGAGGTGCGGTTCGTGCGGGCCTCTTTCGGCGCGGCGGCGCGGCGCGAGCCCGCGCGGCGGGAGGACGCGGCGAAGGCCAACGAGGTCTGCGCCTCCTGTCACCAGACCTACATGCCGCAGGGCGACTCGGAGTTGGAGTTCGTCACGCCGCCGCCGACAGACCTGCCCGAGGGGGCCTTCTGGCTGAAGAAGGGGACGTTCAAGACCTCGCCCGCCGGCCACTCGTCCTGCTTCACCTGCCACTCGGCCGACGCCGGCATCAGCCCCGCGCCGTCCGACTGCGCCGCCTGCCACAAGTTCCCGCCGTCGGGCGCCGCCTCCCCCACAGACTTCGACCCGCAGCTCGCCGAGCGGATGGGCGTCACGGACCGCCGGATGCTGGCCCGCTGGCGCGACCGCCAGAGCGCGGCCTTCCGCCACGAGTGGTTCAGCCACGCCGAGATGAAGTGTGCCGACTGCCACAAGGTCGAAGAGCTGAACACGGCCGACCCGAGGACCAGGCGAGTCGCCGTCATCTCGTGCGGCGGCGCGGGCTCCGGCTGCCACGTCACGGAGACGGACGACGACGGCGGCGCCCTCAACCTGGCAATCGCGCAGAGGCGCGCCGACCCGGCCTTCACCTGTACGAAGTGCCACGCGGTCCTCGGCGCGTCGCCGGTGCCGGCCTCGCACGCGAGCGCGCTCTCCGCGATCAGGAAGTGACGGGGTAAACCCAGATGTCGAAGAGAGACCTGCCAGACCCGTCCGCCGAACCGCCGGGAGAAAGAGCCGGCGAATTACCCCCAGGCGGAGCTACGGCCGCGTCGCCGGGCGAAGAAGCAACGCCCCCAGACCAAGAAGATGCGGCGCCGGTCGGGGAGGCGCCGCCGCCCGGCGAAGAGGCGGCGCCGTCGTCCGGCGGCCGAACCCGTCGCCTCAGGCGGGCGGCGGCGCTCGTCGTGCTGGCCGTCGCCGCCGCGGCGCTTGCCGTCAACGCCTCGTGCGACCGCGGCGCCTCAGGCAGCCCGAACGCCGGGAAGGAGAGCACGGACGCCGGCGAGTCGCGCCACGGCCCGGCCCGCGCCATATCGGTCGCGGCCTCGGCCGAGGCCGACGGCGGGCCGCGCGACTACTCGAAATTCACGCACGCCAACGCCGAGCACGCGCGCCTGCCCTGCCTGCTCTGCCACCGCCGGCCTGACAACTCACCGAAGCCGCGCCTGCCCGGCCACCAGCCCTGCGCCGGCTGCCACGCGCAGCAGTTCGCCGGCCTCAACAATGGGGGCGACGCGGCGACCGCAATCAGGGCCGGCGGCGAGATGTGCGACATCTGCCACGCGCGCGAGGGGAGCGCGGAGGTCAGGCCGTTCCCGGCACTCAAAAGCTTCGACGCGAAGTTCGACCACGCGCAGCACGCCTCGGGCGCGGCCCGGCCGTCCGCCGGCTGCGCCGCCTGTCACAGGCCCACGCGCGGCGGCGTCGCCCTCTCGATCCCGGCAGGGCTCGGCGCGCACACAACCTGCTTCCAGTGCCACGGCCCGCGCGCCAAAAGCGGCGAGCGCGACATCTCCTCCTGCGACACCTGCCACGGCCCCGGCACTCACCGCCGCACACCGCAGTCGGCCCGCGCCTTCGCCGTCGGCTTCAGCCACGCCGCGCACGCCCGCGGCCTCTCCTGCGCCGACTGCCACACCGTCCGCCCCGGCGCACCGCAGGGCCGGCAAGTCGCCTCGCCGCAGCCGCTCATGCACCACGCCTCGGCCCGCGCCAAAAGCTGCATGACCTGCCACGACGACCGCCGCGCCTTCGGCGGCGAAGACTTCGGCGACTGTCGCCGCTGCCACAAGGGCGCGACCTGGCAGCCTTGAGAGCCACGGAGAAAGGCAGGAGGGGGAAATGAGAAAAGGAGGAAGAGGGAAGGAGCGGGCCTGAGAAGGTGGGCCGGACTACAGAGCCTCAATCTCACCTGAAACCCCCGTTCCTCCTTTACCTTTCCCCTTTCCCCTTTCCCCTTTCCCCTTTCTCCCCTTTCCCCTTCTTCTGGGCGAAGTTCCCCACCGCAAGCGGAAATTGGCCGTGCGCGCCGAGCGGGGCGGCGATGCACGTCGCGTTTAGCGCCCGCGGGCGCGCCGGGGCGTGTCGGCATGGCTGTTGCACCCTCAAGCGGCAGGAGGGATGTCAGGACCCTCCGATTCTCAAGTCGAGCTTGGAACGACGGAAGCGAGGAAAGTTTATGAAGGCTGGAAACCTCAAACTGAAGAAACTGGCGCTGGCGCTGATCCCCTTCGTCGCGCTCGTCGCGCCGACCCCGGCGGTCCCGACGCGCGGCGCCGTGGCCGACGAGCAGGAGACGGCCGCCACCTACAAGGCCAAGTGCGCGATGTGCCACGGGGCGAAGGCCGACAAGAAGTTCGACGCGGCCAAGCCCGACGCCGAGCACGTCGAGGCCATCACGAAGGGGCGTGAGGGCGCCGTCAAGATGCCCGCCTACGCCGGCAAGGTGAGCGAGGAGCAGGCGCAGGCGCTCGTCACCTACATGAAGTCGCTGAGGCAGTAGCGGCGCGAAGGCGGCCGGCGCGGGCCGCGCGTTTTCCGATGCCCGGCCGGCGCCGCGGGGGACGAAATGAGCGAGGGAGAACGAATGCCCGCAACGGCGCCGGGCCTTTTCCGTAACTACGTCAGCTACGTCGGGGCGGCCGTCGCCGGGTTCGTCAGCATAGTGCTGATGGTCCTGCTGGAGTTGACGAGCGGCGAGGGGCACCACAACCCCTACGTCGGCATCTTCACCTACATCATCTTCCCCACGGTGATGGGCTTCGGCCTGCTCCTCATCCCGGCCGGGATGCTCTGGGAGCGGCGGCGACGGCGCCGGCTCGCGCCCGACGAGACGGGCCGCTTTCCCGTCCTCGACCTCAACGACCCGCGCCGCCGCCGCTCGGTCGCCGCCTTCCTCCTGCTCACGTTCGTCTTCCTGTTCATGAGCGCCTTCGGCAGCTACCGCGCCTTCGAGCACACCGAGTCGGTGTCCTTCTGCGGGCAGACCTGCCACGAGGTGATGAAGCCGGAGTTCACGGCCTACCTGGCGAGCCCGCACGCGCGCGTCAAGTGCGTCGAGTGCCACGTCGGCCCCGGCGCCGACTGGTACGTGCGCTCGAAGCTCTCGGGCGCCTACCAGCTCTACTCCGTCACCTTCAACAAGTTCTCGCGGCCGATCCAGACGCCGGTCCACAACATGCGCCCCGCCCGCGACACCTGCGAGCAGTGCCACTGGCCCGGGAAGTTCCACGGCGCGCAGCTCAAGGTCTTCAACCGCTTCGCCTACGACGAGGCCAACACCCGGAACCAGACGCGCCTGCTCATCAACACCGGCGGCGGCAGCCCAGACGCGGGCGAGGCCGCCGGCATTCACTGGCACATGAACATCGCCAACGAGATCACTTACGTCTCGTCGGACGAGCAGCGGCAGGTGATCCCGTGGGTGCAGATGCGTGGCCGCGACGGCAGCGTCACCGAGTTCTTCGCCGAGGGCGAAACGGTCGCGCCCGAGCGGCTGGCCGGGACGGCGAAGCGGCGGATGGACTGCGTGGACTGCCACAACCGCCCGTCGCACATCTACGTGCCGCCCGACCGCGCGGTCAACGACGCACTGGCCGCCGGCCGGCTCGACGCCTCGCTGCCCTTCCTCAAGCGGCAGGCCGTCGAGGCGCTGACCGGCGACTACGCGACGACCGAGCAAGGGCTCGCCGCCATCGCCTCGCGCCTCGACGCCTTCTACCGCTCTAACTACCCGGAAGTCCACGCCGCGAAGGGCGGCGAGATCAGGCGGGCGACGGCCGAGTTGCAGCGCATCTTCCAGACCTACATCTTCCCCGAGATGAAGACCGACTGGCGGACGCATCCGGACAACGCCGGCCACTACTACTCGCAGGGCTGCTTCCGCTGCCACGACGGCAAGCACAAGAGCCCCGCAGGCCAGGTCATCCGCTCCGACTGCAACATCTGCCACACGCTGCTCGACCAGTCGGCCGCCGGGCGGGCCGTTGCCGCGAAGGGCGGCGAGTTCCGTCACCCCGTTGACCTCGGCGACCTCGCAGTTCTCCACTGCAACGATTGTCACAAGGGTGGCCGCCCGTTCAACCACCCCGTCAACCTCGGCGACATCTCCGAGTTCCAGTGCGCGCAGTGCCACAAGACGGGCAAGCCCGTCAGCCGCGACTGGCTCCTCAACCGCCGGTCCATGCGCTAACGAGCGAGGCGCCCCCTGCGCGCGGCCCGACCCCAACGGGGCCGCGCTCGAAGGGCGCCTCTCTCTCGCGCGCTCTCTGCTCATCCTTTTAACTTCGGAGGGCTTACGGTTCTGTGCTTAGGCCGGGCAAGCAGCCTGGCGGGGAGTTCTGGTTCGTCGTCCGTTGACACGTCCACACACACCTGCGGCGGGTGATGCCTGGCGTTTGGCGCTTCGCATTCTCTAATTCTGGTGTCTTGTGCGTATGCTAAAATCTTGAGCAGAGGTTGAGTTATGAGTACAAAAGTTCGTGCCACTATTGAAGATTTATATCAAGTGCCGGATGACATCAAGGCGGAGGTTGTAGATGGAGAGGTGCGCTTAATGTCTCCGACTGGAGATTTACCTAATCGTGCAGGCGGCGCGATTTACGTCAGTCTAAGACTGTACGAGCCTAATGTCTCTGGTGGCCGCGCCTACTCGGATAATGCGGGCTTCAGAGTAAATCTACCGCACCGTGAGTCCTTTAGTCCCGATGCCGCTTTTCACATCGGCAAACCTACCGGGATGAAGTTTCTGGAAGGGGCGCCGGTGTTCGCCGCTGAAGTTAGAAGCGCCGGAGATTATGAGGAAGCGGCCGAACGAGAGATTGCACAGAAGCGTGCTGATTACTTCGCTGCCGGAACATTAGTCGTATGGGACGTGGATTTGCTCAGTGATGATGTGGTTAAAGTATATAGGGCAAGTGAGCCGGATAACCCTACTATTTACCGCCGGGGCAATCTCGCGGAGGCAGAACCTGCGGTTCCGGGCTGGTCAATACCGGTAGATGCTCTCTTCGACTGAGGCTGCGCCTAACAACGGCATGTACCCGACCGCGAGTAGCAAAGCTTTTATCGAGAACGTATCTCTAACCACGGCTGCGCGGGCAGCGGATGGCGGATGACGAGATAGCGTGTCTCTTCCATCGCGGCACGTGTGGGGAGAGGCGGCCCGTCCGGCGGAAGGCGTATCGGGGCGAAAAAAAAGTGAGGCGGCGCGGGGGCTACAGATGCCCCCGCGCCGCCCCGGTTCTTGTGCCCGCCGCGAGTGTGGTCAGCGGGCCATCGCCGCCACTTCGCCGATGACGGCGTGCTTGCCGCCCATGTTGACGCTCAGGAGGAGGGTCGAGCCGTCGCCGCCCCTGTAGGTCGAATAGACCGAGGCGTACTTCGACGCCGACTGGCGCTCTTCGAGCTTGGCGGCCGACTTCGCCACGACCTTGCCGCCCGAGGTGATCGCCAGCTCGCCCGACTGCTCGTCGTACTTGACCTCGTAGGCGCCGCGCTTGACGATTGTGCTGCCGACCTTCACGTCCGTCGTGAACTCGACCCGCCGGCTCTTGACGCCGGCCAGCGCGAAAACGTTGAGGAGGGCACAGGCGGCGAGCGCCAGCGCGATTTTGCTCAGTCTCTTCATACCCTTCAGTCTCCCTTCGTGTCCCTTAATCTTTTTGAAGATTGCAGCAGCCCCGAGGGCCTGGGCGACGGGGCACATTCCCCGTCGCCGGTCAGCTAAACGGCGCGCGGGCGGCCGCGGTTTGCCATTTGTGACGAGACGGCGCGGGAGTGTGACGGGACGGCCCCCGCGGGTGACGAAGCGAGCCCGGAGGTGTTCGGCGAACGAAAGGGGGGCGGACCCGGTCCGGGTCCGCCCCCCTTTCGTTCGCCGGCGGTGATTGCCGCCCGCTTCAGCGGTCGGAGTTGCCGAAGTAGAAGCGGAGCGAGACGTAGGGCAGGTGCGCGTTGTAGTTCTGCGGCCTCGGGCTGACGATGTAGTTGCCGAGGTTGTAGGCCGCCAGCTTGCTCTCGTTGTAGTTGAAGTACTGGTAGCCGAGGTTCCAGTCGAGCCGTCGGCTGATGCGGATCGAGAGGCGGGCCTCAGGCGACTGGAAGCTCATCGGGTAGGAGCTGATGAGAACCCCCTGCGCCGGGGCCGAAACGCGGTCGCCCTGGCCCAGGTCCTTGTTGACGCGGTACGAGGCGTAGAGGGTGGCGCGCGGCAGGACTTGCGCGACCGTGTCGAAGTGGAAGAAGTGGTTCCTCATGAAGTAGAGGCTGCGCCCCCGGATCGCGGAGTTGGCCGTGCTGAGGAACGCGTACTCGACGACGGCGTCGTTCTCCTGCCAGTTGTGGCTGTAGCCGCCGCTGAAGGAGAGCCGGTGGTTGGCCGTCCAGTCGAACGACGAGGTGAAGACCCTCGACTTCATCTCGACGCCGAAGTCGGCGAGCGAGATGGTGGTCCCGTCGTGGATGACCTCGCCGGGGTTGGAGTTGTCGCGGGTGAGGAAGCCGACGTTGAACCGCAGGTTACGGCTGACCTGGTAGCGACTGCGGGCGCGGAAGTTCCAGTAGTCGTAGTTGCCGACGCGTGTGAACACGTTGTCGGCCGTCCCACGCTCTACGTCGAACGAGAGCGTCCAGCCCTTGACGGGCCGGGCCTTGATGCCGCCGATGAAGCCGTGCGTCTGGTTCTCCTCCTCGTGGGCCGAGGGGGCGATGGCCGGCGCGCCGTTGCTGGCGAGGTTGGTGCCGAGGAGCGACCGCTCGATGCGGCGGGTGCCGTAGCGATACCCGAGCCGGATCGAGTAGTTGTTGTTGAACTCGTAGTCGCCCTCGACGGTGTTCAGGAACTTGCGGTACTTCGTCCACTCGTGGACGAAGCCCGTCGGCCGGAGCGAGACCGCCCCGGTCCCGTTGGCCCTCGTCAGGTTGAAGAGGCCGTTGTAGAGCGCCCCGCCGTTGATCTGGAAGGTCTCGAAGCGGAACGTGTTCGAGATTCTGAACCGCCCTGTGGCGAGGTAGGTGACGCCGAGATCGGCCAGCGTGCTCGGCCGCTTGGTGTCGCCGACGAAGTTCTGCTGGCCGAGCGTCAGGACGTTGGGCGGGTTGATGGCGCCCGGGATGTTGGTGATGCGGGTGTTGTAGTTGGTGCCAGCGAAGGTGTCGAGGAAGTTGAACTGGTTGGTCGCTACGCTGTAGACGACGCGACCGGTGATGTCGAGCCGGCGGGCCAGCAGCGTGTGGGCGCTGAACCGCGAGTAGTCTACTTTACCCTCGATGGGGTTGGTCCGCTCCAGGCGGGTCAGAGCGGCGTTGCTGGGGGTCGGGTTGTTTCCGACGTTGACGTTCTGGTCGTTGATGTAGCTCTCGTCCTTGAAGCGGCGGAAGCCCTGCTGAAACGAGAAGTCGACGGGGCCGAGCTTCCAGTCGGCGCCGAGCCGCCAGTCGTCGGCGCGCGAGTCGAGGTTCGAGAGCGCGAGGAACTCGTCGCCGCCGTTGCGGTAGTGGGTGAAGGCCGGGCCGCGGTAGCGGGTCGGCGAGAAGCCGATGTTGAACCGGACGCGGTCGTTCTTCGGCAGCAGCGTCAGGTCGAAGTCGCCGACCTGCTGGCGCGTGTCGTAGCCGCGCTGGCCCGTGACGGGGTTGGCCTGCCGCGACGGCGGCGCGTAGTTGGGGTTGACGATGTTGTTCAGGTGGCGGAAGTACCTGAACCGGCGGTAGCTGCCGTCGAAGCGGAACCAGTCGGAGTTCTCGGCCGTGACGCGCACGGACCCGTGCGGGTCGGCGCCCCAGCCCGTCGTGGTGACGAGCAGCGTGTCGAGGGGGCCGTCACCCGACTTCGACTTCATCAGGAAGCTGCTGTCGAAGACGCGCGGGCCGGCCTTGTAGTTGAGGTCGCTCTGGTACTTGTTGATGTCGCCGTTGACCCTCAGGCCCCGGTATCCGAGCTCGACGCTCGACGTGACCGTGTAGTCGCTCTCTCTCTCCCCGGCGGGTGCGGCGTTCTGAGTCTTGGCGTCCGCGGGCTTCTGCGGGCTCGGCGACGGCTGTTGCGCCGGCGTCGGGGCCGGGGCCAGCGACAGCGCCAGCACCAACCCGGCCAGGGCGCGCAGGCGGCTTGCGGCTTTGCTGTTCATGGTGTCCATCCTCTCGCTCAACGTGCGTTAAGCCTTCGTGCCGTGTCTCTGGCGTCCCGCCCTCACCTCATGAACACCGGGCTTGTGTGCGACCCGTGGACCTTCATGTGGCAGGTAGTGCAGTCCCGGTAATGGAGGTTCAGGTTGTGCGCCGGGCCGACGGGCTCCTGCGCGCCGACACCGTGGTCCTGCGTGTGGCATTCGAGGCAGAGCTGGGCGACGCTCGCCGTCTTGAGCATCCGCGGGTTCTGCGAGCCGTGCGGCGTGTGGCAGGAGGCGCAGCCCTCGGTCTTGACGGGCGCGTGCTCGTAGGTGAACGGCCCCTGCTTGTCTGCGTGGCACTTGACGCAGGCCGCGTCCGAGCCGTTAGCGAGCCGGGCCTGTTTCTGTTCGAACCCGCCGTGCGCGTTGTGGCAGTCAGAGCACTTCATGGCGCCTTCGAGCACCTTGTGGTGGAAGGGCATCTTGAACTGGTGCTTTGTTTCGGTGTGGCACGACATGCAGAGCTGCTGCTCGTTCTGCCGGAGCAGCTTGGTCGTGGCGAGGCCGGGCTTGCGCACGTCTGCGCCCGAGACGAAGGTGTTAGAGCCCGAGCGCCTTTCGGGGGCCGGCGCCGAGTGGGAGGTGTGGCAGTCGATGCAGCCCACGTCGTTGCGCCAGTGGTCGCCGCGGCGGTAGTTGTTGTGCTCCTCGCGGCCGGCGTGGCACGAGAGGCAGGTGTCCGAAGACTCCTTCGCGCTCATCGCGTCGAGGCGGGCGATCTTCTTGTCGGGCACCTGGTCGGGCGTCTTGCCGTCGCCGAGGGCCTCGCCCATCGTCTCGACGTGGGCCTTGCCCGCGCCGTGGCACGACTCGCAGCCCACGACCTTGCCCTTCCAGCCGGGCTGGCCTTCGAGCTTGGCGTGGGCCGTGGTCATGAAGTGGTCCGCCTGGTCCTGGTGACATGTCGTGCAGGTGTCTGCGCCGACGTAATCTTCGGAATTGACCGGCTTGCCCGTCTGGGCCGGCGGCTTCTTCTCGCTCGCCGACGTGGCGCCGGCCCACGCGCCGCCGGCCACGAGGAGCAGCGCGCCTCCGACCCACGCAGCCACGAGCGCCGCCTTGAGTGTCTTGACTCGTCTCATATGGTCGCCTCCACTTCCGTGTCGCGGCGGCTGAAGGCGGTGGCTCGCGTGTGATTCGCCGTCTCAGTGCCCGCGTCGAGGGGGTAATGCAGGACGCCTGCGCGCGCGCTCTGTGCGCCGCAGGGCCGGAGGGTAAGGCCCGGCGCGCGTGTACGCGGTGTTTTCAAGTCCGGGCCGATTACTCAGTCCGCGCGTGCGGTCTCGCCGGACCGGCTCCGGTGACGGCCATCACACAGGCCGTCGCCGTAACCCTTCGTGTGCAGAAGGGTGCAACGGCCGTTCCGCTTGGCCTCGACGTGGGGCGCACCACGAGGTCGCTCCGACCCTTTCGCCGCGCGCACCGTGAGCGGTGCGCTTTATAACTCCAACGTTTAGGACGAGCCCCGCCCCGCCCGCGCCCCGGCCGCCGTGCCCCCACGCCCCGCGGGCCGAGCCCGACTCAGCCCGACTCCTTGCGAATAATTACCCACGCCCGCCTGGGTGATTTCCCTCAGACCTACGCGGCGGCCGGCACAAGCCCCGGCCCGCGTCTCTCCCCGCGCGAGACGCACCGCGCCCAGCGCGGGGGCTGCCAACCGAGGTCGGCCGCGAAAGTCTTTGAAAAGCTGCGCGTGCGGGGCGCGCACGCGGCGGGCCACAACCCGGACCCCGGTCCCCGGGAAAGCCCGCCGCGCTTCCGCACAGCGCACCTGTGACGGCTGGCACACCCGTTGCCGAAAGCCCCCCGGGAACAGGGTCGCGCGGCGGGCGGCGGGCGGGCACGGCGGGCGAAAGCCCTGCGGAGGCGCTCGCGCAGACGCGGCGAAGAAGGACGGGTCCAAACTCAAACCTGAAGCGGGAATAAAACGATGTCGGCTATCAGAGAAGCGCGGAGAGAAGTGTTGTCGAAGGCGGCCGCGGAGCCGGCCGGGAAGGGCTCGGTGAAGGAGGCGGCGGCAAGGCCCTCGCTCGCCACGCAGGCGATGGACCTCTTAAGCTCCGTCCGCTTCGGCGTCGTGCTGCTGGTGCTGCTCGTCGTCGTCAGCATGCTGGGCATGCTCATCATGCAGGTCAACGTCGAGGGGTTCGACAAGTACCACGCCGGCCTGACGCCCTCGCAGCGGACGCTCTACGGCGGCCTCGGCTTCTTCGACATCTACCACACCTGGTACTTCAACGCGCTGCTGCTCGTCCTCTCCCTGAACATCATCCTCTCCTCGATTGACCACCTGCCCGGCGCCTGGTCCTACGTCTCGAAGAAGAAGCTCGACGCCTCGGCCCGCTGGCTGCTCGCGCAGGACCAGCACGCCGAAATCGAGATCGAGGGCACGAGCGCGGCCGAGCTGGTCGCGGGCGTCGAGGCCGAGGCCCGCCGGCTCAGGTTCAGGACGCGCGTTACCGACGCCCCCGGCGCGACGATCCTCTTCGCCGAGCGCGGCGCCTGGAACCGCCTGGGCGCCTACGCCGTCCACGTCGGGCTGCTGGTCATCTTCGCCGGCGGCTTCATGACGGCGCGCTTCGCGCACACGGGCCAGATGACGCTGCGGCCCGGCGAGAGTTCGGCGGCGATGACCGAGACGGTCTTCTCGCTCGGCCAGCCTCGCCGGATCGAGTTCGACATGCCCTTCGCCGTCGAGTGCACGGACATCAGCCAGAAGCTGATCGAGGGCGGCGGCGACCTGACGCCGATGAACACGCTCGACTGGACGACGGCCGTCAAAATCAAAGACCCCGAGCGCGGCGAGACCGAGGGCGTCGTCAGCATGAACCGGCCCTTCGACTACCGCGGCTACCGCTTCTTCCAGGCCAGCTTCACCCCCGAGGGCAAGGCCCGCGAGATCACCCTGCGCGTCACGCCCGAGGCGGGCGGCGCGGCCGAAGAGATAAAAATCAGGCGCGACGGCGCGGCCGCGCTCGCCGACGGCACGCGCGTCGAGTTCGCAGACTTCTTCTCAGACTTCGTGATGGCCGGCGGCCGCGGCTCCACGGCCTCGCCCGACTACAACAACCCGGCCGCGTCCCTGCGCGTGGTCAGGGAAGGCGCGCAGCCCGAGCGGGCCTTCGCCTTCGGCGACGGGCCGGCGGCCGCGGCCCCGATGGCCGGTCGCGCCGTGGCCGGCTACCGGTTCCGGCTCGCCGGCTTCGAGAAGGTCGGCGACGCGCACGTCCTCTCGGTCCAGAGGGACCCTGGCGCCACGGTCGTCTACGCCGGCTTCGTGCTGCTGACCCTGACGCTCGGCCTCTGCTTCTTCTTCTCGCACCAGAGGGTCTGGGCGCGCGTCGAGCAAGGCGAGGGCGGGGGAGTGCTCCGCGTCACCCTCGGCGGCGACACCAACCGCGGCCGGACGGTCTTCGAGGAGCGGTTTTGCCGGTTCGTCCGCGCGGCGGCAGGCGGCGGGCGCTGAAAGGCGCGAGTTCACCGTAACGCGGCCGAGGGCCGAGGTCTTAACCTAACTTTTTAAGGAAACGTCATGAGCAGAGTCCTGAAGAACACGGCGGCCGAGTTCGCGCCGGAAATCGAGTTGAAAGCCGCGGGCGCGGCGGCCTACCTGCCGGCGGCGCTGGCCGTGGTCGGCTCGCTCGCGCTGACGCTCTGGAGGATCGAGGCCGGCGCGTCCGGCTTCATCTCCGACGGCGCGCTGATGATGCTGGCGCTGGCCGGCTATCTCTTCGCGGCCGTCTTCCACCTGACCAACCTTTACGCGCCGGCGCGCTTCTTCGAGCGGATGGGGCTGTTGACCACGACGGCCGGCGTCTTCTTCAACCTGTCGAGCTTCGGCGTGCGCTGGATCGCCGCCCACGACCGCGAGTTCGAGATCATCACCCGGCAGGGCGGCGAGATGCCGTGGTTCTGGCGCTACGTGCCGTTCACGAACCTCTACGACCTGAGCCTGACGGTGGCGGCCGGGGCGGGGCTGACGACGCTCCTGATCGCGCGGCGCGAGAACTTCCGCTTCCTCGGCGCGCTCACGCTGCCGCTGGCGGCCATCATTCTGGTGATGGCCCGCTTCATCGGCGGCGAGATAGCGAACCTGCCGCCGGTGCTCGACTCTTACTGGCGCCCGATCCACGTCAGCACGGCCTCGCTCTCATACGGCGTGGCGCTGGTCTGCTTCGTCGTCGCCATCATCTACCTGCTCAAGGACGGGGTGAAGGCCGAGGCGATGGCCGTCTGGTCGAGCCTCTTTGCGCTCTCGGTCTTCGCCACGATCAGCCAGTTCACGGTCTTCGCGCCCGAGACCTTCGGCACCTACGCGGCCTCCACCTTCTACCTGAGCGAGTCCGGGCGCGGCGGGCGCTCGCCGCTGCCGCTGCGGGTTGACCTGCCCTACGTCGGCCGGGTGATCGTGCTCTCGGGCGGACTGCTCGCCGCCGTCGTCCTGGCCTTCTGGGTCTACCTGGCGAAGGGCAGCGAGCGCGCGCGCGCGTGGGGCCACCGGCTGCTCAAGCTCTCGCTGGTGGCGCAGGCGGTGGCGATTGCGACCCTCGTGGCGCAGGTGAGGAACCTGACGGACGTGGCTTCGCACGTCGGCCGGCATCAGTACGCGCGCTTCGGCGCGTGGCTGGCCGAGCAGCAGGGATTGACTCAGCAGCAGATCGCCTCGATCCCGCCGCGCCAGTTCGAGGCGGCCACGACCGAGTTCATCCAGGACAACGGCCGCCAGCTCTACCTGAGTCTCGGCGCCAACCCCATCGAGCTGTCGGCGCTGATCACGGCGTTTGCCGCCACCTTCTTCGTCATCCTCTTCAGCTTCCGCACCGAGCGGCTGCGCGCAGCCCTGCCGTCGTTGGAGAAGATCGACGAGCTGATGTACAAGACGGCCGGCATCACCTTCGCGGGCCTCGCCCTGCTGCTCATCACGGGCGCCGTCTGGGCCAACGAGTCGTGGGGGCGCTACTGGGGCTGGGACCCGAAGGAGGTCGGGGCGCTGGTGGCGTGGCTGACCTACGGCGGCTTCCTCCACGTCCGCATCTCGCGCGGCTGGACGGGCAGGCCCGCGGCCTACTTCGCCATCGTCGCCTTCCTCTTCATCATGTTCACTTACCTCGGCGTCAGCTACCTGCTGCCGGGCCTGCACTCTTACGCGTGACGAGTGACAAGTGACGAGTGACAAGAGGAGGATTAGGTCTTTCTTGTCACTCGTCACTTGTCACTCTTCACGCCTCCTCGTCACTTGTCACTTGTCACTAACTAGTTATGAGCATCATCCTGACGGGAGTGAGTCACAAGACGGCGCCGGTGGAGGTCCGCGAGCGGCTGGCCTTAGCCCGGGATGAGGGCGGCGAGTGCCTCCGGCGGCTGGTGGACGGCGAGACGATCCGCGAGCCGCTGGTCGTCTCGACCTGCAACCGCGTCGAGGTCGTGGCGCACGCCGCGCCGAGGCGGGCGGGCGAGGCGGCGGAGCGCGTCGCAGGCTTCCTCGCGGGCGCCTCCGCGCTCGACCGCGTGGCGCTGGCCCGCCACCTCTACAAGCGTGACGACTACGAGGCCGTGCGCCACGTCTTCCGCGTCGCTTCGTCGCTCGACTCGATGGTGCTCGGCGAGCCGCAGATTCTCGGGCAGGTGCGGCAGGCTTACGCCCGCGCCTGCGAGGCGGGCACGGCCGGCCGCGTCCTACACCGCCTGATGCACCACGCCTTTCACACGGCCAAGCGCGTGCGCTCGGAGACCGGCATCGCCTCTTCGGCCGTCTCCGTGAGCTACGCGGCGGTCGAGCTGGGGCGCAAGATTCTGGGGACGCTAGAAGGCCGCACAATCCTGCTGGTCGGCGCGGGCGAGATGGCCGAGCTGGCGGCGCGCCACCTCTCGAAGGCGGGCGCCGGCCGCATCCTGGTCGCCAACCGCACGCACGAGACGGCCGAGCGGCTGGCCGCCGAGTTCGGCGGCGAGACGGTCGCCTTCGAGCGCCTCGACGCGCACCTCGCGGAGGCCGACGTGGTCCTCTGCTCGACGGGCGCGCGAGAGTACGTCGTCACGGCCGAGGCGGCGCGCGCGGCCCAGGTCGCACGCCGCAACCGCCCGACCTTCTTCGTGGACATCAGCGTCCCGCGCAACGTGGACCCGGCCGTCGCAGGGGTCAGCAACCTCTTCGTCTTCGACGTGGACGACCTCGAAGCCGTCGTCGCCTCGAACCTGCGCGAGCGCGGGCGCGAGGCCGAGCGGGCCGAGCTGATCGTCGAGGCCGAGGCGCGCCACTTCGAGGAGCAACTGCGCGGGCTCGACACGGGGCGGCAGATCGGGGCCTTCCGGCGCGAGTTGCAGGAGCTGGCCCGCGCCGAGTTCGAGCGGCGCCGTCGGCAGCTCGGCGACCTGACGCCCGAGCAGGAGCGGGCCGTCGAGGCCCTGCTGCTCTCGGCCACCAACAAGATCGCGCACCCGGTCATCGAGCTGATGCGGCGCGGCGCGGCGGCCGAGCAGGAGGTATGGCCCCGGCCGGCCGAGACGCCCCTCGCGGCGCGGCGCCAGCCCGAGCAGCCGGCGGCCGAAGGCGCTCGGGACGTGGAGCTGAGGGCGGCCGCGGCGGCGGGCCTGATGGTAGCGGCGTAAGGGGCACGGCGGGCGAGGAAAGTCGCCGCGGCGCGATTGTGATTTTGCCCGCCGCAAAGAGTTTTGTCGCCGGACGGCGGCGAGTGGTTCGAGGGCCGGGCGAAGTCAGTTCGCCCTTTCGACTGGGGTAACAACCGTGAGCAAAGACAGGATTCTCTTCTCGTTCATCGGCGCGCTGCTCGGCTTCGCCGTCGGGTTCATGTTCGCCAACAACGTCAACCGCGCCGGCCTCGCCGACGAGCACGCCGGCCACGACCACCCGCCGGGGCAGCACCAGCAACAGCAGATGCAGGGCCTGCCGCCCGACCATCCGCCGGTGGACGTGTCGGCCATGCCGCCGAAGGTTGACGAGGCGGCCCTCGCGGCGGCCGTCAAGGAGGCCGACAAGTCGCCCGACAGCTTCGACGCGCAGGTCGGCGCGGCCGGCATCCTCTACCAGGCTCGCCGCTACGACGTGGCACTCAAGTACCTGTCCCGCGCCAACAAGCTGCGCCCCGAAGATTACGAAGTAGTCGTCGGCCTCGGCAACGTCAACTTCGACGCCGAGAAGTTCGCAGAGGCCGAGAAGTGGTACGCGGCGGCCCTCAAGGTCAAGCCCGACGACGTGAACGTCCGCACCGACATGGGCCTGACCTTCATGTTCCGCGAGCCGGCCGACTACAAGCGCGCCGTCTCCGAGTTCAAACGCTCTCTCGAACAGAACCCGACGCACGCGCAGACGCTCCAGAACCTGACGGTCGCTTACACGCGCGGCGGCGACGCGGCCGGCGCCCGCGAGACCCTCGCCAAACTCGAAGCCGCCCACCCGAAGAGCATCTCGCTCGCGCGGCTGCGCGCCGACATCGAGCAGATCAGTTCCGCCGGCCCGCAGGCGCCGGCCCCCGGCAAGAGCGGCGACTGACGAACCCGCCCGGCGGCCGGACGCCTGAAGCCAACCGCCGGACGCACCTCCGCACAAAAGAGGCCCCGCGGCGGGACGCGCGCGTCCCGCCGCGGGCCTCCTCGTTTTCCGCCGGGGGCCTTCTCGCTTCCGGCCGGCGCCCGTGATAATTTCGGCCGCCGGATCGCGGCCCGTCGCCGCAACACCAACGAGGAGGCTAAGACCGAACATGAAAGAGGCCGAGGAAGAGGTCAGGGAGATCGTCGAGCGCGAGACGCGTGCGTGGGACACGAAGGACATCGGGCTCCTCATGAGCATCTTCCACCCCGACATGGTCTGGCCCTGGCCGCCCACCTCGCGCCACCACGACCCGGCCGACTGGGTCTTCTGGGTCGGCCGCTACGACTACGAGCGCTGGAGCCGCAACTGGCGGCAGTTGTTCGACACCCACGAGCTAGTCCACAACCGGCGCGAGCTGAGGAAGATCGTCCTGACGGCCGAGGGCGACGGCGCCTTCGCCGTGGTGGACGTTGACACGCTCTGGCGCGACGCCGCGGGGCGCGAGCAGCACTGGCAGGGCCGGGCCTGCAAGGTCTACTCGAAGGTGGGCGGCGAGTGGAAGATGACGATGCACACGGGCCTGCTCGACTACGGCCTCGTCGGCCGCGCCGACAACGGCGGCTAGACCGTGCGCGCCCGTCCACTCTGCCGCCGTCACGGGGGCACCGCAGCCCGTCCGCGACGCCGCCGTGTGGGGCCGGCCAAGCGCCCCGTGGTGGCCTTTCTAGGCGTCGCCCCGGCACCGGGCGGCGAACTTCCACGCGGCCATGAAGCGGCGTCCTAGTTGTGCCTGTCTTAGAGGAGGGCACGACTCAGACTTCGCCCTCGCCGTGAACGAGACTCGCGCGGCGCGGCCGGCCCGCACCAGCCGGCGCGAAAAGAGGAGGGGCGCCGGCCTGCGCAGGCCGGCGCCCCTCCTCTTTTCGCTCACGGGCCGGCGGTCAGTGGCCGGCGCCGTGTTGGGCCGAGCAGCAGCCGCCGGCGCAGCAGCTCTCGCCTTCCTTCGCGGAGGCCGAGGCGGCCTGCGCCCCGTCCTTCTTGTGGCCGGCGCAGCAGCCCTGGCCGCCGCCCTGGCAGCACGAGGCGCCTTCGGCGCAGCAGCTCGCGCCCTCGGCCGCCGCGCCCGCCTTCACGGCCGCGGCCTCGCCCTTCTTAGCCTTCTCGCACGAGCCGCCCGCGCAGCAGCCCTGGCCGCCGCCGGCACAGCATGAGCCGCCGCCGCCGCAACAGCCCTTGCCGTCCTTGTCACAGGACATGGCGGCGTGTTGGCCGTCGCCCTTGTGTTCGTGCCCGCCCTTGTGTTCGTGCCCGCCCTTGTGTGCGGCGCAACACGAAGCCTGCTGCGTGGCCTTCGCGGCCTGAGCCTGCGAGGCCGACTCCTGCATGTTGCCGCCCGCGTAGACTGCGCCCGCGAGGGCGAGGACGGCGGCCGCGGCGAAGAATTTAGCTCTCTGCATGATTTCACCTTCCTGAGATTCGAGTAGCGTTAAGATGCCGGCCGGCGTCTGGCGATACGCCGGTTGAAGTAGGAGGAACCGGCTTCTAAATCCGGAAGATGCAGGCCAGCAGCCGCGCGTCGCCGCGGTCGGGCGGTCGGGCACGCCGGGTCGGTGGCGGCCCGTAGACGCGGGCCGGCGTGACTTCGGCGGCGGAGTGTCGGGCAAGGTCGGAGACCGGGGGCTGCGCGGGCTCGCGGCGCGGCTTGCGCGCGGCTTCGAGCGTCTGCGAGGCCCGCTCGCAGCAGCCGCGGGCGCCGCTCGGGCGCTCGGGGAAGCCCACGGAGCCGCCGGACTCCCGAGGCTCACCGGCCTCCGCGGCCTCCGAGACCTCAGACGAAGGGGTGGCGCCGGACGCGGCCTCGTCCCCAACCACGTCGTCGGTCACGTCGCCGGTCACGTCGTCGGTCACGTCGTGGGCCGGAGGGCCGGAACGCACGCGGCCAGTCTCTCGCGCGGGCGTCTCGGGTTCGCCGCCGAGGCCGGGAACTCTGGCCTTGCAGCAGGAGTGTGCCGGCGCCGCGGCGTTCGACGCGGCGCGTGCGGCGGCCGTGCGGTCAGCGTCGAATACGACGGCCGCTCGCGCGTGGCCGCTTTCGGATGCGTGTGCGGGGTCGTGGCCGGCGGCTTTGGCGGGGTCGGAGCAGCAGAGGAGGCAGCCGGCGCCGGTCAGCCAGGCGGCGACGACGAAGGCCGTCAGCCGTCTCAAAGCCGTCCCACTTTTGCCTCTCCTCGTCAACATCTCGTAAAGCCTCGCGGCGCTCCGGCGCCGGGTCGCTGTAGTTCGGTAAATCCTTCCCGCGTAACGCTCCGCCGGAATGTGATGGCAGGGAATCTTTTCGGCGCGGCCCGCATCGGGCACGAAGTCGCAGAACAGTCACCCGTCGCACGGGCGGGCGCGGTAAGGATAGCCGAAGTTGAGGCAAATTTTCGAGTCCCGAGCGAGGGCGTGGGCCGCGACGTGGAAGACCGTCGGCGTCTGCTCACCGGCGATCCTGTACGTGTTGCCGGGACGGCGCCCCGGATGTTCATTCGCCCCTCGGCCGCCCGGGCGTCGGCTTTCTCGCCCACGTCGGGCGACGGCGTGATCGTGTAGACGCGGACGACCTCATTCGTCTTGTAAGCGACGCAGGAGGCGACCTCTTCGCCTTCAATCGTGACCCGTTCGCGCTGCATGTTCTGTGTAACCTTCCCCAGGCTTTTCTCGCCGGCCTGCGTGTTCTCAACCACGCGTGAGGGACGACCCCGTTAATCCAGCCGAAAACCCCCGGCGCCGGTCTCAAGAGCAAGCCGGATGCCGCCGAAACGGTGGAGATAACCTTACAGGATTGACGGGATTAACACGAGAAAGAGAAGGGTTGAAGAAGGAAGGGGGCAGGGCGGTGGCGTGTGGATGAGGGCGGCGCCGACCTCATTCGTGAGGGGTTGCGCCGGGCGTCGTGCGAGGGGCGGCGAAGCGCGTTCGAGCCCGGTTGCCCCTTCATCCTGTCAATCCGGTTAATCCTGTCAAACTCTCAACTCTTGAGCATCTCGCGGGCATGGCGGCGCGCGGCGTCGGTGATCTGCGCGCCGGTCAGCATGCGGGCGATCTCCTCGACGCGCTCGCGCTCGCGCAGGCGCGCGACGCCGACAGTCGTGCGGCCGCGCTCGCCGCGCTTGTCCACGCGCAGGTGCGTGTCGGCGAAGCGCGCGATCTGGGCCTGGTGCGTGACGCAGAGCACCTGGTTCGAGCCGGCCAGCGCCTTGAGCTTGAGGCCGACGGCCTCGGCCACGCGGCCGCCGATGCCGGCGTCCACCTCGTCGAAGACGATGGTGCGCGGGAAGCGCGCGGGGTTGGTGACGGTCTTTAAGACCAGCATCAGGCGCGAGGCTTCGCCGCCCGAGGCTACTTTGGCGAGCGGGCGCGGCGGCTCGCCGGGGTTGGCCGAGAAGTAGAACTCGACGCGGTCTATGCCGCGCGCGGTGAAGTGGCGGGCCGCGCCGTCGCTTCCGTCGCGGTCGCTTCTATCCTCGCCGTCGCTTCCGTCGCCGTCGCTTCTATCGTCGCCATCGGCGCTTCCGTCGCTTCCGTCGCCGTCGCCGGTGCCGCCTCGACCTACCGCGCCCTCGCTCGCGCCCGCGCGGCTCTCACCGGGCGCGGCGATTTCGGGCACGAAGCGGGCGTTCTCCATCGCCACCTCTTTGAGCGACTCTTCCACGTCGCGCCGCAGCGCCTCGGCGGCCTTGCGGCGGGCACGCCCGAGCCGGCGCGCCGCGTCGAGGTAGGCGGAGCGGGCCTCGGCCAGGGCGCGCGCCACCTCCTCGGCCCGCTCGTCCGAGCCTTCGAGCGAGTCGAGCCGGGCGCGGGCGCGGGCCAGGTGTTCGAGGGCGCTCTCGACCGTGCCGCCGTACTTGCGCTTGAGGCGCGAAAGCTCGGCCAGACGGTTCTCGACCTCGGCCAGCCGGTCGGCCGAGAAGTTGAGATCGTCGGCGAAGCCGCGCAGGGCGGCGGCGAAGTCTTCGACCACGGCCCGGGCCGCGGCGACGCCCTCGGCATACTCGCCGAAGGAGGACTGGTAATTCTTCAACTCGGCGATCTGGCGTTCGAGGTGGCCGAGCCGCTCGGCGGTCGAGCCGCGCGACTCGTAACACTCGTCGTAAGCCTCGGCACAGAGGGCCGACAGGCGCTCGCTGTCGGCGAGGCGGCGGCGCTCCTCTTCGAGCCGCGCGTCCTCGCCCGCTTCGAGCCCGGCGGCCGTCAGCTCGTCTATCTGGAAGCGGAGCGTGTCCATCAGTTGCAGGCTCTCGGCCTCGTCGCGCTTGAGTGCGCGCAGCTCCGCCAACAGCTCCGACCAGCGGCGGTAGAGCGCGGCCACCTTCTCGCGCGCGGGGCCGAGGCCGGCGTAGGTGTCGAGGATTTCCAGGTGCGTGTCGGGGTCGAAGAGGGTCTGCTGCTCGCCCTGCCCGTGGATGTCTACGAGGAAGGGGCGAAGCTCCCTGAGCAGCGAGAGCGTGGCGAGACGGTTGTTGACGAAAATCTTGCCGCGCCCCGCCGCCGCCAGTTCGCGCCTGACGACCAGCTCGACGCTCCCGTCCTCGGCCGCGGCCTCGACGCCCGCCGCCGCGAGCGCCGCCTCCAACTGCTCGTGCGCGCCGACGTTGAAGAGCCCCTCGATGGAGCTGTGAGACGCGCCGGCCTTGACCATCTCGGACGAGAAGCGGCCGCCGACGAGGACGCCGAGCGCGTCCACGATGATGGACTTGCCCGAGCCGGTCTCGCCGGTCAGGAGGTTGAGGCCGCGGTCGAACTCGACGCGCAGCTCCCTGATGAGAGCGAAGTTCGTGATGTTGAGCAGCGCTAGCATCCCGTCCACCCGGCGAAAAAAAATCTTCCGCGGTCGGGCCGGATTATCGCACGCCTCGCCGCGCGCGGGCACCGGGGCCGGTGACGAATTTCATGGTCCCCGGCTCTCGAAAGACGCTCTGAGAAAAAGATAAAGGCGGGACGCGCGGGGCGTAATTTTACGCCCGCCTGCGTCCCGCCTCGTCCTTCGGCAGACGCCGCTGCGCGCCCGCCCGCTGTAGCTTAACTGTAGTTAGCTGCCGGCCGTCTGACCTGCGGCCGCGCCGCCGTCGCGCTTCTCCATCGGCACGTAGTCGCGCGTGCGCTGGCCGAGGTAAATCTGGCGCGGCCGCGCGATCTTCTGGTCGGGGTCGAGCAGCATCTCCTGCCACTGGGCGAGCCACCCGGAGGTGCGCGGGATGGCGAAGAGGACCGGGAACATGTCCACGGGGAACCGCATCGCGCGGTAGATGATGCCCGAATAGAAGTCCACGTTCGGGTAGAGCTTGCGGCGGACGAAGTACTCGTCTTCGAGGGCGATGCGTTCGAGTTCGAGCGCCACGTCGAGGAGCGGGTCGCGCCCCGTCACCTCGAAGACCTCGTAGGCCACCTGCTTGATGATGCGGGCGCGCGGGTCGTAGTTCTTGTAGACGCGGTGGCCGAAGCCCATCAGCCGGAACTCGCCCGACTTGACGCGCTCGACGTACTCGGGGATGCGCGAGACCGAGCCGATCTCGTTGAGCATTCGCAGCACGGCCTCGTTGGCCCCGCCGTGGAGCGGGCCGTAGAGCGCGGCGGCCGCCCCCGCGAGCGACGAGTAGGGGTCTGTGTGGGCGCTGCCGATGGAGCGCATGGCGCTGGTCGAGCAGTTCTGCTCGTGGTCGGCGTGGAGGATGAAGAGGACCGAGAGGGCCTTCTCCAGCACGGGGTCCGGCCGGTACTTCAGCTCCGTCGTCTTGAACATCATGTTGAGGAAGTTGCCCTCGTAGGAGAGGTCGTTGTCGGGGTAGGCGTAGGGCAGCCCGACCCGGTGGCGGTAGGCGAAGGCCGCAATCGTCGGCGCCTTGGCGATCAGGCGGTGAATCTGTTTGCGGCGGTTCTCCTCGTCGTGAATCTCCTTGGCCTCGGGGTAGAAGGTCGAGAGGGCGGCCACCATCGCCTCGAACATTCCCATCGGGTGCGCGCTGTGGTGAAAGCCGTCGAGCACCTTCTTGATGTTCTCGTTGATGAAGGTGTGGTGCGTGATCTCGTGGGTGAAGCAGGCGAGCTCGTCGGCCGTCGGCAGTTCGCCGTGGAGCAGCAGGTAGGCGACCTCCAGGTAGCTGCTCTGCTCGGCGAGCTGCTCGATGGGGTAGCCGCGGTATTCGAGCACGCCGCGGTCGCCGTCAATGTAAGTGATGGTGCTCTTGCACGACGCCGTGTTCATGAAGGCCGGGTCGTAGGTCATCAGGCCGAAGTCTTCGTCGCCGGTCTTGATCTGGCGCAGGTCCACGGCGCGGATCGTGCCGTCCTGGATGGGAACCTCGTACTGCTTGCCCGTCCGGTTGTCTGTGATGGTCAGAGTCTCTCTGCTCGCACTCATGGCTAGTCCTTTCCTGTGGCTCGGCGTCTCGCTCTTCTGTTCGCTCGGAGAATCAGGAGACTAGGATAGTGCGTTTTCCCCCTTTTGCTCAAATCCGGCGGCGGCCCCACGGGGCGGCGGGGCCAATGCGCCTGGCCCGTTCCGGGCGCCTGTGTTGGTCGCCGCCCGCCGGGCTGTGGTAAGAAGTAGGAAACTATGCGAGACAGAGAACAGTGCGGGAACGCAGGGCGGGGGACCGGCCTGCCCGGCGTCCGCCCGCCGGCGACGGGAGGGGCGCAAGGCCCGGCCGGGGGCGATAATCCGGGCGGCGCGGCGCGGCGGAAATTGAAGGCGGCGCTCGTCGCGGCGGCCTTCGGTTTGGCGGCGGCGGGGTTCGCCTGCTCGCCGACGAGCGGCGGCGGCTCGGGCGACACGGCGACGGCGCGGCTCTACCGCCGCCAGTGCGCGGCCTGCCACGGGGCCGAGGGCGCCGGCGGGCAGGTCGGCTCGCTCACGGTGGCCGACCTGCGCGCCCCGCACGCAATCGCCTACGCGGATCAGCAGCTCTACCAGAAAATCCACGACGGCGGGAATGGGATGCCGCCCTTCAAGTACTCGCTCTCCGACCAGCAGATTCACGACCTCGTCCGCTTCATCCGCAACGACATCCAGAGGCGCGGGGCGAAGTGAGAAGCGCCGGCGGGCTTTAGGCGGCGCCCGGCGCCGCCTAAAGCCCGCCGGCGCTTCGCCGCGACTTTGTCTCGGCCTTTGCACCCACCGCCCGAACGCCCATGCCTTACACCCCGAGGGCCGTCGTCGCGCGCTCCGAGCTGCTGACGCCGCCGCCCGCCTGGGCCGAAGGCTCCTACAGCCCCT
>DASQMB010000062.1:0-157627 GCA_035645715.1 Pyrinomonadaceae bacterium
GGCCGGCCTCGGCGCGGTCTTTTTGCCGAAGCCGCTCGGCCTCGGCCGCCAGCCCACCGAGAACACGCCCTCGACCGAGCTGATGACGGTCACGTGGTATCTGCTCGGCGGTCTCGCAGCCGCGGCCGCCTACCGCGCCCTCTCCTCCGACGACGAACGATAGCGGGCCCCGGCGTGGGCCGGCCCGCGGGCGCCGGACGCGAAAGCCGCGCAGCCTCGTCCTCGCCCGAACTTTTTTCGGGCGAGGACGAGGCTGCGACAGCTACGCGCGGGCGGGGCCGCGCGCCGTGCTCTCTCCACCCCGCCGAGGCCGACGCTTCTCCTTACCTTACGCGCGGCCCGCGCGTCCGCCTTACTGATGGATGACGGGGCCGCTGCCGCCCGAAACTATGAGCCCCGAAAAGCCGCCGGTCCCGACGACGTTCGAGACCCCGGTGGAGGGGTCAATCAACACCAGGCTGTTTCCCACGGAGGCGAGCAGCATCCCCGAGGAGGAGAAACCCATGCCGCCAGTAGTCGCCGAAAAGACTGACGTGGGCAGCCCCGTCAGGGCCTTGACCTCAAGCACGCTGGCGTCCGCCCTGTTCAGCTTGTAGAGCACCCTGTTGTTCGTGTCGAGGGCGTAGAGGTTGCCCGAGGCGTTTACGGCGAGGGCGTGGTAGGCGGGCGGGCCGTAGGTGCCGGCGGTCGGCGGCAGCGGCCCCTTGAACTCGACGGTGCCGGTGCTGAGGCTGATGGTGGCTAACTGCCACACCCCAGAGTTGTCCCGGCACAACGCGTACAGGGTGTTGCTCGACTTGTGGAAGGCGATGTCGCCCTCGGCCGTCAGACCGAAGGGGGTGTTGTTGAGCAGCTTGAGGGCCGGCCCCGCCCCGAGCGTGCTGTAGGAATAGTTGGGGCCGATGCTGAATATGCGCGAGACGGATGGGTTCCCCTGACTGGCGGGCGTTATGCCGTAGAGGGTGTTGTTGAGGTCGAAGGCGATGCCGACGAAGGAGGCCGTCCCGCCCGAAAGAGACGGCGTGCGTTGGTTGCTCCGGGCGCCGTTGGAGACGGTGCTCACGTCGTAGAGGCTGTTGCCCGAGGCCCCGAGCACGCTCGGCGGGACGCCTTCCATCGCCGTCACGTTCCGCACATGGGGGGGAACTTTGGCCTCGATCTTAGCCGGGCCAGCCGTGATCTTCTTGTCTCTGCTCTGCGCGGCCGCGCATGGCGGGAGGAAGACGGGCAGCGCAAACGCCAGTATCGCCAGAGCGATTTTCAGCTTCATGAGGAATTTTCCTTTCGTGGCTGTCGAGGTGGCGGCCGTATCAGCGTGCCGGGTGGCGATGCACCGACGGATTGAAGGGTGGGGCGCTGACGGCCGTCTGTGGCCGGCTCAAGGCGGGTAAGCCGGGCTGCGCAGGCATTTCGGCGTCGAAACTCGGCGAAAGCTAACTCGGGTCGGGCGAGAAGTCAATGCCCGGCACCGGCCGGCACAAAGTCTAGGACGATAGGGTCGTGGTCGGAGAGGAGTTCGCCCGAGGGGCCGCGCAGG
Source organism: Pyrinomonadaceae bacterium (assembly GCA_035645715.1). GTDB lineage: Bacteria > Acidobacteriota > Blastocatellia > Pyrinomonadales > Pyrinomonadaceae > QHXN01. The sequence goes on from DASQMB010000062.1 coordinate 1,538, forward strand.
CCCCCGACGACGCTCGGCCTTTGGCGCTGGTCGGGCGCGATGTCGCGGCCGGCGAACCAGTCGAGCTTCAGCGAGCAGCGCCCGCCGTAGTCCCTGAGCGCCCACTCTATCCACCAGAAACACCAGCCCGGCACCCAGTCGGCCATGTTCGTGTTGGCCGCCAAATCCTTCACGTCGTAGTGGAGCGTGCCGGCGCCCGTCTCGTTGAGGTCGCGGAAGCGGTAGCCGCGCCGTTCGAGTTCGCGGAAGAGGTGGCGGTCGAACCAGTTTTCGGGCCTGAGGTAGTGGTTCTCGACGACGTTTTTGACGCCCATCATGACGCGGCGGGCGAAGCCGGCGATGGAGTAGAGGGCGCGGCTCGAGTCGTAGGTCGAGGTGTTCCAGTCGCCGCCGAGGAGGACGGGCAGGCGGGGCGAGAGCGCGTCGAGGAAGTCGAGCACGACGCGCATCTGCCGCGCGCGGTGACGCTGGCTCGAATGCGCGTCGAGGTGGAGGCTGACGACGCGCAGCGGCCCCGACGGGTGCGCCACGTCTGCGACCACGGCGCGCTGGCTCCCGAGCCGCTTCTCGCCACCGCGCATCTTGTCCTTGCCGTTCGGCAGCGCCACAGACCACGCGCGCCGGACGGGGTGGCGCGAGAGCACCGCGTTGCCGTGCAGCGCCAGAGTGTTCTCGCCCGCCGCGCCGGCCTCCGCGCCGTTGCCCTTCGTCAGCGCGATGTAGCTGGGCGCGAAGGCGTAACTCATCCCGAGCGCCGAGGCCAGCTCGCGGGCGACGTGGCGGTTGCCCGAGCGGGCCATGCCGTAGTCCAGCTCGGTCAGAAGCAGCAGGTCTGCGTCGCGCAGCAGTTCGTCGGTGCCGAGCGCGCGGGCGACGCCTTCGAGGCGGCTGCCGCGCTCGACGTTCCATGCGACGGCGCGGACGGCCCCGTTATCCCGGCCGCCGCGCCTCTCAGGCGTTCCGGCCCTGAAGTCGCCAAGCTCGACGCCGCCGAGGACGCGCTCGACCTCCGGCCTCAGCCGCGCGTAAAGCTCCGAGTCTTCCAGCTCGCGCGTCGAGTCGAAGCGCGCCAGCTCCGCGAAGTGGCGGGCCAGATCGTGTTCCAGCACGGGCGCCGCGCCGGCCTGTCTCTCTTCGGCTGCGTTCATCATCGGAAGGGCCGAGATGTTACAGGCCGCGTGCGACGCTTTTCAACTCCCCCGCCACCGAGCCTCCGCACACCCACACACCGACGGCAACGCGAACGGCGGCGGCAACGCGAACAGAAAGACGGGGGCGCCTCTCACGACCGCCGACACGCGCACACGCGGAGAGGGCCGCGGGGAACGCCCATTTCCCCGCGGCCCTCTCCGCGCCGGCGCGTCTCCTGTGGTGAGTCAACGCGCCCGGCTTGCAGTGATGAAGTTGAAGGACGAAGAGGGCGAGCGGCGTCAGCCGGCGCTCGCCGTCCCGGCCGCCGTCTGCGGGACGGCGATGCCGAGCCCCTCCGCGACGCGACGGCCGTACTCCTCGTCGCACTGCGAGAGGTGCGAGACCATGCGGTCCTGTATGCCGCGGTCGCACTGCGAGAGCGCGTCCACCAGATTCTTTATCAGCTCGTCGCGCTCCCACTGCTCCATCGCGCGCCAGCGTTCGCCCGCCTGACCGTAGTTGTTCGTCCGCGAGATGGTCTGGCGGACGACGGGGCCGGCAACGTATGGCGCGTGGTCCTTGCCGGCTTTCGGCGCGACCGTCAAAGAGGTATCGCGCGACGAGGGCTCGTAGTTGACGTGCGGGTCTTCGCCGGCCTCGACGCCGTCCACGTGGTACGTCATCTGCCCGTCGCGCTGGTTGGTGGCGACGTGCGCCTTCGGCCTATTGATCGGCAGTTGCAGGTAGTTCGGCCCGACGCGGTAACGCTGCGTGTCGGAGTAAGAGAAGGTGCGGCCCTGCAAGAGCTTGTCGTCAGAGAAGTCGAGGCCGTCAACGAGGACGCCGGTGCCGAAGGCCACCTGCTCGACCTCTGCGAAGTAGTTCGTGGGGTTGCGGTCGAGCACCATCCGGCCGACCTTGCGGAGCGGGAACTGCTCCTCGGGCCAGATTTTGGTGGCGTCGAGCGGGTCGAAATCAAGTTCCGGGTGCTCGTCGTCCGACATGATCTGAACGGACATCTCCCACTCGGGGAAGTCGCCGCGCTCGATGGCCTCATACAAGTCCTGCGTGGCGTGGTTGAAGTTGGTGAACTTGTCGGCCTCACCTTGCGTCAGGTTCCGCTCGCCCGCCTTCGGCCGGAAGTGGTACTTGACGAGCACGCCCTCGCCCTCGGCGTTGTACATCTTGTAGGTGTTGACGCCCGAGCCGCGCATCTCGCGGTAGTTGGCCGGGATGCCCCACGGCGAGAAGAGCCACGTGATCATGTGCATGGCCTCGGGCGTGAGGCTGATGAAGTCGAAGATGCGGCGCGGGTCCTGCCGGTTGGTGACGGGGTCGGGCTTGAAGGCGTGGACCACGTCCGGGAACTTGATGGCGTCGCGGATGAAGAAGATTTGCAGGTTGTTGCCGACCAAATCCCAGTTGCCGTCCTCGGTGTAGAACTTGGTGGCGAAGCCGCGCGGGTCGCGCAAATTCTCGGGCGAGTGGCCGCCGTGGATGACGGTCGAGAAGCGGACGAAGACGGGCGTGCGTTTGCCGGCCTCCTGAAAGAGCCTGGCGCGCGTGTACTTCGACGCGGGCTCGTCGCCGATGGTGCCCGTCGCCTCGAAGTAGCCGTGGGCGCCGGCGCCGCGCGCGTGAACCACGCGCTCAGGCGTGCGCTCGCGGTCGAAGTGGGAAATCTTCTCTAAGAACTGGTAGTTCTCAAGCACCGTCGGGCCGCGGTCGCCGATTGTGCGGTTGTTAGTGTTGTCGTAGACGGGGTGGCCCTGCCGGTTGGTCAGGGTAGGCCGTTTCCCCTCCGCGCCATCAGCGCCGTTGCCGCCGCCTCCGTTGCCCTCGCCGTTGCCCTCGCCGTCCGCTGCCGTCATCTCCTGTTCGCTCACTATGTCAGTCGCTCCTTCCTCGCCCCGCGCCGCGGGTGCAGGTCAATTTGTGTCCTCGGTGTTGAGGGTGTGCGGCGTGCCTCTCTCTTTCGCGGGCCGCCCCTCGGACGCAACCCGACCTTGCCCGACCATCTTCTCTTTACCTTCACGAAAATCGAAAGAAACTTCCGAGCCCACCACCTCGCCCGAAATTATGTTGCCGGGGTCGATGAATCCGACCCCCCACGAGGAAGCCCGGACCCACGTTGAAGTCAATAACAATTATTGATTTTGGAAACCAGGCAACGCGGTTGGATTCAGGCGCGGCGGGGTTCGGAGGTGGCGCGGGCTTCACTCGCGCTCGCGCCACTTCTTGATCTTCTGGAACCGCCGCTTGACCATGTCGCGGCGCAGGGGCGGGAGGTGGTCTATGAAGAGGCGGCCGTCGCAGTGGTCGGTCTCGTGCATGAAGCAGCGGGCGGCGAGCCCCTCGACCTCGCGCTCGAACCACTCGCCGCGCTCGTCCTGCGCCCGCAGGCGGACGCGCATCGGGCGCTTGAGCGGCGCGTGGATTTTGCCGATGGAGAGGCAGCCTTCCTCGCCGCCCTGCTCGCCCTCGGCCGAGAGGACTTCCGGGTTGGCCGCGACGAGCTTGACGCCCTCGCAGTCCACGACGAAGAGGCGCAGCGCGAGGCCGAGCTGCGACGCGGCGAGCCCTACGCCCTCCTCCGCGTACATCGTCTCGAACATGTCTGCGACGAGGGCTTCGAGGTCGGCGTCGAACGCCCCGACCGGCTCACCCAACTCCTTGAGCACCCGCGACGGGTACTCCACGATCTGACGGACGGCCATGCCCTCATGATTCAACAACGGGGCCGGTCCTGTCCACCCCCTCGCAGGCTAGCGGGTCAGGAAGGCGCGCAGGAACTCGAAGGCCGCCGGGTCGCCGCTGCGGCCGAGGAGGACGAGCGCCTGCTTGCGGATTTCGGGCTTCGCGTGTGTCTGCGCATACTTGATGAGGAGCGGCACCGACTCGGCCGCCGGGCGCCGGCCGATGGCCTGTAGGGCCTGCCGCTGTAGCTCCGTGTCGGCGTCGCGGCGCTCGGCCGTCTCGGTGAGCGTGCCGAGCGCGCGCTCACCGGCGATCTCGCCGAGTTGCGCGAGGGCGCGGCGGCGCATCTCCTTGTCGGAGTCGTCGCCGACAACCTTGACGAGGAAGTTGACGGCCGCCGCGCGGTTCTCGTTGCGCGCAATCCAGGACATCACGGTCCGCCTCAGCTCGCGCTCGGCGAACGATTCGTAGAGCGAGGTGAGGAGGGCGAGGGCCTGCGCGTCGCGGGCGCGGCCGAGGGCCGAGACGGCGGCGCGGCGGACTTCCGCCGGCTCGCGCGCGTCGCGGGCGAGCGAGGCGAGGAAGTCGCGTGTCTGCGGCGAGGCGGGCGGCGTGCCGAGCGAGCGGACGGCCTGCGCCCGGACCGGCTCGGCGCGCGAGGTGCGGGCCACCCGTTCGAGCGCCTCGGGCACGCGGCGGTCGTCGTGCAGGGCGAGGGCGCGGACGGCCGCCACGGCCACCTCGTTCGTCTGCCCCGACTCGGCGAGGTCGCGCAGGAACTGGAGGCTCTCTTCGGCCGGCGCGCGGCCGAGCCAGAAGACCGGGTAGCCGGCGTAGTCGCGCCGCCGCGCGAGGTTGTAGACCTCGACGCGCGAGACGCGGCCGTCCGACTCACGCAGCACGAAGACCCCCAGGTTGCGCGTCTCGACGGCGGGCTCGAACCTCGTGCCGTCCCAGTCGCCCGTAACGAAAGTGCCGTTGTTGATGGTGACGCGGCCGTCGTCGCTGACGTACTCGAAGTCCACGGCGACGCCGGGGCGCACGTCGAAGGCGTAGGCGGTCCAGTAGCGCGCGTGGCCCGCGGCCGAGGCGCGCGAGCGCGCGGCCTCCTGCCGGGCCGTCAGCGAGGCGCCCTCGACGGGCGTGAAACGCTGCTCCTGCTGCTGCGCCGGGGGCGAGGGGACGAGCATCAGGAGGAGAAACATCAGGAGCGTCTTCATCTCGGGCCACTTCCTTTCGGGCTTTTGGGTCGCGCGCGGCGTCCGGACGTGGGCCGCGCGGGCGCTTTTTGACGACACGGCTCCCGAGCCTCCCCACACCCGTGGGGTTGGGCTGTGTGGCCGGGTCGCGCGGGCCGTCGGTTCGGGTTGCTTGAAGGGACTGGGGGGCCAGCAAACGCTTGTCGCGCTGGCGAGAGGTTGACGGCGCACGGGCGGAACTTCACTGTTTACCGCCCGCGCGCCGCGTGGGCCGGGGGCTTACCTGACCATCTCTTCGAGGAACTTGAGGATTTCGGGGTCCTTGCTCCGGCTGAGGATTTGGATGACGCGCGTGCGCCGCTCGACTGGCTCCCTCGTGTCGCGCGCCACCTGCATCAGCTTCTGGTGCGCACGGCGGTTGTTGTAGCGGCCGATGGCGTCGAGGATGTAGGTCTTCAGCTCGGGCGTGCGCTCCGAGTCGTAGAGCGAGATGAGCACGTCGAGGTCCGACTCCTGGCCGCGGTTGGGGAGGGCACGGATGGCCTGCTTGCGCAACTCCGCCTCGGGCGCCGTGCGGGCCACTTCGACGAGCCGGGCCATGGCGCGCGCGTCTTTGCGGTGGCCGAGGGCGCTGACGGTGCGCGCCCTGATGGTCGCGTCGGGCACAGAGTCGTAGACGCGCAGGAGTGCGTCGGTCACGTCGTCGCCGCGGCGACGGCCGAGCAGGTCAACCGCGTGCTGGCGGGCGGCCGTGTTGCGCCCGTTCGTGATGACATCGACCAGGGCGGGCACGGCCCGCGGGCTCTCCAGGGAGGCGAGCGCGTGGATGGCCGAGTCGGTCGGGCTCTCGTCGTCGAAGGTGGCGCTCATCGCAATCTCGCGCAGGACTTCGATGACGCGGTCGTCGTTCGTCTGGCCGAGCGCGCTGATGGCGCTCATCTTCAGCCGCTCGTTCTGTTCGGAGCGCGCCAGGCGGATCAGGGCCGGGACTGCCTCCGTGCCGCCGTGTCGGCCGAGCAGCTTGAGCGCAGACTCCTTGACCACCAGCGAGCGGTTCGAGCCCAGCACCTCGCCGGCCACCTGGCCGCAGCGGGCGCGGTCGCCCTGGCAGAGCGCCTGCATGGCGGCGATCTGGATCAGGTCGTCGTCGGTCGGCTTCGGCGTGGCGACGGCCTGCGGGTCGAGCCTCGACCTGACCCTGATCTTCAAGGCCCTGGCGTCGTTGAGCCAGGTCGAGCGGGGGAACTCGCTGATGAGGCGGTCGAGCGACTGATCGGCCTCACGCAGATTGTTCTGCTTCTCGTGCGCGTAGGCCAGCCAGTAGAGGGCCGCGTCGAGGTTGCGGTCAGAGGGGTTCTCGGCGACGAAGCGGCCGAAGTGTGTGGCGGCTGCGCCCCACTTGCGCTCGTCGATCAGGACTCGGCCCTGCTGGAAGGCGCGTGCGGCGGCGTCGGTGCCGCCGGAAGACTGGACGAAGCGGTTGAGCAGTTCGCCCGACTGCGCGGCGGCCGGGGCGAGGCCGAGGCCGGCGACGAGGAGCAGCCCCGCCAGGACTTTGGAGGCGCGTGCGGCTGTGCGAGTCTTGAGGTAAATCATGGCTCTATAGTTTCCTTAACTTTCGTCTCTCTCAAAATCCGCGACGCGTCGCGCGCCCTACGGGCGGCCCACCCCTCCTAGTAGACCTGGAGGGCGGCGACGATCTCGGTCTTACGCATGCGCTCCTTGATCGAGCGCACCTCCTGGCGCGAGGGCGTCTCGCGCATGTTGGCGATGTCGAGCAGGAAGGGCTGGATGGCTTCGAGGACTCGGCCCGTGGCCTTGTCGCCTGCGGCCTCGGCCTCGGCCCGAAGCGCGACGTTCTCTTCCAGCAGCCTCCGCGACAGTTCTCTCTCGTAAGCCACCTCGGCCCCGGTACGCTCGGCGGCGCGCGTGTTCCTGAACGAGCGCAGGAGCAACTGTGCCCGCTCGACGTGGCGCGCGACCTCCTTCTCCTCGGGGTCGAGCAGGCGGGCCGCGCCGGCCGCGATTCTTTCGGACTCTTCCGAAAACTCTGCCGACTCAAGCGACGCCGTGCTAACCAGCGGCAGCAGCTCGCCGCCCGCGACTTCGAGGTGGTCCGGGTCGGGAGGCGCGGCGGCCGGGCCTCCCGCGGAGGCTACCGTCGGCGGGGCGCCGAGCGAACCGGGGCCGGGCGGCGGCGCTCCGGGCGGCGTCGCTCCGCCCCTCGACAGCCTTCCGGCGGTAGCGGCCGTGAGACCCGCCGCACTCGCGTCGCGGCTCGCAGTGCTGACCGCGACCTCGGCCGGCCCGTCAGGCGCGTTCACAGCGGCCGATGCGCCTGCGCTGTCCGGGTCGCCGCCCTCAATGGGCGCTGCGGGTGATTCGACCCGGGCCGTCCGCGCGTCTCCCGTGCGGGGGGCAGCGCCGTTCTCGGCAATCGGCGGCGCCGGCGCCCGGGTTTCCGTAGACTTGAAGAAGAGCGAGCCGGCGACGGCGGCGAAGACCAGAAGCGCGAGCGACGAGGCGAGCGCGGGCCTGAGGATCGGCGCGGCGAAAATCGAGGCGAGCAGGGCGCGCAGGCCCGCGCGCGGCGCCGTAACGGGTCGCGCGGGCGGCGCGGCCGTCTCCGCAGTTTCCGCGGCCTCGGCGGCGCGGGCGAGACTCGCGCGCACGCCCTCCCACAAGGCGGGCGTCACCTCAAGCCCGCGGTCGTAACGCAGGTAGACGGCCTGCTCGGCCTCAAGAGCTTCGAGCGCGCTCGCGCACTCGGCGCAGGCCGGCAGGTGCGCGGCCACCCGCGCTGCGGTCTCCGGTTCCAGTTCGCCGTCGAAGTAGTCCTCGATGACGGCACGGCAATCAACGCATCTCATCACTGCTCACCCCCGAGATACGGCCCGATCCTGCGGCGCATCTCGGCGCGCGCACGGTGCAGGTCGGTCTTCAGCTTGCCGACCGAGGAGCCCGTGATCTCGGCTATCTCCTCGTAGCTGCGCTGCTGCAAAACTTTCAAGGTGAAGACGAGCCGCTTGTCTTCGTCGAGCCTTTGGAGCGCCCTCTGGATGACGCCGCTCAGCTCCTTGTCTAGGAGGCGCCCGGCGGGCGAGGGCGTCTCGTCCTTCACCTCGAAGACCTCCTCGCCGTCCAGCTCGACCTTGTAGCGGTCGCGCCCGCGCGTGCGCAGGCTCTCGCGGGCGCAGTTCTTGGCGATGCTGAAGAGCCAGGTCGAGAGCTTCGTCTCGTCGCGCAGGCCCGCGAGCCCCTTGTAGGCGCGAACGAAGGTCTCCTGCGCGAGGTCTTCGGCCAGGCTCCGCTCGCCCACCATGTCGAAGATGAAGCTCAAGACCGGGCGCGAGTAACGCTCGAAGATGAGGCGGAAAGCCTCCTCGTCGCCCTCGCGTACGCGCGCCACCAGCCCCGCAGTGCTGTTCATCAGGGCTCCAGTGTGCCCGCCCGGCTCTCCAGCTTTGACCCCGGCCATGTCCATCGCTGTGCGACTCATCTTCAGAAAGCTACCGACAGTAAGTGAAGCGGACGCCCCGCAGGTTTCAGAAAAATTTCCGCCGCGAGGCCCCGCGCCGCACCGCCGCGCGGCACCTCGCATTGCGCGGCCAAAAACGCCGGGGCGAGGCCCGAAAGCCCCCGCCCCGGCGGAGAGAGTGTCGAAAAACGAGGAGGGACCGCGGTAAACGAAGCAGAAGCGCGCCAAGCCCGCCGCCGGCCCCCAACAGCCGCCGCCGGCCGCCGCCGGTGCGGGGCCGCTCTGGGTTCTGCCCGGCTACCGCCGCCCGCGCGAGCGGCGGTAGCGCTCGCCGAGCAGGCGATACTTGAGCATCGTCTCGTCCACGGCGCGGGCCAGCTCGCGGCGGCGGAGCGGGTCGCGGCAGCCCTCGAGCTCGCGCCGCAGCTCCTCGGCCTTCTTCAGCAGCCGCGCGCCCTCGGGGATGATTTTCGCGTTTTTGAGGAGGGCATAGCCCGCGCGCAACTCTTCGGGCGCGGCGAAATACTCGTCGAGGTTGACGGGGCGGCCCCGGCCTTCGAGGTCGTCGAACTCGCCGGCCTCCATCCCTTCCCTGATCCTCTGCTCTGCCAGCCTGTCGAACATGGCGCGGCCATTTTACACCTCGCGCGTCTTCCAGCGCCCGCGGCGGAAGACCAGGGCGCTCACGATTGCCAGCGTCGAGAAGGCGACCGTGATGGCGATGAAGACGCCGCGCGGGCCGAAGCCCATCCAGTGGGCCAAAGCGTAGGCCAGCGGAAGCTCCCAGAGCCAGAAGACGAAGAGGTTGATGACGGTCGGGGTGCGCGTGTCGCCCGCCCCGTTGAAAGACTGCGTCAGCACCATGCCGTAGGCGTAGAAGAGGAAGCCGGCGGCGACGATGCGCAGGCAGTCGCTCCCGTAGGCGAGCACCGCCGGGTCCGAGGTGAAGAAGCCCACAATCGTCCCGGCGAAGAGGACGAAGACGAGCCCGACCGCCCCGAGGAAGCAGGTGTTGTAGAAGCCCGCGAGCCAGACGGCGCGCTCGGCCCGCTCGGGCTTGCCCGCCCCGAGCGCCTGCCCGACCATCGTGGCCGCGGCGTTGCCCAGCCCCCACGACGGGAAGAGCGCGAAGAGGATGACGCGAATGCCGATGACGTAGCCCGCGAGCGCCTGGTCGCCGAACCCGGAGAGGATGCGGACCAGCCCGATCCAGCTCGCCATCCCGATGAAGACCTGGAACATGGCCGACGACGAGAGGCGCGCCAGCTTCCGCATCACCGACGGGTCGAGGCCGAGCTGTGCCAGCGTCAGGCGCAGGCGCGAGCCCGCGCGGAACAGGCGAGAGATGGCATAGAGCGCGCCGACGCCGCGCCCGATGGTCGTGCCCACGGCCGCGCCCACCACGCCCATCTCCGGAAACGGCCCCGGCCCGAAGATCAGGCACGGCGCCAGCACGATGTTGATGGCGTTCGCCAGCCAGAGCGAGCGCATGGCGATGGCCGCGTCGCCCGCCCCGCGAAAGACGGCGTTGACGAGGAACAGCATCACGACCGAGGCGCAACCGCCGAGCATGACGCGCGTGTAGCCGCTCCCGCTCGCCACCACCTCGGGCGAAGCGCCCATCAGCCCGAGCAGTTGCGGCGCGAAGGCGAAGCCGGCCGCCCCGAGCACGAGCGAGACGAGGACGCCGAGCGCGAGCACCTGCGCGGCGACGTGGGCCGCGCCCTCCGGGTCCTTCTCGCCGATGCGGCGGGCCACCGTCGCCGTCGCCCCGATGCCGAGCCCGACGGCCAGCGTGTAGACGATGGTCAGCAGCGACTCTGTCAGCCCGACTGTGGCGACCGCCTGCGGCCCGAGCCGGCTGACGAAGAACACGTCGGCCATGACGAAGACGCTCTCCATCAGCATCTCCAACACCATCGGCACAGCGAGCAGCATGATGGAGCGGCCGACGGGGCCTTCGGTGTAGTCGTAGCTCGTGCGCACGCCGCGCACGGCCTGCCAGATGGCCGACAGGAGGCCCGGCTCGCCGCGCCCGGCGGCGGCCGCGTCCTCGGTCGCGTGTGTCGCTTCGGTAGTCTCGAACGTCACGGTGCGAACACCTTCCTGCGAGAGTGTGGGGTGGGCCGGCCGTGCCTCGCGTGAGGCGCGCCGGGAAGCGAACCTGCCGGCGCGACGGCGACGGGCCGGGGCCGTCGCGCGGGCGAAAGGATGGAATACGATAAAGCTCGGCCCGTGTTTCGCTCCGGCGCGCACGCCGACCCGAAAGGGACGGGCGCCGGGGCGCGCGAGAACCTTCGTCGGTCTCACGCGCCCCGGCGCCCGGTCCGCCCAGTAGCGGCCGAGCCCCGCGCCGTCAGCCTGCGCCGACCGCCTCGATGACGGCCATCTGCGACTCGGTCTCGACGACGCGCGTCAGGCGGAAGCCCGCGCGCTCGAAGAGACGCGCGTACTCTTCGGCCGTGCGCTCCTGTCCGCCCGTCATCACCATCATGTGAACGTCGCCGAACTTCGCCATCGAGGGCTCGTCGCCTTCGGGGACGACCCACTCGACCAGCAGGAGGCGCGCCTCCGGCCCCATCGCCCGGCGGATGTTGCGCAGGATGGCGAGAGCGCGCTCGTCGTCCCAGTCGTGGATGATGTGCTTGAGCAGGTAGGCGTCGCCGCTAGCGGGCACCGACTCGAAGAAGTCGCCGCCCTCGACTTCCAGCCGCCCTCCGAGCCCGGCCGCGCCCGCGCGCGCGCCCTCGACCACCTCGGGCTGGTCGTAGACCACGCCCCGCGCCTCGGGGTTCGCGCGCAGGACCTCCGCGAGCAGGTGGCCGTGTCCGCCGCCCACGTCAACGATCCGCCCGAAGCCCGAGAAGTCGTAGGCGCGAACCACCGCGCCGGCCACCGCGGCCGACATCTCGGTCATCGCCCGGTTGAAAGGCTCGGCCGATTCGGGGTGCGCGGCGTAGTAGGGGAAGACCTCTGCGCCGTTGGCGTGGGCGAAGGCCGTCTCGCTTGTCGTGACCGTGTGCATCAGTTCGCCCCAGGCCCGCCACGACGGCGCCTCGCACAGGTGCAGGGCCATCGAGCGCATCGAGCCGGGGCCGTCCGATTTGAGCGCCACGCCGACCGGGCCGAGACCGAAGCTGCGAGGCGCCTCCTCGCGGAAGACGCCCACGCCCGCCAGCAGGCGCATCACGCGGTAGAGCGGGCCGGGTTGTGCCCCCGCCGCGCGGGCCAGCTCTTCGACCGGGCGCGCCCCCTCGGCCAGCAGGTCGGCCAGCCCGAGCCGGGCCGCGACGTAAAGCGACTGCGAGAGGGCGAAGCCGCTCAGCAGTTTCATCAGGACGAACTCGGGCGGCTCGCCCGCCGCCGGAGTCTCGCCGCCTTCGGGCGCCGCCCCGCCGTTCGTCGCCGTCTTCACGTCGTCCGTCTTCGCATCGCCCGTCAAAGTCCCTGCTGTTGCCTGTGACATGGTCTCTCCTCGAAGCAACTTGGCGGTGGCATGTGGCGCGCGCCGCCCGCCGCCGGGTTTGTCCGAAAGGGGGACGCGCGCCGAGGCCCCCGCAAGTCTCTAACGCGAGAGAAGTCGGAGAAGTAGCTCAGGAATTTTCGGGCCGGCGTCGGGCAGGCAAAGCCCGCGCGCGGCCTTTCAGTCGGAGCCGCGCAGCCCGTCGTAGAGCTTGCGGACGAAGGCCGGCACCTCGGGTTCCTCGCGCCAGTTCACCTGCCGCCGCCCGCGCGTGAAGTCCCAGCGGTAGAACCATGAGACGCCGGCCGGCCCGGCGTAGCGGTCCGCCTCGCGGTAGGCTTCATCTTTGAGCGCCTCTTCGAGCGTGACGAACGCGTAGCCGCGGCGCCGCAGCGATGCGGCCACCTCGCCGAAGTAGTCGGCGTTCAGCTCGTTGGCGTGGAGGAGGAGAATCTGCCTGATCTGCCGGCCGAAGAGGGCCTGCGACACGCGCTCGTAGAAGTCGAAGACTTCGTCCATGTAGGCGACGTAGGCGCGGCCGACGCGCCGCATGGTCTCGCGGTCGTCGCGCGCCGCGGCCGCGGCGTAGACGAAGGCGAACATCCAGTCGGAGTTGTCAACGGTGACGGGCGCCACCTCGTAGCCGCGCGCGGCCAGGAAGCGCTCGAAGGCTTCCTTCGCCTCGGCGGTCGGCCCCGTCCGCAGGAAGGGGTGACGGAAGTAGCGCGGCTTCCGGCCCTTCGCGGCCAGCAGGAGGCGCGTCACGGTGTCGCCGCGCACGAAGTCGTCCTGAAACTCCTGGAGCGGAGTGGTCAGGAAGGACGGGTGCGAGTAGGTGTGGTTGCCGAGTTCGAGCCCGGCGTCCACCCACGACCTGAGGACGGCGATCTGCGCGTCCACCTCGCCCGCGCGGTAGAGTTTGCCTTCGTTGACGAAGCCGACGACGGGGACGCGGTGTTCGGCGAAGGCCGCGAGCAGTTTCGCCGTCATCGCGCGCAGGCGCTCGCCGCCGAACTGTGCCCCGCCGAGCGGCAGATCGTCGAAGGTAACGGCCATCTCCCGGCCCGCGACCGGCGCCCGCTGTCCGGCGGGCGACTGCTGACAGGCCGCAGGCTCAGCACCGCCCCACGCCACGACCGCGGCCAGCGCGGAGCAGAGCGCCGCCCTCGCCAACCTTCCCGCACTCCCCTTCGCCAGTCTCATCGGCAGCATCCTCATCTTCGTCTCCACGACCGCCCCGGCCGCGTTGGCCCGCTTTGGTCCGGCCCGGCGCCTCTGTGTTAAATTCTTGCCGCTCCTGCCAGACAGATGCCAGACAGATTAACCCGTGAACTCTCATCCCTTGAGGAGAAGGCCATGAAACGCCACACGAGACTCTTAGCCCTCTCAACACTCTTGCTCTGCGCGCTGGCCGGCGCGGCCGGCGCCCGGCAGGCCACGAGACCGCTGACCGTTGACGAGATTCTGAAGTTCCGCCGCGTCGGCGACCCGCAGCTCTCGCCCGACGGCCGCCTCGTCGCCTACTCGGTCTCGGTGCCCGACATGGAAGCCAACCGCAGCCGTTCGCGCATCTACGTCGTGCCGGTAGCGGGCGGCCAGCCCACGCCGCTGACCCCGGCCGACATCTCGGCCAGCTCGCCCCGCTGGTCGCCCGACGGGCGCCGGATAGCCTACACGAGCGGCAGCCAAATCCATATTATGAGCGCGACCGGCGGCGACGCGCGCAAGCTCACCGACGCCCCGCTCGGCGCGGCCGATCCCGTCTGGTCGCCCGACGGCCGGCTCATCGCCTACGCCGCAGACATCTACCCCGAGTGCCCCGACCACGAGTGCAATCGCCGCCGCGCCCGGGAGGTCGAGAACTCGAAGGTCAAGGCACACGTCGCCGACCGCCTGCTCTACCGCCACTGGACGACCTGGAAGGACGGCACCCGCACGCACGTCTTCGTCGTCCCCGTCGAGGGCGGCCCCGCGCGCGACCTGACGCCCGGCGACTGGGACGCCCCGCCCTTCTCCCTCGGCGGCATGACCGACTACGCCTTCTCGCCCGACTCGCGGGAGCTGGCCTACGTCCGCAACACGGACCGCTGGGAGGCAACCTCGACGAACGGCGACATCTTCACCGTGCCCGTCGCGGGCGGCGAGCCCACACGCCTGACGGGCGACAACAAGGGCGCAGACTCTTCGCCGCGCTACACGCGCGACGGCCGCTTCATCGTCTACCGCTCGCAGGCCACGCCGATGTTCGAGAGCGACCACTGGCGCCTGATGGTCTACGACCGCGCGGCGCGCACCTCGCGCGAGGTACTGCCGAAGTTCGGCGCCCACGTCGAGAGCTTCGCCTTCACCTCGGACGGCCGCGGCGTCTACTTCACCACGGGCGAGCGCGGGCGCCACCCCGTCTACACGGTCTCGCTCGACGGCGGCACGCCGCGCAGTGTCGTGCCCGGCTTCAACGACGACGTGCAGGTCTCGCCCGACGGCCGCTTCATCGTCTTCACGCGCTCGTCGGCCGTGCGGCCCGCGGAGATTTACGTCGCGCGCCTCGACGGCGTCGCGGCCGCCGGGCAGGCCGGCGACCCGGCCGTGCAGCTCACGCGAGAGAACGACGAGATGCTCCGCCAGTTTGGCCTGCGCCCGGCCGAGGAGCTGACATGGCAAGGCGCCGGCGGCACGCAGATTCAGGGCTGGCTCGTCCGGCCCGCCGACTTCGACCCGTCGAAGAAGTACCCGCTCCTCGTCATGATCCACGGAGGGCCGCAGAGCGCCTTCTACGACAACTGGGGCTACCGCTGGAACCCGCAGGTCTTCGCCTCGGCCGGCTACGTCGTCTTCCAGCCGAACCCGCGCGGCTCGATTGGATTCGGCCAGCAGTTCGTCAACGAGATTTCGGGCGACTGGGCCGGCAAGGTCTACACGGACATCTTGAACGGCGTTGAGAAGGTGGCGGCGCTCCCCTACGTTGACCGCGACCGGGTCGGCGCGGCCGGCGCCTCCTACGGCGGCTACATGGTCAACTGGCTGCTCGGCCACAACGACCACCCGCGCGTCAAGTTCAAGGCGTTCGTCTCGCACGCCGGCGTCTACAATTTGACGAGCATGTACGGCGTGACCGAGGAGCTGTGGTTCGCCGAGTGGGAGTTCCGCGGCACGCCCTGGGATGCGCCCGCGCTCTACGAGAAGTGGTCGCCGCACCGCTTCGTCAAAAACTTCAACACGCCCACGCTCGTCACCCACGGCGAGATCGACTACCGCGTGCCCGTCGGCGAAGGGCTCCAGCTCTTCACGGCCCTGCAACGCCAGGGCGTGCCCTCGCGCCTCGTGGTCTTCCCCGACGAGGGCCACTGGATTCTCAAGCCGCAGAACTCGCGCTTCTGGTACGGCGAGGTCATCGGCTGGCTCGACAAGCACCTGAAGCCCGTGGCCCGCGGCTAGGTCAGGCCCGACCGGCGACGAAGACGGGAGCGCCCGCCGTTGCGTGTTGCGACGGCGGGCGCTCTCTTTTCCCGTGGGGTGCCTCACATCACGGGTAGCCGGGGCCGGTGTAGATGCGGAGGTTGTAGTTGACCTCAACCCGGTCGAGGTTCGAGAAGGGAATCTCGACCTCGACGGTCTGGCCCGGCAGCCAGACGAGGTCCTGCGCGCCGACGCCGATTGATGTGTACTTCCTGCCGAGCGGCTGGGCGCACCGGGTGCGGAAGAAGTTGACGCCCTTGTCGCCCTCGACGCTCGGGTGCAGGCCGTCGAGGACGAAGTGGATCAGGCCGTGCAGGGTGCGGCCCGAGGTGTTGCGGACGCGGATGGTGTGCGTCAACTGCTTGCGCGACTGGTTGCCCGGCCGCGAGATCGAAGCGACGACTTCGCCCGTCACCTCCTCGACGCACGCGTCGCGCACGGTCAGGGTGTCCAGGTACAGGTTGTTGTTCTGGACGGGGTCGGGCGTGGCCGAGCCCACAGAGGCCGAAGCCGTCATCTCGCCGGAGGCCGTGGCCTGGCCCGCGACGTTGACCGAGACCTGCTCGCCGCTCTGAAGATCGCCGAGCGTGCAGGTGGTCGTGTGCGAACCCGACTGCGAGGGGGCGCAGGCGCCGCGGGCCGGCGTCACCGCGCCGAGGTTGAAGTCGATGGAGCGCGTGATGTTGACGACGGCGTTCGCGGCGGTCGAAGGGCCGTTGTTCTTGACGACGACCGTGTAGGCCATGTTCTGGCCGACGTAGGGGCTAGCCGGCGTGGCCGAGATGGTGACGGAGAGGTCGGCCTCGGGGTTGGGCTCGGGCTCCGGCGTCGGGGTCGGCTCCGGTTCGGGCTCCACGTCGCGCGGGCGGAAGGTCGGGCGGCCGCCGGCCGTGCCGAGGAAGGTCTTGCCCGTGCCGTCGGCGTTGATCGTGTAGAGGCCGTCGGTCGCGGTGCTGCCGAAGACGTTGGCCGAGTAGACGATCTTCTGGCCGTCGGGCGAGAAGGCGGGCTCGGCCGAGTCGGCCAGCGAGGAGGAGTTGGTCAGGTTCTGGATTTGGCCCGAGCCGTCGGCGTTGACGACCTTGATGTCGCGGGCGTGAGAGAAGGCGATCTTCTGGCCGTCGGGCGACCATGCGGGCGCGGCGCCGAAGTCCACCTGAATGCTGTCGAAGTGGGTCAGCCGGACGGCCGGCGTCTGCCCGTCGGCGTTCGCCACGTACACGTCGAGGCCCGTGGTTCCCTGCTGCGAGGTGCGCTCGCCGATGAAGGCGATCTTCTGGCCGTCGGGCGAGAAGGAGGGCACGTACTCGCGGAAGACGCCCGAGAGCACCGAGAACATCTTGCGCTGGTTGGTGCCGTCGGCGTTCATCAGCCAGATGCGGTGCGGGCTGCCGCCGTAGGGGTTGTCGTCGTTCGGGATGGCGCGCTCGCTGGTGAAGGCGATGGTCTGCCCGTCGGGCGAGAAGGCCGGCGCGCGGTCGGTGTTCTGGGTCGGCAGGTGGACGACGCCCGCGCCGTCCTCGTTCATCACGGCGATGTGCGTGTCTTCCGCGTGCTCGCTGGCCGTGAAGGCGATCTTCCCGGTCTTGGACCACGAAGGGTCGAAGCCGACCGTCTGATCGAAAACAACGGCCTGGCTGGAGCCGTCGGGGTTGGCGACGACGATCTGGCCGTCGCGGTCGAAGGCGATGAGGTCGAGCGCGCCCTCACGGGCCGAGGCTCCGCCGCCCCCGAAGTTCGAGAGCGAGCTGAAGGCCACGCCGCACGCGAGGGCGAGCAGCAGTAAGAGGTGGCGCCCGCCCCTCGACGGCCCGCGCTGTTTGCTGATGACGTGCATGATGAGTCCTCCTGACGTATGAAACCGGGTTATGAAGTCCGGACGCCGCCCCCGGCGGCCCCGGCGCAGCGCCCTCTAGTCGGGACGCCGTTACACCGGCTATACGCGGAGACGGCCGCGAAACTGCATCACGCCGCCCGTCAGGTTTTTGTTTTCAGCGTGTGAGGAGATGAGGAAGGGGAAAGGGGAAAAGGGCGGTCGAGAGTACGGCGGGCCGCGGAGAGTTGTTGCCCCCCGCGGCCCGCCGTTCCCTTTTCGCCCCTACCCCTTTTCTCTTTTTCCTTCTTCTTACTTCGCCGCCGCGGCCGGCGCCGGTTCGGGCGGGCCGAGGCTGCGGTCGAACCATTCGAGGTTGGACCGCATGACCTTGAGGATCACCTCGGGCTCGCCGGGTCAGCGCGCCTCTTCGCTGACGAGGCGGCCGTTGATGACGACGGCGGTCGTGTGCGTCGTGTACTCGAAGGGGTCGCCGTCGAAGAGCGCGAGGTCGGCATCCTTGCCCGCCTCGATGGAGCCGACGCGGTCCTGCACGCCGAGCAGCCGGGCGGCGTCCGAGGTGACGGCGGAGAGCGCCTCCTCGAACGAGAGGCCGTAGGCGGCGGCGACGGCCGCCTCGAAGAGCACGACGCGCGTCTTCGGCACGTAGCCCTCGAAGCCGCTCTGGAGCGCGAAGGGAACGCCGGCGCGGCGCAGCAGGGCCGGCGTCTCCATGCTCAGGTTCTCGGCCTCGCCGCTGGCGCGGTACATCGTCGGGTGGACGATGACGGGCACGCCCGCCGCCTTGATGCGGTCGGCGACGAGGTAAGCCTCGGCCGCGCCGTCGAGGACGAGGCGGAACTTGAACTCTTCGGCCAGACGGAGCGCGGCGACGATGTTGTGTGCGCGGTGGACCGTCACCAGGAGCGGCGTCTCGCGCCGGAGGACGCGCAGCAGGGCTTCGAGCCTCAGGTCGCGCGCCGGCCGCTGGTCCTCCTTCGTCGATTGCTGCTTGCGCTCGTACTCCTGCGCCCGCACCAGCTCCGCCCGCAGCATGGCGAACATCTTCGAGACCGTTCCCGGCGCCCGCCCGCCCTCGACCCGCGCGCCCTCGCCGAGCGTGGCCGCGATCATCGCCGACGGCACCACGACGGCCTCGTCCACGCTCTCGCCCGCCGTCTTGACGATCATCGTCTGGCCCGAGACGAGCGAGCCGGGGCCGTGGCCCGTGTGGACGGTCGTGACGCCGAAGCTGCGCAGCCACCCGACCAGCCGCTCGCGCGCGTCGTAGGCGTCAACGGCGCGCAGCTCCGGCTGGATCGGCGCCGAGCGTTCGAGCTGCATCTGATCGTGCGGCTGGTTGAGGTGGCCCGAGAGGCCGACGACGCTGTGCGCGTCGATCAGCCCCGGCGTCACCACCCGCGCCGAGACGGTCCGGTAGCCGGCCGGAACCTGGACCGACGAGGCCGGCCCTACGCGCTCGATCTTGCCGCCGCGGACGAGCACGACCCCGTCTTTGATGGGCGCCCCGGCCATCGTGTAGACCGTCTCGCCGCGGACGGCCAGTTGCGCCGAGGCCGTCGTCGCGCCAGCCGTCAGGGCACAGAGGAGCGTGAGCGCCGCGCAGGCCCACGGCGCACGTGCGCGGCGAGATGGGGCGAAGCGGGGCGGCGACGAATGAAGCGGCACGGCGAATCGGAGCAGCGACGCGCGCAGGGCGCGGGCGAGGCCGTCGAAGTTGAGCGTCGTCGTCATCAGTTCCCCTCCCCCGCGTCGAGGCAGTCGTAGTGCGGCCGCTGGTCGTGGCCGGCGCCGTAGCCGCCGACGGCGTAGAGCCTGTGCTTCGGGTCCGACAGATCGAAGACGCGCACGCCCTCGACCCACGTCTCAAGCACCTTCGTGTAGACGCTCAACGGGTCGCCGGAGAGGACTATGAAGTCTGCGTCTTTGCCCGGCGCGAGCGAGCCGACGCGGTCCTTCAGGTCCAGCATCTCGGCCCCGGCCAGGGTCATCCCGGCGAGCGCACGCTCGCGCGACATGCCGGCGCGCACCGCGAGTCCGGCCGAGCGGAGGAAGAGGCGCGAGTCTGTGATGTAGTCGTCGGTGTGGAAGCCCACGAGCGCGCCCGCCTTCTCAAGCGCCGCCCCGTTCGTGAAGCTCACGTCCACGGTTTCGAGCTTCCCGCCCGGCGCGTCGATCAGGATGATCGACGCCGGGGCCTTCGCCGCCGCGATCTCGTCGGCCACCTTCCAAGCCTCCGAGACGTGTTGCAGCACGACGCGGAAGCCGAACTCCTTCGCCAGCCTGAGCGCCGTCAGGATGTCGTCGTGGCGGTGCGTGTGGAAGTGCACGACGCGGCGCCCTTCCAGCGCCTCGACGAGTATTTCGAGCCCGAGGTCGCGCGGGGGCAGCTTCGAGGCGTCGCCCCCCGCGCGCCGCACCTTCTCGCGGTACTCCTGCGCGCGCGTGAACTGCTCGCGCAGGAGCGCGGCCGACTTGGCCCGCGTGCCGGGGAAAGGCCCGTTGGTGCCGGGCCGCAGCGAGTTGGTGCCGTTCGCCATCTTGATGCCCCAGGCCACCTGCCCCTTCGCGTCGCGTATCAGGAGGTCGTCAACCGCCTTGCCGTCGCGCAGCTTGAGGTAGAGCGTCTGCCCGCTCAGCAGGTGGCCCGAGCCCGGCATCACGTTGACCGTGGTGATGCCGCCGGCCCGCGCCCGCATCAGCCCCGAGTCGAGGACGTTGATCGAGTCGAGGATGCGCGCATCGGGCTGGATGGGCGCCGAGGCGTCGCCGCCCGAGCCGCCGCCGACGTGGCTGTGCGTGTCGACGAGGCCCGGCATGATGAACTTGCCGCGCACGTCTACCACATCGGCGTCGCGCGGGACGCTGACGCTCGCGCGCGGGCCGACCGCCACGATCTTTCCGCCCCGCACCACCAGCACGCCGTCGTTGATGGCCGGGCCGGCGACGGTGACGATGGTGGCGCCGGTGAAGGCTCGCGCCCGCTGCTGCGCGCGGGCGGGCGGCGCGGCCCACGCGCAGGCGAGCGCCGGCAGAAGCAAGAACAGCAATGTTTTCATCGGTACTCCTCGGAAGAGGGCTGAGGCGCGTACGCGACCCGGCGACCCATCGGCTTTTTGACTTATTTGACTTATTTGACTTAGCGGCCTAACGGCTTGCGGTGGGCCTACAATCCACGAAGCCCCGCCCGCCTGTCAAGTTCGCGCTCGGGGCGCGGCCCAGGGGCTCGCGCTCGCGCCCCGTCCGGCCGTAAAATGGCCCGCCTTTCACCACCCGCGCGCTCGGCCGCCCAAGCCGAAAAGAGGAACACACCTTGAGTAAACAACTGGCGCCCGCCCTCTGCCTGCTCTTACTGCTCGCGGCCTCCGGCCCGCTCGCGCAGTCGCCGCCCGCGCAGTCCGCGAGTGCCTCGCTGACGCTGCTTGACGACTCGGTCGTCGCCGCGCTCGCGCAGGAGTTGTCGGGCGAGGGGGCCAAGCGCAACCTCGAATTCATCGCGCGCCACCACCGGATGCGCGGCTCGAAGGGCTTCCGCGCCGCCGCCGACTTCATCGTCGAGCAGGCCCGCTCGGCCGGCCTCTCGGACGCTCGCGTCGAGCAGTTCCCCGCCGACGGCCGAATCTTCTACGGCACGCAGCGTTCACGCCCGCCCTGGGACGCAGAGTTCGCCGAGTTGTGGGAGGTGAAGAACACCCTGCCCTCGACGCCGCCTATGTGGGAGCAGATCGCGCGGCTCGCCAGTTGGGACGCGATGCCGGTCACGCTCGCGCAGGACAGCGAGAGCGGCGAGGTGACGGCCGAGCTGGTCTACGTCGGCGCCGGCACCTCCGAGCGCGACTACGCCGGCCTCGACGTGCGCGGCAAGCTCGTCCTCACCTCCTCGCAGCCCGGCGTCGCCGCCCCGCTCGCGGTCGAGAAGTACGGCGCCGCCGGGCTCGTCAGCTACGCGCAGAACCAGCGCACGGCATGGTGGGGCGAAGACGAAAACCTCGTCCGATGGGGCCACCTCGACACCTTCGCGCGCACGCCCGCCTTCGCCTTCATGGTCTCGCTCAAGCAGGCCCGCGCGCTCCAGTCGCGCCTCGCACGCGGCGAGCGCATACACCTCTCCGCGGCCGTGCGCGCCGGCAAGCGCCCCGGCTCCTACGACGTGGCGACCGCCACCATCCCCGGCGCCGACCCGCGGCTGCGCGAGGAAGAGGTCGCCTTTAGCTGCCACCTCGACCACCAGCGGCCCGGCGCCAACGACAACGCCTCGGGCGCCGTCGCCATCCTCGAAGTCGCGCGCACGCTCTCGAAGCTCATCAGAGAGGGACGCATCCCGCGCCCCGCGCGCACCATCCGTTTCATCTGGCCGCCCGAGATCGAGGGCACGCTCGCGCTCCTGAACGCCCGGCCCGATTTCGCGCGGCGCGTCAAAGCCGTCGTCCACATGGACATGGTCGGCGGCGGCCCCGAGACGAAGGCCGTCTTCCACGTCACGCGCGGCCCGGCCTCGCTCCCTTCCTTTGTTAACGACGTGGCCGAGCACTTCGGCGAGTTCGTCAACGACCAGTCGGCCCGCCACGCCGGCGGCGAGACTGTCCCCTTCCCCCTCTTCTCGCCCGAGGGCGGGCGCGAGGCCCTGCTCGCCGAGATGGCCGAGTTCACGATGGGCAGCGACCATCAGGTCTACACCGATTCGTCGTTCGGCGTCCCGGCCGTCTACCTCAACGACTGGCCCGACCGCTACATCCACACCAACTTCGACACGCCGGCCAACGTGGACCCCACCAAGCTCAAGCGCGCCGCCTTCATCGGCGCCGCGACCGGCTACTTCCTCGCCTCGGTCGGCGACCGCGACGCGCCCGCCCTCTTCCGACTGCTGCGCGCCGCCTCGCTGAAGCGCGCCGCGCGCCTGCTCGCGCGCCGCGACCGACTCTCGGGGCACGAGATTGACAACCTCACACGCTTCCACCTCGCGCACGAGCGTGCCCTATTCGCTTCGCCCGGCCGCTTCTTCAAACTCCCCGCGGAGGAGGCGGCCGCGGCCGCGCGCCACCTGGACGACCTGACGGCGCTCGTCGGCCGGCCGCACGGACCCGAGCCCCCGAAGGGGGACGGCCGCCTCGTCTTCGCCCGCAACCCCGAGTTGAGGGGGCCGCTCGCGGCCTTCGGCTACGACTACTTCACGGACAAGTACGGCGCAGAGCGCGCGGCCTCGGTCCGGCTGCTCAACTTTCAGGGGTTATGGGGCGGTGGCGGCGAGTACGCCTACGAGGTGCTGAACTTCACGGACGGACGGCGCACGGCCGGCGAGATACGCGACGCGGTCTCGGCCGTCTACGGCCCCGTCCCGCTCGACCTCGTCGTCGAGTACCTGCGCGCGCTCGAATCCATCGGCGTCGTGAGGCAGGTGCGTTGAAGGATGGCTCGGCCCGAAAGGCTCACGGCGCCGGACCGTCCGGCGCCGTGAGCCTTTCGAGTTGCACGAGCCGCGCGTAGGCTCCCTCCCGCGTCTGCCCGCACATCTCCTCCGACGGCCTGAGGCCCGCGCAGAAGGCCGGCCGCTCCGGCCTGCCGAACAGCCGGCAGCGGTCCTCCTCGTCCAACTGCACACAGCGCACGCCCGCCGGCTTGCCCTCCGGCATCCCCGGAATCGGCGTGTTAATCGAAGGCGCCACGCAGCACGCCCCGCAACGCTCCCTGCATTCCACGGCCCGCCCTCCCGGCCCCAGACGCTTCTCCCGCCGATGATAAACAACCGTGCGCCCGCCCGCACGACGGTCATAACGGTTCTGGCCCTTCGTGTCACACGTAAACTCTCGTTGCATGCGCGCAACATTTTCGCAAAGCAGGCCGGTTAACTTCGCGGAACATCAACGAACCAGGGGAGTGAATTTAAGAGATGAGCAGTCAACAACAACAGCAGCAGCCGCGCGAAGAGGTATCGAACACGGTCAAGGACCCGGACGAGTGGACCACCGGCGACGAGCGCATGACCGGCGCGCAGGCTTCATACCTCAAGACCCTCTCGGACGAGGCCGGCGTCGAGTTCGACGAGAACCTGACCAAGGCCGAAGCCTCCAAGAGGATAGACGAGCTTCAGCAGAAGACCGGCCGCGGGCAGTGAGGGGGTGAGTGGGAGTTTGTAGTTTTTAGTTTTTAGTTTTCAGCTAGCCAGAAGCGACCGGCTAAAAACTGGAAACTGAAAACTACAAACTCCCACTCATGAAAGGTGTTCGAGGCGGTTGCGGGCCTTGCGGATTTTGCGGTTGATGCGTTCGGCCATCTCGGCGAGGGCGTCGCGGCCGGCCGCAGCCTCCTCTTCCGCCGAGAGCATGAGGTGATAGAGGCGGTCCTGGCGGATGCGCTTGAGGCCGAACTCGGCCGTTCGCAGCTCCTCCTTGAGGTTGAGCAGGCGCGTGCCGGCGTCCTCCGCCTCCTCGTCGCGCGAGGCCGAGGCGCAATAGAACTGTAGCTGCTCGTCGCCGAGAAGGGTACTGAGGCTGTCAACGTCGCCGTCGCGGTAGGCGCGGCTGGCCTCGGCCATGATGGTGTGGCGGCGCCCGGCCTCGCCCTCGTCGGCCGCGTGGTCGGGATGGAAGAGTCGAGCCACGGACCAGAAGAGCTTCTTCAGCGAGGCGCGGCCCGCCGTCGCCTGCCCCTGCGCGTAGAAGTCGTGCGGCTCTTCGCCGTCGGCCTCCGCCGCTTCCTCCTCTTCGAGCCCTAGCAGCCGCGCCTCGGCCGCGCGAACTTCCCCCTCGACCTCGGCCAGCTCCGCGAGCCGCCCGCCGACGACGCGCGCGTAGAGCAGCTTGAACTCGCGGAACCTCTCCTGGAGCGCGGACAGCTCGGCCGTGCGTTCGGCCAGCTCGGCTTCGAGCCGCGCGCATTCCTCGGCGGCGTCGAACCGCCGCGCCCCGCTCGCTTCCGTGTGCAGGCTGATATTTCCCATGACTTCCGAAAGGCGGAAGTGTAGCAGGAAGGTGCGCCTTTGTCCGCCCGTGCCGGCGCGGCCCGCGGGTCGGTAACGACGCGGGGGGCGCGTGCGCGTTATACTCGCGGCCGCGCGGGAGGGCCGCGGTCTGACGGACGCCGGCGGACGGTTAACAGGCGGAGGACGGGAGGCGCGATGAACGAAGGTAGAGGGATCGAGACGGCGACGCTGGGCGGCGGGTGCTTCTGGTGCCTTGAGGCAGTCTACCAGGAGTTGCGCGGCGTCGAGCGCGTAGTATCGGGCTACACGGGCGGGCACGTCGAGAGCCCGACCTACGAGCAGGTCTGCTCGGGCTCGACGGGCCACGCGGAGGTCGTGCAGGTCAGCTTCGACGCGTCGGCCGTGAGCTACCGCGAGCTGCTCGAAGTCTTCTTCACCATCCACGACCCGACCACGCTCAACCGCCAGGGCGCCGACGTGGGCACGCAGTACCGCTCGGCCGTCTTCTTCCACACGCCCGAGCAGGAGCGGACGGCGCGCGAGGTGATCCGCGAAATCGAAGCGGCCGGCATCTGGGACTCGCCCGTCGTCACGGAGGTCTCGCCCCTCGGACGCTTCTACCCGGCCGAGGAGTATCACCAGAACTACTTCCGCAGTAACCCGAGCCAGTCCTACTGCCGCGCCGTGGTCGCGCCCAAAGTCGCCAAGTTCCGGCAGAAATTCCTCGAAAAACTGGCCGTCTAGCACCCGTCAATCGCCCCGCGCTGCCCCGCGCCGGTCCGGCCCCATCCGCACGCGCCGCACGCGCCACAAGCCGGCCCGCCCCGCACTCTGCCCGGCCCTCCACGGCCGGAGGCATGGTGGTTGCTTGTAATCAGCCTCAGGTAAGAAATCTGTATTCGTTTAGTCCGCGCGCAGCAGCCTGCTGCGGGGCAGCCACGGCGGCCCGCAGGGCCTGGCCGCCGGCCGCGCGGAGGTTTCACAAGGGAGGGGCTATGCGGAAGCGATTCTTCACGGCATTGGGGTTGGCGGCGCTGCTGGCCGGGGGTGTCGCCGTTTCGGGCGCGGGCGACGCTTCGGCCGCGACCTGGGCAACCCAGGATCGGGCGCGGCAATCCGGCAAACAACAGAAGGCGCGTAAGGCGCCCCACAACTCTGAGATCACCGTTCGCCATGAGGACGGCGTGCGCGTCGAGACTCGCACGTTCCGCGACGCCTCCAGCCGCGTCGCGCGCGTCGAGGTCAGGACGGCGGCCGACGGGACGCGGACCACGCACGTCTACATGCGCGACGGCTCGATGCACGAGGCGGCCGACCGCGAAGGCTTCGATCCGCTCGCCGACACAGGCGACGCGATAGTCGCAGCCGCCGGCTTCACGGCCGACGCGGCAACCGGCGTCGCCTCTGCCACGCGGTCCGGCGTCGCCAAAGCGGCCGACGTGACCGGGGACGTGGCCGGCGCGACGGCCGACGCGACACGGTCGGCGGCCGGCGCGACGCGCGACGCGGCCGTCGCCGTCGGTGAGCGCACGGCCTCCGGCGCCGAGGCCGTGGCCGATACGACGGCGAAGGGGGTCGCCAAGGCCGCAGACAAGGCCGAAGACGTGGGCGATGCGGCCGTTGACTTCGGCCGGGACGCGGCCGGGGCTACGAAGTCTGGCGTCAAAGTGGCAGCGGATAAGGCTGAGGACGCAGGCGGCGTTGCTGTGGACGCCGGCAAAGAGGTTGCCGACAAGGCCGAAGACGTGGCCGGCGCCACCGCTGACGCGACCAGAACGGCCGCAAGGGCCACCAAGTCCGGCGTCGTCAAAGCAGCAGACAAGACTGAAGACGTGGCTGACGCTACCGCCGATGCGGCGGGCGACGCGGCCCGCGCCACCGGCAAGGGCCTCAGGGCCGCCGGCGATAAGGCCGAGGACGTGGCCGACGCGACCGTTGACGTGGCAAAGAAGGGGGGCAACGCCTTCGTCCGCGGGATGAAGAGGATCGGCGGCGCCTTCAAGAGCATCTTCAACTGAGCGCGGCCGGCTCGCCCGTAGCCGAAGGCGCGCCGGCATCAAGGAAAGCCGCACGGCCGCGCGGGCTACGAAGGACTCTTACGCCCTCCTTCGTAGCCCGCGCGGCCGTGCGGCTTTGCATTTATCTCGCCAACGACGGCCGGTTCCCGGCAGTACCCGGCGCGGCCGGGCGGCCGGGCTCAGACGGCAATGCGCCCCTTGCCGAGGACGTAAGCGGCGCCCTCGGGCGCCCACTGCGCGCGGTCTATTTCGTAGATGACGCAGGGGTAGCCGTGGTAGACGCCGGCGCGGGCGAAGCGCATCCCGAGCCTCTCCATCACCCGGCGCGAGCGGAGGTTGTCGGGCATCGACACGGCCTTGACGGCGCCGAGCCGCAGTTCCTCGAAGCCGTAACGCAGGCAGGCGCGCGCCGCCTCGTAGATGAAGCCGCGCCCCCAGAACTCGCGGCCCAGCAGGTAGACCAGTTCGGGGCCGACCTTCTCGTCGCTGAGGCCGAAGCCGCAGTAGCCGGTCAGCCGCCCGGTCGCCTTCTCCTCGACGGCCCAGCGGCCGTAGCCACGGCGGCGGAAACTGCCGATGATGCTCGTCAGATTCGCCTCGATATCCTCGCGCGGCAGCACCACGCCGTCGCCGATGAAGCGCATCACCTCGCGGTCCGAGGTCAGCTCGTGGAGGGCGTCGAGGTCCTCGGGACGGAAGAGCCTGAGGCGCAGGCGCTCGGTCTCGATCTCGTCGTAGTGTGAGTGTCGGCCCGTCGGGTCAGGTGCGGGCGGGGCTTGGAGTGCGGCAACCATCTTTGAATGTCCCTCAGGCGGCGAGGACGCACTGGCCGGCCTCGTCGCGGAGCGCCATGAGAGTGGAGTAGTCGGCCCCCCGCATCAGCTCCGGCACCGCCTCGGCGGCGACCGGCCTGGAGAAGAGGTAGCCCTGGCCGAAGTCGCAGTCGAGGGCGCGCAACTGCCGGAGCTGCGCCACCGTCTCGACGCCCTCGGCCACCACGTCCATCTCCAGGCTGCGTGCGAGCGTGACGATGGTGCGGACGATCTCGGCGTTCTCGGTGTTGTCGGTCATCCGCGTGACGAAGGAGCGGTCGATCTTGAGCGTGTTGATCGGGAAGCGGTGGAGGTAAGAGAGCGAGGAGTAGCCTGTGCCGAAGTCGTCAATGGACAGCTCGACGCCGAGAGCGCGGAGCTGGCCGAGGACGGCGATGGCCGTCTCGACGTTCTCCATCACCATGCTCTCGGTGATTTCGAGCTTGAGCGAGCCGGCCGGCAGCCCCGCCTCGTGCAGCGCCGCGCCGACCTGTTCGAGCAGGTCCGACTGCGAGAACTGCCGGCCCGACAGGTTGACGCTGACCGTTATCTGCCCGCGCGGGACGCCGCGCGACTGCCAATCGCGCATCTGCCGGCACGCCTCGTTCAAAACCCACTGGCCGAGCGGGATGATGAGGCCGGTCTCCTCGGCCACGGGGATGAACTCGGCCGGCGAGACGACGCCCCTCTCAGGGTGGCGCCAGCGGACGAGGGCTTCGAGGCTGCGGATCTCGCCGGAGGCGAGCGAGACGATGGGCTGGTAGTCGAGGAAGAACTCCTTCCGGTCGATGGCGCGGCGCAGGTCGGTCTCGATCTGGAGGAGCTGCATGGCTCGGTCGTGCATGCCCTTGTTGAAGACGACGTGCTGCTTCTTGCCCTGCGTCTTGGCGCGGTACATGGCCGTGTCGGCGTCGCGCAGCAGGTCCTCGGCGTTGTCGTAGCCGATGGTCGAGAGGGCGATGCCGATGCTGGCCGTGGAGAAGACCTCGTGGCCGCCGATGTTGAAGGGCAGCGAAACGGCCTCCTGTACGCGGCGCGCGACCTCGATGGCGTCGTTGGTCCCAGACAGGTCTTCGAGCAGGATGGTGAACTCGTCGCCGCCGAGCCGCGCCACCGTGTCGCCGGGCCGCAGGCAGGTCTCCAGCCTGCGGGCGATGCCGACGAGGAGCTGGTCGCCGACCATGTGGCCCAGGCTGTCGTTGATGATCTTGAAGCGGTCGAGGTCGAGGAAGAGGGCGGCGAAGACGCGCTCGCCGTTACGCCGAGCGCGCTGAATCGCCATCTTGACGTGGTCCATGAAGAGTGCGCGGTTCGGGAGCCCCGTCAGCGCGTCGTGGAAGGCGTCGTACAGGAGCTGCTCCTCGGCGCGCTTGCGGTCGGTGATGTCCTGAATCTGGAAGATCAGGTGCAGCGGAGCGCCTTGCAGGTCGCGGACGACCGACATCCCCAGCAGCGCCCAGACCTCGCGCCCCTGCTTGTGGCGGTAGCGGACCTCGGCCTGGTACGAAGAGGTCTTCCCGCCGACGAGGTTCAGGAACTGCTCCTCGACGCCCTTCAGGTCTTCGGCACCTGTGATGTCGCGGAACCCGCGCGCCACCAGCTCCGGCTCCTCGTAGCCGAGGATGTCGCACAGCGAGCGGTTGACCTGCATCCACCGGCCTTCGAGCGAGACGACGGCCATCCCGATGGTCGCGTAGTCGAAGGCGCTGCGGAACCGCTCCTCCGACTCCCGGAGCGCCTCCATGTGCTGCTGCACCTCGCGCGCGTGCTGGCGCGCCAGCTCGGCCTGCTGCGACGAGGCCTCGACGTTCTTGAGGTAGGTCCAGTAGGTAAAGTAGACGATGAGGATGATGGGGCCGCTGGCAAGCAGGGCGTAGCCGCCGAAAACGATGCTCAGCTTGGCGATGATGCCGGCGGCCGAGGCCCCGGCGAAGTAGGTAATAGAGGTCCAGAGGAAGTTCTGCCGCCACATCTGCCAGAGCGGCGTGCCCGTCCTGAAGGCCACACCGGCGGCCACCATCCCTGAGTTCGTCACGTACTGCACGAGCGCCATCAGGCAGATAGCCATCAGGAACGACTCGTGGTAGCCGACCTCGGTGAGCCGCGCGATGTCGCCGAAGGCCAGGCGCAGCGCGGCGACCGTCAGTGAGGTGGAAAGGATGTAGACGGCGACGTTGAAGAGGAGGGTCAGCTTCGTCTTGGCGATGCGGAGCGAAGTGGAGAAGGCGTCGCCGGCGGCGATGAGGATGGCGGCCTCGCCGCCGAGCACCAGGACGCTGAGGAGGATGAAGGTGTCCGAGACGGAGATGTTGCCCGAGACGCCGGGAATGCGCACGAAGACGCGCGACCCGCAACTAACCGTCAGCAGCGCGATCAGCAGGAAGCGCAGGTCGAGCACCGCCGGGTCGAGCCTGAGCAGCGTGTAGCCAAGCACGGCCGCCCCCACCGCGATGACCGCCTGCATGTAAGGCTTCGCCAGCCTCTGTCTGGTGGTGATCTCCATCTTTTGGTACGAGGTCTGAGAGCAGTGACGGGTGGAGCGGACCTGACCGCGCAGGGGCAACGCGCGGCGGCATCGCCGCCGACTCATCGCAACGCGCGTGCCGCCGCCTGGTGGGCACCCGCACGCGATTTTTTCGGTCATTTCTTAAGGAAGGGGCGGGGCGCGGGGCGCGTGAGGCGGTCAGGCTTCGGTCAGGCTGACGCCCCGGCGTCAGCCTGACCGAAATCCTCTCGCCCGCCCCGCCGGGGGAGAACTGCGGCGGCGGGGCGGGCGAAGAGATCGGGGAGAGGTCTGGCGGACGGGGGCCGCGCGTCGCCGCGCTTGGCCCCGCCCGTCACCTTTTCTTCGTGCTCGTCGAGGTCGAGGCCGTGGTCTCGACGACGACGCGCATCGAGGCCGTGTTGTCGCCGAAAATTAGCGTGCTGTGTGCGCGCGCGGCCACGTCGCCGAGCAGCGCGCCGTCAGCGAGCAGCGACCCGTCGCTAATGAGCACGCCGTCGGAGAGCAACGTCCCGTCGTTGAGCAGGACGCCGTCGCTGATGAGCACGCCGCAGGACAGGAAGATGGTCCCGTCGCTCATGATGACGCCGTTGCTCGTCAGGATATGGTCGGCCAGGACCACGCCCGACGACATCACCGTCAGGTCCGCCATCATCACGCCGCCGGCCTCGATGGTCCCGTCGGCGATCAGGGTGCCCAGCCCGTAGAACTTCTGGTACTTGGTGACCAGGCTCAGGCCCGTGGCGAAGGTGTGATCCATCACGGCGCCCTGCGACCAGGTGAAGGTGTGGCCGGCGATGGTCGTCTGCGGCGAGGGGGCTGCGGCCGTCAACAGTGGCGAGCCGACGAGGGTGAGCGAAGACAGGTCGGAGCGGACGAGCCGCGCCAGCCTCATCGCGCCCTCGACGTTCAACTGCCCCGCGCCCTGCTCGAAGGTGTTGAAGCCGGCGAGCTGCTGCGCCGTGTACATCAGCAGGGTCTTGACGAGGTTCGGCGTCAGCGTCGGGTTGGCCTGGAGCAGCAGGGCGGCCGCGCCCGACACAGCCGGCGTCGCCATCGAGGTGCCGGACAGAAACATCTGGTCGCGCGAGGATGAGCCGCTGACGTTGGCGTCGAGTACCGGGTTCTGCCCGACCAGGAGGTTGCCGGCCGACTGTGCGTTGACGACGCGGTTACCGGGCGCGACGAGGTCGGGCTTGATGAGGTTGTCGTAGTGCTTGATGCCGAGCGCGTCGGTCCAGTAGCTGCGGGTCGGCCCGCGCGAGCTGTAGGTGGCTACGGTGTCGTCGTTGCGGGCGTCGGTGCCGTAGGAGTTCGAGGCGCCGACGGTGATGACCGACGGGTCGTTGCCCGGCGCGTGTATCTGCCCGTAGACCTTGTTGCCCTGCCCGTCGCGCCCCTCGTTGCCGGCCGCCGCCACGACGACTATGCCGAGGTCCACGAGACCGCGCACGGCCCGGCAGAGCGGGTCGAGGGTGTAGGAGTCCACGGCGGACGCGCCGAGGCTCATGTTGACGACGCGGATGTTGTAGGTCGAGCGGTTCGACCGCACCCAGTCAATCGCCGAGAGCAGCCAGGAGATTCTGCCGGTGCCATGCTGGTTCAGGACGCGGAGGTTGACGAGGTTCGCGTTCGGCGCGATGCCGCGGTAGGCGCCGTTCGAGACCTGGCCGTTACCGGCCGCGATGGCGGTGACGTGAGTGCCGTGGCCGTAGGGGTCGTCGGTGCGCCCCTCGCCGGTGAAGTCCACGCTCTTTTTGATGCGGGTGGTCGAGCCGGACTCGACGGTGAAGGCGACGTGCGACGGGTCGAGGCCCGAGTCGAAGACGGCGATGCCGATGCCGGTGCCGTCGTAGGTCGGGCTGTAGTTAGCCATGATGCGCGCGGCGTCGGCGCCGGAGGTCAGCGAGACGTGGCCGAGCTTCTTCACCTCGCGGTCGAGCGAGATGTAGTCCACGTCGCTGCGCCTGGCGAGCGCCCCGACGGCCGCCGCCGGCAGGCTCACGACCCTCATGTTCTTCAGGTTCGTGAAGGAGAGCGTGACGCTCCCGCCGTTGCCGGTGACGGCGCTCGTCAGGCTGCTCGTCCAGGCGCCGGCCGACTGCACGATGGCGTTGACGCGCTCGCCCTTCGCCACCTTCTGCTTCACGTCGGCGGCCACCTTGTCCTTCTCGCCGCCGAGTACCTGCGCGCCTGCGGGCGGCGCGCAGAAGGACGGCAGCGAAGCGGCGAGCACGGCCACGAAGAGCGCGAGGGCAAGATTTCTTGATGCTTTAAAGGTTTTCATCTTCCTAAATCCCCGTCGCTTTACTTCATCGAGGCCGTGTCGTCGCCCTTAGTGCTGTCGGCCATCGCTATGCCGTCGGCCAGAACGATGCCGTCAGCGAGGACGATGCCGTCGGCGAGGACGATGCCGTCGGCGAGGACGATGCCGTCAGCCAGGACGATGCCGTCGGCGAGGACAATGCCGTCGGCGAGGACGATTCCGTCGGCCAGGACGATGCCGTCTGAGACCACGAGCCCGTCGGCCAGAACGATACCGTCGCTGACGACGGCCCCGTCGCTCATCAAGTACCCGAGCCCGTAGAACTTCTGGTACTTAGTGATGAAGTCCAGGCCGGTCGCGGTGAACGTCGGCCCGACCGTGACCCTGCGCGACCAGTAGAAGGTGTGGCCGGCGATGGTCGTGTGGGGGTCCGGGGGCACGTTTGTAGTCAGGAACGGGTCGCCGAGGGGCGTGGCCGAGGAGAGGTCCGTGCGGACGTTCTTCGCCAGCCTGACCGCGCCCTCGACGTTGAGCTGGCCGGTCCCCTGCTCGATGATGCTGTAGCCGGGAAGAGGCTGCGCCGTGTACTGGAGGATGGTCTTGACCATGTTCGGCGTAAGCCGCGGGTTGGCCTGGAGCATCAACGCCACGGCCCCCGCGACGAGCGGCGTAGACATGGACGTACCGCTCAGGTACATCATGTTGGCTTCCAGGGTGTTGACGGCCAGCTCGGGGTTGGTCGTGACGAGGTAGTTGTTCTTGGATTGCGCCCAGATCATCCTGTTGCCGGGGGCGACGAGGTCCGGCTTGATGACGTTGTCGTAGTGGACCGCGCCGTTGCTGTCCACCCAGTAGCTGCGGCCCGGGCCGCGCGAACTGTAGGTCGTCACCCCGTCGTCGGAACGCTGGGCCGTGCCGAAGGTGTTCGTGGCGCCGACGGTGATCGCGGTCGGCTCGATGCCCGGCGAGTGGATGGCGCCGTAAATCTTGTTGCCGAGGGCGTCCTTGCCGCTGTTGCCGGCGGCGGCCACCACCACCGCCCCGGCGTTGACGAGCCGGCGCACGGCCCGGCAGAGCGGGTCCTGGAGGTACGAGTCGACGGAGATGGCGCCGAGGCTCAGGTTGACGACGCGGATGTTGTAGGTCGAGCGGTTGCCCATCACCCAGTCGAGCCCGCGCAGCACCGTTGTGTAGTTGCCGACCCCCTGCGAGTTGAGCACGCGCACGCTGACGATGCGGGCCTTCGGCGCGATGCCGCCGTATGCGCCTTTCAGCAGACCCGGGTTGCCGACGATGGCCGAGGCGACGTGCGTACCGTGCCCGTAGGTGTCGGCCGTCAGCGCATCGCCGACGAAGTCCTTGCTGAGAGCGACGCTCGACGTTTTGCTGCTCACCATCAGCGCCTTGTGCGTCGCTTCGACGCCGGAGTCGAGCACGGCCACGGTGACGCCGGTCCCGTCGTAAACGGTCCTGCCGCCGAGCGGGCGCGCCGCGTCCGTGCCGGTCGTCAGCGAGGCGTGACCCAGCTTCCTGACCCTCCGGTCGGTGGTGACGAAGGAGACTTCCGGGAACTTTACGAGGTCGTTGATGAGCGACACCTTAAGCTTGATGGCGTAGGCGTCGAGGTTCGGAAAGGTCTCCTTGAGCGAGCCGTTCTTCTTGATGAAGTCGGCCAGCGCGGCGCTCATCGGCCCGCCGAGCTGGAGGATCGCATCGGCGGTGAGGTCCTTGTCCAGCTTCGTAAAATCAACGGAGGCTTTCCTTGCGATGCCCTCTATCGAGGTTTCTTTAGCGTATGTGTTGGCTGGCCCTGCCGGGAGCAAGCCCGCGCAGACTGCCAACAGCAACGCGAGCGTAAGCGCTCTTCTCGTGAACGGGGGGATACTCGTTCTCTTCTTCATGGTTTCGTCCTTCGGGAACTCCCGCTGCCGTATCCGCGTCATCCGGGGACTTAGGCCGGTGAGTACGTGCCACCTCTCGCTTTCGCCGGGAGTAGGCTCTTGTCGGTGACGCTCAGTTGAATGATCAAACCGGACGCGTATGCGCCCGCAGCCCTCTAGGCACGCGCCGTTCCAATCTCCCACGCCCTTCTCTGCCCGCCTTTTGTGCCCCCTTCGCCACTCCGCCACGCCGCGCCCGGTCAGGGCACGGTCACTCTGAACGGCCGGGGCTGTTAAAATGACCGGGCGGCTGAACGAACGTCTCCGCGGAGCGGGGCCGCCGGCAAGCCGCGCTAATAGAAGTCAAGGGGCAAGGGGGAGAGCGATTTGCAGAGAAGGTTAAAGGGTAGGGGTTGGCGTCTGGTCTTCGCCTCGCTGGCCTGCGTGGCACTGGGCTGCGCGGCGCTGGGCGCGTGCGGGACTGCGGGCTTCGAGCAGCGGGAGCGCGGTCCGGCCGTGAAGAAGAAGGACAGGACGCAGGGGAGGGCCTCGGCCGAGGAGAACCGCGCGGGCGGCTTCGGCGAGCCGGAGATGGTGGCGCGACTCGACGACCAGACGCTCGACGAATCGAGCGGCCTCGCCGCCTCGCGGGCGAACCCCGGCGTCGTCTGGACTCATAACGACTCTGGGCCGCCCCTCGTCTACGCCTTCGACACGGGCGGCCGAGCGCGGGGCGTGTGGAGGGTCGCGGGCGCGCGGCTCTACGACTGGGAGGACATAGCACTCGGCCCCGGCCCCGAGGCCGGCCGTTCGTATCTCTACGTGGCCGACATCGGCGACAACCGGCGCGGACGCGGCGAGGTGACAATCTATCGCTTCCCCGAGCCGCAGGCGACGGACGCGGCGGCCCGGTCGGACACGAAACGCCCGCTCGCCACCGAACCCGCCGAGGCCATCCGCCTGCGCTACCCCGATGGCGCGCACGACGCCGAGGCACTGATGGTCCACCCGCAGACCGGCGACCTTTACGTCGTAACTAAGGTGCCGCTCAAGCCGGCGGCCATCTACAGGCTGGCCGCGCCCTTCAAGACTGCGGCCGTCCACACGCTCGAACGGGTCGGCGAGTTTCTGCCGCCGACGCTGGCCGGCGGCCTCGTCACCGGCGGCGACATCTCGCCCGACGGCCGCCGCGTCGTCCTCTGCGACTACGCCAACGGCTACGAGCTGCGCCTGCCCGGCGGTGGCTCGTTCGACGCCGTCTGGGGGCAGTCCCCCGCGAAATTCAGCCTCGGCGAGCGCGGGCAGGGCGAATCAATCGCCTACGCGCCCGACGGAGCGGCGGTCCTCGCTACCAGCGAGGGCGCTCGCCCGCCCCTCTTCCGCGTGTCCGTCCCGAAGTGAAGGAGCGGGGGCCGCGAGAAAGAAGAGTCCGGGAGAAAGGAAAAGGCTTTAGCCGAACTACGTTCGGCTAAAGCCTTCTGCGTCGGGTCACCGCCCTTCCGCCGGCTCAGGCCACGGGTGACAGAGGCGGTCTCTGACCGCCGCGGCTACGGCCGCGGGGCCTCGGCCGGCTTGCCGACGACGACCGTCGGGGCGCCGGCGCGGCGCAGGGCTTCGTTCAACTGGCCTACCGTCTCGGTGAAGTACCTGTTGACCTCGCCCATCTTCGCGGCCGACTCCTTTTGCAGCTCGGCGAAATGCTCGCGCTGCGCGGGCGTCGGCGCGGCGTTGACGCCGTCCACCGTGAAGAAGAGGTAGCCGATCT
This sequence comes from Pyrinomonadaceae bacterium, assembly GCA_035645715.1. GTDB lineage: Bacteria > Acidobacteriota > Blastocatellia > Pyrinomonadales > Pyrinomonadaceae > QHXN01. The sequence goes on from DASQMB010000062.1 coordinate 36,959, forward strand.
TGTCGACGAGCTGCGACCGGCCCTCGAAGCCGAGGCCGCCCTCCGGCTGCGCCAGCCTGCCCGAAAGCTCGTCAATCCGCTTCTTCTCGGCGGCCAGCCGGTCGGCCAGCTCCTTCGGCGGGTCGGTCTGCCGCTCCCTGAGAGTCCGCTCGACGAACTCGACCTGCGTCTTCAGGCTGTCGAGCGTCCGCAGCGCCCGGTTGGTCTCCGATTGCATGTCGCGCAGGCGCAGCGCCATGTCGAAGGCGGCCTGAAGGTCGGCGGCCGGGGTGCTCACAGTCGGGTCCAGGCGGACGACGACCGGGCGGTCGAGCGTCTTGGCGCCCACGACGAGCCGCACGGTGTAGGTGCCGGGCACGACCTGCGGCCCGCGCGGCGGCCCCATGAACTGCACCTCCTCGTCGCGCGGAGGGCGCCGCACCTCCGGGCCGCCGTAGCGCAGGTTCCAGGCGACGCGGTTGAGGCCCTTCTCCTTCGGCACGTTCTCGTTCTCGAAGATGACCTTGCCCGCGGCGTCGAGCACCTGGAGCTTGGGCCTGACCTTGTCGTCAAGCTTCTCCTTCAGATAGTAGGTGACGAGCGCGCCGTAGGGCGGGTTCGGCCCCGCGAAGACCTTGTCGCCGATGCCGTAGCGTGTGAACCGTGTGGCGTGGCGCACGGCCGGGCGCACGTCGAAGAGGTGCACGTCCGAGGCGGCGACCTGCGGCGTCATCTGCTGGACGGGCGTCGCGTCGTCGAATATCCAGATGCTGCGGCCGTGCGTGCCGAGCACGAGGTCGTTCTCGCGCGGGTGGACGGCGATGTCGTGGACGGCGACGTGCGGCAGGTTCTTGAGGCCGAGGAAGAACCAATCTCCCCCGCCCGTGTAGGAGGCGTAGAGCCCCAGTTCCGTGCCGGCGTAAATCAAACGCGGGTTCTTCGGGTCTTCGCGCACGACCCAGACGTGTGCCTTCGCCGGGAGGTTGCCCGTGACGTTCTGCCAGCGGCGCCCGCCGTCCGTCGTCTTGAAGACGTAGGGGCGGAAGTCGTCGAGCATGTGGCGGTCGAAGGAGACGTAGGCGGTGTCGGCGTCGGCGCGCGAGGGCTCGACGTGCGAGACGGGCGAGTTCGGCGCGAGCCCCGGCACGTTCTTCGTCAGGTTCGTCCAGGTCTTTCCGCCGTCGGTCGTCAGTTGGAGGTTGCCGTCGTCCGTGCCGGCCCAGATGGTGCCGGGGCGGCGCGGCGACTCGGCGGCGCTGATGATGGTCGAGTAGAACTCGGCCCCCGTGTTCTCGAAGGCGATGGGGCCGCCGGCGTCCTTCTGCTTCGACTTGTCGTTCGTGGTCAGGTCGGGGCTGATGGCGGCCCACGTCCTGCCGAAATCGTTCGAGCGGAAGAGGACGTTGCCGCCGAGATAAACCACCTTGCCGTCGTGCGGCGAGGCGACGAGCGGGGCGTTCCAGTTGAAGCGGTACTTCGCCAGTTCGGCCGGCCCGCCGTCGTCGCCCATGTAGGGCACGACGAGCTGCTGCTCGCGGTTGCTCATGTGCGTGCGGACGACGTTGCCGCCCTGCGACTCTGTGAGGTAGAGGTCGTGGTCTTCGGGGTGCGTGAGGGCGAAGAAGCCGTCGCCGAACGAGACCATGCGCCAGTCGTCGTTGAGGATGCCGGCCGGCTCGCGCGTGCGGCTCGGGCCGGCCCAGGTGCCGTTGTCCTGAAGGCCGCCGCTGACGTGGTAGAAGGGCTGCCGGTCGTCGAGGTGTATCTGATAGAACTGCCCGAGCGGCATGTTGTTGACGTACTCCCAGGTCTCGCCCGCGTCGTAGCTGACGGCCACGCCGCCGTCCTGCCCCTGCCACATCCGCTTCGGATTCTGAGGGTCAATCCATAGCGCGTGATAGTCGATGTGTGTCCGGCCCGTGATCGAGCGGAAAGTTCGCCCCCCGTCAATCGAGACGTAGAGGATCGAGGCCACGGCGTAGATGCGCTCCTCGTTCTGCGGGTCAACGCGCAGGTCTGTGTAGTAGAAGCCGCGCGAGACGATTGAGGTCTGCTTCGAGACGTTGCGCCACGTCTCGCCCGCGTCGTCCGAGCGGTAGAGCGTCCCGTCTTTGGCCTCGGTGATGGCGTAGACCACCGACGGGTTCGACGGCGCGACCTTGACGCCGATGCGGCCGACGAGCTTCGGCAGCCCCGTCTCAAGCTTCTTCCACGTCCGCCCGCCGTCAATTGACTTGAAGACGCCGCCCCGCTCGCTGCCCGATGTGTGCGTCCAGGGCGTGCGCCGGAACTTCCACATCGCGGCGTAGAGGACGTTAGGGTTCGAGGGGTCCACGTCCATGTCTGCGACGCCGTGCTCGTTATCAATGTAAAGCGTCTTCGCCCAGGTCCGGCCGCCGTCGGTCGTCATGAAGACGCCGCGCTCCTCGTTGGGGCCGAAGGCGCGGCCGAGGGCGCCGACCCAGACCACGTCGGGGTTGCGCGGGTGGACGAGGATGCGCGAGACGCGCTCCGAGTCGCGCAAGCCCACGTGCTGCCAGGTCTTGCCGCCGTCTGTCGACTTGTAGACGCCGTCGCCGAACGAGACCGAGTTGCGCGGGTTCGCTTCGCCCGTCCCGACCCAGACCACGTCCGGGTTGCCGGGCTCTAAGGCGATGTCGCCGATTGAGATGGTGCCCTGCCGCTCGAAGAGGGCCGTCCAGCGCACGCCGCCGTTGGTCGTCTTCCAGAGCCCGCCCGAGGCCGTGGCGACGTAGACCGTGCTCGGGTCGCCGGGCACGCCCTCTACGTCGGCCGTTCGGCCGCCCATGTTGGCCGGCCCGATGGAGCGCCATTCGAGCCGCTCGAAAGACTTCTGCACGCCGTCGGCGGCCGCCTGCTGCGCGCCGGCCTCGGTCCGGCCCTGCTGCGGCCGGGGCGCGCCCTGCTGCCTGGCGAAAGCGGCCGGCGCCAGCGCGCACACCGCGGCGCAGGCCAGGGCGAACGCCCGCCACGCGGGGAATTTGCTTTCTGGCATCTGGTACAGACTCCCGTCTCGGAAAGGATTTCGTAAAGAGTGGAGGCGGCAGCATAAACCAACCGCGCGGCCGCGTCCAACCAACGCACGTGCGCGACGCCACGCCCGCACGTTTGACAGCGCGGTCGGCCGTCGGGAAACATACGGTCCTGTAAATTCCGTCCAAACTTTTACCGAGCCGCCCGAAATTTTTAGCCGACGATGCCCCGCCCCCGAAGCCTCCCGAGAGGCAAGCTCCTCGCTGCCGCCCTGCTCGCGCTCGCGGGCCTGGCCGTCTTCCTGTTCCTGCTGCCGCGCCTCCGCCAACACACGCCCCCGCGCCCGACCGGGACCGTCGCCGGTTGGCGGGCCGTCGTGACGAGCGTGGCCGGCTCGGGCTCGCCAGCCGTCAGCGATGCGGCGGCCGGCGCCCCCCTGACGGCCGGCTTCGCAGAGCCGTTCGGGCTCGCCGCCGACGGCGCCGGCAACCTCTACGTCTCGGACGCCGGCGAGAGCAACCGCATTCGGAAGCTCTCGCCCGACGGCTCGGTCTCGACGCTGGCGGGCGGCGCCGAGGGCTTCGCCGACGGGGCGGGCGCGGCCGCGTCGTTCCACACCCCCTCAGGGATAGCTCTCGACCGCGAGGGCAACCTCTACGTCGCCGACACGGGAAACAACCGCGTCCGCAAGGTCACGAAGGAGGGCGTCGTGACGACGCTGGCCGGCGACGGGACGGCCGGCCACCGCGACGGCCCGGCCGCGCAGGCGCAGTTCAACGGACCAGTCGGCGTCGCCGTTGACGCCGACGGGCAGGTCTACGTCGCAGACACCTACAACGACCGCGTCCGACTCGTCACGAAGGACGGCGCCGTGAGAACGATAGCCGGCACGGGCGCCGTCGGCTTCGCGGACGGCGACGCGCTCGGAGCCGCGCAGCTCGACACGCCCTGCGGCGTCGCCGTGGGCGCGGCGGGCGAGGTCTACGTCGCCGACACGGGAAACAACCGCCTGCGCAGGCTGACGCGCGAAGGGCAGCTCACGACGCTCTCCCTCTCGGGCGAGGATGGCGCGCCCGCCGACGAGCTTTCGCGCCCGGTAGGTCTCGCACTCACGCGCGACGGTTTCCTCTACGTGTCGCAGCTCGACCGCGGGCGCCTCGTGCAGGTCGCGCCCGACATGCGCGTGCGCCCGCTGGCCGGGCTCGGCTCGGGCTTCGCCGACGGCGAGGGGCTCACGCAGGCGCGCTTCAACCAGCCGGCCGGCCTCACCCTCACCCGCGACGGCGCGCTCTACGTCGCCGACTCGGCCAACTATCTCGTCCGCCGCGTCGAGCCCTTCAGGGAGGGCGAGGAGGCGGCGCGCCCCTTCGAGGGGCAAACGCTTCCGCTGCTCTCGGCCGCCGACGGCGGCCCGGCGCCCTTCCCCTGGCCGCTCGACCCGCAGGACGGCCGCCACGAGGTCGTCGGCACGCTCGGCGAGGTGCGCGGCAGCTTCGACACCGACGACAGCCGCCACCACCTCCACAGCGGACTCGACGTGTTCGGCCCCTACGGCAAGCTGGTGCGCGCCTCGCGCGACGAGAAGGTCCGAAGCCCGCTGCCCAACTGGGGCTTCGGCCACCTGAACGAGGGGCTGCGCGTCGGGCTCGTCGCCTACATCCACCAGCACGTCGGCCGCGACGAAAAGGGAGTGATGCTGGCGGGCACGCCCTTCCTTGCCGTCCGCGACGAGGCCGGCAAGGTGGTCCGCGTCCGCGTCAGGCGCGGGACGCGCGTGCGGCGCGGCGACGCGCTCGGCACCGTCAACCGCATGTACCACGTCCACCTCAACTTCGGCCCGCCCGGCGCCGAGCTGAACCCGCTCCTGCTGCCGCTGCCCAACTTCTCCGACAGCGTCCGGCCCACCATCGAGCGCGACGGCCTCCAACTCTTCGACGCCGCCGGCGCGCGCTTCACGGAGCGGCGCGGCGGGCGCCTCGTCGTGCGTCGCGGCCCAGTGCGGATCGTCCTCGACGCCTACGACCGCGCCGACGGCAACAGCGAGCGCCGCCGCCTCGGCCTCTACCGCCTCGGCTTCCAAATCCTCACGGCCGACGGCCGCCCCGCCCCCGGCTTCGACGAGCCGCGCACGCAGATCGAGTTCGACCGCCTGCCGCCCGACCGCGAGGCCACCAAGATCGCCTACGCCGACGAGAGCGGCATCACCGTCTACGGCAGCCAGAGGACGCGCTTCCTCTACGAGCTGACCAACACCCTGCGCGGCGGCCGCGCCGAGCGCGGCGCCTGGGACGCCTCCGCCCTCCCGCCCGGCGACTACCTGCTCCGAGTCTTCGCCGCGGACTTCGCCGGCAACCTCGCCGAGGCCGGACGTGACCTCCCTCTGACGCTCGAATGACGCCGCCCGAAGCTGCCTCGACCGCGCAATCGAAATAGATTCTCCACACTTACCGCACGGCCCCGTACAGATGTTTACCCACGCCGAAAATAGAATGACTCGCCAGCTGGACAAACAGGTGAGGGCTGCTACGTCAGACCGCGTGCGGGAAGGCGAAGTGAGGCGCTCGCACGCGGCCGGCGATTAATCCTCGTGAGGTACAAAGTTCGTGCAGTTGAGAAATCTGAGAATCTACCGGATGCCGGACGGCAGGGAGTACATCGCCGACCTGCTCCACCGGGACGGGGCGCACCTCCACCCGGTCAAGACCTGGGGCAATTACTCTTTCGCGGAGTTCTTAGTGGGCCGCGACGGGCGCATCGTTCGCGGCAGCAACCCGACGCCGTGGAGCGTCGAGCAACTGAAAGACACCGGCCGCGACGCGCAGTACCCGCGCGCCAGCCTTCTCTGAAGTCTCTGAAGTAGCGGCGCAGGCGCGCGGCCCCGAACGCCGCTTTCCGCACGTCCCTCACCCCCGAATACATCCGAGTCGAACGGCCGGCCCGAGAGGTTTCGCCCTCCGGCCGGCCGTCGTCGTAGCACCGCGACCCGCGCGCCTCAACGGCCGACGGGGAAAGCCGGCCCGCGCCCCTCGGGCGGGCGTTCGCCCTGGTAGAGGACTCGTTCGAGGAAGAGGCCCGAAGGCGGCGCGGTCCAGGCGGCCGGCTCGCGGCTGTCGCCTTCGAGCAGCGCCCGCACGTCGCCCGCCGAGAGGTTCCCGCGCCCCACCTCGACCAGCGCCCCGACCATCCGCCTGACCATCTTCCAGAGGAAGTGGCTGGCGCCGAAGCGGAAGAGGATGAGGCCGCCGCTCGCGTACACCTCCGAGGCCGCGACGTGAACGAGCGTCGAGCCGCCGTCGGCCGCCGGCTCCGAGAACGAGCGGAAGTCGTGCCGGCCCGCGAAGAGGCGCGCCGCGTCGTTCATCATCTCGACGTTCAGGCGGTCCCTGACCCACCAGACGAAGGGCTTGGCGAAGGCCGTGCGGCGCGTCGAGATTTGGTAGAGGTAGTAGCGGGCGACGGCGTCGTGGCGGGCGTGGAAGTTCGCAGGTGCCGGGGCTACTGCGAGGACGTTGATGTCGTGAGGCAGCGAGCGGTTGAGGCCGACCTCGACCTCACGCGCCGAGACTGCGGACGCGCCGCCGGCGCGCAGGTGCGCCACCTGCGCCAGCGCGTGAACGCCCGCGTCCGTCCGGCCCGAGCCGCCGACCTCGGCGCGCGTCCCGAAGAGCGCCTCGGCGGCCTTCAGAAGTTCGCCCTGAACCGTGCGTGCGTTCGGCTGCCGCTGCCAGCCCGCGTAGCGCGTGCCCTCGTACTCGACCTCCAGGCGGAAGGTCCGCACGAGGTTGCCCCTCTCAGCCCCGGCCCGTCGTCCCTTCACGTTAAAAGCTCCGGCCAGTCTTCTTCGCCTGCCCCCTCGCCGCCCGCCCCTTCGCCTTCATTAGCGCCGTCTTCGAGGGCCGCCAGCGCCTCGCGCAAGGCGTCGGCCGGCACGTGGTTGAGCGTTACGTGGTGGTTCATCCAGCCCTCCGCGGGCGGGCAGAGTTCGAGGAGTCGCCCCATCGTTCGCGCGCGCGCCTCCTCCTCGCCCGCCGCAACGGCCAGCGCCACGCGCAGGTAGACTTCGTGTTCGTACCCTTCGGGGGCGCCGGGCGCCGGGCGCGTCGCGTAGAGCGCCAGCGCGTAGAGCCTCCGCGGTCCTGCCGACTTCGATTCCATAGCTCTGACCCCGGCCGCAGACAAAAACGGGCGCCGGACCACGCGGCCCGGCGCCCACCCATCTTCCACAGGAGGAACCGTCTGCTGTCCCCTTCGATGCCCGCGCCGCCCGCCCTGTTGTCCTGCGTCGGCCCGGCCGCACGCCACGCGCCGCGGCCCGACCGCCATGATTCTATTTCGGAACGTCCCGCGCGTTAAAGTCGCGAAGAGGTGATAAACCCCTGACAAACGACATTTCAAGGAGCAGGCAATGATTCATCACATCTCGATCTCGGCGCAGGACCCGCGCCGCGTCTCGGAAGTTCTGGCGGAGCTTTGGCAAGGCTACTCGATGCCCTTCCCGCCCTTCCCCGGTGCCTACATCGTACTGCCCGGCGACGCGCACGGCTCGGCCATCGAGGTCGGCCCGCTCGGCACTGAGTTGGTCCCCGGCCTCGGCGATCAGGAGGCGCAGGCGACGTTCAACGAGAACCCGTCGCCCTACACCGCGACGCACGCGGCGCTTTCTGTGCCGGCCTCGGTCGAGCGCATCAGGGAGGTGGCGGCGCGCGAGGGCTGGCGCGCAGAGATTTTCGACCGCGGCCCCTTCAAGCTCGTCGAGGTCTGGATCGAGAACCGCCTGCTCGTCGAGATGCTCCCGCCCTCGATGCAGGGCGACTATCTCGCCGCGATGACGCCCGAGAACCTCGCGGCCTTCTTCGGCCACGAGTTGGCCCGGCCCGGCGCGCACGAAGAGGAGCTTGAGGCCGTCGCCGTCTAAAGGCGGGCGACAAGACAGGTTCGGGCAGGCCGGTAGGGGAAACTGTCGAGAAACAGGGAGGGGCGGCGCGGTGTTAACTTCCGCGCCGCCCCATCTTTCGGCCGAGCCGGCGCCCGGCCCCTCCGCCGCGGGCGCCGGCTCGGCTTATCGCGGCTTAGCGGAAGTCCGGCGGCAGAGCACGCGGCCTCGACCGCTCACCTCGGCACGGTCTCCACCTTCGAGTCGACGACCTCCAGGCTGACGGTCGAGACGCCGTCTTTGTAGATGAGCACGAGGGGGCGCACGGCCGCGGTCTTCGTGGCCCCGACCGCCCAGAGTCTCCTCAGCCTGACCTCCCTGCCGTCGGGCGACTTCCTGAAGGGCACGTCGAGACCCTGGAACGTGACGCGGACGAGGTCGGCGAAGCCGGGGCCCTGGATCACGGCCTCGTCCGCGCCGACCGAGACCCTGCCGGCCACCTTCGGCTCGGCCGGCTTCGGGCCGAATTCGAGCGCCGGCAGGGGGATGACGAACGGGCGCTCGTCACCCCTCTGCACGACCATCTGCTTGTGCGTCTTCAACTGGTCGGCCGTCAGTTCGACCATGTACATGGTCCTGGCCGCGCCGCCCCCCCCGACGGAAGTCTTAACCACCCCGGCCGGGTACAGCACGTTCAGGTTATGCAGCCGGCTCCCGTAGATGATGAACTTCGCCGAGCTCTTGCCCTGCTCGAACAGCAACAGGCTCTCGGAGCGGCGGGCCGGGTCGTCGTCAATGAGCTTCTTGCTCGCCTTGAAATCCTCGGCGGCGAAGAGCGGCTTCACGGTCACTTCCGGGTGGGCGAGTATCCAGGCGGTCGGGACTACGGCCGAGAGCACGGCGCCGTTTCGCTCCAGCGGCGCGTCGGAGTAGCCGTAGACGCGCCCCCCGATCACCATCACGAGCGGCGGTCCCTCCTGCCCGTAGGTCCCGTCGTTGAGCGTCAGCTCGACGCGGCTGTTGGCCTCGTCAACCGTGCTGACCCTGGCGGCGGTGATGATCGGGGCTTTCTTGTTTTCCGGTCTGCCTCCCCCCGGGGATTCAACCTTGTGCTCGATTTCGAGCGGCAGTTCGGTGCCGTCGCGCGACACGAGCGCGACCTTCTTGGTGGCGAGGTCCGCGATTGGCGCCACGAAGCGTATCCGGTTGTACTCGAAGCTCGTGGCGGGCGAGCCGGAGCGCAAGAACTGCGACCCGACGCGCACGTAGGTTCCCGTCATGAAGCGCCCTTCGAGTTGGACCAGCATTTGGCCGTTCCCGAGGTCTTCAAGGTGGGAGAGGTTGAAGGGATTGGGCTTAACGTCGAGAGTGTAGTTGGTGATGGGCTGGCCGACGATGCTCTCGGTGAGCGAGTCGGGGATGACCTCTTTGACCACGCCCTTCTTGGGGTCGTACCGGCGCCAGTAGGTGCGGACCGTGACGTTACCGAAACTCTTCGCGCTCCAGTTGGACGGGAACGCCACCTGCACGAAGGTCTGCTTCAGCCCGGAGCGGACGTACTCCTGCCCGAGCACCGGCCTGAACTGCCAGAGGAACCCGACCTTCTTCTTCTCGCCCGGCTCGCCGTCGGGCGGGAAGGTCAGGGCCAGCGTGTCCTGGTCCTTCACGAGGTAGTAGGTCCGGTTGCCGCGGAACCAGGAGCCGCCGACGCCCATGACCTGCGTGACGACCCCGCCGCCGAGCGACAGGTTCTTCTCCGTGATCGAGGCCACGTTGTAGGTCTTCTCCCGCGGCAGGAGGGCCGTGACGGTGGGGGCCTCGCCCCCCGCCATATCTTCCTTCTTCTCGACCTCGACCTCGACCACGGCGACGGCGTTCTTATGCCGCCGGTCGGGCGTAAGGGTGATGGGGAAGCCGAGCGTGATCCGCGGCTTGACCGTCCTGAGATCGTTTTTGCCCATCAGTATCCGGTCTGAGAGAGCGCCGTCTATGAGCAGCGAGAGGTTGGCGATCTCGTAGGTCAACTGCATCTGCTCGTTGAGGATGTCCGACGAGGCGACGGAGAACCCCGTCGTCGGGACGGAGGTGGAGACCGGCGGCGCGGCGACGGACGGCGCAACGGCCGCCGCCCGCGTCTGCTGCACGTCCTGCGTGGCGGCCCCGCTGAGGGTCTGAAGATTGCCGGTCGACCCCGCGCTCTGCTGCGACTGGTTGACGGTGGTGAGCCCCGTGGGAGCCTGCGTGACGGTCTGGGTCGTGCCGGCGCTCCCGGTAACCTGCTGGCTCTCGGTTACGGTCTGGGTCGCCCCCTTGCTGGTCGTTACGACCTGCGGCAGGGCCGGGCCCTGAACCGTCAGCCCGAAACTCGAAGCCTGCTGGCTGGCGCCCGAAACCGCACCCAGTTTTTGCACGAGGACGCCCTGGTCGAGCACCTGCATGGAGGCCAGCTTGGCCTGCGCGGCGGTCAGCATCTGCTGGAGCATCGAGTCGTCGTAGACCTTCGGCTCGTCGACCCTGATGCCGTTCTGCTCGCGGTCCCTGTTGTTGATGCGCTGTTCCCACTCGCGCGCGGTCTGCGGCCGGGCGGGGGGAGCGTTCGAGGTCCGGCGGGTCTGCGCGCCGGCAGGCAGGCAGGCGGTGGCTACGAGGGTCGCCGCGAGCAGGAGGGAGTTGAGGTTTCTAGTCTGAAGTCTCATCTTACTTTCCCGGCCCCTTTTTGGAAGATTTTTTCGAGGACTGCTTTCCGGCAGACTTCCCGTCCGTCCCGGAAGACTTCTTCGCCGTCTTTTTGGCCGCCGCCTTGGAGGGCTTTTTCGCGGAACCCTTCCTGCCGGCCTTCGACGCCGCGACGGCCTCGGCCGGATGGGCGCGGAAGGCAGTCGCGGCGCCTGAAGCCGCGGCTGCCTGCGCGCCGACCATGTAAATCACCTGCAAGGTCCCGAGGTTTCCCATGCTGCCATTGATTTTGACCCTCCGACCGTTGCGCAGGTTGCGGTTCGCGAGAAAGTTTGTCGCCTCCCGAAGGGGGTCGGCCTCGCCCTCGATTGCGAGTAAGGTTCCGTCTGCGAGTGAGGTTTCGGCGAGGCTCGATTCTCCCGAGCGGACCCTTAAGATTCCTGTCCATTCCATGTCTGTAACCTCAGCGAGTTTGCGGGCGGTTAACGGGTGATCCCCTGTAGCGGGTCTGGGGGGGCGGGCGCGCGAGTAGAGAGTCGCTCCGGCCTGTGGGCGAGGGTTCGGGACAATCCCCGTCGGCCTTCTGCCGACCCTGACCCTTACTTACGACCACGCGGGGCTCAGTTTTTGAGAGATGTTCGTCGGTGTGCGGTGAAGCGCTGGCGAAGTTGGTACGACTCTTGGGATGACCCTCCCCGGTGCGGGGCGTCGCGGCCGCGGGTTTTTACGCTAAAAGCGTTACCGTGTCAACGATACTCGCCCCGCCGCGCAACCGCATTCGAGAGAGGAGGAAAGGAAGGGCCGGGGGCAGTGTCAGAAGTCAGGCCGCCGGAGGATAGCCCCTCTTCGGGGCGGGACAAAAATGCCGGTAAAGATAAGCCCCGTCCGAAGCGGAGGGGCGTTTCGTGGCAGGCTCAATGAAAGAGGAACGGGCAACCCGAAGGCCGCCCGTTCCTCTCTACCTCTGGATGCCCCCGCAAGGACTCGAACCTTGGACCCGATGATTAAGAGTCATCTGCTCTACCAACTGAGCTACAGGGGCGTCTAAAAGGTGGCGGAGCGGACGGGACTCGAACCCGCGACCTCCGACGTGACAGGCCGGCGTTCTAACCAACTGAACTACCGCTCCGAACTTTCAAACAGCGCATACGGGACTCGAACCCGTGGTCTCAGCCTTGAGAGGGCTGCGTGTTAACCGACTACACCAATGCGCCTCGTAAATTTTCCGTAGATGCGGATGAGAGGACTTGAACCTCCAAGCCTTGCGGCACACGGCCCTCAACCGTGCGTGTTTGCCAATTTCACCACATCCGCATTTTCAAAGTGCTAAGTGAGCGCGACAGGACTCGAACCTGTGACCCCTACCGTGTCAAGGTAGTACTCTACCAACTGAGCTACGCGCTCGCGCCAAACCCTCTTGTCAAACTCCGGCGGTAGGACTCGAACCTACAACCCTTCGGTTAACAGCCGAATGCTCTGCCATTGAGCTACGCCGGAATGAATTCGGGAAGATACATTATCGCAGGCATTTTGGCAAATGCCCCAGCGCCCAAACTGCCGGACAGGGACTCGAACCCCAATAGCCTGATCCAGAGTCAGGTGTGTTGCCATTACACCATCCGGCAAAAACCGACCGACCATAGATGCCCGGCGTTCGCCGCGCGATGCCTCGCCCGGCCGTATCCTGGGCCGAAAATACGGCCCCGCCGGGTCGCCCGGCGGCCTTCAAAACGGGGGCCGCACTGGTGTAGCATTCGGCCGCGGGAGGTGAAAACATCATGGCACGAACACGCAAGACCGGGCGCGAGGCAGGTCCGCCGCGGCGCGACGCCCACGGGCAGACGGCGTCTCCCTCGATCACCGGCGAAGGGGCGCTCGACGCGCTCAGGCGCCGCGCCGAGAGTTGGGGACTGATCCTGCACGCGCGGCCCGCGAAGTCTGAGGGCACCGCGAAGCGTAAGGGTTCCGGGGAGAAGCGGGAGGGCGGGCGATGAGGCCGATTCGGGCGGCCTGTCTGGCGGGGGGCGCTGCGGCGCTGGCGGGGGCGCTCCTGCTCCTGCTGTCATCCCTCCTGGGCGGGCGCAGGGGCGGCGTGGTCGAGACCTTGCAGGTCGTCGTGTCACTGGCGGGGCTGCTGCTGGCCTCCGGCGGACTCTTCCTCTGTGCCTGCACGGCGGCGGTGCTGGCGGCCGGTTACGTCGCCCGGCCGCGCCCGGCTTCGCGCGCCTGAGTTTCCTCGGCTCACCTGCGTGCGAACCAGCGCACGACGGCGCCCGCGAGCAGGGCGACCACGCCGACGTAGAAGGCGAGCCCGCCGACGCGCACCAGCGCGGGCGAAGTGCCGCGCGGCGACGTGAACAAATAGAGCGTCACGCACGCCGCGCCCAGCACCATCAGGACCTGACCGAACCCCTTACGCATCCCGCTCAGACGACCGCGCGCCGCCCCGCGCCCCCTCGCCTTGAAGGCGACTTTTCGACAACTCACCGGCGTCTCCGGCGCCCCTCTCGGCTCACCTTCGGAGACGCGGACCCGCGCCCCTTGCTCACATCTTCTTCAGGACTCCGCAGGCCGCGCGCGGGCCGCCGCTCACGCCAGACTTCGGCGCGCCCGTAATCATCTTGTCCTCGTTGGCGTGGATGATGATGGCCGAGCCGTCCGCGTCGAAGAGGGTGAGTGGCCCGTCGGAGAGCGTGGCGCGGGTGGTGACGGCGTGCAGCATGCCGCTGCCGTCGGCCCCTACGCGGATGTTCGGCAAATCGCCCATGTGGTAGGGGTGGTTGGCGTCAGGGTCGTTGTTGGCGGCCGGGCCTGGGTCGAAGTGGCCGCCGGCCGAGGTGAAGGGCGGTTCGCAGACGCCCGTCTGGTGCAGGTGGACGCCGTGGAGCCCCGGCTTGAGCACCGACGGGTCGCCCTTAACCCTGACGGTGACGTGCAGAACCTTCTGCCCGCCTTCGGATTCCGTCTCGACGAACTCGGCCTCGCCCGTGATCTTCTCGCCGCGGATGTCGGCGCGGGCGCGCATCGTCTCGCGCCCCTTCATCATGTGCGCGGCGTGCTCGCCGTGCGCGCCCTGGCCGCCGTGCTGGCCGTGGCCGCCCTGCGAACCAGACCCGCCCTGCCCCTGCTGGCCCGGCTTCTGCTGGCCCGGCTTCTGCGCTCCGCCCTTGCTCGCCGAGCCCTGCCCGAAGTCAACGCGCGCGACCGAGTAGGCCGCCGCCGCGAAGACGATCAGCAGCGCCGCCAGAGTTCTCCTCAACATCAACTGTTCCCTCCCCTTCGGCCTTTGAGAAAAAAACGAAAACGAACGCGCGGGGCATGGACAACCCCGCCGCGTCGCGCGTCAACGGCGCGCGCTAGGGCGCGGCCGGCTGTCCGGCCGGCTGCTCGGCCGGCCGCTCGGTTGGCCGCTGGTCAGGAGGCGCGCCGCCCAGCGCGACCAGTTCCTCGATGCGCTCGCGGACCTCGCCGGCGAGCAGGCGTATCTCCTCGTCGGTGTAGTTGGCGGCGCGGAAGGCGTCGGCGATCTGCCGGTCGCTCAGGCGCGAGAGCCAGGAGCCGAGCCAGGCGGCGTCGGCCACCCTGATGTCCTTCAACATGTCGGCGTTCTTACCGCTGAACTCAAGGCGGACGAAGTCGCCCTCGACGCCTGCGACGAACTCGTCGCGGGCGTAATCGCCCGGCTCGTTGCGGCTGCCCCTGATCTTCTTGAAGAAGGAGACGGGGCCGGAGGAGCCGTCGGCCGCGCCGAAGGTGGCGCCGAGGTCGCTGACGACGTAGCGCAATTCACCGCGCCCGCCCTCCGCGCCTGGGTAGTAGATGACCTTGTTGTTGTCGTCCTTCGTGTCCCAGTTCTCGACGAGGGCCATCATGACTTTCAGGCCCTGCAACTCGCGCGTCCCCCTGAAAGGGTTGTCGTCCCACTTCCAGAGGTCGAGACGCTCGACGCCTTCGGCCCGCGCCTCGAACCGGACGTTGCGGTAGCCGCCGCCCGCGCAAGCCTCCTCGCCTTTCGGTGCGGGCGCCCCCCCGATGCGGACGCAGGGCACGAGGTAAGTGACCTCGGCCGGGTAGCCGGCGGCCCAGACCAGACGCGTGGCCGCCGTCTCGCTCTGCGCCTCCTTGCCGACCTTCGCCACCCAGACGCGGCCCGCGCCGTCGCGCACGCGGAACTTCTTCGAGAAGCCGCCCTCTTCCTTCCTGACGAAGGTGACGCGGCTCGTGTCGGGCCGCCCGGAGGCGCCGCCCGGCCCCTCGAAGAGGTCGCGCGAGGCGATGTCTGTCGGCTCGGTCCAGAGAACGGGTACGCCGTCCGGCGTCGGCTTCCGCTTCTTCGCGTCCTCTTTTTTCCCGCCGTTCTGCGCCCAGGCGGCCGGCGCGAGCGAGAGCGCCAGAAGCAGCGCGAGGCCGACGACGCGGGCGCGGCTGAATTGACTTGGCATAAACTTCTCCGTTTCGGAAATCCCGGCCGGGCGGCAAATCACGTCCGGCGACCGCGGCCCGGAGCCCCGCCCACGGCGGGCCGGACTCGCGCGGGAGCTTTCAAAAGTCTGCTTCGACCTGAAGTTAATCTAGTTTCCGCGGCGAGTTAAATCAACCGCGGAAGGCTCACATTTCTTTGGCGCCGGCCCGCGCACCGCGCCCGGCGGCGAACTGCCTGTGAAACTCGAAGACGTGCCGCTTCAAAACGCGCGGATAGAACCAACTGTCCTCGAAGTCGTAACGCTTCATCTCCTCGTAAGCCTGCTCGGCGGTCCAGCCCTGCCCGGTGATGCGGTAGATGGCCGTCATCTGGCCCGTGCGGTGGCGCCCGCCTTTACAGTGAACGTAGACGGGCCAGTTGGCCGGGTCGTTGACGAGCCGGAGGAAGTAGTCTGACTGCTCGCCGGTGGCCGGCTTCTTCGTAGTCAGCGGGATGTGGTAGTAGGCGAAGCCCTGCGCACGCGCCAGTTCCTCCGACCCCGCGAGCCGGTCCATACGCAGGTCGATGATGGTCCTGACGCCGAGCCGCTTCAACTCGGCGAGTTCTGCCGCGCCGGGCTGCGAACCGCGGAAGTAGTTTTCGTTGACCTGACCGAAGTTCCTGATGCTGACGGGCGACGCCTGTGGGGCCTGTGGGGCCTGCGCGGTCGCGGCGAGGCTCGCCGCCAGGGAGAGGAGGACGACCAGGAGTGTCCGAATCGCTTCGGGACGGCCGGCCGGCGCGCCGGCTTTCGCTCGGAGAAACTTCACTTTTTCAGACTCCTCGATTCTTCGATTCCTGCCCCACTGGCGCGAGAACGGCCGTATGACGGGGGCGCTCAACGCCGCTTAGATGCCACGCCCGCCGCGAGTTTGCCCGCGAAGTTTGGAGCCCCCTCGGAGCGTGCGGCCCGCGAGCGGTTCTCCGCGCGGGTGTCAGCGGTGCGCGAGCCGTGTCAGTTGGTTGATGCGCCGGCGCAGTGCGCGGACGTACCCGTCGGCCGTCGCGCGGTCGTAGCGCGCTGCGCGGAAGGCGTCGTGGAGTTGCGCGTCGGAGAGGCGCGCGAGGCGCGATCCGATCCAGGCGGCGTGCTCGACGGGGATGCCGCGCATTGCCTTCTCCTTCTTAACCTCGCCGCGGTAGTAGGGCGGGTAGAGGATGCTGACGATGCCGAGGCCCGTGGGCCGCGTGTCGTAGTCGAACTCGACCGAGCCGTCTCCCTCGACGCCCGTCACGAAGCGCGTCGAAAGGAAGTCCGGGAGGTCGTTCTTGCTCCGGTTGCCGCCGAGGCCGTCGCTTTTGCCGAGCGTCGCGCCGAGGTCCGCGACGTAGTAGCGCGCCTCCGCCCCGCGGCCCGGCGAACCGGCGTAGAAGACGCGGTTGTTGGCCGCGCGCGCGTCGTAGTTGTTCAGCAGAATCATCAGCACCTTGAGCCCGTCCAGCTCGCGCCGGCCCTCGAAAGGGTTGTCGGACCAGTCCCAGGTCGGCCCGCGCACGAGCCCTGCGCGCCTCGGCTCGAAGCGCGCGCCGCGCGCCGTGTCGCCCGAAACGAACTCGCGCCCGCGCGAGAGCCTGGGCAGGCCCCGGACCCTGACGCGCTCAAGGTAGTAAGCCTCTTCGGCGAAGTAGCCGGCGGCCCAGACCAGCCTCGTCGCCACGGTCTCGGCCTGTGCCTCCGGCCCCAGCTTGACCTTCCAGCGGACGCCGCGCGCGTCGCGCACCTCGAACTTCGGAGACTCGCCGCTCCTGTCTTCCTCGATGAAGGTGAAGGGGGGTGCTGGCGAGCGCGCGGCCGAACCCGGGCCGTAGAAGAGGTTGCGCGCGCGCACGTCGCCGGGGTCGCGCCAGATGACGGGGCGCGCCGCGGCGTACCTTCTCTTGAGGGTCTTCTCCGACTCGACGGCCCGCGCGGCGGCAGGCCGAGCCGGCATCCAGAAGGCGAGGGGCGCCGCCAGCAGCAGTGAGACGACGAGCAGCCTCGTCCTCGTCCTGGTTCTTAAAGTCATGGTCTTCTCGTGGCGGGGAGAGTTAAGGGTCGGCCGCGTGCGGGTCCGCGGGGGTGCGTGGCCGCGCGTCTCGACTCGGGAGCGGCGGCCTGCGTCCGCGGCCAGTATCGTTCGGGGAGAAGAATCCGGGGGTTCGCTGTCGGAGGAAAGATAACAACGACTCCGGGCCGTGTCCAACCGGCCGCGAGTGCCAGTCCGGCTCAGACGGCACTTTTGAACCGCGCGGCGCGCTACGTCTCGCCGGCCGGCAGCGCGCCGGCTCAGGACGCGCGCCGCGCGGCGGCTTCAACCCGAAGAGTCTGGCACGCGCCCGGCCGCGAGGGACGCGAGCGCCGCCTCGTGGGCCGCGAGCGCCGCCCCGCCGCGTTCGAGCGCCGCCGCGTACCTGCGCGCGTGCGCGCCCGCCTCGTCTGCGGGCAAGAGCAGCCCGCGCGCCTGCCCGAAGAGTGCGGCCACGTCGCGCGCCTCCGCGGCGCCCTTCAGGTCGAACAGCTCGTCCATCCTGACGATCAGCTCCGAGAAGGCGCGCAGCCAGGCGAACTGCTCGTGGTTGATTAAGAGTTGCAGCAGCTCGCCGGCCGTCACGCGCCCGCGCACGCGCTCGTAGGCCGCGCGCTCGTCTTCGATCAGGGCCTTGTGCAGACGCAGCAATGCCAGGCGCACCTCGCGCAGCCGCCGCAAGTCCTCGCCGCGGGCCGCGCCCGGAAAATGCTCGCCCGCCCCGCCCATCGCACGCCACCTCCGGCTGTCAGGAGCGCCCGACCGCGGACCACCCGCGCCCGACGAGCACGCCCGTTTACAGTGTTACGACACGAACTCGTGCGAGGAGGTCAGTCGTCCTCGCCGTAGAGCCCCTCGCAGATGCGCGACAGCTCGCGCGCGTCGCGGCGCGAAACGTGCTCCGAGAAGTAACGGTCCACGCCTTCGAGCGCGGGCCGCATCTCTTCGAGCAGCGCCAGCCCCTTCCCCGTGATTCTCGTAATCGAGAGGCGCCGGTCGGCCTCCGAGCGAGCGCGCTCGACTAGGCCCTGCGCTTCGAGACGGTCCACCAGGCGCGTCACGTCCGGCGCCTTTTCCAGCATCCGCGCGGCGATCTCGCACCGCGGGTGTCCCTCCGGGTGGACGCCGCGCAGGATGCGCAGGACGTTGTACTGCCCGTGCGTGACGCCGAACTCTTCGCAGACGCGGTCGAGCAGCGAACGCAAGTGGTCGGCTGCCACCATCAGGTTGAGCATGGCCTCCTGCGACGGGCCGGCGAACCCCGCCTCCTGCCTGATCCTGCGCTTCAGAGCCTCGCCCATTACGGCCCGATTTATAACACGCGGCCTCTCATGTCGCAACACGGTTTCCGTCCGGCGTCGGTTCGCGGGCTCCCGCGCCGGAGATCAGCGCCAGCACGTCCGCGGGCGCGAGGCCCGACTCGCGCAGCGCCCGCAGGCTCAGGGCGTCGTGGCGCTTCGAGAGGCGCTCGCCGCGCTCGTCCGTCAGCAGTTCGCAGTGATAGTAGTCCGGCGCCGGGAAGCCGAGGGCGCGTTGCAGGAGCATCTGGCGAGCGGTCGAGACCAGCAGGTCCGCGCCTCGCACCACCTCGGTCACGCGCATCTGCGCGTCGTCCACGGCGACGGCCAACTGGTAGGCCGGCACGTCGTCGCGCCGCCACACGACGAAGTCACCGAAGTCGCGCCCGGCCACGAACGCACGACGGCCGAGCCTGCGGTCGTCGAACTCGACGGCCTCGCCGTCCGGTACGCGGAAGCGCCAGTTGAGGCCGCGCGGGCTTTCCGGCGTCTCGATTCTTTGGCCCGCGCGCGGCCGGCAGGTGCCGGGGTAGAGGTGCTCGTCGGCGGGACCGTGCGCGGCCTCGTGCGGCGCCTCGGCCGCCCTCGCCAGGTCCCTGCGCGAGCAGGAGCAGGGGTAGACGAAGCCGCCCGCGACCAGGCGCGACCATGCATCCAGGTAGAGGTGGCGCCGCCGGCTCTGCTCGTAGGGCGCGCAGGGGCCGCCCGCGTCCGGCCCCTCCTGCCAGACGACGCCGAGCCAGCGCAGGTCTTCGATCATCGCGGCGGCGAACTCCGCGCGCGAGCGCTGCGGGTCGAGGTCTTCGTTACGGAGGATGAGCACGCCTCCCGCCGATTGTGCGCGCTCGTGGGCAGTCCAGAAGGTGCTGGCGTGGCCGAGGTGCAGGTAGCCCGTCGGCGAGGGGGCGACGCGCCCGCGGTAGCCCGCCCTCGTGATCTCCGACCGCGCCATCCCCGCGCCCCCTTCCAAGCCCCGGCCGCCGGCGGGCGCCGGGGGCGACGCGCTCGCACCCGAACACGTGTCGCCGCACCGCCGGCTTGATGTTTCGCGGCCAGGCCCCTAGTATCGGCCTGCCGCCCTTGGGCGGGCGCGCGGGCCGAAACCGCGAGATTACCTTCGAGGTTTAGAAGTGCCGCCCCCTTCTCCCTTCCACTGCCTGATGTTCAGCGGCCTCCCCTTCCCGGAAGAGGTGCGCGAATTTCTCCTCGACACGGCCCGCCGCATGAACCGCGAACGCGCGGAGCGCCAGCCCTTCAAGTCGGAGAAGTACGAGGGCGAAGTCCGCACGAAGTTTACGCCCTTCTTCGTCTCGTCGCACCTGCAAGGCGTTCTGTTCACGGCGGACCTCGAATGCACCGAAGGCCGAACGACCGTGCGCTTTCTCGTCACGCCGCGCGAGTTGCGTAAAAAGAGCGACGCGAAGTGGGGGCCGTGGCTCAAGGTCGAGCGACGGCACCCGCGCGACAACGCCGCGAACAACTGAAGGGCCGGAAGTCCCTACAGCCGCAAAAGCCGAAGAGGTCGGGACGACGTGACTACGTCGTCCCGACCTCTTCGCTTCAACACGGACGAAAGCAAAGACGAAGCGCCGCCCGCCGGGTCAGCGCGTCTGCTCTCAAGACCCGCCTCTCCGCCGCGCGGCGCTTCGCCTGTCAGAGGAGGCGCCATGAGCCCGCCCAAAAGCCGGCACCTCCTCCTAACGCAGTCGGGCGAACCCTTGAAGGCCCGACTCAGGGGAAAGCCCCTCCTCAAAGCAGTCAAACAGCCTCCGTTACAAATACTCTTGTGAACGGATTGAGCGAATTATCTTCATTTCTGAAAATTTGTCAAGCGAAAAATCAAAATTTTCCGCTGCCAAATTATACATCTGATTATCTTCCAATTTTCTCTTGCACGAATTAAGCGTTTCCGCATATTGCGTCATGTTTTTAAGCCAGTCCCTCTCAGTCGCCCGCACGCCTGTTGCTCAGGCTACGGATGAGCGTGCGGGGCTTCGTGGCGTGCGGCCCGTTTAGCCGCCGGCCAGAGCCTGCTGTAAAGTGGACGGCCGATCCGGCCCCGCCGGGCTCGGAGTTAGGGACGATGGCGAGAGGACAGTATCTGACACGGCTTCAGGCGCGGCGGCTCGACCCGCAGACGGCCGCCTTCTACCGAATGTGGTGGCCGAGCCGCCAACTCTACGAGCGGCCGGAGCAGTTTCCGCCGCTCACTGCGCTCTCCCTCTTCGGCGCCGGCGGCCCGCTCACGCTCGAGATCGGGTGCGGCGCGGGCGAGTTTCTGTGCGCGCTGGCGTCGCGTGATGCAGCCGGCTTTCACCTCGGTGTTGACACTGCGCGCAAGCCGCTCGACCACGCCGCCGCGACGGCCGCCGAAATGGAGCTGTCCAACGTCCGCTTCCTACAGGCCGACGTGAAGCTGCTCGCGCCGCTGCTCGCGGCCGGGTCGCTGGCCTCGGTCTTCATACACTTCCCTGTTCCGTTCAGCGTCAGCCGCCAGCGCAAGCACCAGACCTACTCGCCCTACGTCTTCGACCACCTGCACCGCGCGCTGATTCCCGGCGGGCGCGTCAGCCTGCTGACCGACGACCGCGACGTGTCGAGGCAGGTCGCGCGCGCAATCGGGCGCGACGCGCGCTTCCGGCTAATCCCGCCCGACGAGTGGCGCTTCACCTTCGACGAGGAGTTGAAGTCTTCTTACCACCGTCGCTGGGAGCGGCGCGGGCGCGACATCTTCCGCCACGAGATCGAGAAAACCGCCTGACGCCGCCTACAGCCTGCACGCGGGCTTGCGGAGGGCGCCTGCCCACGCCGCCTCGTTTCGGCACGCTGAAAACCCCCTTGTCCTGTACGGCCCCGGACGGTATCCTTCAAAGGATGCTGACGGATAAACTCGCCCGTAGCGAGGGCCGCGCAAGCTTGCAAGCCCTTTTTCTCCGCGCCGCACTCCTACCCCTACTGCTGCTCCAGGCCGTCTCCCCCGCCCCGGTCGCGGGCCGCACAGGCGCCGCCGGGCGCCCGCCCGCGCTGACCTACGACGAGCTGCTAACGCTCTACGACCGGGAGACGCCGCCCGAGCCGCTCCGCCGCAAGCTGCAAAGCCTGCTCACGACGCCCTTCGTCAGCAACGAGGCGACCGAGCGCGGCACGCGTCCCGCCGCCCCGCGCTCGGAACGACTCGGCCGCTTCCTGCGCGTGGTGCAGTGGAACGTCGAGCGCGGGCTCGAATACGAGGCAATCGAGGCGGCCTTCGTCTCGCCGCACAGGTTCGCCGAGTTGATCGACGGCGCCGACTACCGGCCCGGCTCCCCCGCGCGCGCGGCTGCGCTCGAACAGGCGGCCATGTTGCAGGCGGCCGACATCGTCGTCCTCAACGAGGTGGACTGGGGCCTGAAGCGGACGGGCTATCGCAACGTCGCCGCCGACCTCGCCGCCGCGCTCGGGATGAACTACGCCTTCGGCGTCGAGTTCGTCGAGGTGGACCCCATCGCGCTGGGCATCGAGAAGTTCACGGGCGAGGAGGCGGGCGGTGACAAGGCCCTGGCAGAGCAGATCAGGGTTGACCCCGAACGCTACCTCGGGCTTCACGGGACGGCCATCCTCAGCCGCTACCCTCTGGAGAACGTGCGGCTCGTCCCGTTCAAGTTCCAGGGTCACGACTGGTACGCGGACGAGAGGAAGGGGCGCTCGCCGCTGGAGAAGGGGCGACGCAAGGCCAGCGAGGTCGCCTTCCGCACGAAGACAGGGCGCGAGGTGCGCCGCGGCGGGCGCATGATGCTGCTGGCCGACATCAGCGACCCGGCCTTCCCCGGCGGCCGGCTGACGGTGGTCGCCACGCACCTCGAAGCGAAGACGAAGCCGGCGAACCGCGTCAGGCAACTGCGCGAGGTGCTGGACGAGATCGCGGGCGTCAGGCACGCGGTCGTGCTGGCGGGCGACATGAACACCTCGACGCGCGACGACACGCCGACCTCGCTCGCCCGCGAGTTCAAGAAGCGGCTCGGCAGCAGGAAGTTCTGGGCCGAGCAGTTGGTCAAGCACACGACCGGCTTCACGCTGCCCTTCGGCTTCGTCCGCGGCGGGATCAACCACTACCGCAAGCAGGGCGACCCGACCGTGCGCCACGTGCCCTTCGTCGCCGCGAACCCCGAGGCGAAGTTCTTCACGGAGCTGAAGGAGTTCCGCTTCGCCGACGGCGGCGCCTTCGACTTCCGCGGCGACGAGGATCGTTCTTCGGGCACTGCCGGCACGCTCTCGAACTCGAACGAGCGCGGCGGCAAGGGCTTCGCCACCACCTACGAGGTCGAGCGCGCCATCGGCTTCGTCGGCAAGTTCAAGCTCGACTGGATTTTCGTCAAGCCGCCCGTCTCGCCCGCCGGAGAGCCGGGCGCCGGCTCGCAGACTTACCGCTTCGCCCCGCACTTCGGACGCACCCTCAAAGAACTCAACTTCAGCTTCCCCGACCGCATCTCCGACCACTCGCCCCTGCTCGTAGACCTCCCGCTCGAAGAGCCGCCGCGACTTTGACGGCCGTGCCGCCCCGCACCTTCTCCGCCTCCCGCCATCCGCTGCGGGGCATGGGCCTTGCACTCTTACCCCGTGCGGGAAGTTTCTTGTCTAAAAAGAACACACCCGGGACGCACCGACAACGTCTCCGCCGGAGCGGATTGATACGGCGTCGGCGCGGCCGCCCTTGAACCCTCGCGGGGGCCGCTCGCGGCTAGGGTCGGACAAACGAAAGGGGAGGGAGACTGAAGATGCTCTGGACTATTCTCGTCATTCTGCTGGTTCTGTGGCTGGTCGGGCTCGTCGCCGACATCGCCGGCGGGCTCATTCACCTGCTGCTCGTCGTGGCGCTGGTGATATTCCTTGTCCGCCTGCTCTCAGGCCGCCGCAACGTGGTCTGAGGCCGCGAGGCCGGGCCGGTTCGGAAACGACGGCGGGGCGCCGCGGCGCCGCAGTTCGCCCGACTCGTTCGGCGCCCCCGCCCCGCCCCCTGCTCTCAAGCCGCGGCCGTCAGGGGCCTCGCACCCGGCCGCGGCTTCGGGCCGGCGCGCCGCGACCGCGCCTGTGACAGCTTCGCCCACAATTGGTATCATCCGCCCAAATTTTTCCTGGAGGAGACATGGCAGAAAAAGGCTACGCGGAAGACGTGTATCGTCTCGCGCGCGAGAATGAGGACTTCCGCCGGGTGCTCTACACGACCGAGCGGTCGCAGCTCGTCCTGATGGCGGTGCCGCCGGGCGAGGAGATCGGCGAGGAGACGCACGAAGGGATTGATCAGGTTCTGGCTTTCGTCGAGGGCGAGGGCGAGGCCGTCATCGAGGGCGAGAACCGGCCGGTCCGCGCCGGCTCGGTCGTCGTCGTCCCCGGCGGGACGCGCCACAACTTCCTCGCGGGCGGCGGCGCGGCCCTCAAGCTCTTCACCCTCTACACCCCGCCCGAGCACCCGGACGGGACTGTCCACCGCACGAAGGCCGAGGCCGACGAGTACGAGCGGGAGCACCACCATTGAGGAAGGGTAAAAGGGGAAAGGGCGAAAAGGCGAAAAGGAAAAGACCGGCGCGAAGAACTTAACGGCCCTCGCGCCGGTCTTTCTCTCTCTTCCCTTTTCCCCCTTTTCCCTTTTCTCCTTTTCACCCACCTCTCAGGTGCGGGCGGGCCTCTGTGGCGCGGACGTGCGCGGGGAAGTTGCGGTGCGTGCTCATCAGGAAAGCGTTGGTGCTGGGGGCCAGGGCGTTGCCGTGGGTGGCGAGCAGGCGCGCGATGCGGCTGAAGGATGAGGCGCCGTAGTAGTAGCCGTCGGCCAGCGAGACGAGCACGTCCGCCGTGTGGCCGACGCGGGGCGTGAAGAGCGAGCCGTGGACGTTAGCGAGCGCGTTCGGGTAGAGGTGGCCGGCCGTGCGCGCGAACCAGGCGTCGTCGGACACAAAGCCCTCGGCGTCTGCCAAACCCTCTTCGGCGAGGGCGCGCTCGACGGGGCCGAGCCAAAGCGGGTCGCCTTCGAGCCGGACGTAGCGGTAGAGGGTGCGGCCCTCGCGCTCCGCGCGTTCGACGCGCGCCCGCCCGCGCTGCCCGACGACGACGGCCGACCCGCCCTCGCGGTAGACGCTGAAATCAACGCCTTCGAGCTGCGCGAGCGCGGCCGACAGCTCGGTCGGGTCGGTCTCGTCGCCGCGGTAGAGCGCGACGTAGCCGCAGAGCCCGAAGGCCGGCGCCGCGACGCTGCGGCGCCCGCGACCGGGCCGCATCCGGCTGACGACCTCGTAGCCGTTGCGCCGCAGGTGAGTTTGCAGGTGAACGCGGCGGTTCTCGACGAGGTTCATCCCGTGGTCCGAGAAGAGGACGATCTCGGTCTCCGAGCCGCACTCGCGCTGCAAGTCTCTGAGCAGCCGGTCGAGCGATTCGAGGGCGACGGAGAGGGGGGCCGGCCCCCCGATGTGTAAGAGCCCGTCGGTCGCCTTGAGGAAGCCGAAGAAGTCTCGGGTCTGGGGGGCGGCGAGGAACCGCTCGCGGAAGCGGCGCTGGTCGGCGCGCCAGACGCGCTCGGTCGCCACGTAGATGAGGAACTCGAAGGGCAGCGGCTCCTGGTAGTCGAGCTCGTCCATGTAGGAGGAGGGCACCTTGTCGGGCGTGCGGCGGCCGAGGTACTTGCTCACGCCGCCGCGCAGCTCGCGCGCCTCGCGGTCGAAGTAGAGGCTCTCGTAGCCGGCGGGCGGCGTGGCGCCGAGCATCTCCGCGAGCGCCACGTTGGTCAGCGTCGGGAAGGGCGAGAGCAGGCGCGAGGGCTCGCCGAAGTTGTCGAAGAGGCCGCGCGACCTGGCGGCGAGCATGACCTCGTGCGGCACCCCGTCGAGGCATAGGAGCAGGCGGCGCGCACGCGTGGGCGACGCCGCCCGCGAGCCCGCGGCCTCGTCCGTGGCGCTCGCTGCCCGAGCCGCGAGCCCCGCCATCAGGCTATCACTTGAACACGCCTCGTCTACCATGACCGTCTCCCCCTTGTCCTGTGCCGCCGTCAGTTGGCCCTGCCGCCGGGCGCGTTGTTGTCGGCGTCGTCGTCGCCGTCGCCGGCGGCTGCCCCGGCCGATTTCGGGAGTTTGAAAGGCTCCTTCAGGCCGCGGCGCGCATCCTCGTGCGAGTCGTAGACGTTCGGGCGCGTGAGCACCTGCTTGTACTGCGCGAGCGCCGCCTCGCGCTTGCCCGCCACGTCGAGCGCCTGCGCGGCGCGCAGCCGGGCGCGGGTCGAGAGCGAGGCTTCGGCGCCGGCCTGCTCGGTGACGGCGATGAACTCGCGGGCCGAGCGCTCGGCCTGACCGGCGACGAGCAGCGCCTCGCCGTAGCTGTAGTGGACGAGGTCGAGCGGCGGCTTAGGCGCGGCCGGGTCGCCGCGCTGCGGCGCGCGCGCCGGCGCGAGCAGCGAGTCGAAGATGGCGAAAGCCTGCTCCTCAGACTTCCTGGCCGCGGCCGGGTCCGTCGCGCGCTCGGCGGCCGCCTGCGAGACGAGAGCGTCGGCCGCCTCCATCTTGAAGATGTAGTTGCGCGGGTACTTCTCTGCGAGGCCGGCGGCGTAGCCGTAGGCGTCGCGGTAGCGGCGCTCGCGCTTGAGCAGCGCGATCAGGAGGAAGCCGGCGTCGTCCCTGGCCCAGGTGCCCTCGCGGGCCACCTGTTCGAGCGTCGCCAGCCCCTTCTTCTTCGAGCCGCGCACGCCGAGGAAGGTCGCGCCGATCTTGACGGGCAGCGGCAGCGTGCCGACCACGTAGTCGTACATGCCGATGGTGACGCGGGCGTCGTGGAAGTCCGGGTCGAGCTTGACCACGTCGCGGTGGCGGTCTACCGACTCGCGGCCGCTCTTTAAGGCCGACATGAAGCTGCGCTCGACGGCCCCGGCGAAGGCGGCCTTCAGCCCCTCGACGGCGCCCAGATAGTAGAGCGCCTCCACGTCCTTCGGGTCGCGCTTGAGGCGCGCCTCCGACAACTCCCTGACCTGCCGCGTCAGCTCGCGGAACTCCTCGACGGCCTTCGGGTCTACCTTGTCGTCCTTCTCCTTGTAGAACCCCTCGTTGTTGTAGACCGACGACTGGAGCCGGCGCGATTCGTTGAGCATCCTCAGCCAGAGGCCCGCGGCGAGGAACTGGTAGCCGGCCGGGTGGTCCGGGAAGACGCGCGTCATCTCGCGGAACTGGCGGCGCGCGGCCTCGTAGTCGAGGTTGTAGAGCGCGTCGAAGCCGGCGCCCCGCATCTCGTCGAACTTCTTGCGGTCGAAGGCGGCGCCCGCCGACGCCCCGCCCTTCGCGGCCTCGGCCGGCCGGGACTCCTTCGTCGCCTTCGACGCCTTCACCGCCTGTGCCGGGGCCGGCGCCGACGCGCCCGCCAGAACCACGGCCGACAAGACGGCCGCCTTGAACTTCCCTTTAAACATCTCGATCACACCGCCTTAAAGCTTCAGGACGTTTGCCCGCCGAACGCTTCGAGGTACTTGACCCCGGCGCCCGTGTTGAAGATGACCACGCGGTCGTCTGCCCCGACCTCGCCGCGTTCGATTAAAAGTTTGAGGGCGGGGAGGCAGGCCCCGCCTTCGGGCGCGGCGAAGACGCCCTCGGTCGCGCCCAGTTCCCTGACCCCTCCGAGCAGCTCGTCGTCAGTGACGGCGACGGCCGTGCCCTTCGATGCGCGCAGGGCTTCGAGGATGAGAAAGTCGCCGATGGCCTTCGGCACGCGCAGCCCCGAGGCGACCGTCGCCGCGTCCTCGAACTCGGCCGCCGCGGTCTTCCCCTCATCGAAGGCACGGACGATGGGGGCACACCCGGCGGCCTGCACCGTCACCATGCGCGGGCGGCGCGAGTCTATCCAGCCCATTTGCTCCATCTCGTCGAAAGCCTTCCACATGCCGACGAGGCCCGTGCCGCCGCCCGTCGGGTAAATGATCCACTCGGGCAGCTCCCACCCCAACTGCTCGGCCAGCTCGTAACCGAGCGTCTTCTTGCCCTCGACGCGGTAGGGCTCCTTGAGCGTCGAAACGTCGAACCAGCCCTCGGCCTCTCTACGCCGCGCTACCTCGGCGCCGCAGTCTGTGATGAGGCCGTCGAGCAGCGTGACGCGGGCGCCGAGCTGCTCGCACTCCACGACGTTGGCCCGCGGCGTGTCGCGCGGCATGAAGATGTGCGCCTCCATCCCGGCCCGCGCGGCGTAGGCGGCGAGCGCCCCGGCTGCGTTGCCCGCCGAGGGCACGGCCAGCTTGCGCGCGCCCAGCGCCTTTGCCATCGTGACGGCGGCCGACATGCCGCGCGCCTTGAAGCTCTGCGTGGGGTTCTGCGACTCGTCTTTGACGTAGAGCCGCCGCAGGCCGAGTTGTTCGCCCAGCCGCTCGGCCGGCAAAAGCGGCGTCCAGCCCTCGCCGAGCGAGACGATCTCATCCTCGTGCGCGGCGGGCAGGACTTCGCGGTAGCGCCACAGGTCCGCCCTTCTCCCGGCCAGCTCCCCGCGGCGGAGCGCGCCGGCGGCCCTTTCGAGGTCGTAGCGCACGAGCAGCGGTTTACCGCAGGCGACGCAGAGGTTATGCAACCTCCGTGCCTGGTGGCGGAGTCCGCAGGCCGCGCATTCGAGGTGCGTGACGTACATGACAGATGATTCCTCCGGCGGGGCTCTGAGTTGCCAACGAAGACGGGCGAAACGATTCGCAACCGGCGAGGCGCGGGCCGGCGCGGAACGTTTGACGAGGACGGTAGGCGACGCAACCGTCTCATCGCCTGCCCCCGCTCTGCGCGCGACTTTCTCTCGCAGCGAGTGTCGCACACGGCGGCGCGGGCCGTCACATGGAGCGCCATTGTTGCACCGGGCCGGGCCGCCGCGGTGAAAGAGGCGCGGGCCGGCGTGAGTGTTTGCGCGCCCGGCGGGTGGGTGCTAGAGTCGGGCCACACTTTCAAAGCATGGCAATCAGGCTGATCGCGCTCGACCTTGACGGGACGCTCCTCGACTCGCGCGGCGAGTTGTCGGGGCGCAACCGCGCGGCCATCGCGGCGGCGCGCGGGCGCGGGGCGCGCGTGGCGGTGGTGACGGGGCGACGGTTCCGCGACGCGCAGCCAATCGCGCTCGAACTCGGCCTCGACGTGCCGGTCATCGCGCACAACGGCGCGCTCACGAAGCACGCGCGCACGCTCCAGACCGTGGCCGCGCTCCTGATGCCGGCCGAGGCCGCGCGGCAGGTGATCCGCACGGGGCGCGCACACGGGGCCGACGCCCTCGTCAGCGACGACCACGTCGGCGCGGGGCTCCTCGTCTACGACCATCTCACCGAGGGGAACACGGCGCTTCAGAAGTACATCGCGTGGTCGCGGCGGGTGGTCGGCGAGGAGGCGGCGGCCGCCATCCGGCGCGTGCCCTCGCTCGAAAGCTACCTCGACCACGACCCGCTGCACGTAGCCTTCTCGGGCGGCTGCGCGGCGATGGAGCGGCTGGCCCGCGTCATGGAGTCGGAGCTGTGCGGCGCCGTCAAGCTCCTGCTCACGCTCTACCCGCGCACAGACTTCGCGCTGCTCGACGTGCTCCACCCCGCGGCCTCGAAAGGCGCGGGGCTCGCGGCCGTGGCGGCCGAACTCGGCCTCGGGCGCGAAGAGGTGATGGCCGTCGGCGACAACTTCAACGACGTTGAGATGCTCGAATACGCCGGCACGGGCGTGCTGATGGGCAACGCAGACCCCGGCCTCAACGACGGCCGGCGCCTCCACACCACCGCCTCGAACGACGAGGACGGCGTGGCCGAGGCCATCGAACGCTTCGTTACCGGTTTTTAGTCTTGAGTTTTTAGTTTTTAGTTCCGGCCCCGACACCGGTTGTCAGGGCGCGCCCGGGCAGGCTTCGGCTAAAAACTAAAAACTGAAAACTAAAAACTCTGAAAGGAACTTTTATGGCGAACAGGATAGCGAGGATCGAGACCAACATGGGGACGATTCGCTTCGAGTTGTTAGAGGACGAGGCGCCGAAGACGGCCGAGAACTTCCGGCTGCTGGCCGAGCGGGGCAAGTACGACGGCGTCATCTTTCACCGCGTCATCAAGGGCTTCATGATTCAGGGGGGCGACCCGACGGGCACGGGCCGCGGCGGCGAGTCGGCCTGGGGCGGGCGCTTCAACGACGAGATCAACCGCTCTTCGGAACTCTACCGCGGCGCCTACACGAAGGGCACGGTGGCGATGGCGAACGCGGGGCCGAACACCAACGGCTCGCAGTTCTTCATCATGCACGCAGACTACCCGCTGCCGCCGAGCTACACCAAGTTCGGCCGCGTCGTCGAGGGGCAGGACGTGGTGGATAAGATCGCCACCTCGCAGACCGGCCGCGACGACCGCCCGGTCAACGAGGTCAGGATGGAGCGCGTGACCATCGAGGGCGGCGAGGGCGGCGAGTGAGAATCGGTTGAGACTCGCGCGGCGAGGGCGTCGCGTGAGAATCGGTTAAGGCGCGCGGCGGGCCGGCGCGCGGGGCCGTCAGTTGCCGGGGCGTGGGGCGGTCTGGAGGAATTCGACGACGGCCTGCTGGCCGTTCTGCCGTGCGAAGTCGAGGGCGGTGCGCCCGTCCTCGTACTTCGCGGCCGGGTCGGCCCCGCGCTCGACCAGCAGCCTGACGGTCTGCACGAGCCCCTTGTTGGCCGCGGCCATCAGCGCCGTGAAGCCGCGCGGGCTCCGTGCGTTCACGTTCGCGCCCCGGTCGAGCAGCACTTCGAGCGTCGGCACGCGCCCGTAGGACGCGGCCATGTGGACGGGCGCGAGCCCCGCCTCGTTGCGCGCGTTCACGTCGGCCCGCCGCTCCAGCAGCGCCTCGACGATCTCGTAGCTGCCGCGCGACGAGGCGAAGAGCAGAGCCGTGCCGCCGCCGTTGCCCTTCGCGTTCGGGTCGGCGCCGCGCGCGAGCAGCATCCTCACCACCGCCGTGTGCCCCTGCGTGGCGGCCTTCATCAGCGGCGTGTCGGCGTCCTTGTCGGCCGCCTTCACGTCCGCACCCTTCTCCAGCAACAGCCTGACCGCCTCCGCGTGACCGAACCAGGAGGCCCAGAAAAGCGGCGCCCAGCCGTCTTCGGGCCGCGCGTTCGGGTCGGCGCCGCGCGCGAGCAGGTCTGCGACGATCTCGGTGTGGCCGTTGGCCGCGGCGAAGGCCAGTGCCGTGCGGCCGTCGGAGTGGCGCGTGTCCGGGGGCGCGGCGGCGGCGAGCAGGGCGCGGGCCGCCGCCGCATGGCCGTTCGAGGCGGCGAAGATGAGAGCCGTGCGGCCGTCGCGCGTGCGCGCGTCGGGGTCGGCGCCTTTGGCGATGAGCGCGCCTACGCTCACGGCGTCGCCCGCTTCGGCCGCGACCATCAGGGGCGTGACGCCGTCGGAGCATGCCGCGCGCACGTCGGCCCCCTTCGCCAGCAGCGCCTCGACTATGGACGCCTTGCCGCCCGCGGCCGCGTAGGCCAGAGGCGTGCAGCCGTTCGCGGCGCGCGCGTTGACGGCGGCCCCGGCGCGGAGGGCGGCCGCGACGCCGGCCCCGTCGCCGGCCGCGACGGCCGCAAACAACCGGTCCGCGGCGACGAGTTTCGGGTCGCGCTGCTGCGGCGGGCGCACGTACTTCGGCGCGGCGCCCGAGACCGTCTTCTGCTTCCCAGGCTGCGAGGCGACGAAGCGCCCGAGGCCGCCCGGCAGGTCACCCTGCGTCGCCGGGCCGGCCGCGGCGCTCGGCACGAGGAGCAGGACGACGGCCAGCCTCGCAGCACACGCCGTCGCACGCCGCCTCGCGGTCGTGCACGCCGCTGTCGGCCCCGGCTCCGCGCGCGTTGCGTTCGGCGCCGCCGCCTCGGGCGACCCGCTTTTCTTCGCCCACACAAGCCCGACTCTGTTTCTCGTCATGGCCTGACTCACCTTTCCGGACTGCCGGCGGCCGCGCGCTCAGGCGGGCGCGGCGATGCCGTGGTTGACTGGGCCGTGGCCGCGCCCCAGGCCCGGCGCGCGGCGGATGGCCTCGGTCACGAAACGCTTGGCCGCCCCGACCGATTCTTCGAGCGTGTGCCCGAGCGCGAGGCCGGCGGCGATGCCGGCCGCGAGCGTGCAGCCGGTGCCGTGGGTCGAGGTGGTCTCGATGCGCTCGGCCGAGAAGGTGCGGACCCGGCCGCCGTCGTCGAGCAGGTCGAGGGCGAGGCGGCCCGTCAGGTGCCCGCCCTTGACGAGCGCGGCCCGCGCTCCCAAATCGCGCAGCCGCGCGGCGGCCCGCCGCATGTCTTCCTCGTCGCGGATGAGTAGACCGGTCAGGCGCTCGGCCTCGGGCACGTTCGGCGTGACGACGCGCGCTAGCGGGATCAACTCGGACCTCAGGGCGGCCAGCGCCTCGTCGTCGATCAGGTCATAGCCCGAGGTCGAGCGGACCACTGGGTCAACGACCGGCGCGGGCAGGTTCGTCTCGCGGAACAGGCGCGCCACCTGCAAGATAACCTCGCGCGTCGGGAGCATCCCGGTCTTGGCGCCGGCCACCCGGAAGTCTTCGACCACGGCCAGCACCTGCCGGGCGACGACCTCGGCCGTCTGGTGCGCGGCGCCGAAGACGCCCGTCGTGTTCTGGAAGGTGAGAGACGTGACGGCCGCCGCCCCGAAGCAGCCGAAGGCCGTGAAGGTCTTGATGTCGGCCACGACGCCGGCGCCGCCCGAGGGGTCGAAGCCCGCGACCGTCAGCGCAACGGGCGTCCTCCCGAATCTCTCAACGGTCCCGGCTTCGGCCGGCTTCTCAGAACCCATCCCCACAGCCCCCTTCCCTCAAGCGCCGGGCGGAAGCATAACGCGCGCGGGGCGGGCGCGTCACCCCGCGGCGGCGCGGACGCGGCGCACGACTCCCGCGAGGTCTGCGGCCCCCGAGAAGAGGCGGATGGCCGCGACCCCGGCCGCGCCCTCCGCGAAGACCGCCCCTGCGTTCTCTTCGGTGACGCCGCCGAGCGCGACGACGGGGAAGGATTTGAGGGCACGTGCGACTTCACCGAGCGCCGCGGTGCCGCGAGGCGGGCCGAAGGCGCGCTTCGAGGGGGTGTCGAAGACAGGCCCGAAGAGGGCGAAGTCGGCGCCGCCGTCGCGCGCGGCCCGGGCCTCGTCGAACGTGTGGGTCGAGACGCCGACGCAGAAGTCCGGGCCGAAGGCGCGGCGGACAATCGCGGCTTCGAGCGAGTTTGTGGCGAGGTGGACGCCGTGGCAGCCTGCGGCGCTGGCCACGTCGGCGCGGTCGTTGACGAGCAGGAGCGTGCCGCCGGCGCGGGCGGCCTCGGCGCAACGGGCCGCCAGCTCGTAGAGCACGCGGGGCGTCAGGCCCTTCTCTCGGATTTGGACGACGGAGACGCCGGCCTGCGAAGCGCGGGCGACGAGAGCGACGAGGTCGTCGAACTCTCGGTCGGCGGGCGTGGTGGAGCTAGTCGTCGCGCCGGGCGTGATGAGACAGGTGATCGGCGGCGCGAGCGGAGTCGGCATCGTCTCGGACCTGCGCGGCCGGGCGTCCGGCGGCCGTGTGCGGCAGCGCGTGGGAGGCGGCGCGGGCGTCGGCGCCTTCGAGCCGGCGGACGGTCTCGCGGAAGTGAAACAACTCCCAGACGCCCATGAAGATGTTGAGCAGCCCGAGCCCGGTCACGGCGCCGCGCACCCAGCCTGAGGCGACCGCACGCTGGAGGCCGACCAGACCCGTCTGCTGCGCCGCGTAGACGAGAAAAAAGTTGTTGCCCCAGTCGCCCATCCCGAACCACTGCACCCACGGCAGCACCGTCAGGAAGAAGCCCGCCTCAAGGCACAGGATGATGTAGAAGACGACCGTCAGCCTCGATGCCATAAAGGAAGTTTCTAGTTTCTGTTTTTTAGTCTTTAGTCTCTGTCACTCGGCCGCCAGACGCTCTTAGCACTCAGCCTCCGGGCCGGCAGAGCGCAGCGAGTCTTTAACGAGACTTAGAACTGACGGCCGGCCGCTGATGGCTGCTAACTAAAAACTAAAAACCAGAAACTAAAAACTACTACTCACGGTTGACGGCCTTTTGCAGCTCGCGCAGGCGGCCGGCGACACCGCGGTAGTTAACGTCTATCGCGTAGACCTCGGAGAAGATTTCGACGGCCCGGTCAACCTCGCCCATCTGCTCGAAGGTCGCGGCCAGGTCGAAGCGCAGCGCCTGGTATTCGTCCTCGCCGTGGCCCGGCGCGTCGAGCCCGCGCTTGAACCAGACGGCTGCCGGGCGCGGCATCCCCTTCTGGACGAAGCAGTGGCCGAGCAGGTTGCAGCAGTTCAGGTAGCGCGGCGTGCCGTCGGCGGGGGCCGCGAGGCCGGCCGCGATCTGGAACTCCTCGACGGCCTGGTCGAGCAGGCCCATCTCGCGGTAGGCCAGCCCCATCTGGTAATGGGTCTCGTAGTCCTCGTCTTCGGCCGCGCCCTCCTCCTCGAACGACTCGCGGAACTCGTCGAAGATGGCCGCCAGGCCGGGGTCGAGCCCGTTGCCCGGCCGCCGCGCGGGGGTCTGCGCGTTTGCGTCCTGCCGGGACGAGGCGGCGTGAGCGGAGTCGGGAGCTGCCTCCGGCAAATGAGTGGGCTCGTGGGAGAGCGCCGTCGCGTCCGCGGCAGGGCTCGCGGGCGCGACGGCTGGCTCGACGATGGCCTCTGCGTCGAAGGCGGCATCCACGTCGAAGCCGGCGCCGGTGTCGAAGCCGGGGGCGCCGTCAACGAAAGAGGCGCCAGCGGCCGAAGTCTCGGAGTCTTCGGCCGTCGCGGGCTCGACGACGAAGTCTGCGACGATCTCGGCGTAGGGGGCGTGGCCGTTACCGTTGCCTTTGGCGACAGGGTCGCGCTCGGGCGGCGCGAGGGTGGTGAAGTCGAAGGCCGCCGGGTCGCTCAGCTCGAACTCTTCGGGCGCGTCCGCGGCCGTCTCGCCTGCGTAAGACTCGCCCGGGTCGGCGCCGAGCGGGTCGGCCGGCAGGCTCGCGCGCCGGTTGTCTATATCCGGGTGCGGGCCGTACTGACGTTCGAGCATGTCGAGCGTCTCGCGCGCGATGTCGGCGTAGCCCTGCTCGATGTAGAAATCGACGCTCTCCAACTCTTGCAGCAGCATCCGCTCGGCGGCCTCCGAGACCGACGAGGACGACGCGGCGGGGGCGCCGAAGTCTACCTCCTGAAAGCCGGAGGAGGACGCCGAGGAGCCGGGCGCGGAGAAGTCGTAAGCGACCTCGCCGCCCGCTTCCGAGCCGTTGCGCTCAAGGACGAGGGATTCGGCCGGGGGCGCAGGCCGCGGGGCCGCTTCGGGCTCGCCGACCGCGTTCCACTCGAACTCGGCGGCCGGCGAGTCGGGCGCGGGCGCGGCCGCGGGGCCGGGGTCGTAGGCCGCCTCCTCGTGGAGCATGAAGCTCTCGAAGGTGGGCACGTCGCCGCCGCCGCCGGGCGCGTGTGCGTGGGCCTCTTCGGGCACGGGGCCGCCGAGGGCGTCGAGGCGGGCCGAGTAGCGCGACTCGTCTGGCGCGAGGCGGACCAGTTGCGCGAGGGCGGCGCGCTCCTCCTCAGGCTCGCCCGCGGCCTGCGCCGCGTCGGTCAGGCGTTCGAGGGTCATCCGCAGCCGCTCGTCCTCGCGCTGCCAGGCGTAGACGCGCGCCAGCAGCCTGAGCGCCGCGAGGTGTTCGGGGTCGCGCGCCAGCACCTCCTGCGTCAGTTCCAGCAGCGGCCCGTCCTGGTTGCCCGAGAGGGCCTGCTCGGAGGTCTTCCCGAGCAGGCGCACGGCCTCGGCGACGCTCCCCTGCTGTAGGTAAAGGCGCGCCACCTCGAAGAAGACCGTGTAGCTGGTCGGGTCGAGCCGGACGAGGTCTTCGGTGGCGCGGTCGGCGCGGCACACGTCCTCGGCCTCGACGTAGGCGCGGGCCAGCAGCGCGAGCAACTCAACGTCGCGCGGGCGGGCGGCAACGGCCTGTTCCAGAATCTCGGCGGCCTGCTCGGCCGTGCCGAGCGCCACGTGGGCGCCGAGCACGCCCTGGAGCGCGGCGTGGAGCGAGGGCCGGAGCGCGAGCGCCTTGTCGAAGGCTTCGAGCGCCCACTCGTGCTTACCGCGGGCGGCCAGCCGCTCGCCGGCCACGGTGTAGGCTTCGGCGCCCTCGTCTGCCAGCCCCTCACGCGCGTAGCCGTCGGCGAGGCGGAGGCGGACACCGGTGTCTTCGGGGTCGAGGTCGGCGATGCGGCCGAGGGCGGCCAGAGCGTCGCGCCCCGAACCGGAGCGGGCGAAGGCGTCGGCGGCGACGAGGTACTGCGCGCGGGCGTCGGCCATCAGCCCCTGCTGCTCGTAGAGCGAGGCGAGGGCCAGCGCCGTCAAGGGGTCGGTCGCCTCGAAGCGCGTCACCTTCTTGTACATCGCCACGGCCTTGAGCGTGAAGCCCTGCTCGCGGTAATGTTCGGCGACGCGGCGGTAACAGGCGACCGCGTACTGCTTCTGGTTGACGCGGGCGTAGAGGTCGCCCAGGGTGTTGAGCGCGGTGTAGTCCTCGGCGTCGTGCTCGGCGATGCGGGCGTACTCCTGAATGGCCGCCGGAATCTTGCCCTGGGCAAGATACTTCTCAGCCGCACGAATGGCCTTTGCCTTGTCGAATGCCATTAAAAAGCCACGGAGAAGACGGGGAACGGGAAGACGCGAGGCACGCTGGCAGCGGCAGGGATTGGGCCTCCGGCGAAAATACTCGTCCTTTAGCTTGCGGCCCCTGCCTCCGAGGACGGGCAATTTTGTACGCTAGCACGCGGCACGGCGGGTGTCAACCGCAACTTTTTCTGCCATTTACGCGCCTTTTTCGCGTCACCGGCCGGCGCCCCGAAAGCCCCGTTGCGGCGCGACTTTGCAGCCCCAAACGGCCCCGCGGCGGGCGCTCCCGAGCCGGGCCGCGTCCACTTCCGAAGCCTTCTTCGAGACCTTTCCCGAAGCCTGGCGGCCCCGGCCTTCGCGGGCGCAGGCCACGATCTGAACAGTTGACCCGCTGCGGGGCAGAGCCTTGAGCGCACGAGAGACGCAACCCGCGGCGGCGCAGACGGCCGGCGGGCCGGCGGCTGCCGACGGCCCTGTCGTGCCGCGCGACGAGGAGGCCGGGGGTCCGGGTCGGGCCGGCCGGCGCGGGCCGGCGCGGCGCGCGGCGGCGGGGCTCGCGCTTGCCGGCTTCGCCGTCTACGCCGTCGCAGCGCCGCACTCGATTGCCGGCGCGTGGATGGGACTTTCGGCGGCGACGGTCGGCTGGCTCGGCGGCGTGATCATGACGGGCCGGCTGGGGCTCGGTCGGACTCCGCTCGACCTCCCGCTCTGGCTGTTCGCCGGCTGGACCGCGCTCTCCTGCATCCTCTCGCCCGAACCCGCCGAGAGCGTCCCGAAGCTCACGAACGTCGCAGCCTTCCTCGTCTTCTACCTCGCGCGGGGCGTGCTGACGCGGCGGGCGGCCGTCGGGCTGGCGGCGCTGATGATCGCCTCGGGCGCGGCCGGCGTGTTGTGGGGCGCGGGCGAGTTGCTGGCAGGTCGCGGCGTGGTCGTCGCCTCGCTGAGGGAGGACAGCCCGCTTAAGGGCGCGTCCCCGCTGGCGGCGGGCGACGCCGTGTGGCGCGTCAACGGCCGCCGCGTCTCCACGGTCGAGGAGATAGACGCGTTGATCCGCTCGGCGCCGTCGGGCGAGCGGCTGCGCGTGAGCGTCGTCTCCCGCGGCGAACACGTCGAGTGGGCGGGCGGCGAGGTGACGGAGACCGCGCGGCTGGGAGAGTCGCCCTCGGGGCTCGTGGGAGGCGGGCGCACGCGCCGCTTCCGCGCCTCGGGCTGGACGCGCCACTACGAGACCTTCGCCGAGACGATACAGATGATCGCGCAGCTCGCGCTGGGCTTCGCGCTCGCCTACGGGCTGAGGAAAAGGCGCGAGGGCGGCTGGCGCAGTCAGGGGGAGCGCGACGCCTTCCGGCTGGCTGCCGCCGGGTGCGCGGTGCTGGCCGTGGGCGTCGCCCTGACGGCGATGCGGACGGCGCTGGCGGCCTTCGCCATCGGGGCGCTGGTCGCGTCGTGGAGGGCGGCCTCGGGCGCGCGGGCGCGTGGGGCGGTCGTCCTGCTGGTGGTCCTGGTGCTGGGGCTGGGGGCGGCGGTCGTTTGGCGGACGCGGGCGGGCGGCGCGCTCAGGCTGCAAGACCCGAGCGCCGTGCGCCGCTTCGAGGTGGCGCGGGCGGCCGTCGAGCGCGTGCCTTCGCGCCCCCTGCTCGGGCACGGGATGGACTCGGTCAAGCGGCGCTGGCGCGAGTGGGGCTTTCCGGGCGAGGTCGTCATGCACACGCACTCGACGGCCGTCCAGCTCGCCTTCGAGCGCGGCCTGCCGGCCCTTCTCTTCTGGCTCTGGCTGATGGCGGCCTTCTGGCGGGCGGCCCGGCGGGCCGAGCGCGCCTGGCGCGACACGCCCGACGCGGCCTCGCACGGCCTCGCCCTCGGCATCACGGGCGCGCTCGCGGGCTTCCTCGCCAGCTCGCTCGTCAACTACAACTTCGGCGACGCAGAGGTCGCGCTGCTGCTGTGGTGGATGATGGCCGCGGCGCTGCGGCTTGAGGGGCGCGCCTCAGAGGCTTAACTCGAATTTGCCCCGGTGGCGCGAGTAGAAGCTTTCGAGGAAGGCCAGCGCCTCGGCCGGCGACATGCCGTGCAGGGCCTCCATGTCCTCGTTTTGCGGGAAGCGGCGGCGGCGGTCGGGCCGTTCGAGGTAGCCGCGGCGGTATGCCTCTGCGGGCGTGAGCGGCTCGATGCCGGGCGTCTCGGCCGGCGCCAGGAAGACGTTGTTGTATTCGAGGCCGACAATCGAATAACCGCGCCGCGCGCAGAGGTCTTCGAGGCTCTGGATGCTGTAGCCGTAGAAGTGATGACTCATCCGAAAGTCCGGGTCGAACCTGAGGACGAACTTGACGGGCGGCGGTATCTTCTCGTTGATTTCGCTGACGACGAGGCGCGGGCGAAACTCAGCGAGCACGGCGTCTAAAACCCAGTAGTCGTAGCTGTCTATGTCGAGGCTGAGGAGGCCGAAGTCGTTCTCGACGGCGTGGGCGCGCAGGAGGCCCGCGACGTTGTCGGGCGTGACGCGGGCGTGGACGGCCGCCGCGCCGGGGAAGTGGCGGTAAGCCTGTGCGAGACGGAATGCGCGGCCCTCGTCTCCCTCGACGCCGAGGCCGCGCCAGCCCTGCCGGAAGAGCGCGTAGGTGTTTGAAGACTTGATGCCGTCGCCGGCGCCGAGGTCAACGGCCGTGTGCGCGTGGCCGGGCGGGAAGTGTTCGGCGACGAAGCGGGCGATGATCGCCTCCTCGTCGAAGTTCGAGAAGGCGCCGCGTCTGAAGCGCAGGAGCGCCGCCTGATGCAGGCGGACGCCGAGTCCGCTCAAGTACCGCAGTGCTGTGTCAGTCATGCGCTCAAACGGCCTGCGAAGAAGAAGACGGCCGCGAGTCTGTAGAAGAGCGCCGGCCGCCGGGCAGGCCCGCACTTATGCCAGAGGCGGCCGAGTCGAGTCAAACAGTCAAGCCGCAATGAAGGTCAGATCACGTCGGCGAAGTTTTTGCGCGTGCGCGCGAACCACCAGTAGCCGAGGGTGAAGGCGACGAGGCCGCAGAGCAGCGCGTAGCCGAGCCCGCGCCAGTCGGGCGGCGCGCCTTCGAGCAGGCAGAGGCGGTAGGAGCGGACGAGCGGCGTGAAGGGGTTGAGTTCGAGCAGCGGGCGGTAGCGGGCCGGGACGACCTGCTCGGGGTAGATGATCGGCGTCAGGTACATCCAGGCCGTCAGGAGCAGCGAGAGCGCCTGCGCAGTGTCGCGCAGGAAGACCCCGAGCGAGGCGACGAGCCACGAGGCGCCGAGCGTCAGGAGCAGTTGCGGCACGAGCAGCGCGGGCAGCCACAGCGTCGTCGCGTGCAGCTCGCCCCGCAGCGCGAGCGCCGCGGCGAGCAGCGCCGCCGTGCCGAAGAGCTGCCCGACCAGCGCCGAGAGCGCCTGCGCCACCGGCAAAGTTTCGAGCGGGAAGACGACGCGCTTGACCAGGTTCGAGTGGGCGACGACCACGCCCGCCGACAGTTGGGCCGACTCGGCGAACGCCGTCCACGGCAGCAGCCCGCAGAAGAGGTAGAGCGCGTAGTCGAGCGGCGTGCCCGCCGCGCCGAACCTCGCCCCGAAGACCCCGGCGAAGACGAAGGTGAAGACCGCGATTAGGACCAAAGGGTTGAGCACGGCCCAGACCAGCCCGAGCGCCGAGCCGCGGTAGCGCGCCACCGTCATCCGCCGCGCCAGCGTCCGAATCAAATCGGCCCGCCGCGGCAACTCCCAGAGCGGCCGCCACACCGCGCGCCGCGCCGTCTGCGCCGAGATCATGCCCCGCATTGTAACCCACCGCCCCGCCCCATCAACTCGAACCCTCGTCGGCTTCCAACTTCCTTCGGGGCTCTGCTACATTGGCGGCGCATGTCTCTGGCGCTGCGTGTCGAAGGGGTCTCGAAGCAGTACCGCATCTACGGGCGGCCGGGCGACCGCCTGGCCGAGTCGTTGACGCGCGGCCGCTGGAAGCGCCACCGCGAGTTCTGGGCGCTCAGTGACGTGAGCTTCGAGGTCGAGCGCGGCACCACCGTCGGCATCGTCGGGCCGAACGGCTGCGGCAAGTCAACGCTGCTGCAAATCATCGCGGGCACCCTGGAGCCGACGCACGGCGAGGTCTGGCGCGAGGGGCGGGTGGCGGCCCTGCTCGAACTCGGCGCCGGCTTCGACCCGGAGTTCACCGGGGTTGAGAACGTGTTGATGAGCGCGACGCTGATGGGTCTCACGCGCCGCGAGGCCGAGCGCCTCTTCCCCGAGATCGAGCGGTTCGCCGAGATCGGCCCCTTCATCCACCAGCCGGTCAAGACCTACTCGTCGGGCATGTTCGTCCGGCTGGCCTTCGCCGTCGCTTCGAGCGTGGACCCGGACCTGCTCGTCGTGGACGAGGCGCTGGCCGTCGGCGACGCGGCCTACCAGCACCGCTGCCTGCGCCGCATCAAGGAGATTCAGGCGCGCGGCGCCACTGTCCTCTTCGTCTCGCACGAGGCCGCGACCGTGCGTGCCCTCTGCTCGCGCGCAGTCCTCCTCAACGCCGGACGCAAGATCGCCGACGGCCCGCCCTCCGAAGTGCTCAACCACTACCAGAAGATCGTGATGGAGCGCGAGCAGGCTTACGAGGAGGGGCTGGCGGCGGCCTCCGCTCCCGGCTCGGGCGACGCGGCCCCCGAGGTCGAGCGCGAGCCGCTCCCCTGCGCCTTCCGCCACGGCGACGGGAGCGCGGAAGTTTTAGGCGCCTCGCTCACGGACGCGACGCGGCGGCCGGCGCGCGTCGTCGAGTCGGGCGCCGAACTGACGCTGCGCCTGCGCGTCCTCTTCCGGCGCGAGCTGGAAGACGCCGTTGTCGGCTTCCTCATCCGCAACCGCGAGGGCGTCCACGCCTACGGCACCAACACGAAGGAACAGATGATAGAGTTCGGGCTCGTGCGGCCGGGCGAGCAGGCGGAGGTCACTTTCAACTTCAACGCCTGGCTCGGGCTCAGCGAGTTCTCGGTCTCGATTGCCGTCCACAGCCGCGACGGCGTGGCCTACGACTGGCTCGACGGCGTCTTCTTCTTCCGCGTCACGAGCGACATCATCATCGAGGGCGTAGCCAACCTCAACGCCGCGGCCTCCCTGCGGCGACTCGGGGGCGCGGGCGAGTCCGGGGGCACCGGCGGCGCGGCCGGCCCCGCGAGCCACGGCGGCGAGTTGGCGGCGGCCGGCGGGGGTCTCAGGCATGGCTAGACCGGCGACTGAACCGACGACCGAAGCAACGGCCGGCGCGGCACCCGGCGCGACGCACGGCACAGTCTCCGACCCGGAGGTCGAGGCGGCGCTGCGCGAGATACGCGAGCGCGTGCGTGCCGAGGCGGCCGAGCTCGAACGCGCTGTGCCGGCGGGCCGGGAGAACGACGACGCGGCCTCCGGCCAACCGTCGAACGCTCGGGCCGGGGCGCCGGAGGGCGGCCCGCGCGGGTTGCGCGAGCACTTCGCCGCCGACGCCCTCGCGCGGATGGAGGCGAACCTCGCCACCACGCAGCGGGCCTACTCGAAGCTGCCGCCGCTTCAGAGCTACCGCCGCGGCCTCGCGGCCCGCATCGAACTCTTCGTCAAGCGGCTCGTCGGGCGCGCGACCCACTGGTTCACCTGGGAGCAGGTCAACTTCAACGCGGGCGCGCATCACGCCCTCGGCGACGCCCACGCGGCGCTCCTCTCCCACGAGCGCACGCTCGCGGCACTCAAGTCGGACCTCTTCGCCGTCCGCGACGAGCTGCGCGGATCGCTCGGGCAGGCGCTCGCCGCGGCCGAGGCCGACCGCGCGCAGCTGGCCGAACAGTCGGCGCGACTCGCCGCCGCCGAGTCGCGCCAAGCGGCCGAGGCCGACGCGCTCCGCGCCCTCTTCGAGTCGGCCGTCGAACAGTTCGGGCGCGCGCTCGCGTCCGCCGAGGAACGACTCGGCGCCGAGGCCGCGCGACTCCGCTCCGAGGTCGAACGGCCTCGCGCGGAGATCGAGGGTCTCCGCGCCGAACAACTCCGCGTCGGACAGCTACGGGCCGAGGAGTCCGCGGCGCAGCTCGAAGCTCTCCGCGCCGAGTTGCGCGAGCGGGCCGACAGGCTGGCAGAGGAGCAGCGCGTCTGCTTCCGCCAGCTCTCGCTCGAAGCCGGCGAGACGGCCGTGGGCTTCGACCGCGCACGCCGCCTCATCGAAGCGCGGCTCGAACGGCTCGAAGGCGAAGGCGGCGGCCCCAAATCCTCCTGAGCGCGGCGGCGGGTTCCCCCATGTCCGAAGACCTTTACAGGCGGGCCGGCATCGAAGACCTCGCGGAGTTTTACCGCACCAAGTTCGTCTCCGACGAGGTGCTCGACGCGCGTTACTTCCGCGCGCTCGACCGCTTCGACATCCGCTTCGCCCGCACCCTCTGGGTCTACGACAACGTGCGCGCCGGCTCCAGCGTGCTCGACCTCGGCTGCGGGGCGGGCGTGCTCGCGCTGCTCAAGCGCAAGCACGTGACGCTCGCCGGCCTCGACCTCTCGCCCGAGTGCGCGCTGGCGGCGCGGCGCAACGGCTACGACTTCACGGCCGCCGCCCGCCTGACCCGCCTGCCCTTCCCCGACGCCAGCTTCGATTACGTCGTCAGCCTCGACGTGCTCGGCCACGTCGGCTTCGACGAAAAAGACGCGGTGCTCTCGGAGGTGCGCCGCGTGCTGCGGCCCGGCGGCGTCACGCTGCACGGCGCAGAGTGCACGGAC
Organism: Pyrinomonadaceae bacterium; assembly: GCA_035645715.1. Taxonomy (GTDB): domain Bacteria; phylum Acidobacteriota; class Blastocatellia; order Pyrinomonadales; family Pyrinomonadaceae; genus QHXN01. The sequence goes on from DASQMB010000062.1 coordinate 79,553, forward strand.
CGCCGCGCGCAGAAGCCTTACGACGAGATGACGGCGGAGGAGCTGCGCCGCTTCGTCGAGATCGACGGCCACGTCGGGCTCGAAGAGGAGCAGGAGCACGCCGCGCGCTTCGGGCGCTTCTTCGCCCACGTCGCCTGGCGCCCGCGCTACGCCCTCTGCCTGTCGGCCGAGGAGTTCGTCAAGCAGAGCGACCACTACGGCCTGCCCTTCGAGCCCGACTTCGTCGAGTACCTGCGCGGCCTCTCGCACGACGAGCGCCGCGCCTTCGACATGGCGATGGGCTACGTCTTCAACAAGGTTTCCGACCTCGACATCCGGCTCCCCAGGAGCGGCCTATACGTCCTGCTGAAAGCTTCCGACGCGCCGCTCGGCCCCTTCTACAACGAGCACCGCGACCGCCGCGCCCTCCTCGCCCCGCAGGCGCCGGGCGCGCAGGCGGCGGCACCGACGGTGGCAGGCCCGACAGCAACGCCCCCGACAACGGCCGTTCCGAACGGCGAGACGCGCGGGCCGCACCTCGTCTGCCTCGACCGCTCGCCGGAGGCCGTCTTCGACCGGGGCTGGTACGAGCCGAACCTGCTGCCGCCGGTCGCGCGCTGGATGCGGCGGAGCGCCCGCGTCCGCTTCCGCGCGAGCACGCTCTCGGCGCTCGGCCTCGACCTGACGACGCACCTGCCAGACCTCGCGGCGCGCCCGCTCGGCCTCGCGCTGAGGCTCAACGGCGAGCCGCTGGCCGCCCTCAGCCTCTTCCGCCACGGCTGGCTCGAACTGCGCGCAAGCGTCCCACCACACCTGCGGCGCGCCGGCGATTACGAGCTTGAGATCGTCGCCTCGCACACCTGGCAGCCGCGCCCCGGCGCCGGCGAGGCGCGCGACGACCGCGAGCTGTCAATCGCCGTCTGCAACATCGTGACGAGTGACGAGTGACAAGTGACAAGTGACGAGTGACAAGTGACAAGTGACGAGTGACAAGTGACGAGTGACAAGTGACAAGAAAGAGCGGTCTTTAATCTTGTCACTCGTCACTTGTCACTCGTCACGTGGTAGTTGGAGGTGTGCGTCGAGCATGGAGCGGAGGCGGCGGAAGTGCTCGTCGGGAACTGAGGCGAGCGAGCTTTGGAGGCGGGCGACGATGGGCGCGACCTCGCGCTTTTCGGCCGGTTCGACCTCGTGGATGGCGCGTTCCACCTCCGCGCGGTCGCGGCGCCCGGCCAGCCGGCGCAGGCTGTGGCCGAGCACGGCGGCCGAGGCACGCAGGACCTTCCTCGACCCGCTGAAGGCGGCGCTGACCGCGCCCTCGACCGGCTTGAGCGGCGCTTCGAGGCAGACGGCCTCGATTGCCTCGCCGATGGCCCGCGCCCCGCGCAGGTCGAGCGCCGAGGCCCCGGCCGCGCGGGGCCTGAGGGCGTAGCCGACGAGGTAGCCGAAGTGGTAAGTGCGGCTCGTCAGGTCAACGGCGCGCTTCCATTCGAGGAAGAAGAAGATTTTGCTGAAGACCTTCTTCAGCGGGTAGACGAGCAGGGTGCCGACGCAGCCGCCGAGGCAGCCGCCCGAACGTTCGGCCGTCAGCGCCTCTATCTCGCCGGGCGCAAGCGCGCGCCCGCGCGAGGCCGCCAGCGAGCGCACCAGCCGGCGCCGGAAGTAGCCCTTCGCCGCGTCGTCGAGCAAAGGCACGGGGATGAGCGGCGTCAGCCCCGCGAGCACGGCGTAGGTCAGCAGGGCCGGCTGGCCCGCGCCCTCGTCCGTCGTCGTCATCTTCTCGTTTCGTTCGTCGGCCATCACGCGTTTATTATACGGCCCTACCCCATGCCGATCCGTAACGTCCTTATCTGTACGACTCAGGTGCCCTTCACGCGGGGCGGGGCCGAGTCGCACGCAGAGGGCCTGCGCCGCGCGCTCGAAGAGGCCGGCTACAACGCAGAGGTGGCCGCCGTCCCCTTCAAGTGGTATCCGCCCGAGGAGATCATGCGCGGGACGCTGGCATGGCGGCTGCTCGACGTGACCGAGGCCAACGGCAAGCCCGTGGACCTCGTCGTCGGGATGAAGTTCCCGGCCTACGCCGTGGCCCACCCGCGCAAGGTGCTCTGGATACTGCACCAGTACCGCTCGGCCTACAACCTCTGGGGCACGCCCTTCGACGACCTCTCGACGCACCCCGAAGGCGCGCGCCTGCGCGAGTGGATACGCCACTGCGACGGGCGCTTCATCCCCGAGGCGCGCAAGGTCTTCGCCAACTCGAAGGCCGTGGCCGAGCGGCTGCGACGCTACAACCGCATCGAGAGCGAGCCGCTCTACCACCCTCCGCCGCGCGCCGAGCGCCTGCGCGAGGGCGAGCAGGGCGACTACGTCTTTTACCCCTCGCGGCTCGAACCGCAGAAGCGGCAGGAGCTTTTAATCGAGGCGCTGGCCCACACGCGCACGCCCGTCCGCGTCGTCTTCGCCGGCGGCTCGGCCGACCCTAAGTATTACGAATCGCTGGTGAGGAAGCACAAGGTCGGCGACCGCGTCGAGCTTCGCGGCTTCGTCTCTGAGGACGAGATCGTCGGCCTCTACGCGAACGCGCTCGGCGTCTGCTACCTGCCCTTCGACGAAGACTACGGATACGTGACTCTCGAAGCGATGCTCTCGTCGAAGCCCGTCGTCGTGCCGAGCGACGGCGGCGGCGCCACAGAGTTCGTCACGCACGAGAGCGAAGGTCTCGTCTGCGACCCCGACCCGCGCGCCGTCACCGCCTGCCTCGACCGCCTCTACTCAGACCGCGAAGGGGCGCGCCGCATGGGCCGCCGCGGCCGCGACAAGCTGCTCGCCCTCGGCCTTTCCTGGCAGAAGGTGGTCGAGCGCATCATCACCGCCGCGGGCTGAAGCGTCTGACAAGCGCTGAAGCGTCCTGCGCGAGCGCGGCCGGCACCCCCGAGATAAGTGACAAGCACAGCCGACAAGCGGGCGGCGCCACGGCGCCTGTCGTCAACACGGCGCCTGTCGTCAACCATCGGGCGGGCGGCGCGGGCCGTGGCGCGGCGCGCCGAGTTCGGCGACGGGCTGCTGCTCGTCTACGTCGCGGTCTTCGTGCGGCAATACTTCTGGGGCGTCGAGAACGCCGCGGCCTGGGCGCTGACGGCGCTGCTGGCCGCGCCGCTCTGGTGGCTCTACGTCTCGTCCAGAACGGACGAAGAGGTTTGGGGCGACGGCGGGCCGGAAGGCGGTGCGGCGAAGTTCTGGCTGGCGGTCGCGCCGCCGCTCGTGTTCGTCTACGCCCTGCGCGCGGCCTTCCCAGACACGTCGTTCGACGTGTGGGGCCTGAGGCTCTTTCACGCCGAGCGCGCCCTGCGCGGCTACCTCTACCTGCCGGGCGAGTTCTTCCCCGTCGGCGCGCCCTTCAACCCGGCGCCCGACATGGTGACGGGCATCTTCCGCCACCTGCTCGGCTACAGGCTCGGCACCATCGTCAACCTCCTGGCGCTGCTCTGGGCGGGTCAGGTCGTCTGGAAGCTGCTGCGCCCTTACGTCTCGAACAGGTGGGCGCGGGCCGCGTGCGCGCTGATCTGCCTGTGGGCCGAGCACCTGCTCTTTCTGGTCAACAACTACATGGTTGACCTGCTGGCGCTGCCCGTCCTGCTCGAAGCGACGCGGCTCGCGCTCGGCCCCGCGGCCCGGAGGGCCGAGCCGCGGGCGCTCGTCCGCATCGCCTTCCTCGTCGGCGCGGCCAGCGCCCTGAAGCTGTCGAACGCGGCGCCGGCCCTCCCCATAGTTGCCCTCTGTGCCTGGCACGCGCTCGCGCGCGGCCCGTTCGGCTGGCGCCGTCTCGCGCTCACCTCGGCCGGGGCAATCGCGGCCTTCGTGGCGCCGCTGCTCCCCTGCTTCGTCTACCTCTACCGCCTGACGGGCAGCCCGGTCTTCCCCGTCTACAACTCCCTCTTCCGCTCGCCCTACTACCCGCCGCTCGACACCTTCGACGCGCGCTGGGGCGGCTACGGCCCGGCCGAAGTCTGGCTCTGGCCGCTGCTGACGCCCTTCGTCCCCGAACGACTCTCGGAGCTGGGCGTCTACTCCGGGCGCCTCGCGCTCGGCGCGGTCGTCGCCCTCGCCCTGCTGCTGCTCGCGCCGCGGCGGGCGGGGGTTCGGACGCGCTGGCTGTGCCTCGTCTTCGTCGCCGGCTCGGTGCTCTGGAGCCAATCATCGGGCTACGTCCGCTACGGCCTGCACCTCGAAGTGCTGGCGGGCGTGCTGGCGGTGGCCGCCCTCTCGCTCGTCCTGCGCGGTGCGAGGACGGCGGAGGACGCAGCAGCAGGAACGGTGGCAGCGAACGCGGCAGCGGGGGCAGCGGGGGCTGGGGCGACGAAGTACGCGGAGGCGTGGGCCGGCAGTACGACGGGCGGGGGCGTGTTGGCGCGGACGCGGGCGGGCGCCTGGCTGCGTTGGGGTGCGGCGTGCCTGCTGCTGGCGACGCTCGCGGCCCAGACGGGGCTTGCCTGCGTGTACGTTGCGCGGACCGAGTGGAGCCTGCGCCCGACCCTCTTCGACGAGCCGCGGGCTTACGCGCGCGAGGCCCGCTACTTTCTGCGAGACCGCTCGCTGCGCCGCTTCCTGCCGCGGCGCGAGCGCGAGCTGTTCCGGGGCGCCGGCGTGTGGGTCGTCAGCGGGGCGAAGACGGCGGGCCTCCTCGCCCTGCTCGACCCGCGGGGCACGCCCTTCGTCGGCGCGCGGACCTCAACCTACTTCGCCGCCCCGGCCTCGCGCGAGTGGTTCGCTCGCTCGCTCGAAGGCTTCGCGGGGCGGCCGGCCTACTCGCTCTGCCTGCCGGCGGACTGCCCGGCGGCCTTCACGGAGCTGCGCTACGCGGGGCTCGAAACGGGGAGGATGACGAAAGTCACGCTTCCCTTCTTCAGCCGCGAGCACCCGGTCCCGCTCTACTTCTACGAGGTGCGGCGCGTGCGTGAGGTGGGCGAGCGACAGATCGAGCGGACGGCCGCCGCGCCCCTGCCCGACGGCGAGCCGCGCGCAGAGGTCGTTGCCCATGAGCCGCCGCGCTCGGCCGCCCCGCGCGAGCGGCTGACTCTCTTCTTCACGGCCCGCAACCTCGGCCCCTCGCCGTGGCCCTCGCTCGCGGGCGAGGGCGGACAATATCGAATCGTGCTGCGGGCGCGCTGGCTCGCGGCCGGCGGCGCCGTCTCGGAAGCAGCGGGCGGCCGTGCCGTCTCAGAAGCAACTCGCGCCCCGCTCCACTACGACCTGCCGCCCGGCGAGGCCGTCCCGCTGCCCGTCGAGCTGAACGCGCCCGACGCGGCCGGCGAGTACCTGCTCGAAGTCTCCGTCGTGCGGGAAGACGCCGGGCACGAAGCCGGCACGACTGCGCCGCTCCTCCTGCCCGTCGCTGTCGGGCGTTGACCCTATCGGGCACACGGCCGCCCGCGCCGGCGGCACCAACCGTGTGCCCGGTTTGTCGGCCGCCCGCGCCGGTTGCCGCCGCCTCGCCGCCGGTGTAAGGTTTTCACCCGCCTCCTGTCAGTTCTCCGGGCGGCGAGCAACCGCCCACGCCCGGCTAAACATGAGCAGCACGGACACCCCTAGAAGCATCGCCTTCGTCCACGCGCCCGACGCGCGTCTCGCCGAGACGCAGCAGTACGGCGCGCTGTTCATGCCCGTCTGGGCCTACACGCTGGCGGCCTACGTCGAAGAGTTTCAAGACTGCGAACTGCGCCTCCACGACACGCGCTTCGACCGGCTGGCCGACGTGCCGGCCGCCGACCTCTTCGTCTTCAGCGGCGTCAACCAGGACTACGAATCAATCGTCGAGGCCCACGACCTCCTGCGCGCGCGCTTCCCCTCCGCCTGCTTCGTCGTCGGCGGCCCCCTGACATGGTCCTTCAAGCAGGCCGGCGAGGTCTCAAAACTCGGGATGTTCGATCACGTCTTCGTCGGCGACGGCGAGGAGGCTTTCCCGCGCTTCGTCAGAGACTTCGCCCGGCGCGCCGCGCTGCCGAAGGTGATCGAGACGCTCGAACGCTTCGACGTGACGCGCGCCCGCGGCCTCTATCGCCCCTTCCTCGAAGCGACGCGCGGGCGCTACTACGGCGCCGTGCTCGAAGTCTCGCGCGGCTGCCCGTTCCTCTGCGAGTTCTGCGACGTGAGGGTGCTGCCCGACAACAACCGGGCGCACAACTTCAGGCCCGAGCACGTCGTCTCCGAGCTGGACTACCTGGCGCGACTCGGCGTCCGGCAGGTGCTGCTCGCGGCCGACAACTTCATCGGCGACGTGCGCTGGGCCGAGGAGGTCTGCGACCGCCTCGCCGAGTGGCAGGAGCGGACCGGCCTGCGCGTCGCGCTCTACACGTGGCTGACGGTCAACCTCTCGCGCCACCCGCGCCTGCTCTCGAAGATGCGGCGGGCGGGCTTCGACCTGCTCTTCGTCGGCGTCGAGAGTTTCAGCGGCCACTCGCTGCTTGAGACGGCGAAGGTGCAGAACGCCGCGGGCGACATGATCGAGGCGCTGCGCGAGATACAGTCTTACGGCTTCGTCGTCGTCGCCGGCCTCATCTTCGGCTTCGACTCGGACACGCCCGAGGTCTTCGACCTCACGCTCGGAGGGATGGCCGAGGCGGGCCTCATCTCGGGCGACCCGTCGCTGCTGACGGCGCTGCCGGGCACGCCGCTCTTCCGCCGGATGAAGCTCTCGGGCCGGCTGCGCGATACGAGGTACGGGCTCGGCGGCTACAAGTACCGCACGAACCTCCGCTACCTGATGGCGCGCGAGGAGTTGGTGGGCGGATACCGCCGCTTCGTCGCGCGCTTCTGCGAGGGCCGGTACCAGTACGGGCGGCTGCGCGCCTACCTCGACAACCTCGACCGCGGCAACTACCAACCGCTTCGCTCCGAAGGCTACGGCAGCGTCGCTGGCTACGCGCGGGCGGTCGTGCGCAGCCCGCGCGCCCTGCTGCTGCTCGCGCGGCGGCTCCTGCTTTTGGCCTCGCGCCCGCGGGCGGCCTGGCACGCCCTGCGCGGCCTCCGGCTCGTCCTCTCGCGCTCGCGCCGCCACCCGCGGCTGTTCGGCATCTTCCAGTTCTGGCTCTTCGCCTGGACCAACGCCATGCTCAAGTACGGCGGGCTGCGCGACTCAGACTTCGACGTAGAATCGGTGCCCGCAGACTTCGACCGCCGCCGCATCGTGCCCGAGGGTTACGCCGCCGGGGCCGACGAGCCGATCCCGCGGGCCAAGATCGAGGCGCAGCAGCGCGCGACGCTGGCGCAACTGCGCCGGCTCGCCGACCCCGCGCCCGGCGCCCCGCACGGCTGACCCGCGCGCGCCGCGGCTGATACGCGCGCGGCACGGCTGACCCGCGCGCCGCGCGCCGACTGAGGACCGCGAACCGCGGGCCGCATTGGCGGAACGAACTCACGCGCCGCCCCCGACTCCCGACCGAGCATGTACAAAGACCGCCGCATCGCCGTGGTCGTCCCGGCCTACAACGAAGCGCGCCACGTCGGCGGGGTGCTCCGCGACGTGCCCGACTACGTGGACCACGTCATCGCCGTGGACGACTGTAGCGACGACGGGACCGGGGCCGTCATCGCCTCCTCCGACGACGCGCGCGTCGTGGCGCTCCTCACGCCCGAGAACCTCGGCGTCGGCGGGGCGACGATGCTCGGCTACGAGCGCGCGCTCGAACTGGGCGCCGACGTGGTCGTCAAGATGGACGGCGACGGGCAGATGTCGCCCGCGCACCTCCACCTGCTGCTCGACGCCGTGGTGGAACAGGGCTACGACTACGCCAAGGGCAACCGCTTCCTCGCCGGCGCCTCGCTCCGGCGGATGCCCCGCCACAGGCTGTTCGGCAACGTCGTGCTGACCTTCCTCAACAAGCTGGCCTCCGGCTACTGGCACGTCTTCGACCCGCAGAACGGCTACACGGCCATCACGGCGGAGGCGCTCAGGCGGCTCGACCTCGACACGCTCCACCGGGGCTACTTCTTCGAGAACGACATGCTGATCGCGCTCAACTTCCACAACGCGCGCGTGCGCGACGTGCCCGTGCCGGCCGTCTACAGCGGCGAGCGGTCGGACCTCAACCCGTTCCGCGCCGGCGTGACCTTCCCGCTGCTCTTTGTGCCGCGCCTCTGGCGGCGCGTCTATCAGAAGTACGTGCTGCGCGACTTCTCGCCCATCGCCCTCTTCCTCTTCCTCGGGCTCGCCCTCTTCGCCTGGGGCGTCGGCTTCGGCCTCTACCACTGGGCCATAAGCATCAGGACCGGGCAGGCGACGCCGACCGGCACCATCATGTTCGCGGTGCTCCCGCTCGTCCTCGGCTTCCAGCTCATCCTCGAAGCCGTCGTGCTCGACATCAGGGAGACGCCCCGTTGAGCGAGACCGGGAGCCCCCGAAGCCACGACGAAGCCGCCGCGCCGCCCGACGGTGCGGACCTGCCGCGTGACGGCGCCGCGGCGCCGCTCGAAGCCGGCGCAGTGCGCGCGGGCCTCGCCGGCCTGCGCCGCAAGTTCGAGTTCGGCGACGCGCTGCTCTTCTTCTATCTCGCAGTCTTCGTCCGGCAGTACCTCTGGGTGGTGGAGGGCAACGCGGCCGCGTGGGCGCTGACCTGTCTGCTGTCGGCGGCCGGCGCCCTGGCTCTCGTCGCCCTCAAGGACGAGGAGGCGGGCCGCAGGCCGCGGCAGTTCTGGCTGGTGGTCGGGCTGCCGCTGCTAGTGGCCTACGCGCTGCGGGCGGCGCTGCCCGACACGAGCTTCGACGTGCTCAACTACCGGCTCGTCGGCGCCGAGCGCGCCCTGCGCGGCTGGCCCTTCCTGCCCGGCGACTTCTTCCCGCCCTTCTACCCCCTGAACCCTGCGCCAGACATGCTGCTCGGCGTCTTCCGCCACGCGCTCGGCTACCGGCTCGGCACGTCTTTGAACCTGCTCGTGCTGCTCTGGGCGGCGGCCGTCGTCGAGAGGCTGCTGCGGCCTTACCTGCGCAGCGCCTGGACGCGCTCGCTCGCCGCGCTCGTCGTCGTCTGGACCGAGCACGCAGTCTTCCTCGTCAACAACTACATGGTTGACCTGCTGGCGCTGCCGCTCCTCCTCGAAGCGACCCGGCTCGCGCTCGGCGGTGGCGAGGGGGGCTGGCGCCGGGCGGCGCGCGCGGCGCTGCTGGTCGGGATGGCCGGTGCCTTGAAGCCCTTGAACCTCGGCTACGGCCTGCCCATCGCGCTCGTCTACCTCCACTCGCTCTACGCGGGCGGGCGCCTCGGCGTGGCCCTGCGGGCGGTGCCTGCGGCGCTCGCGGCCTTCCTCTTCCCCGTCCTGCCCTACTCGCTCTACATGGTGCGCGAGACGGGCAGCCCGCTCTTCCCGCTCTACAACGCCGTCTTCAAGTCGTCCTACTGGCCCGAGACGAATCTCTACGACGGGCGCTGGGGGCCGAAGGCCGCGGGCGAGTACCTGCTCTGGCCGCTGCGCGTGGCCTTCGACCCGAGCCGCACCGGCGAGATGAACGTTTACTCGGGCCGCGTCTCGCTCGCGGTCGTGGCGGCGCTGCTCTGCCTCGTGCTGGCGCGGGGCGAGCGGCGGCTGCGGGCGCTGGCCTTCGTGGCGCTCGTCTCGGCCTACGCCTGGGGGGCGCTTTTGACAGGCTACGCGCGCTACTCAATCTTCGCCGAGATGGTCGGGGGCGTGATGCTCTTCGGCTTCGCCGCGAGCCTCGTCGGGGCCGGAAGGGCGAACGGTGCCGAGGGGCCGAGAATGGCAACGGCCGGCGCCATAAGGTTGAGCCGGCCGCGCTGGGCGCGCTCTCTCGCGGCCCTGCTGCTCTGCGCGCTGGCGGCGCAGACCCTGCGCGCCACGCTCTACGTCCCGCGCTACGAGTGGAGCATGCGCCCGATTGTCTTCGCCGACCCGCGGGCGCACGCACGCGAGGCGCGCTTCCTGCTGCGCGACTACGACCTCAGAAAGTTTCTGAACGGGGGGGACCGCGCGCGGCTGGCCGGGGTCGGCGCCTGGGTCCAGCCCGGCGTCCTGGTGAGCGGCGCGCAGTCGCTGCTCGACCCCGAGGCGCCGATCCTCTGCGCCTACGTCCACGACTACTTTTACAGCGAGGCGGGGCGGGCGAAGTTCGAGCGGGCGCTCGCCGACGCGCGCGGCAGGGGGCTTGCGGCCCTCTGTCTCGAAGCCGAGGCGGAGAGCTGCCGCGCCTTCATTCGGCGCTGGCCGCTTGAGATTACGGCCGAGTATCCGTTACAAATGCCCGTCTATTCGCCGAGGATCGGACACCGGATGCTGCTGCTCTCGCTCCGACACACGGGCGAGGCGCCGGCCCCCTGAAGACTAAGAAGAAGAAGGTTCCCAATCGTCATGCTCAGGCCGAAAATTTTCTCCCTGCTCCTGGCCGCGCTCGCCTGCGCGGCCCTCGTCGCCGCCTGCAACCCGGACCCCGACGCCGAGGAGGCGGCCGGCGACAGTAGTTTTGAGTTGCGCTCGACGCGCATCGAACAGCCGCTCGCCGAGACGGCCTTCCGGGCGCAGCTCACGCCGCAGAACGCTCCCCCCGAGATGGCGCCCGGCCAGCAGGAGACGCTGCTCGTCTCGATCAAGAACGCGGGCGACAAGCCCTGGCCGGCGATGGGGCGCGAGGACGCCAAGTTCGCCATCACCCTGCGCAACCGCTGGCTCGAACCCGACGGCGAAAAGGTCGTCAACGACCTCGACGGCGGCAGCGCCCTCCCGCACGACATCCGGCCCGGCGATGAGTTCACGCTGCCCATCAAGGTCGCGGCGCCGCGGCAGCCGGGCGAGTACGTGCTCGAATTCGACATGGTGCAGGAGCAGGTCAACTTCTTCCGCGAGCGCGGCTCGACGCCCGCGCGCGTCAAGGTCACGGTGCGCGGCGCGGGCCAGCCCGGCGCTAAGCCCGCGCCCGTCGCCAGCCCCGCCGCGGGCGCCGCGGCCAGGCCTTCGCCCGCCGCGCCCGCCCGCTGACGCAGCCGACGGGGGCCGCTGACGCGCAGCCGACGTGGGGGCCGGCGCCCGCCGCGTGCGGGGCACGACGCGACGGCCCGCACGGCCGCGACCGTCCGCGACCGTCCGAACCGGGGGGACGATGAGACTCGCTTACTTTAGTCCGCTCAACCCGCAGCGGTCGGGCATCTCCGACTACAGCGAGGAGCTGCTGCCGCACCTCTCGGCGGCCGGCGCGCGGCTGACTCTCTTCGTTGACGGCTTCCGCCCGACGAACGGCGACATTCTCTCGGCCTTCGACGTGCGCGACTACCGGCGCGACCCCGAAGCCCTCGCCGCGCTCGAAGCGCCCGGCGCCGCGGCCGAGTTCGACGCGGCCGTCTACCACCTCGGCAACGATCACCGCTACCACGCCGGCATCCTCGGAGCCTCGCGCCGCCGCCCCGGCGTCGTCGTCCTCCACGATTTCGCGCTGCAAGACTTCTTCCTCGGCCTCGCGCGCGAGCGGCGCGACCCCGCCCTCTACCTCGAAGAGGTGGAGGCGTGTCACGGCCCCGAGGCCCGGCGCGAGGCCGAGGAATCGCTCGCCCGCGGCGCCGAGCCCCCGCTGCTCGCGCGCCCCGCAGACTTCCCGCTCAATCGAAGAATCGCCCGCTCGGCCGAAGGTCTCGTGGTCCACTCCGAATGGGCGCGCGCGCGCCTCGAACGCATCGCGCCCGGCGTTCCCGTCGTCCGCATCCCCATGCCGGCCGTCGTCCGCGGCGGCAGCGCGGCGGCGGGCGGGAAGGCACCTCTCGAAGGCCGCGAAGACGGCGAAGGGCACGAGGTCCGCATCGCCAACTTCGGCCTCATCACGCCGGGCAAGGGCATCGAGCACGCCCTGCGTGCCCTCTCGCGTCTCAAGGACCGCCGACGCTTCCGCTACACCCTGGTCGGCGAGCCGAACGAGTTCTACGACGTGCGCTCGCTCGTCCGCCGCTACGGGATGGAGGACCGCGTCGAGATCACCGGCCACGTCACGCTCGAAGAGTTCGAGCGGCGCATCCGCGAGACCGACATCGCGCTCAACCTCCGCGAGCGGACCGTCGGCGAGACGAGCGCGAGCCTCTGCCGCGTCATGGCCGCCGGAGTCTGCGCCGTGGTCGCCGACGCGGGCTGGTACTCCGAGCTGCCTTCGTCCTGCGTCGTCAAAGTGGACCTCGACGAAACGACCGACGCGCTGCTCGAAGCCTACCTCGAACGGCTGATCGCCGACGCGCCCCTGCGTCGGCGCGTCGGGGCCAACGCGCGCCGCCACGCCCTCTCCGAGCACGCGGTCGAGCGCAGCGCCGCCCTCTACCTCGACTTCATCCGCGACCTCGTCGCCACCCGCGCCCGCCGCCACTTCCTCGCGGGCGTCGGCCGCGAGCTTGCCCTGCTCGGCGTGGGCCCCGACGCAGAGAGCTTCACCCGCCGCCTGGCCGCAGACCTCGCCGACCTTGCCCCCACGGTCGCCTTCGAGATTGACGGCCGGGGCACGGGCGACGCCAGCACCGCGGCGGCCGCCCTCAACGGCGTCGCGTCGCCGAAGGAGAGTCCCAACGGCGACGCGCCGGCGAGCGCGCCCGCCGATAACGATGCAACGCCGGCTGCGCCCGCCGATGGCGACGTGATGACGGCCGCGCCCGCCGACGCTAACACGACGCGGGCCGCACCCGCCGACGGCGACGCGCCGCAGAGTGTGCCGCCTTTCCTCCCCCCCTTCGCCTCTCCGCCTCTTCCTTCAACGCCCGCGCCCGGCGGCCGGCTGCCGAAGCTCGAAGGGCTCGACTACAAACGCGCGGCCGTCGAGTACCCGGGCCGGCTCGACGAGGAGCGGCGCCACTACCTTCTGACCAAGCCCTTCTACAACCTCGCCAACAAGCCCGTCTGGCAGAAGGGCGACGGGATGGACGCCGAGACGCACCGGCACTTCTGCGACTTCGCCAACGTCGCCTCGTCGCTCGCCCTGCCCGCCGGCGCCCGCCTCCTCGACGTGGGCTGCGGCTCCGGCTGGCTCTCGGAATACTTCGCCCGCCTCGGCTACGACGCGCTCGGCATCGACATCAGCCCCGACCTCGTCGGGATGGCCCGCGAGCGCACCTCGCGCGTCCCCTACGGCGTGGACCACGAGACGCCCCTGCGCTGCGAGTTCCGCGTCCACGACATCGAGGCCGCGCCGCTCTCGGAGAAGTTCGACGCCGTCGTCTGCTACGACTCGCTGCACCACTTCGAGGACGAGCGCGCCGTCGTCCGCCACCTCGCCGCCATGCTCGACGTGGGCGGCCAGCTCTTCATCCTCGAAGGCGCCCGCCCGCCCGAGGGGTCCGAGACCGAGGAGCTGCTGCGCTCGGTGATGGAGGAGTTCAGCACGCTCGAATCGCCCTTCGACGAAGACTATTTGCGCGCCCTGCTAGACGCCGAGGGCCTCGCGGTGGTCGGCGACTACGTCTCAGTCAACGGCCTCTTCGAGCGCGAGATGCTCGAAGGCGACCGCCTCCCGCTCGAAACGCTGGCGACCGACTATCACTACCTGACCTGTAAAAAGGTCTGCGAGGGCGCGCCCGCCTCCACGGTGCCCGACAGCCGCCGCCCCTCCGTCCTGCGCGCTAGCTTCGCCTTGCGCGAGGCGCCCCGCACGACGCTGCGCCCCGGCGAACTGCTGACCGTCCCGCTCGCCGTCTCCAACGAGGGCGACACGCTCTGGCTCACCGGACGCACCGTGCGCGCCGGGATCGTGATGCCGGCGGCGCGCGTCTTCGAGGCGGGCGGCGCGCCCGTCGCGGAGTTCCACGGCCAGCCCCTTTTGCCGCGCGCGGTCGCCCCCGGCGAGACCGTCGGCTTCGACGTTGACTATCGCGTGCCGCGCCGCGCCGGCACTTACAGGCTCGTGCTCGACATGGTTGCCCAGCACGTCTGCTGGTTCGGAGAGCGGGGTTCCGAGCCCCTCGTCGTGGTGTTCGAGGTGAGCGAGGACGCGGCATGACGAGAGACGAGATCATCGCCGGGCTCGAACGGCTCCGACCCTGGTTCCACCGCATAGACCTCGGCGGCGGACTCTTCACCAAGACCGAGAGCGTGATGGGCGAGCCCGTGGACCACCCGGCCGGGCCGTGGGAAACAATCGGCCGCTGCATCCCCGCGGACCTGGCGGGCAAGAGCGTGCTCGACGTGGGCTGCAACGCCGGCTTCTACGCCTTCGAGGCCAAGCGGCGCGGGGCCGCGCGCGTCGTCGGCGTGGACGGCCAGCGCCAGCACGTCCGGCAGGCCCTCCTCGTCAGGAAGGCGCTCGGCCTCGACGTGGAGTTCCGCCGGATGAACGTCTACGAGCTGACGCGGCGCACAGTCGGCGAGTTCGACATAACGCTGGCGCTCGGCCTCGTCTATCACCTCAAGCACCTGGTCCTGGCTCTCGAAAACCTCTACGAGGTGACGCGCGAGCTGCTCGTCGTCGAGACCGCCATCATGCCGCCCGAGCGCACGCCCGAGCCCTTCACGCACCCGCTCGGCGCCACGGAGATGCGCCTGCACCCGCTCGCCTACGTCGAGAACCCGCCCGAGGCGAAGGAGCAGGTCTACAACTGGTTTCTGCCCTCGGTCCCGGCGCTCGCGGCGCTACTGCGCAACACAGGCTTCGACGAGGTCGAGGCCGTCGAGGTCAGGAACGAACGCGCCGTCCTCGTCTGCCGCAAGCGCGCGGGCGCGGAGCGCGAACGCGACGTGCGCCACCACTACGTCGCCGCACTCTCGCCCGCAGAACCGGCAGGCGCGCCGGACGCAACCGCCACCGCCCGCCCCGGCGAGACGATCACCTTCACCGTGCGCGCCGAGAACGTCGGCCTCAAGACGTGGCCGGCGCGCGGCGAGGGCGAGGCCGGGCGCGGGGCCGTCCACCTCGGCGCGCACCTCCTGCGCGAAGACGAGGAGGAACTTGACTGGGATTACGGCCGCGCCCCGCTCCCGCGCGACCTCGCGCCCGGCGACGCGGCTTCGGTCCGCCTCACGCTCGCCGCCCCGGCCGAGCCGGGCCGCTACGTCGTCGAGTTCGACTTGGTCGCAGAGCACGTCGCCTGGTTCGAGGACTTCGGCTCGGGCACGCTCCGCCTTCCGCTCACAGTCATTGATTGAGGGCCGGGCGGCGGCCGGGCAGAGGGGCGCGGTGCGGCGCCGCTTTTGCGCGATTTTCCCGCGGATTTTCGCGCCGGAGGCCGAATTGACAAAGCACCCCACGGTGTCTAAACTGGCCGGGTTCGTCAAGGCAACCTGCCCGCCTCAGCCAAGTGTCAAAGCACCCTGCGCCGCGGCCGCTTTCGACGAACGTCTCCCGCCCGCGCGTCTTTTTCCGTTGGGAGCGAGCAAGCACTTTATGCGTAAATTTTTAGCAGCACTCATCTGCGCCGCCGCCTGCGCCGCGCCCGCCCTGGCCCAGCAGCCCGAGGCGCAGCCGCCGACGCTGCGCGTCGTCTCGGAGGACGGCACCAACCGCCTCCCGGCCGAGATTTACTACGGCAGCACGAAGGTCAAGCCGGTCCGCCTCCGCCCCGGCACCAACACGGCCATCACGATTGACGACACGGACTTCTTCGTCCAGCAGCACTACGTTGACTTCCTCTCTCGCTTCCCCGACCAGGCCGGCAACGCCTTCTGGCAGGAGCAGATCAGCCAGTGCGGCGGCAACCCGCAGTGCATTCAGGTGGCGCGCGTCAACGTCTCGGCCGCCTTCTTCCTCTCCATCGAGTTCCAGAACACCGGCTACTACGTCTACCGGATGTACAGGGCGGCCTACGGCGACATCAACCCGCCGGAGGTGCCCGTGCCCGTCCGCCGCGAAGAGTTCATGGCCGACACGCGGCGCATCGGCGAAGGGGTCGTGGTCGGCGTCGGCAACTGGGAAGCGCAGCTCAACGCCAACAAGGCGGCCTGGGCGCGCGAATTCGTCTCGACCGGGCGCTTCCGCTCGAACTACCCCGCGGGGATGTCGCCGGCCGATTTCGTCTCCAAGCTTCAGGCCAGCTCCGGCGTCACCCTGACGGCCGAGGAGCGTGCACAGATCGAGGCCGACCTCGCCCCTGCGCCCGGCGACGCCGAGCGCCGCGCCACGGCCCTGCGCCGCGTGGCCGAGGGCGGCGCGCTCACCAGGGCCGAGTTCAACAAGGCTTTCGTCCTGATGCAATACTTCGGCTACCTCAAGCGGAACCCGAACGACCTGCCCGACAAGGACTACTCGGGCTTCCAGTTCTGGCTCAACCAGCTCGAACGCCACAACGGCAACTACGTCACGGCCGAGCTGGTCAAGGCGTTCATCCAGTCGCTCGAATACCGCGCGCGCTTCTAGCGCGGGGCGCGGCGGGTGCTCACGACAACTCACTTCGGCGGAAGGCGGCTCGCGCTGGCGGGTCGCCTTCTCCCGTTTTTGACGCGACCTTTTTCGACGCGGGCGGAGGCGGGCGGATGACGGAGAGACGCGGCGGCGCGGCCGGTCGGCGGCGGTTCCTGAAGAAGTTCTCGCTGGCTTCGCTGCTGGCGGGCGGCGGGCTCTTCGGCTGCGCGCGGCCCGAGGGCGGGGGCGCGGATGCGGCAGGGGGCGAGCAGCCGAACGCGGGCGGCGCGGGCGCGGCGTCGCAGCCGGCGCTGCCGGCGCTCCTGATGGGCGCGGGCTCGCTGCGCGGGCTGGTCACTCCGCGCGACTGCCGCCGCCGCCGCGTGTCGAGCTACGACCGCACGGGCCGCAACCACGACAGCGTCCGCGTCAAGCCCGGACAGACCGCGACGCTCGCCGAGATCGAGGGCGCCGGCTGCGTCACGCACCTCTGGATGACGACCGGCCACACCGAGGCCAACTACCTGCGTAAGCTGGTGCTGAGGGCCTACTGGGACGGCGAGCGCAAGCCGAGCGTCGAAGTCCCGCTCGGCGACTTCTTCTGCCTCGGCCACGGCCGCGTCCAGCACTTCCAGTCGCTCCCCTTCAGCGTCGTGACGGGCTCGCACATGCAGGCGCTCAACCTCGCCGGGATGAACTGCTACTTCCCGATGCCCTTCGGCACCGGCGCGCGACTCACCCTCGAAAACTCCGGCTCCGAGGAGGTGCCGAATTTCTACTTCTACGTCGATTACGAGGAGTACGCCTCGCTCCCGGCGGACGTGCTCCGCTTCCACGCGCAGTGGCGCCGACAGTACCCGACGCCGGGCGCAGTGGACCTCGCCCGCCCCGAGATGACGCGCGAGGCGACCAACGAGTTCGTCAACAGGGACGGCGCGAAGAACTACCTGATCCTTGAGGCGCGCGGGCGCGGCCACTACGTCGGCTGCAACCTGAGCGTGGACAACGTCAACCCCATCCGCCAGACCGACTGGTTCGGCGAGGGCGACGACATGATCTACGTGGACGGCGAGCGGCTGCCGTCAATCGTCGGCACGGGCACGGAAGACTATTTCGGCGCGGCCTGGGGTTTCCCCTCGGGAGTCTACGGCGGACCCTACCAGGGCGTGACGCTGGCGCAGCCGGCCGACCCGACCAAGACTTACTCGGGCAAGTGGTCGGCCTACCGCTTCCACGTCGAAGACCCCGTCACCTTCCGCGAGTCGGTCCGCGTCACCATCGAGCACGGCCACGCCAACGTCCACTCGAACGACTACGCCTCGACCGCCTACTGGTATCAGACCGAGCCGCACGCAGACTTCCCCCCGCTGCCTCCCGCAGCCGACCGCCTGCCGCTCCCCGAAGACGAGAGCCGCCGTCTCTTCTACCGCACCTTCTGAGCTTGAATAGACAGCGTGCGGGGGCCGGCCGGCCCTGTTCAGGCGCGCTCCGCGACGAGGGTGGCGCGTTCGAGCCAGAGGTCGCCGTAGTCGTAGTAGTACTGTGCGCGCGTGACGCGCTCGACCCTGAAGCCGAGGATGGCGAGCACCTCGCGGTAGAGCCCGACCGAGTAGGTCCACCAGGTGAAATCGTATGCGGGGTTGTCGGCCCTGGCTTCGAAACGTGCGATGCGCTCCTCCGAGTCGAGCAGCGGCGTGACGAGCACCATCGAGCCGCGCGTCAGCCTCGCTATCGAGGCCAGCGCCGATACCTGATCCGGCAGATGTTCGAGCACAGCCCCGACTATCGCCACATCAAACTCTCCGAGCGCGGGCGGCAAGTCGTAAACGTCGCCGTAGAAGACCTCGGCCCGCGAGCCCAGCAGCCGGTGGCACAGCCAGTACCCGTTCTGCCAACGCTCGATCTCCCGGCCGTACTCGGCGGCCCAGGCGTCGCGGTCGCGGTGATAGGTCTTCCCGGCGAAGGGAACGAGCTTCTGTTGGCGCACGTCGCTCATGTCGTGCGAGACGACGCGGCTCGCGCCCCTCCGCTCGGCCTCGAAGCTGAGGAAGCCCGTCGCCGTCCCCACGTCGAGCACCGTCTTGCCACTGACATCGACGCCGCCCACGTAATCCTCGAACCGCCCGCGCAAATCCCAGTGGCCGCGCACGGTGCCGAGGCCCGGCACGTCCGTCGTGTGGTAGAAGAAACAGTCTTCGAGCCGCTCGACGCGGCGCGGCGCGGCGAGTAGTTCCTGCCTTGTCATCCTCCGGGCTCCATCATCTTTTTCTTCGCCGGCAGGCGCGCACCGAACCGCCGAGCGCGGGGTTTAGACGCGGGCGGCGACGAGGGTCGTACGCTCCTCGTCGGCCCCGCCGTTGCGGTGGTAGACGGCGCGCGTGACACGCTCGACCCTGAAGCCGAGGATGGCGAGCACCTCGCGGTAGAGCCCGACCGAATAGGTCCACCAGGTATAGTCCTGGCCGGGGTTGTCCGCGCGCGGCTCGAAGTGCGCGACGCGATCTTCCGAGTCGAGCAGCGGCGTGACGAGCACCATCGAGCCACGCGTCAGCCTCGCTATCGAGGCCAGCGCCGACACCTGATCCGGCAGATGTTCGAGCACCGCCCCGACTATCGAAACGTCGAAGGGTCCGAGCGCGGGCGGCAGATCGTATACGTCGCCGTAGAAGACCTCGGCCCGCGAGCCCAGCAGCCGGTGGCACAGCCAGTACCCGTTCTGCCAACGCTCGACGGTCTGGCGGTGATAGTAAAGAAAGGTCTCGTAGTCGCGGTGGTAGAGGTTGTCGCGGAAGGGCAGAAACTTCTGCTGCCGGGCGTCGCTCATGTCGTGCGAGACGACGCGGCTCGCGCCCCTCCGCTCGGCCTCGAAGCTGAGGAAGCCCGTCGCCGTCCCCACGTCGAGCACCGTCTTGCCACTGACCTCGACGCCGCCCACGTAATCCTCGAACCGCCCGCGCAAATCCCACAGGCCCTCGACGACGCCGAGGCCGGGCAGCTCCATCGTGTGATAGAAGATGCAGTCCTCCGGCCTCTCGATGAAGCGCGGAGGCGCGAGCGGCGGGGCAGAAGTCATCGGCGCGCGTTTCGTCTCAGTCTTCCCGTCCGCGGCCCGGTTTGCGCGGCGGAGCGGCGGGCCGTTAGGATGCTCGGGCCGGCGTAGTCGTCATCTCCGGCGCGACGCGTGCCGGCCGGCGCCGGCGGCGTTGGGGCCGGGTCAATTACCACTCGGGGCGGATGGACCACACACTCGAACAGGAGGCGGGCGGCGGCGCGGGCGAAGTCTCCGGCGCCTCTGGGCGGCGGCCGTCGCAGTTGAGAGAGTTCGTTGCCGGGGGCGCCGCCGCCTGGCTGGCGTGCGCGGCGCTGCTCTGCCTGATGGCCGCGCAGATGGTTTCTATTCTGCCGCGCAAGAGCATCACTGTTGACGAGGTCGTGATGGTGCCCGCGGCATATTACCACCTGGCCGAAGGCGACTTCCAACTGGTCCACGAACACCCGCCGCTCTCTAAAATCCTCGCGGCCACACCGCTCCTTTTCCTCCGCGACGTGAAGGTCGTTCCGCACGACGAGGGCGGCGAGCCGGGCTCGGCCGGGGCGAAGGCGACGCGGCTGGTCCGCTTCTGGACCGACAACGCCTCGCGCTTCGCCCTCATCTCCTACTGGTCGCGCGTCCCGCTGGCGGCGCTGGCCGTCGCCTCGGGCCTGCTCCTGTTCCTCTTCGCCCGGTCACTCTTCGGCGACTGGGCGGCAGTCTTCTCCCTCGCCCTCTACGCCTTCGAGCCGACCGTGCTCGCGCACGGCCGCGTCGTGCAGACGGACGTGCCCGCCACCTTCGGGCTGCTGCTCGTGGTCTTCGCGCTGCGCCGTTACCTGACGCGGGCGGGCTGGGGCGCTGCCATGCTGGTGGGCGCGGCCGGCGGGGTCGCGGTTCTGGCGAAGTTCTCGATGCTGGCAATCGGGCCGGTCTACGCGGTCGTCTTCGCCGCGCTGCTGTGGCGGGCGGCGCGCGGCGGGGGCGGGTCGGGTCGGGTCGCGGCCGAGGGCGCGCTGGCGGCGCTGGCACTCTTCGCGGTCGTCTGGGCCGCATACTTCTTCCACAGCCGCCCGCTCACGGGCTCGGACGTGCGCTGGATCGCGGAGTCTTTCCCGGCCGACGCCGGCACGGCGCTCGCGGCCGTGCGTGCCCTCTCCTACCTCTTCCCGACAGACTTCGTGCTCGGGGTTTTCTACCAGCTCTGGCACGCGCGGACCGGCCACCAGGCGGGGCTGCTCGGGATGTACTCGGCGACGGGCTGGTGGTACTACTTCCCCGTCGCCTTCGCGCTGAAGACCCCGCTCCCGACGCTCCTGCTCTCGCTCGCGGGGCTCGGGTGGGGCGCGTTCAGGCTCGCGGCCCGCGGCGACCGACGTTTCCTCTACCTGCTCATACCCTTCGGCCTCTACACGCTCTTCGTGATGGCTAGCCCCATCAACATCGGCGTCCGCTACTACCTGCCGGCCTACCCTTTCCTGTTCGCGGGCGCGGGCGCGCTGCTGGCGAGCCTCCCGGCCGCGCTGCGCCCAGACCGGCCGCCAGTGGCACAGCCGTCGAGCGGTCCGCGGCGTGCTACGCTGATGAGAGGACTGGCGGGCGGGCTTGCGGGCGGGCTTGCGGGCGGGCTGCTCGTCGGCTTGGCCGGCGTCGAGGCGGCGCGCTCTTACCCCGACCACATGAGCTACATGAACCAGCTCGCCTCGGGCCGGCCTCACTGGTGGTACTTGTCCGACTCTAACGTCGAGTGGGGCGACGACGCGCGGGCGCTGGCCGTCTACCTGCGTCGCCGCGGCGAGCGGAGGGTGTACGGGGCCTTCATGACGGGCTGGGTGACTCTGCGCTTCTACGGCGTTGACTACATTGACGCGCTCGCCGGAGACCCGGCCGGGCCGGGCGCGAGCGGGCGAGAGCCGACCCGCTACACGGCCATCGGCGCCAGCTTCCTCAACGGGTCCACCGTACCGGGCTGCGCCGACGGCGACCGTCCCTGCACGGAAGAGGAGCGCGTCAACCGCTTCGCGGCCTACCGCGACCGCCGGCCCGAGAAGGTCTTCGGCAACTCCATCTATCTCTTCCGCGAAGACAGGTAGGCTCGCGCTCGCTGGAGTGCAGAGCCGTGCAGTGCCGCCAGACCGCCCCGCGCCCACAGCAGGAGCGCCAGCCCCGTCAGGGCCGTGACGATCAGCCCGCCGTAGAAGGACCACGGGCGGTAGACGAAGACCACTTCGTGCTCGCCTGCGGGCAGGCGCACGCCGCGCTGGTTGTAGTTGACGCGCAGAAGGGGAACCGCGCGCCCGTCCAGGTAAGCGCGCCAGCCGGGGTAGTGATTCTCCGCGACGACGAGCACGCCCGGCGCCCTCGAACTCGTCTTCACCTCGACGCGGTGCGGCCCGTGTCTCACGACCCGTGCGCCGTGGTCCGGCGCGCCTTCGGAAGCCCCGGCAGCACGTCTCGAAGCCTCACCGGCCGCCAGCTCTGCCGACACTTCCGGCGACGCGGGCGCCTGCGGCGTAATCGCCTGCGTCGTGGTGCCAACACGGCCCGCGACGAGCGCCGTGCGCAGGGGGTCCCACTCGGCGCCCGCGGGCAGTCGTCCGGTCCGAATCACGTTGAGTGCCGCTTCGCTGTGGAGCGCCAGGGTCTCTGGTGCGACCCAGGCGCGCGGCAGGGCGCGAGTGTTCTCGTAGATGACGACGCCGCTCGTCGTGCCCGCGTAGCGCCAGCGCGCAGCGCCCGGCCGGGCCGCGGTCGCCGTTCCGCCGCCTGCGGCCGGGCCTCCGCCGGTCTCGGCCGTCGCGCCGTCGGCGGCCGGGGCGTGGTCGTCGGTCGCGGCCGTCGCATCGTCGTTGGTCGCGGCTGGCACGTCGTCGTCGGTCGCGGCCGTCGCTGCGTTAGCAGTCTCGGCCGTCGTCGAGTCAGTCGCGGGCGGCCCCGTGCCCATCGCCAGCAGGTAGCGGACGTTGAGCAGGTCCAGCTCGCGCCCAGGCCCGCGCAGCGTCGCGTCGGGGTCGGTCAACTCCCCCCAGACCTTCATGTCGCCGGCCAGACGGCTGTAGCGTGCCAGCCCGAAAGCCTCGTAGCCGGCCGCGTTCTCCGCGCCGCGCATCATGTAGATGTCCGGCTGGAGCCAGAAAATCCAGTCGGTCGAGCGCGTGGTCATCGGCCCCAGCGTGGTCCTGCCGGGGTCGAACGGGTGGTGCGCCGTCAGGATGCGGTAACGGCCGGTCTCTCGGCCCGCGCTCTCTTCGAGCTTGCGCACGAAGCTGAGCGGCGGCGGCGTGCGCCAGAGCTGGTGGTCGGGCCGCAGGCTCGCCCCGCGCCAGCCCGTCGCGTGGCCGAACAGCGCAAGGTCGAGCGCGACGACCACGAAGAGCGGCGCCGCGGCCCAGCGCCCCGCTCGCCGCGCGCAGAGCCACAAGGCGGCCGCGCTCAGGCCCGCCGCGACGACTGGAATGAACAGCTCCGGCGCGCTCGTGAGCGTGGCGGCCGAACCACCGGCCAGCTTGAGTTCCGCAGGCCGGACCGCCGTCACCGCGAGGCAGGCGAGCGCGAAGACGCCGAGCCCCGTTGCGAGCGCGACTCTCACGGCCCGCGCGCGGTCGGGCGCCTCGCGCAAGGCCGTCAGCCCACGGCCCGCGAGGACCGCCAACGCCAGATCAACCTCTAACAGGTGGCGCGCAGGCACGCGGAACAGGTTGAGGCCCGGCACGTAGTAGACGAGCTTGTAGGCGTCGAGCGGCAGGTTCCGCCCGAGCGCGAGCGCGAAGCCGGCCACGGCCAACGCGGCCCAGAACCAGGTCCGAGCGTCGCGTCGCAGCGCCAGCGAGGCGGCCGCCAGCGCCAGGCCCGCCGCCCCGACGTAGCCGACGTACTCAGTGTAGAAGGGCGGCCCCGTGTAGGGCGCGGCGAAGACGTGGCCGTCGCCGCCGCCGAGGACGTAGGGCGCGACGAAGGTCAGTGCGAACTCCGGCGGCAGGCTGAATGAGGTGAAGAAGTCGTAGGTGGCCGACGAGCGGAGGCTGTTGCGCAGCAGTTCGAGCGTCGGTAAGATTTGGACCGCCGCCAGCATGACGCCCGCCGCCGACAGGACGAGCGCCGACAGGTAACGCCGCCGCCCGCCGCCCTCGTGCGCCGCCGCCGAGGCCAGCGCGTAGGCGCCGACGGTCAGCAGCGAGTAGGCGAACGCCTGCGGGTGTCCGGCGAAGGCTTGCAGCGCGACGAAGGCGGCGGCCAGCACGCCCCAGCGGCGCCCGCGCCCCTCGCCGTAGCCGTCCACGGCCCACAGCACCCACGGCAGCACTGCGGCCGTCTGCGCGACGTTGATGTGCGAGAGCTGCCCGACCATGAAGCCGCACGACTCGAAGACGAGCCCCGCGAGCGCCGCGCCCGCCACCGACGCCCCGGCCCGCCGCGCGTAGAGGTAGACGCCAAGGCCCGCCAGCGCGTAGGTCGAGATGGTCATCAGGTTCCCGGCCCAGAAGGGCTCGACGGTGAGGAAGAACCAGTTGAGCGGGAAGAGCACCCCGGCCTGCGCCGCAGCGTGGAGCGGCATCCCCGAGAAGATGTAAGGGTTCCAGAGCGGGAACTCGCCGTCGCGCACCATGCGGAAGGCCGCGACCCTTAGCGGCACGTTCTGCAACATGCCGTCGTAGGGGACGAGCGACATCCACCCGAGCACGGCCGGGTAGAAATAGACGACGGGCCAGAGCGTGACGGCCGCCGCGCCCAGCACCCTGGGCCGCAGCACGCCGGAGAGTTTTCGCGGGAGTCTCATCGGGTACAGGCGGTTCGAGGTCGGACGACATACTAAGGGGGAAAGGGGGAAAGGGGAAGGGGGAAAGGGAGGGCTGAGTACGTGAGGCGGCGAGGCAGATGATAGGCTTTTAATCTCTCAGGTCGCTATTGCCTCTTGCCCCTTCCCCCTTTCCCTTTTCCCTTTCCCCGTTGAGGAGGGATGACCGAAGACGAGAGCGGCCGTGAGTTGCCGGGACGCAGGGGCGCGTGGATTGCAGCGGCCCTGCTGCTGGCGCTCGGCGTCTGGGTCTACTCGGCCGGGGTGCCGGAGCGCCCGCCCGGCTACTTCGTGGACGAGTCTTCGATCTCCTACAACGCGCACCTCATCTCGACGACCGGGCACGACGAGCACGGCGTCCGCTTCCCGCTTTTCTTCCGCGCCTTCGGCGAGTACAAGAACCCGGCCCACGTCTACCTGCTCGCCATCGTCTTCCTCTTCACGGGGCCGAGCGTCGTGGCGGCCCGGATGCTGAGCGCGATGATCGGCGTGGCCGCGGGCTTCGTCCTCGGCCTGCTCGGGTGGCGACTGTCGGGCCGCAGGGAGGTGGGGCTGCTGACGGCGCTCGCCGCGCTGCTAACGCCGTGGCTCTTCGAGCTGAGCCGGCCGGTCTTCGAGGTGACGCTCTACCCGCTGGCGCTCGCGCTCTACCTGCTCGCCGTGCACAGGGCCTCGCGCCGCGCGCGCTGGTCGTGGGCCGACGCGGCGCTGGTCGCGGCCGGGCTCGCGCTGCTCACCTACACCTACTCAATCGGGCGGCTGCTGGCGCCGCTGCTCGCGCTCGGGCTGGTATTGTTCGCGCGGCAGGCCGGCCTCGCCTCGATCCTGAGAGCGTGGCTGCTCTACGGGCTGGCGCTCGTGCCGCTGCTGGTCTTCCACCTGCGCCACCCCGGCGCCCTGTCGGCCCGCTTCAAGTTCCTGACTTACTACACGCCGCAGAGCACGCCCCTCGAACTCGCCGGCGAGTTCGCACGCCACTACGCCGCGAACTTCGACTTGTGGCAGTTGCTCGTCGCGGGCGGGGCCGAGCCCTCCATCGTCAGCGTGCGCGGCACTGGGCAGGTGCTCGCGGTCACTTTCCTGCTGGCGCTGGCGGGCGCGTGGCTCGTGCTGCGCGGGCCGCGGCGCGAGCCCTTCTGGCTCTACGTCCTGTACGGGCTCGCGGCGGCGCCCGTGCCCGCTTCGCTGACGACGAGCGACTTTCACCTGCTGCGGCTGGCGGCCGTCCCGGTCTTCCTCGTGGTGCTGGCGGTGCCGGCGCTCGCGTGGCTGGCCGGCGTGGAGGCGGGACGCCGGCGGCGCGCGGCGCTCGTCGCGGCGGCCGTGCTCACGCTGGCGCAGGGCACGTTCTTCCTACGCCTCTACCACGCGCAGGCCGGCTCGGACGACAACCGCCGGAGGTACGACGCCGACTACGTCTCGCGCGTGCTGGAGCCGGCACTGGCGCGGCCCGAGCGGCCCATCTACGTCGCCGACGCGCCCGGCATCCCCGGCTACGTCCAGGCCCTATGGCACGCGACGCTGCGCGGGGTGCCGCGGGGTAACTTCGTCAAGCTCGGCCCCGCGACGGCCGTGCCCGACGGTGCGCTCTACGTCACGACCGAGGACGGCCTGCGCCGCTGCCGCAAACTCGCCACGAGCGAGCCCTACACCATCTGCCTCGCCGAGGGCGAGCCGAGCCGCCCGGCGCCCCTGCCGGCAGGGGCCTTCCGCGCCGAGGTCGTGCCCGTAGACGTGCCGGGCGCGCTCGCGGCCGGGGCGCGGGCGATGATAACGGTGCGCGTCAGAAACGCGGGCGACGCCTGGTGGCGCGCGCGCGAGCGCGTGGGTGAGCCCTACCAGATCGCGGCCGGCAACCGCTGGCTCGACGCGCGGGACGGCTCCGTCGTCGTCGGCAACAACGGCCGCGGCGTCATCCCGCGCGACCTCGCGCCCGGCGAAGAGACCGAGATCACCTTCCTCGTCAACGCGCCCCGGCAACCCGGCGACTACCTGCTCGAACTCGACGTGTTACAGGAGGGCGTCTCGTGGTTCGGCCCCCGCGGCTCGCCCACCGTCCGCCTGCCCGTCAGGGTCGAGTGAGGACCCTCTTCCCTACTGCCGGGGCCGCCGAAGCCACGCGGCCTTCGGGCTCCGCCGCTTCACTCCCTCAACCTCCCTCCCTCAAACCTCCCTCCCTCAGCCTTAATGTCTCTTCGTAAACGGCGAGCGTCAGGCGGGCCGTCTACTCCCACGAGAAGAGGGCCGCGCGGGCGAGGCCGCGGGTCGAGAGGTCGCGGCGGGCCGCCTCGTCTTCGAGTAGTTCAAAGAGAGCGCGCGCGAGGTCTTCGCGGCTGGCGGGCTCGACGAGGCGGGCCGCGCCGCCCGTGACTTCCGTCAAGGCCGCGGCGCGCGTGGCGACCACGGGCGCGCCGCAGCTCATCGCTTCGAGCGGCGGCAGGCCGAAACCCTCGTAGACTGAGGGGTAGACGAAGAGGCGGCAGGACGAATAGAGGGCTCTCAGGTCGTCGTCTGAGACGTAGCCGGTCACGACGATTCCGCCGCGCGCGGGCGAGGCTTCTAAATGCCTCCGCCACTCCTCGCCCATCCACCCGGCGCGCCCGGCGACGACGAGTTGGAGGCCCGAGTCAGGGCGGGCGCGCGTGAACTCCTCGAAGGCCCAGAGCAGCGCCGGCAGGTTCTTGCGCGGCTCGACGGTGCCGACCGCGAGCAGGAACTCCTCGCCGACGCCGAGCCGACGCCGAGCCTCGGATGTGTCCGCGAAGGCGAGCGGGCGAAAGACATCGCGCGCCGCCTCGGGCACGGCGAAGACCCTCGACGGCGAGAGTCGCAGGCGGTCGATCACCTCGCGCCGGACGGCCTCGGTCGGCGTGACGACGGCGTCGGCCCGCCGCGCCATCAGCGGCAGGCGCAGCCGCGCGCGCCGGACCCTGCGCCGCTCGTGCGTCTCGGGCCGGACGAGCAGCGAGAGGTCGTGGACAGTCAAGACCCTCGCGGCCCCGCCCCACAGCGGCACCTCGAAATTGGTGCCGTGAAAGAGCGCGACGCCCCGCCGCCGCGCGGAGAGCGGCAGCCCCGCCGACCACCAGCGCCGACCGAGCGCGCCCACGGGCACGCGGACCAGCGACAGGTTGGGCGGCGCCGCCGGCAGGTCCGGCGAGTTGGCGTTCACCTCGGCGGCACGCGCCCCGGCCGCGCGCGGACCCCGGTCGGTGGCCGGCCACACTTCGGCGGCGCTGACGGGCGGGTAAGAGGAAGGTTAGAGCAGCTCGAAGCGTTCGGCGGGCGCAGCGCGGGCGAGGGCGCGGGCCAGCTCGGCCGTGTAATGCCCGACGCCCGCGAGCGGCTCGGTCAGCGGGATGGCGTCGAGCGCGATGAGCATAAAAAGGTCGGCGGGCGGCGAGTTGAGGGCCGCGAGTTTAACAACTCCCGCCCCTCAACTTGCCGCCCGCCGTCCGGGCCTGTGACCCGCAGCCCGCGGCCGGGCCTACTGAATCCTGATCCGCGGCGCCGTGTCGGCCGGCCGGCTGCTAAAGGTCTGCCCGCCCGACGTGACGCTGACGATGACGGGCACGTCGCCCGCGCCGGCCAGCGAAGCGGGCAGGCGGACGATGAGTTGGTCGAAGCCCGGCGTCTGCGACGGGCCGAACGAGACGATGGCCGAGCCGGTCAGGTCCGTGGTGCCGATGCGGACCGTGAAGGTCGCGCTGGCCGGCAGGTTGCGGATACCCGTCAGCATGATGAGCAGCTCGGTCGGCGCCTGCTCGGTCTGCGCCGAGGAGCAGTTGCCGGTCGTGCCCGAGCCGACAGGCCGCGGCGTCGTCACCGTGAACGGCTCGCCGAAGGGCGGGATGCACGGGTTGGTGACGTTCAGGACGGCCGCCCTCCCGCCGGGGCCGTTCGTCGAGGTGAAGATGTCTGGCTGGGCCGGGAGGATTTGCAGCGACGTGCGGATGAGCGTGCCCGTGCTGCGGTTGAAGATCGTGACCGGCACGGGCGTAGTCGAGGCGGCGAGGCCCGGCGGCACGACGAAGTTGATCTGCCCCGGCGAGACGAAGTAGAGCCCGGCCGCCGAGCCGTTGATGCCGACCGTCACGCCGTTCAGCTCGACGGGCAGCGCGGGGCGCCGGCGGGTCTCGCTGGCGTTGTCGCGGCTGACCTCGGCCGGCGCAGGCGCCAGCGTCAGTGTCGAGCGGCCGATGGCGAGCATGCCGGGCGCGAGGCCCGTCACCGCGTCGGCCGAGGGGGTCGGGCTCGGCGTGGGGCTGGCGGCCACTACGGGCCGGTCGCTGGCGCCGGTCGAAAGCTGGACGGGCGCGGGGCTCGCGGCCGGGCTCGGGCTCGGGGCCGGCACCTCGGTCGTCACCGCCGGGACGAGCAGGTAGTGTGCCTCGGCCGAGTTGTCGGCGTTGCCGCCGCCGGTCTCGGCGCGGTAGGAGAAGGCCAGCCGGCGGACGGTGTCGCTAGGCAGCGGCTGCGTGTCGGCGAAGGCCAGCGTCAGCCGCGTCAGCCGCGAGAGCTGGTTCGGCATGGCCGCGGGCGCCGACCAAACCTGGGTCGGCCGGTTCGGGTTCAGCCCCTCGGTCGAGGCGGCGTCGGCCACGGTGCCGTCGGCCCTGAAGTTGAGGCCCGAGGCGAAGACGACGCGCGTGCTGTCGCCGGTGAAGGTCGGGTGGCGGAAGCCGATGTCGGGCAACTGCGCATCGGGCACGCGGTTGCCGACCTGCGCGAAGGTGTTGGCCGTGACGTTGTAGATGTAGATGCCGTAGGTGTTCGCCAGCGACCCGTTGAGCGACCCGTCGGCGTTGAACGGGGCCGTGGACTCGAAGGCCAGGAACTGGCCCGAGCGGCTCAGGCGCCGCCCCTGCGTGAAGATGTTGACGCTGACCTGCTGCACGCCCACCCGCGTCTCGGGCGGCGTCGAGGTGACGCGGCGGAGGTTGCCGACGGCCGTGCCGTCGAAGTTAGCGACGTAAAGCTCGCCGTTGCCGCGGTTGGCCTCGGGCTCGTTGCTTCCGATGTCGGCGTTCGAGAGGAAGGCCAGGACCGAGCCCGTGCCCGAGAGCTGCGGGTTCTCGTTGAAGACGAGGACGCCGAGCGGGTTGTCGTTGGTCGGCGGCCGGTCGGCCGTGTTCGTCACCTGCACGTAGGTCTGGAGCGCGCGGTTGAAGACGAAGATTTCGCGGTTGCCGTCGGCGTTCTGCGCGCCGGGGATGCCCGAGCGGACCTGCGAGCTGAAGGCGACGAGCGAGGCGTCGTCGTTCGGCATCGGCGAGTCGTTGTCGCGGGCGAAGAACGGCGGCACGCTGGCCGTTCCCGGCGCGGGAAGCGCCGTGGCCGGCGTGTTGGTGACGCGCGTCATGGCCCCGGCCGTCAGGTCCGTGAGCGGAACCTCGACGCCGCTCGACAGGTCTACGGCAGGAACCGCCGGCACCTCGTAGATGAAGATTTCGGTGTTGGCGTCCTGACGAAGCTGCGCCACCACCTCGTCGCCGTTGAACCGCTTCGGCCCGAGCGCGGGGTTCGAGTCCACGTAGGCGTTCGAGATGAAGACGATGCGGCGCCCGTCGTGGCTGATCTGCGGGTTGAGGTTGACGACGCGGACCTCGATGTTGTTCGGGTCGATGGGCGAGCCCGCGGCGCTCTTGAGGGCCGAGCGCGTGTCGGTGATCTGGAAGATGCGGCGCTGCGCGTAGTCGAAGAGGAAGATTTCCGGGTTGCCGTCGCGGTTGTTGCGCGCGTCGCTGCGGTCGGTGGCGATGTCGCCCTCCGACTCGATGACGACGAAGCGGCCCGAGCCGTCGATGCTGCTGGCGAACGAGTTGCGCACGAGCGGCGGCGTCGGGGTGGGCGAGGCGGTCGGGGTGGCGGTCGGGGTCGGCGTCGCCGAGGGAGTCGGGGTCGGGACGGCCGGGATGGTCGTCGAGGTGATCTGGACGATGACCGACTCGGGCGTTGACGGCAGACTCGTCTGCGCCCCGACCAGAACAATCGCGCCGAAGAGCGCGACGAGCGCGAGACAAATCGCGCCGACGCGCGACGGACGTAGAGCGTGCTTCACGGAAAATCCTCCGTACCGTATCAAGGCGAAAAACGAATGAAAGCCCGCGGGGAGTCGTGCGGGCGGCGGGCGGGCGCCGCGCTCAGTCGGCCGAAGCCCGGCGGGCCTCGCCGCGGCAGTCAAAGAACCGGCATTTTAAGCGCGCGGGCCTCCGCTCTGCAAGCGGCCCACGCTCCGCGCGCGACCGGGCGGGGTGGGCGTGCGCCGCAAACGCCCGCGGCGCACGCCCCCGGCCCGTCACTGCGCGAAACGGCGGTTGTACTCCAGGGACTCGATGAAGGCTTTAACCAGCTCGGCCGTGACGTAGTTGCCGTTGTGCCGGTTGAGCTGGTCGAGCCAGAACTGCCAGCCCGAATAGTCGCGGTCGGGCGAGTCGTTGGGGTTGCGGCGCATGTAGCCGAAGTATTGCATCAGGACGAAGGCCCGGCTCCGCTCGGCCGCGGCGAGGGCGGAGTTTTCGGCCACCGAGCGCAGCGCCGCAGCCCGGCCCCGCGGCGTGAACTCGGCCGCGAGCTGCGCGACGAGCTGGTCGCGCTGGGCCGGGGTCAGGACGAAGCCGGCGTTGCGGTTCAGGTCGTCCACGAACTGCGCCGGCGTCGTCTCGGCGGGGAAGGCGGCCTTGAACCGGCCGCGCGCGACGAACTCATCGAAGAAGGCCGCCTTGTTGGCTTCGAGCCGCGCGCGCCAGTCGCCGACGCCGACCACCGCGCCCCGGCTGATGTCGCCCGCGTCCTGAACCATCTCCTCGCGCCGGACGGGCACGGGCAGGCCGGGCATGTCGCCGTAGGCGGCCTTGTAGGCGCGGTAGACGAGGTAGCCCGTCTCCTGAAATTCGATGGAAAGGAAGAAGGCGGCCGAGACGTTGACGCGGTTGACGCGGCGGCACTCCGTGTCGGCGCCGCAGTTCTCGATGGTCCGCGACCAGAAGGCGATGCCGTCGGCCTCGCCCTGCCGGTTGAGGAAGTCGAGGTAGTGCTGGCCGACGAAGAAGTCTGTGCCGGCCAGCGGGTTCGCCCCGTCCTGCGCGTCGTCGTCCAGGATGTCGATGACGACGTGGTTGCCCTCGGACGGCAGCGACGTGCCGACGGGGTCGCGCAGGAAAACGCGGAAGGTCTGGCCGAGCGGCTCGGCGCGTGCGTCGTCGGTGATGTAGACAGGGAAAGTTTTGGTCTGCTCGCCGGGGGCGAAGCGGAGCGTGCCGGCCGCGTAGGTGTAGTCGCGCCGGTCCATGTGGATGGTGTCGCTCGTGACGTAGCCGATTGAGGCCGGCCGCGAGAGGTCGCCCGCGCGCCTGACGGTCAGCTCGATCTTCCCGTCGCCCTCGCCGACGGTCCTGTCGCGCGGGCCGTCGAAGGAGACGGAGTTGGCCGGGAAGGTGTCGTCGTCGAGGATGTTGACCGTGGCGATGCCCGGCGCGCCGACGGCCGCCCCGGAGGGCGTGCTGAGCGAGAGCGTGAAGTACTCGTCGGGCTCGGGCGTTTGGTTGTTCCGCAGCTCGACGCGGCCGACCTTCCTGGTCTCGCCGGGGAGGAAGAAGAGGTTGACGGGGGCCGAGAGGTAGTCGCCGTCGGCGCCGGCGTCGGCCGTTCCGGGGTTGGGCGTGATGGTGACCTGCTGTGTGGCCGAGGCGTCGCCCGAGCGCAGGACGGTGAAGCCGACCCAGCCGTCGCGCTCTAAGACGGTGTAGGTGTCGCTGCCGAACCGGACCGCGGAGCTGCCGGCCGGGTTGACCGTCACGGTCGCCTGAAGGACGACGGGCGCGCAGGGCGGCAGAGAGGCCGTCAGCGTGTAGGTGGTCGTCGAGGTCGGCATCACTCCGGCGCTGCCCGTGGCGGGCTGCACGCCGTTGACGCCGGTGATGGTGACGCCGGCCGCGGCGTTCGGCACGTTCCAGGCAAGCTGGGAGAAGCCTCCGGCGTTGACGATTGCCGGCGATGCCGTGAAGGTCGAGCCGGCGACGGTCGGGCAGGTCTGGGGCGACGGCCCCTGCCAGTTGAGCACGACGTTGCCGCTCTCGCCGTTCCAGCCGTTGACGGCCACGCGGTAGGTCGTGCCGGCCGTGGCGTTGAAGGTCACGCGGCTGGCCTTGCTGCCGGAGACGTAGTCGTCGTTCTCCGAGAAGGAGACGAGCTGGCCGAGGTTGCCGGTGTAGACGGCTAGGATGGTGTCGAAGCCGCTGCCCTGCGTGTTGAAGGTGGCCTGCCCCGTGCCGGGCGCCGTCCAGTTGAACCAGACCGACTTGTCGCTCAGGCTGCCGGCCATCATCGAGGGCTCGGCCGCCTCGCGCGTGGCTTCGCGGTTGGTGCCGTTGAAGGCGCCGGTCGGGCCCTCAATCGTCCGGGCCGCGGCGAAGTTGTCGTTGGCCGGGCGCTGCGGGTTGAAGACGACCGAGTAGCCGAGCAAATCGAGGGTGCGGATGTCGTTCTCGCTGATGGTGCGGCGCAGGCCCGGGCGGATGGTCGGGTCCATGATGCCGATGTAGGGGCGCGGCCCGCTCAAATGGTCGTCCTTCCAGTGGCTCGACTGGCGGCCGTCGCCGTCCTGCGGGGTGGGGTTCGGGCCGCCGGTCGAGAGCTGAAGCTCGGCGCCGCCGAAGGTGCTCGTCCGGTTGCCGAAGAAGACCTGATCGCCGCCCTTCGACATCACGCGCGGGGCTGTGGCGAAGGTGTTCAGGTTGCCGGCCGACGGGCGGAAGCGGAAGAGGTCCCAGACCGAGAGGGTCGTGGCCGAGCCGCCGCCCGAGTTGGAGGTGAAGCCGAGGACGTGGCCGATCTCGTGCGTGGCGACCGAGTCGAAGTCGGTCGTGCCGGAGGTGATGCCGTCGTCGGGGTTAAAGTCGAAGTTGAAGGCCGAGTTGAAGCCGATGCCGGCGTCGCCCTGCATGAGCGGGACGGAGTCGGGGTTGGTGATGTTCGGGACGAGGCCGAGGGCGCGGGCCTGAGCGACGTTGAGGCGGACGCTCGACGCGCTCGTGGTGGCGTCGTTGAACTCGACGGGCACCGAGGACGAGGGCAAAGCGTTGTAGAGCTGAAGCTCGGAGGGCGTCGGGCTGCTGTTGTTGATGAGCCGCTGGCGGGCGGTCGAGAGCGAGGTGGTGCCGCCCGAGGAGGCGGCTGCGCCGAGGATGTTCGGGTCCTCGTAAGCATCTCCGAAGAAGGTCGGCCCGTAATCCACGTCGATGACGACGGTGATGGGCGTCGAGACGAGGGCCTCCCAGCGGTTGGCGGCGACGATGAAGGCGTTCTTTGCCGCCTGGTTCTGTTCGAGCTGCTGGGTGCCGTGCAGGACGATGCGCAGGCCCGCCGAAGGCTGGAGCGCCAGGCCCGTGTCGTCGGGGGCGGCGGAGGTCAAAAACTCCCGGCCGTCGCCCACCTGACGCCTGAGCGGCGCGCCGCGGTAGATGACGACGGGCGCGGCGGCCGGGCCGCGCTCGGAGATGCGCTCAAGCTCGGCCGGGTCGGCCTCACGGCAGGCCACCTCGCCGCGCGCGTTCTGGTAGATGATGTAGCCGTCGCGCGAGTGGTCGTGCCCGGCGTGGAGGTCGAAGGCCGCGTCGTCCTGCGCGGGGGCCGGGGGGCTGGCGGCGACGGCGAGCGGGGCCGCGCCGGCCGCGTTGAGCAGAAGCGCCAGCAACAGCACGGGCGCGAAGAGGCGTCTGTTGAATCTCAAGGAACCAGCTCCACGGTTGCGAGGTGGCCGGGCGGGCACAAGGGCGCGCCGTCCGTCCGTCATGTTCCGAACGAGAAGGCCCGCGCGCCGGGCGGGCCGCTAGAACTTTTTCGGCCGCACACGCTGGCCGGGCGCGGGCCGCGTGTGCGGGCCTCGGGGGCCGCCTGCGCGGGTTTGAGAGGTGGTCTGCCGTCGGGTAGAAAATCAGCGCGCGGGCGCCGCATCTCAGGAGTCATTTCAGGTCGCAGCGCACCGGGCGTTAGACGCGCGGGAGGGCGGCGCGGTTGTACGGGGAGAAGCGGGGGCGCGGCCTCCGGGACGGGGCCGCGGTCGCAGTCCCGCCGCGCGTGAAAAGGGCCGGGGTTTGGAATCCCCGGCCCTTCCCGCGTGGCGCCCTCTTTTCCGGCGGCCCGCTTAGTGGCCGAACCGCTCCGAGTACTCGATGGAGCGGATGAAAGCCTTGACCATCTCGGCGCGGGTGAAGTCGCCGCCCGCGCCGTTCAGCCGGTCGAGCCAGAACTTCCAGCCGCTGAAGTCCACGTCCTGCGGGTCGTCGGGGTTGCGGCGCATGTAGCCGTAGTACTGCATCAGGACGAAGGCCCGGCTCTTCTCGGCCTGCGCGAGCGTCGAGTCTTCGGCGACGGCGAGGAGGACCGCGCCGCGCGACTTCTGCCCGTTGCGGAGCTGCGTGACGAGCGCGTCGCGTTCCGAGGCGGAGAGCGCGCCGCCCGAGCGCGTGTTGAGCTGATCGACGAACGCCTCGGGCGTCATCGTCAGCGGGTAGAAGGCCAAAAAGCGCGGCGTCAGCACGAACTCGTTGGCGTAGGCCGCCTTGTTGGCGTCGAGCCGGGCGCGCCAGTCGCCGACGCCGACGACGACGCCGTCGCCGAGGCGCGCGCTGTCGGCCAAGAACTCCGAGTGGCGGACGACGGGCACCGTGCCCGGCACGTTGGGCGAGGTCGCGTCGCCGTAGGCGGCCTTGTAGGCGCGGTAGGCCAGGTAGCCCGTCTCCTGGAACTCGATGGAGAGGAAGAAGGCCGCCGAGACGTTGACGCGGTTGACCTCGCGGCAGGGCTCGTCGGCGCACTGGTTGATGATGTTCGACCAGAAGGCCATGCCGTCGGGGTCGGGCTCGCGGCCGAGGAAGTCGAGGTAGTGCTGGCGGACGAAGAAAGAGGTGCGGAAGGTCGGCGCCCAGCGGACGGGGCTCGTCTGCGCGAGGGTGGCGTCGTCGTTGACGACGTTGATGACGGCGGTAGACTGCGCCCCGAGCGTGGTGCCGACCGGGTTCGAGAGCTGGAGGTTGATGGTCTCGCTGGCCGACTCGATGCTGTTGCCGCCGATCATGCTGCCGGGGGCGAACAGGTCGTCGGTGACGTGGACGCGGAAGGTCTTGCTGGCCTCGGACGGGGCGAAGACGAGCGTGCCGAGGGACTGCTGGTAGTCGCGGCGGCGGTCGGCCGTCCCGTTCGCGAGCGCGTAGTTGACGAGCGCCGTGCCCGTCACGTCGCCCCCGCGGTTGACCGTGACGGTGACGAAGCCCGAGCCCTCGGAGCCGATGCCGCTCGCGCCCGGCGCCTCGTTGACCGTGTAGCTCGAACCGCTGAACGAGACGGTGTTAGTGGACCTGTTGTCGGACAGGATCAGGCTGTATCCGCCCACCTCGTTGTTGCTGTACGAGGTGGCCCCGATGGTGTAGATGCCGGTCGCGGGCAGCAGGAAGAAGCCGCTGTCGGGGATGCGCGAGTTGGTCTGCTCGCCGAGCACGATGTCGTCGTTCTCGGCGATGACGGCGCCGTTCGGGCCGAAGAGGTACAGGTAGGTGTCGAGGCTGCTCGCGTTCGCGTTCATCTCGATGCGGACGCGCTGGCCGGCGCGGGCGGCGAAGGCGTAGCGGTCCATAGCGGCCTGGGCGCGGCCCGTCTGTTCGGAGCGGCAGTCCTCGGCCGAGAGGGTGCCGGTGACGGTCTGGTTCAGGTTGATGAGCGACGGGAAGCAGGCCGTCGGCGAGGGGGCCTGGCTGACGGTGATGCGCTGGCCGGCAACGTCGGCGACGGCCGAGCGTGCGCCGCCGGCGTTCGGCTCGGCGGTGATGGTGAACTGGCCGGGGCCGGAGCCGGGCGCCCCGGCCGTGACGGTCAGCCACGACGCGCCCTCGGCCACGTCCCAGACGCAGCCGCCCGAGGTCGAGACGCCTACGTTAATCGAGCCGCCGCCGACGCCGAAGCTGGTCGAAGAGGTCGAGAGCGCGTAGTTGCAGCCCGGCTGCGTCTGCCGCGTCAGGCAGGAGTTGTTGTTGACGGTGTGGGCCGTCACCTGGTCGCGCGAGAACTGGCAGAAGTTGGTGCTCGACGTGATCGAGGAGTTCATGATCGAGACGGCGCAGTCGCCCCCGACGCCCTGCTGGTTGGGGTGCTGGGCGCTGAAGTTGTGCCCGATCTCGTGGGCCGTCAGGCTGATCTTCTGCGAGTCGTTGCCGAACTCCTGCGAGATGCCGTAGGAGAAGGAGGACGAGGCGCAGACGACGCTGAGGTAGGCGATGCCTATGGTCGAGCCGTCGAGGTCCTTGCCCGTCCACATGTGGGTCAGGTCGCGGGCCGGCGGGGCGGCGGGCGCGAAGCTGCCGTTGTAGGCGGTGCGGAGCTCATTGAGCGCCGCGCTCGATTCGGTCAGCGTGTAGGGGTCGTTCGAGTTGGACCAGACGCGGCTGAAGGAGATGGTAATGTTGACGCCGGTCTGCGCCGCGTAGACGCCGTCCACCATCGTCACGATTTGGTTGATCTGTTGCTGCGCGGCGGCGGTGCTGCCGCCGAACCTCGCCAGCTGAAAGTACTCGAAGTCGGCCTCGGTCGCCAGCTCCAACACCGGGCGCGGCGCGAAGATCTTCTCGACGTTGGGGTCCTCGGACGCGGGGGCCGAAAGGGCTGCGTTCGAGCGGACCCGCGAGGATTCGGCCGCCACCTCCTCGGCCAGCGTCACGCCGCACTCGCCCGCCTCATGGTCCTTGACCGACGAGGCGGCGTAAAGGACGTGATCGCCACGAGCGGCGGCGGCCGAGTACTGCCCGGCCGGCTCGACGTAGTAGACCTCGCCGCCCGAGACGATCAGCCCTTCGACCTTCTCGCCGTCGAGGACGAGCCGCACCTCCGACCGGGGCTCGCCCCGCACCTTGCCGCTGAAGGTGTTGAGCGGGGCGCGCTCCATCTCCGTCACCACGCCGCCCTCGCCCACCACCACGCCGCGCCAGTGGTCGGCGCGCACGTCGAAGGGCTCGAGCTCCAGCTCCAGCCGGCCGTGCGCGGTCTGGAGGGCGAGTTCCCCCGACTGGCGCACGCTCTTGAGCGCCGCGGTCGGGTCGAGCTCGAGCGCGTCGAAACGCTCGAACGCCCGCGACACGTCGGCGTGCAGGCGCTCACGCCCGTCTTCATCCTGCGCCCTCACGGCGCGCGTCCACTGAACGGCGAAGGCGGCGGCCGCGCAGACGGCGAGGGCCACCAAAAACGGCTTGGGGGGGAACCTTAACTTGTACATCAGAATCCTCTCGTGCGGGGTGAGCGGCCAATGACTTCCGAAGACCGTCCGCAGGTGGGCGAGCCGCTTCGGCTTTGGGCTGGAGATTCTAGCAAAGAAGAGCGAAAAGGCGGAAACGGAAACGGAGGGGGAACGGCCGCGGCAGTGAAAAAGCAGGCTCACGGGCCTGCCTCCCACCTTCCCGACTCTTCCCCTGCCCCCTTTCCCCTCCCGACTCAGCGGAAGTTCTGCCCGATCTGCTCGGTGCCGAAGGTGCCGATGCCGTTGAGTCGGAAGCTGAAGACGACGCGGTTCTCCTGGCGGACGCCGACGTTGAAGGTGTAGTTCTGGGCCGTGACGGCGCAGCAGTCCCAGGTGTAGCCGACTGTGACGACCGAGCTGACGAGTGAGGAGCTGCCGCGCCCCGGGCGGTTCTGGAAGTCGAAGAAGAAGGAGGCGCCGCCGAAGAGGCCGGCGTTGCGGTCGCCGAGGAAGAGCGACGGGCTCCACTGCGAGCCTTGCAGCGTGCCCGGCTCGTTGCCGCGCGGGTCGCTGAAATGCCTGAGCGACGGCGCCAGCGTGACGGCCCGCGTGTAATAGAAGGTCTGGAAGGCTTCGACGGCGCGCAGGGCGCGGGCGCGGCGCCGCAGCCCGAACGAGACGGCGAGGTCGCGCAGGCCGCCGCCCACGCCGAGCGTGTCGATGTCCGTGCGCACGTCTGCGAAAAGCTCGCTCTGCGCAGTGGTC
The DNA here is from genome assembly GCA_035645715.1 of Pyrinomonadaceae bacterium. GTDB lineage: Bacteria > Acidobacteriota > Blastocatellia > Pyrinomonadales > Pyrinomonadaceae > QHXN01. The sequence continues at coordinate 117,642 of DASQMB010000062.1, forward strand.
GGGCGCCGCAGCCGGGCCTCGATGTTGAGGGGCGAGAGGCGGCGGGGCACGCCCCCGTAGGTGAAGCCGGAGAAGGTGGTCAGCGGGTAAAACTGGTTGCGGCGGCCGGGGACGAGCGCCCCGCCGAAGGTCGGGTCGAAGAAGTACTTCTGCCTGAGCGTGACGGAGAGAAACTCGTAGGGCTGGGCCGTCAGCGGCGAGCGCCCGCCGGCAGCTGCGGCGCCGGCGCCGGCCTGCGCGGCCTCGTTCTCATCCTCGTCTTCTTCGTCGTCGGCCCCTCGTGTGCGCGAGCCGCCCGCGGCGCCCGCGGCAGTGCCGCCCGCCCTGGCGGCCGAGACGCGGCCCGTCACCTGCTCGGCCGAGCGGCGCGAGAAGAAGCGGTTGACGACGCCGTACTCGATCTCGTTCGTGTCGGCCACGGCGTCTGTGTAGTCGAAGCGGATGATGCGCTCGAAGTCCGAGACGCCCTCGATCTTGCGGTAGGTCAGGTAGGGCTCGACGACGTGGCGGAACCAGAGCGAGCCGCCGCGGCGGAAGTTGCGCGCCAGCGCGGGCGGGCGCACGTCGAACTGGAACTCGGCGTAGCCGCGCACGAGGTCGCGGGTCTCGACCAGGCGCGTCCGCGGGTCGAGCGTGTTCGAGTAGTAGGTGCCGCGCATGGACAGGCTCGCCGTCAGCCCCCACCCCGCCAGGTCGAACGGCACCGTCACCTTCGGCGAGAAGTCGAGCCGCTGGACGATTGAAGGCGTGATGATGGCGTTGCGCGCCCCCAGCTCCGTAAACAGCGCGAGGTCTTCAATCGTCTCTTTGCGGCTGACGCCCTCAATCGCGCTCGAAAACGACCAGTAGACCGGAATCTTCTTCAGGAAGTCGAGCGGCGTTGGCCGCTTGTCGAGCGAGATCGAGGGCAGGTTCCGCGTGCGGATGCGCGCGCTCGGGATCGAGGTGACCTGCGTGCGCGCCAGCAGGTTCAGGCTGTAGGCGTCGAAGTTCTTGTTGACGAAGACCTGCGACCGCTCCTCGGGCGAGATGGCCTGCTGAATTGAGTCGGAGAAGAGCTGCCGGAAGGCGAGGTTCGAGGTGATGTTCACGTCGGCCGCCGCCAGGAAGCCGTTCGGGAAGTAGTGGACGCCGTCGATGTAGAAGCTCGACCCGCCCTGGTCGGGGTCCTGCGGCCCTTCGGGGGCGCCGAAGACGCGGTCCTTGACGGCGTAGAAGCCGAGGTTGAGGAACGAGCGCGAGTTGGCGCGCGTCCGCACGTCGGCGCCGAAGCCGAGGCCGCGCCCCGTGTAGATGTCGTTGCGCAAAGTCACGTCGGCCGAGCGCCCTAGCGTCTGGTAGTAGCCGTTCGTGACGCGGAAGCCCTTCTTGCCCGAACCCGAGAAGGTCGGCGTCAGGAATCCGGAGGCGCGGTCGCGCGGCTTGATCGAGACCGAGGCATACGGCAGCCACGCGACGGGAACGCCCTTGACGCGGAAGCTCGGCCTTTTGACGCGGACGCGGTCGCGGATGGTGATGGTGGCGCGCTCGGCCCTGAAGCTCCACTTCGGCACCTCGTCGTCGCCGCAGGCGGTGATCTCTGCGCCCACGACCACGATGCTGTTGCCGGAGACCTTCTCGACGCGGTCGGCCGTGAAGTAGATGATCGTGCCGTCGTCGGTCTGGTTGGTGAAGCCCGTGGAGTTGGCGAAGGAGCCGGTCTTGGTGCGGTAGTTCCAGTCGGCGCGCGAGCCCGTGATGCGCTGGAACTCGCCCTGGTCGAAGACGACGTTGCCCTCGGCCACGACCGTGTTGGTCGCCTCGAAGACCGTCACCTTGTCGGCCTGGAGGCGGTAGATGCCGATGCGCACGTCCACGTTCCCCTCGTTGACGACGACGCGCGCGTTCTCGGGGCCGCTCACCTCCTGGCGGTCGGTCCTGACCTCAAGCTCGTCGAGCGCCTGCTCGCCCGAGACGGCAGGTGTCGCCGGCCGCCGCCGCGGCGAGGGGACGATCTGGTCCTGCTGAAGCGGGCTGACGTTAGGCGTGTCTGTGATGGGGTTCTGGACCTTGCGGTCCACGGGGTTGGTCGTGGTCTGCTGCGCGCGGGCCGCGGCGCCGGGCCAGAGCAGCCAGCCGACGGCCCACAGGCAGACGGCCAGGAGCGTCCGCGTCAACTTCCGTGCGCTGCGGGCCGAAGGAACGCTCAAGCGTTTTGCCGAAGACCTCCGATGGGCTGACGGCGGGGCGGCCGCGGCGTCAGGGGGTTTTAGAGGCGCGTGTGGAGGGCGGCCGCGCCCTCGTCCCGGTAAAGCGCGGCGATGCTAACACGCGCCGCGCGGCGCCACAAAACGGCCCTCCCGCGGGCGAAGAAAGGGCGGCAAGAGGGCGACAGCGGCCCGCCCCGGCGCCGGGCGTTTGTCGCCGGGGGCGGCGGTCTTTATCATCCTCGGCGGTGACGGCCGAGACAGTTGAACAGGGCGAGAGCCTCCGCCTGATGGTCGTGGCGGGCGAGGAGTCGGGCGACGCGCACGCCGCGGCGCTGGTGCGCGGGCTGCGCCGGCTGGCCCCCGCGGCCCGCTTCGAGTTCTTCGGCGCGGCCGGCGAGAGGATGCGAGGGGCGGGCGTCGAGCCGGTCGTCCGCGACGAAGACCTCGCCATCACCGGCCTGCTTGAGATCGCCCGCGCCCTGCCCCGCTTCCTGAGCGCCTACCGCTCGCTCAAGCGCGCGGCCGCCGAACGCCGCCCCGACGCGGTAGTCCTCGTCGATTGGCCCGACTTCAACCTCGCCCTCGCACGCGCGCTCAGGCGAAGGGGCCTGCGCGTCGTCTACTACATCAGCCCGCAGCTCTGGGCCTGGCGCGCCTACCGGGTCCGGCAGGTGCGCCGCGACGTGGACCTGCTGCTGACCATCCTGCCCTTCGAGCGAGATTGGTACACCGCGCGCGGTTACGGGAAGGTCGAGTTCGTCGGCCACCCTCTCGCCGGCGAGGTCCGCCCGAGCCTCGGCCGCGAAGAGTTCTGCGCGCGCCACGGCCTCGATTTGTCGCGCCCCGTCGTGGCCCTCCTGCCCGGCAGCCGCCGCAAGGAGTTCGAGCGCGTCCTGCCCGTCATGCTCGAAGCCGCCGGCGTCCTCGGACGCGAGAGGCCCGGCGCGCAGTTCGTCGTCGCGCTCGCCGCTCGACGCTCGGCCGCCGAGGTCGGGGCCGCCGCCTTAGCCCTCGGCGGCGCTTCCCCGCCCGAAAACCTCCGCGTCGTCGGCGGCGAGACGCGCGAGGCGCTCGCCGCCTCGGACGCGGCGGCCGTGTGCAGCGGCACGGCCACGCTCGAAGCGGCGCTGCTGGCAACGCCGCTCGTCGTCGTCTACAAGGAGTCGGCCCTGAACTGGCACACGCTCGGCCGCCTCATCCGCGTCGAGCATTACGGCCTGCCCAATCTCATCGCCGGCTCGCGCGTCGCGCCCGAGCTGATGCAGAACGACTTCACGCCCTCGCGCCTCGCCGCGGAACTCTCGCGCCTGCTCGAACCCGCAGCCAACGGAGAGGCCCGCGCGCGCCTGCGCGATACGGCCGCGCGCCTCGGCGCGGGCGGCGCCTCCGAACGCGCCGCGGCCGCCGTCCTCCGCGCCGTCCGAAGCTGGAAGGCGGAAGGCTGACGGCGGCCGGCTGTTCGGCCCGACGCTCATCGCGCCGCTTTTACCTCTACACTTATCGCGCCGCTCTTAACTCTCGGGAGGGGCGCCCCAATCCTCTCGGCGGCCCGCCCTCATTCACTCACGCCCTTCGAGCCTTTCGGTCAGCGCGCGGACCTGCCGCTTCAGCTCCTCGATCTCGTCGCGCATCCTGGGGAGACGGCCCCAGAGCGCGTTGAGGCGCTTGTACTCGTCGAGCGGGCGCACGGGCACGCCCCACTGAACCGTGCCGGCGCGGACGACCTTGCCCGGCAGGATGCCGGCCTTCGAGCCGATGACGGCCCCGCGCTCGACCCGCGCGTGGTCGCCCATGCCGACCTGCCCGCCGATGACGGCGTCCGACTCGATGACGGTCGAGCCCGAAACGCCGGTCTGCGCGGCGATGACGACGCGTTCGCCGACGCGAACGTTGTGGCCGATCTGCACGAGGTTATCAATCTTGGTTCCCCGCCCGATCCGCGTCTCGCCGAGCGCGCCGCGGTCTACGCACGTCTGCGCGCCTATCTCCACGTCGTCTTCGATGACTACGGTCCCCACCTGCGGGAACTTGTGGTAGACGCCCTCCGGGTCGCGCACGTAGCCGAACCCGTCGGCGCCGATGACCGCCCCCGCGTGCAGCACGACGCGGTCGCCCAGCGTGACTCCCTCGTAGAGCACGACGTTCGGGTGGAGCACGCACCCGCCCCCGACCTTCACGCCCGCGCCGACGACCGCGCCGGCCCGAACCTGTGTGCCGTCGCCGAGCGCCGCGCCGCGCCCCACGACCGCGAACGGCCCGACGTGGACGCCCGCCCCGAGCGTCGCCCCTTCCTCAACCGAGGCGGTCGGGTGGACGCCCTCGCCCCACCTCTTCGGCGGGTGCAGCGCCTCGGCGATCAGCGCGAAGGCGAGCTTCGGCCGCGCTGCGTAGATGACGCCGCGCCTCCCCGCGCCTTCCGCACCTTCCGCGTCTTCCGCGTCTTCCGTGCCCTCGGGCACGATCACGCACGAGGCGGCCGAAGCCAGCGCCGCGCCGAGCCGCCTCGCGTCTTCGACGAAGACCAGGTCGCCCTCGCCGGCCGCCTCAATCGAGGAGACGTTGCGCACGACCACCCCGCCGTCGCCGCCCGAGCGCCCGCCCGCGAGCGCGGCCAGCTCGGTCACCGTCATGCCTGCCTTTTCTCTGCCCATGAGATTCTTCGGGTGCGACGCTCTGAAGCCGTGCGCCCGCGTCTGCGCGGCCCTCGCCGCTCAGGCTTCCGGCATGGCGCCGCCCGCGCCCTCCTCCTCACGTCCGGCCCGCGTGAAGCCGCGGCGCGACCCGCGGATGAAGTCCGCGAGATGGCGCGCGTGCTCGTCGCGCATCGCGTCGAGTTCTTCGAGGACGCGTCCGAGCGGGAGGCGCGCGCGGAAGAGGAGTTGATACGCGCGCTTGAGGGCGCGGCGCGCCTCGGGCGAAAACCCGCCGCGCCTGAGGCCCACCGAGTTCAGGCCGCGCACGCGCGGCGGGTTCCCGTCGGTCGTAAAAAAGGGCAGCACGTCCTGCACGATCTTCGACTTGCCGCCGACCATCGCGTAGCGCCCGATCCTCACGAACTGGTGGCAGCCGACGTTCGACGACAGGAAGACGTGGTCCTCGACCGCGATGTGTCCGGCCAGCGCCGCGCCGTTGGCGAAGACGTTGTCGTCGCCGACCTCGCAGTTGTGTGCGACGTGGACGCCGACCATCAGGAAGTTGCGGCTCCCGACGCGGGTCACCAGCCCCTCGCCGCTCGCGCGGTGCAGCGTCGCGCACTCGCGGATTAGATTGTCGTCGCCGATTTCGAGGTAGCTCGTCTCGCCCCGAAACTTCACGTCCTGCGGCTCGCCGCCGAGAATCGCGTGCTCGAAGACGCGGTTGCCGCGCCCCAGCCGCGTGAGGCGCTTGACGACCGCGTGCGCCCCGATCTCGCACCCATCCCCGATGATTACCTCGTCCTCGATGACGGCGTAGGGGCCGACGCGCACGCCCGCTGCCAGTTCGGCGCGCGGGCTGACGACGGCCGTCGGGTGAATTTCGGCGCGGGTCATAAGGGCGGGCGGGATGGTACAACCCCCGCGCGGCAAAACACAAAAGCGGGGCGGCCGGGCGCGCCCGGCCGCCCCGCCCGGCCGCGGCCCGCCCCGCGTAAAACCCGCTAACGTCTTGTGTTTACCGGCGTATCCTCTTATCATGTCGCGCATCAAAGGTCCGCCCGGGTGAAGTGTGCCCGCGGCCGACCGGGACCGCGGGATAATTCTTTACGTCAGATTTTTCGGCATTAATTACGGGCGCCCCCGAGCCAGTAAGGCTCGTGCCCGCCTGCAAGGAGAAGCAAGACTTGTTCAGCGACCAGTTCCGCCGCGGCGAGTCGGAGAGGCAGAGGTTCGGCGGCGTCCGCGCCTCGAAGCTCGTCACGAGCCTCTCGGACGTGGCCTGGAAGACTTTTCAGGCCGTCAACACGCGCCTGCCCGAGGGCGAGGCCATCCGCCCGAAGTGGGCGCCGGGGCCGCTTTTGAAGTCCTACGAGCGCACGTCGCCGCCGCTCGGCTTCCCGCGCGAGACCGACTCGCTCTGCCCCACCTGCGTCAAGGAGGTCCGCACCGCCGTCATCAGCGGCGAGACGCCGCTCGAAACCCTGATGCACGCCCACCCCGGCGAAATCAAGGCCGAGATTTACGAAGAGGACGGCCAGGTCTTCATGCGCAAGACCTGCCCCGCGCACGGCGAGTTCAAGGACGTGTTGGCCTCTGACGCGCGCTTCCTAGAACGCGTCGAGTCGCTCTTCTACGGCCGCGACTTTCGCTCCGCCGAAGACTCGCACGTGCACAAGCACGGCACCTCGAACATCAAGTTCGGCCGCGGCGCGGTCCTGACCGTGGACCTCACGAACCGCTGCAACATGATGTGCAACCCGTGCTTCATGGACGCCAACCAGGTCGGCTACGTCCACGAGCCCACCTTCGAGGACACGAAAGCCATCCTCGACCGCGCCGTCTCGTTCAAGCCGCGCCGCCAGATCATCATCCTGTTTTCGGGCGGCGAGCCGACGCTCGCGCCGCACTTCCTCGAATCGGTCGCCTACGCCCGCGAGGTCGGCTTCTACCGCATCCTCGCCGCCACCAACGGCATCCGCTTCGCCGAGGACATAGAGTTTTGCAGGCAGGCCAAAGAGGCCGGCATGCACGGCGTCTACCTCCAGTTCGACGGCGTCTCGGAAGAGAAGAACAAGCACCGCGGCGTCGGCAACCTCTTCGACGTGAAGCTCAGGGCCATCGAGAACCTGGCCTCGGTCGGCATCAAGGTGACGCTGGTGACGACCATCGTCAACACCGTCAACAACGACGCCATCGGCCAGATCGTCGAGTTCGCCGCGCAGAACATCGACAAGGTCCAGACCATCGCCTTCCAGCCCGTCTCCTTCACCGGGCGCGACGAGGACGTGCCCGACGAGGTTCGCCATCAGCAGCGCTACACGCTGGCCGGCATGGCCCACGACTTAGACCACCAGCTCGGCGGGCGCTTGAAGCCTTTGCGCGACTGGTTCCCGCTCTCGTCCTACTCGGCCTTCACCTCGGTGATGGACATGCTGCAAGGCGCCGACGCCCCGTGGGGCTGGTCGTCCTGCAACTGCCACCCGAACTGCGGCATCTTCACGCTGATGGTGGTCAACCGGCAGACGGGCGAGTTCAAGTCGCTCTTCGAGTTCTTCGACTACGAGCAGTTCATGAAGGACGTGTCGGTCATCACCGACACGGCGCGCGGCAAGAAGCTGACGATGGCGCAGCTCGCCCTCGCCATCACGCGCAACTTCTCGCCAGAGCGCGCCCCCGAGGGCTTCCCCGTCTCGCAGATCATCAACCTCTTCAAGCCCTCCTCGACCAGCTCGAACTCCGACCGCAACGACCGCATGAAGACTCGGAAGTCGGACGACCCCGCGGACGTGTGGCGCGTGCTGTGCGTCGAGGGCATGTGGTTCCAGGACTTGTTCAACTACGACTTCCGCCGCACGGAGATGTGCGTCATCCCCTACGGCACGCAGGAGGGCGAAATCTCCTTCTGCGCCTACAACACCGGGGTCGGCTGGCGCCAGATCATCGAGGAGATGCACAAGACGGCGGGCCTCGCCGAGTGGTACAAGGAGCACGGCCGTCACCCCGTCTACGCCAAGGGCAAGGAGGTGCCGGGCATCAGGAAGGCACGCACGCTGAGTCTGCCCATCGTGCAGTCCATCCTCCGCGAAGACGCCGGCCCGCCGCCGGCGCCCGCCGCGACTCCCTACCTCATCGAGGAGGGGGAGGAAGTCCTGTCCAGGTAGGCGCCGCGCGCCGCCGGGAAAGTTACCGGACGGCGGTGAGGGGCGGTCGAGACAGATGAAGGGCGGCGCGTCACGTGACGCGCCGCCCTTTCTCTTCGGCATCCCGGCGACGGCCGTCGGCGCCGTCACGCCCTGGGCCGCCCGCTACTCGCGCTCCTTCTCCGAGGAGTACAGGCCCTCGCCGCCGAGCGACTTGGGCACGGGCATTTGCAGCATCCGCAGTTCGGCCACGGTGTCGCGGATGCGGTTGGCGAGTTGCTCGATGGTCAGGACGCGGCGGCGCGCGGTCTCCGTCAAATCTTCGCGCAGCAGGAGCTGCGTCTGGCCGATGAGGCCGGTCAGCGGGTTGTTGATCTCGTGGCGGACCCGCGCCGCCAGCTCGGCGAAGGCCGCCAGCCGCTCATCGCAGTCGGACAAGGCGCGCCGCAGCTCGGCCTCGCGCCGTCCTTCGTCAACCGCTCCCGCTTCGTTCAGACTGTTCGCAGGCATGGAGGAAATCCTTCTACCGTCGCTTCAGGTTTTCATGGGTGAGTGGGGTCTTCGAGGAGACAAGGGCCTGATACCGGCCCGCGCAAAGCATTGTGCGCCGACCGGCGCGGCGGAAGCAAGCGGCGGCGGGCGCGGGCGGACGCACGCGCGAGCGAGCGAGAACCCGGCGCGGCGTGCGTGCGTCGCGGCCAGCCGCAAGCGCAGGACCGCGCCCGCGGGTCTTGAACGCCAGTGTCACGGCTCAGGGGAAAATGGGTTCTCACGAGTTCCTGGTGAAGCGAAAACTGGCGGACCTCAGGTGAAGTTCAGGTTATCAGGATTCTGAGTCATGTTGACCTGAATCCGTAAGCTCCTCCACCCATTTGAGTACCAGCCCGACCTCACCGTGAACTCGTGAGAACCCATTTCCGCGCGGGCAACACATGATCTTCCATTTCCGTTGACACCAGGCACCGGCGGCGGATATCTTTCCGGCCCTCCAAGGGTGCTTTTCCTGCTGGCGGGCGATCCCTCCGGCCTCACGCTCTACCCTGACAACTTCGCACGCCTCGCGCGGCGCGCCTTATCGATGGCTTTTCCTGTCCCCGTCCCCGCCGCCACAGCGCGCCGCAATCAACCCCGCCGGAAGGGACGTGCGTGCGCATAACGCGACGGGGCGCCGGAACCCCGACACATGAGATGAGAATCCGATCATGACGACCGTGAACCCCTACGCGCCCTGGCAGGTCTACCCGGGCAAGGCGCAGACATCGCTCGCGCTGCCCGATTACTACTCCAACTACATCGCCTACACGTTCGACGCGATGTCGAACCCGGTCAGAGGGATGTGCATCAAGGGCCGATTCCCTAACGCGCGGTATATGAGCTTCAACGTCTACGCGACGAAAGAGGGCACGTCGCTGGGCGCGCTGACCGATTACCAGATGTGGGGGCCGACCCCGCAGAGCAACCCCTTCGTCGCCGGCAATCCGACGCAGAACACCGATTACACCGTCTACGTGCTGCCCCTCATCCAGGACCGTTTGCCGCGCAACATTCCGCAGGGCGTCCAGAACATTCTCTACTACAACCCCAACAAGCTGGAGCGGGGGCAACTGACGGTGGTGCTCCGCTACTACGTGCCGGAGGGGAACGAGTTCGGCGGCGTGCCGCTGCCCACGGTCACGGGCTACAACGCTTTGAACGGGGAGCCCTCGGGTGCGCCCGCGCCCCTGTATCCCAACATGGACGAACAGAAGCCCATCTTCGAGAACCGGCTTAGGAAGATATTCGAGACGGCGCAGGGCGATACGCTGCGCTTCTACCATTCGGTCGGGCAGGGGCAGTTCAACAACGCCGACAACATTTACCTAATCAGCGCCGTCAAGGGCGTGGTGCCCGGCACCAACGCCGTCGTCCTGAAGGTCAGACCGCCGACTTACCCCACTTCGCCCGACCGGTTCGACCAGACCGCCGTCCGCTACTGGTCAATCAATCAGGGAAACCCGGACACCTCCACTCCCTTCGGCATGATGGACTCGGAGTTCGGGCAGGCGCCGGACGGCTACGTCTACGTCGTGATGGGCGGCCCCGGCGTCGAAGAGCAGGCCCGGAAGCGTGGCTACAACTACATGCCCTGGAAGGCTAATCAGAAGCAGGCCGTCATCATCTACCGCAACATGCTGACCATGCCGCAGTACCGCGGCTCCATCACGAGGGTGCCGAACTTGCCCACCGCGGCAAACACCCCGCCCTACTGGGACAAGTCGGTGCTGGCCTCCTACGAGGCGGGCAGGTTCCTCCCCGACTACGCGCCGTCGGGCCAGGTGGTCACCGAGCAGGAGTTGAACAAAGGTCTCGGCGGCGCGGCCTCGCCCGGTTTCGCATATAGTTGAGCGGAGCGGAGGACGAGCAGTTGGGCGGACCATGCGTTGGGGTGTCTGTCGGCGAGGAGGCGTGTGAGAATCTCAGCCCGGCGAAGATGCCTGTTGCTAAGGTCGGTGTCCTCATGCCGACGAGGGTAGCGGACAATTTCCCTGAGCAGTAAGAGGCCGGGGCCGCCGGTTGACAACCCCGGCCCCGATTTGTACATTCTTCACCGCGGACGGCGCGGGCCATATAGAGCCCTTCGGGGCTGTGCGGCGGCGCCCGACGCGACTGCTGGCGGGTGGTGTAATGGCAACACACCTGACTCTGGATCAGGCTATCGGGGTTCGAGTCCCTGCCCGCCAGCCATAAAATTTTCGGCCGCGCGACGCGGCGAGACCGAACCGGGCGGGCTCCGAAACGCGAGTGTTTCGGAACCCGCCCTTCGTGTTCGCGGCGCAGCCCGGCCGGGTAAATGACCGGAGCGCAGTTTCCCGGCGAAAGGCGCCGCACATCATGGCGGCCGACATGAGCGAGACGGAACAGGCTGTGGGCATCGTGCGCAGGCCACCGCGCAAGGTTGCGGGGCTGGATGATTGCCTGTTCTACCACACGATTGAGGTGCCCGGCTTCGGCCTCGTCCCGGGGTTTTGGGACCTGCGCGGGGGCGAGGCCGAGTACCTCGGGCGGGTTCCGCTCGCGGGGCGGCGCGTGCTCGAAATCGGTCCCGCCAGCGGCCACCTGACCTTCTACATGGAGGCGCAGGGCGCCGACGTGATCTCGGTCGAGGCGGCCGACGTGTCGGGCTGGGAGCTGCACTTCGACCTCTACGACGAGCGGCCCGCAGACCTGCGCGAGTACCTGGCTTCGAGCGACGACGCGCTGCGCCGCATCGTCAACTCCTACTGGCTCTGTCACCGCGCCTTCGACTCGAAGGCCGGCGTCTACTACGGGAGCGTCAACTCGGTCCCGCGCGGCCTCGGGGATTTCGACATCTCGGTCCTCGGCTGCGTCCTGCTGCACAGCAAGAACCCGCTCCGCATCCTGGAACACTGCGCCCGCGCCACGCGCGACGCGGTCGTCGTCGTCGAGCCGGTCCGCGAGTGGATGCTCGCTCAGACCCCAATCGAGTTTTTGCAGCGCGGCCGCGCGCGCTGGTGGGACACATGGTGGGGCTTCTCGCCGAAGTACTTCGTGGACGTGCTGCGCGGCATGGGCTTCGGCGACGCGCGCGTCACATTCCACACGCAGACGGCCTTCGGGCGCCCCGTCCACCTCTTCACGGTGGTCGCGCGCCGCGGCGAACTCGACCTCGACCGCCGGCCCGCGGGGCCGCTCCGCGTCGAGTTCGACACGCCGGTCGAGCGGCTGAGGCTCGCGGCCGGCGAGCTGACGCACCTGCCTGTGCGCGTCCGCGTCGTCTCGGGCGGCCCCGTCTCCTCGACCTCAGACCCGCCCCTGCTCCTGAGCTACCACTGGCGCGACGAGAGCGGCGGGCTCGCCGTCTGGGACGGCCTGCGCACGCCGCTGCCGCGCCCTCTCTTCGACGGCGAGCGCGAGGAGGTGGTCGTCGCCGTCGAGGCCCCGGCCGGCCCAGGCCGCTACCGCCTAGAAATAACCCTGCTCACCGAGGGCCTGCTCTGGCACGAGGACCGAATCCCCGGCCTCCCCCTCTGCATCGAGGCCGCCGTCGTCGCCGGTTGAACGCGGCCAGTATCTTCCGGGCTCGGGCATAGAAGCAAAAGGTGCCGGGTAAAAAGAGGGCGGCCGGACGGAAATCAATTCCGTCCGGCCGCCTCGTGCATGGTGGGGCGAAGGCTTTAGTAGTTGCGGCCCTCGACCCGCAGGTTGTTCGTCACCGAGAAGACGCCCGGCACCTGGCTGGCCGCGATGTAGGCAAGCCGCGCGTGGGTCGGGTTCGACACGACGCCCTCTAGCGTCACGTTGCCGCGGTTGACGACGATGTGAATCGACGGGTTGACCCCGCGCATGTAGTGGAAGAGGCCGCCCATCTGCGAGATGGCGTAGAACGAGCGCACGCGAATCTCGTCGTCGAACGAAGAGAGCGGCAGCACCTCGATCTGGTTAACCACGCGGCTCACTCCGGCCACGCGCGCCACGCGCCGCTCGGCGTCGCTGCGCGTCGAAGGGCGGACGACCTGCCCGTAGAGCGTCACCGTGTCGCCCTCGACCTTGTAGGCGAGGTTGTCGAAGACGCCGTAGTAAGGCAGCGTCACCAGCTCCTTGCGGACCTTCCTGGCGACCTGCTCGTAGCTCTGATTCGGCTGCTCGGCCGTACCGCTCGCGGGCGCCGCGGCGGCCGTCGCGGCGGCGAGCATGACCGCAGCCGCGAGGCTCAAAACCCTGTACTTGATCGTAAACATTTCCGTCACTCCTCTTGATTAAAGCCGTCGTATTTTCGCGTTTCTTTCGCTGTTTTCCGACAACTTAGATGGCCCGAGGGGTGGCGGAGTTCGCCGCGCACGCGCTCTTAACCGAGGCGCGCCGCCTCCTCGATCATCCCGCGCAGGGAGACCTGACCCGTGTAGTTTCCGAAGAGGACGCGGCCGGGCCTTGAGCACCAAGTCTCGCGGGCCTTCTGCCAGACGGCCGGCAGTCCGGTCGAATACTGCGGGATGGCGCGCGGCCAGCGGCTGATGACGACCTCCAGCGGCGCGTCTTTCAGGCCCGCGAGGTCGCGCAGTTCCGAGGCGACGGCGAGGCGAATCTCCGCGTCGGAGGCCGCGGCCCACCCGGGCCGCGAAGTGCCGCCGAGCAGGACGGCGAACGAGGCCAGCCGCCCCTCGTCTGCCACGCGCCCCTCGAAGGCGCTCGAAGTGAAGAGGACGCCGAGGCTCTGGCGCCCCTCGCGCGCAGCGGCGAGCGCGCCGACGCCCTTGACGGGCCGCCGGAGCGCGCCCTGCTCGACGAAGGCCGTGGCCGAGACGACGGGCGTGTAGCGCACGGCTTCGAGGGAACGGGCCAGCTCCGGCTCGGCGTCGGCGAAGAGGCGCGCCGCTGCGTAGGCCGGGACGGTGACGATGACGTTGGGCGCGTCGGGGATTTGATCGGCCGGCACGCCGCGGCGGAACCTCTCGCCGAGCCGGCGTTCGAGCTCGGCTTCGAGGCGCGAGGTCAGGTCGCCCATCCCGCGCAGCGGCGCCACCATCCGCTTGCGCTGCTTCTTCTCGGGCGTGACCGCCGCCGCGCCGCGCCCGCCGGCCCGACCTTTATCGTTCCCTTCGCCGCCGCCGTTCTCTTCGCCGCCGTTCTTTTTACCCCGGCTCTTTTTGTCTCGGCCGAGGGCCTTGCCGAGCAGCGTGCCGAGCAGCGTCCGGCCGGGCTCGACGGCCAGTTCGGGGAAGGCCGCGGCGACGCCCAGCTCCGAGGGCCGGACGCCGTAGATGCCGCAAACGAAAGGCGCGAGCAGGTTGTCTACGGCGGCCTCGCCGAGGTGGCGGCGACCCCAGGTTTCGAGGTCCTGTTCGTCCGGGTGGTTCTCGCCGCGGGCGAAGGCCGCGCGGGCGAAAGTCCTGACGGCCTCGCCGGCCGAGAGCGGGAACTTGCGCAGGCGCCCGCCGCGGACGATGAAGCGTGCGCGCGAGTCACGGCGCACCTCGGCCAGCTCGACGCCCAGCTCCTCGCAGAGCGCGAAGACCTCGGGCGTGGCGAGCAGGCTGTGGGCCGCGGTCTCGGCCATACCGTAAGCGGTCCGGCGGGTCTGGATCAGGCCGCCCGCCTTCGCCTTTTCCTCGACGAGGGTGACGCGGTAGCCCTTCTTGTCGAGCGCGTAGGCGGCGAGCATGCCGGAGACGCCGGCGCCGATGATTGTCACTTCGCGCCGCGCGGTGTCGAGCGTGCCGATCATGACAGTACCTCTACCCGGGTTTCGGGAATCAGGGGCCCGGAGCCGCAGCCGGCGGGCAGAAGCGCGGGGTCGAGCAGGACGGCTTCGGGGCCGCAACCCAGTACTCCCGACTCTGCGACGAGCGCGCGCAGGACTTCGGCGAAGCGCGGGTCGCCGTTGAAGGAGCGGGCGCGGTAGTAGTGCGTAATGCCGTGGACGCGCGCCTCGCCGGCGTAAAGTTGGTCTAACTCGAAGAGGGTCTCGACGTGGTCGCTGACGAAGCTGATGGGGGCGACGACCACGCGCCGCACGCCCTCGTCGCCGAGACGCTTCAGCTCGTCTTCGAGGTAGGGTTCGAGCCAGGGCACGGGGCCGTTGCGCGACTGGAAGCAGAGCGACCAGCGATGACGCAGGCCGGGCGTGACGGCCTCGACGGTGCGGCGCACGTCTTCGGCGTACGGGTCGCCGCGCCTGACGATCTTGAGGGGCAGCGAGTGGGCCGAAAACAGTATGTGGATGGGGTCGGCCGCGGTGCCGCGCTCGCGCTCGGCCAGGGCGACGGCCTCGTCCACGGTGTCGCGCAGCAGCGAGGCGTAGCCCGGGTGGTCCGGCCAGTTGTTGACCTCGAAGACCTCCGGCGACCAGCGCAGGCGCGAGAGCGCGGCGCGCGCCTCTTCGAGACAGGTGCCGGTCGTCGTGGTCGAGAAGTGCGGGAAGAGCGGCAGCAGCAGGACGCGCCGGGCGCCCCACTCTTTCAGCCGCGCGAGCGCCGACTCTATGGAAGGCTCGGCGCTGCGCATCCCGATCTCGACCCTCACCTCGCCGCCGCCGTTTGCGCGGCCGTTCGGGCTTCCGTCTTCGGCCAGCAGGCGGCGCAGGCCGTCGGCCTGTTCCTCGGTCCAGCGCAGTTGCGGCGAGCCGCCGCCGATTGAGCGGTAGCTCTCGATTGACGAAGGCCCCTTGGCCTGCGCGATGGCGTAGGCGAGCGCCTGCCGGAAGGGCGCGGGCACGCCGACGAGCACGGAAGGGTTGGCGAAGAGGCGGTAGAGGAACGGCTTAACGTCGCCGAGCGTCCACGGGCCGCCGAAGTTCAGGAGTGCGATTCCGGTTCTCATCATCGTCGGTCGTCGGCCCCCTCAGACGGTGCGGCTGAACTGGTGCGAGGCGTCGGTCTTGCGGGCCAGCCGCGCGTCGAACGCCATGCAGACGTTGCGTAAGAAGGTCTTGCCCTCCCCGATGATCTCGCAGCTCGCGGGGCCGACGCGCGCGAGCCCGTCGCGTCGCGGCCCTTCGAGCCTGGCGGCCACCGTGTCGAGAAAGGGCACGTAGTCGGCGGGGTCGGACCAGTCGGTCGCAAACCGCGTCATCAGGTTCAGGAGGTGGCGGCGCAGCACGAGGTCTTCGCGGTCGAGGACGTGGCCGCGGAAGAGGGGCAGCTCGCCGCGCCGCACGCGCGCCGCGTAGGTCTCGACAACCTTCTCGTTCTGCGCAAACGCCGTCCACGAGTCGCCGATGGACGAGACGCCGAGGCCGAAGAGCGGCGCGACGTGGCGCGAGGTGTAGCCCATGAAGTTGCGGTGGAGTTTGCCGTCCTGCGCCGCGGACCAGAGCGGGTCGGTTTCGAGCGCGAAGTGGTCCATCCCGATCTCGCGGTAGCCGGCCTCTTCGAGCATGGCGCGGCCCAGTTCGTAGAGGGCACGCTTTTCGTCGCCGCGCGGCAGATCGGCCTCGGTGAAGTGGCGCTGGCCCGGCTTGAACCAGGGCACGTGGGCGTAGGCGTAGAAGGCTATGCGGTCGGGTCGCTGCTCGCGGACGGCCGCGACAGTGCGCTCTACGCTCTGGCGCGTCTGGAACGGCAGGCCGTAGATCAAATCGTAGTTGACGGAGGTGAAGCCGGCCGCGCGCGCCCCTTCGGTCACGGCGCGGACCTGCCCTTCGGTCTGGACGCGGTTGACTGCGCGCTGCACGACGGGGTCGAAGTCCTGTATGCCGAGCGAGAGGCGGCGAAAGCCGAGGCGCGCGAGCGTCGTCAAATGCTCGGGGGTGGTGACGCGCGGGTCCGACTCGATGGAGAACTCTGCGTCGGGCGCGCGCTCCGCGTTCGAGAGGATGCCGGCAATTAACGCTTCCAGCTCCGAAGGGGTCAGGAAGGTCGGAGTGCCGCCGCCGAAGTGCATCTCGGAGAGCGGTATCCGGCGGTCTCGCCCGAGGCGCTCGCGGTAGGTGTCCCACTCTTCGAGCACGTCGCGGACGTAGGGGAGCCCGACCGCCGTGTTGCAGGTGATGCGCGAGTTGCAGCCGCAGTAGGTGCAGAGCGAGCGGCAGAAGGGGACGTGGACGTAGACGGCCGCGCCCTCGCCGAGCATCTCGGCCTCGTCCAGCCCGGCCGCGAGGCTCGCCACCCACTCTTCCTCGGTCGGCGTGCGGTCCCAGTAGAGCACAGTCGGGTAGCTCGTGTAGCGCGGCCCCGGCACGTCGTACTTCTTCAACAGGTCGGCCGTCGTCAACAGGCCGTCCGTCGTTAACAGGTCGGACATCGCCGGTTCGGTGGTCGTCGCAAGCGTCATCTTCGTCACCCTTCGTCGGTCGCGCGCGCCGGGGAATTTTCCCTGTCGGCCCTGCGGATTTATCCCCGGCCCGGCCCGGCCGGCCCGGCCTTTCGCCTCTCGGATTTCAACCCCGCGAGCCCCGTGCCCGCGCTTTTCTCAACCAAACGACCCCACTCTCGGGCCGCCGCGGCCGGCCCCGCCCCGGACGTTTCTCCCCGGCGGCGCCCGCGCTCCGGCTCAGGTGCAACGACCGTGCCTCTGGGGTAACGGCCGACACGCCCGCGCGGTGACGGCCGTCACCGCGCCGAAGGGCGTGGCTCTCCCGCGGCGCGCGGGCCGGCGTTTGCAGTGGGGCCGCCCGGCCCCTGCGCGGGCGGCCGTGACTAAAGTCACTGCGCGCGAGCGGCGCTGCCTTTATCTTTGCGGACCAGAAAGGGAGGTCGTCGAAAGAGATGACACTTAACGCGATGAAGACCGTGAGGGAGACGGCTTTGGAGATGCCCAACGCCACAAGGATTTTCGGGAAGCTGAGGATTGATTTCTGCTGCGGCGGGGGGCGCCCGCTCGGCGAGGCTTGCGCGGCGGCGGGCGTCGCGCTCGAAGAGGTCGAGCGGATGTTCGAGGCCGAGCGCACACGGCTCGAAGGCCCCGGCGTGGACTACCGTGGGTTGAGCATGACGGAACTCATCCGCCACATCCTCGACACGCACCACGTCTACGTGCGCGAGGAGGTCGAGCGCATCACCGGGCTGCTCGGCAAGGTCACGTCGAAGCACGGCGAGAACCACCCGGAGTTGTGGGCCGTGGCCGACGCCTTCGGCCGGCTCGCGGCCGACCTCGCGCCGCACATGTTCAAGGAGGAGGAGATTCTCTTCCCTTACCTGCTCCGGCTCGAAGCCGCCGTGAGCCAGGGCGAGCCGCCGCCCTTCGCCCCCTTCGGAACCGTCAACAATCCGATCCGCATGATGTTCACGGAACACGACGGGGCGGGCGAGCTGCTGCGCGAGATTCGCCTTGCCGCCGCGGACTTCCGCGCGCCCGAGGACGCATGCATGAGCTTCCGCGCCCTCTACGGCGCGCTCGAAGCCTTCGAGGCAGACCTGCACCAGCACGTCCACCTCGAAAACAACGTCCTCTTCCCGCGCGCCGTCGAGACGGAAGAGTCCGCCTACGCCGCGGCCTGAGGGGGCAAGGCGGTTGGGCTGAACCGCCTCATGCACGGGGGCGGCATGTGACCACCGCTGCTCGTCACGAACGCGAGACGGCAATCACGGG
Source organism: Pyrinomonadaceae bacterium (assembly GCA_035645715.1). Classification (GTDB taxonomy): domain Bacteria; phylum Acidobacteriota; class Blastocatellia; order Pyrinomonadales; family Pyrinomonadaceae; genus QHXN01. The sequence goes on from DASQMB010000062.1 coordinate 135,633, forward strand.
CCGCCTCTGAACGGGAGGCGTCTTAGTCCGCCGCCGCGCCCTTCACTCTTCGCCCGCGAAGGCCGCGAGGGCGCGCTCGTCCGGCACGGTCAGGTCGCGCCCTTCGAGGCGGACGAGGCCGTCGTGCTGTAGGCGCGTCATCGCGCGCGAGACCACCTCGCGCACAGACCCGACGCGGGCCGCGATCTGCTGGTTCGTTTGCGCGAGGCGGACCCTGAGCGCGCCGCCCTCGCGCGTCCCCTTCGAGCGGGCCTCCGAGAGCAGGAAGCGCGCGAGGCGCTGCCCCACCTCGCGCAGCGAGAGCGTCTCGACCAGCTCGGCGCAGCGGCGCAGCCGCCCGGCCAGCACCTTGAGCGCGGCCAGGCCTATCTCCGGGTGCGCGAGGGCGAGGCGGCGCACGTCGCGCTTGTCTATGAAGAGGACGATAGTGCCCTCCTCGTCTGCGGCGACGGTCGAGGGGTAAGGGCCGTCGTCGAAGACCGGCACCTCGGCCACGGTCGCGCCGGCGCGCTCGACGTGAATGACCTGCTCGCGCCCGTCTGCGCTCTCGCGGAAGGCGCGCACAGAGCCCGCGACGACGACGAAGAGGCCGCGCGCCTCCTCGCCGGCGATGAAGAGCAACTGGTCGCGGTCGAAGCGGCGCACGACGGCGCGCGCGGCCAGCGCGCCGAGCGTCGCCTCGTCCAGCTCGCCGAAGAGCGCCGCCCGCCTGAGCGCGTCTATCCTGTCGATCCCCGCCGTCTTGTCCATCCCGCCTATCTTCACGCCCGCCGTGCGTCACTTTCAAGCCCGGCCGTGAGGCCCCCGCCCCGCACGCCGCGCCTGGGAGAAAATCCCCGGCGCCCGCCCGTGACTTAAGTCATATCGGCGCGGCCGCCCAGGTGAAATACTCGCGCGCGTCGGGGGGAGGCGGCCCGAGCGGTGCCGCGGAATTTCCCGCCGCTGCGGTTGAGAATCCGCAGGCCGCGGCCGGAGCAGGGGCCGAAACGGCGCCCGCCCTCCGCGGCATGGGCTTTGCCGACGAGCCGCGAGCGCCGACGGCGGCCTCGACCGAACTCCTCCGAAACTCATTCAGCGAGGCTTAATCATGAGTCAGTATAAACGGCTGTGGGTCACTCTGGGCGTCGTGGTCGTGCTCTCCTTCTCGGTGCTCGGCTACTTCGGCCACCGCGCCATCTCGAACGCGCCGCCGATCCCCCGAGAGGTCGTCACCACCGACGGCCGCGTGCTCTTCGACGGCGAGACCATCATGGACGGCCAGAACGTCTGGCAGTCGCTCGGCGGCCAGCAGGTCGGCTCGATCTTCGGCCACGGCGCTTACGTCGCGCCCGACTGGACGGCCGACTGGCTGCACCGCGAGGCGGTCTTCGTCCTCGACGCCTGGGCGCGCGAGGCCGGCGCGGCCGACTACGCCTCGCTGCCCGCAGAGCAGCAGGCCCTTTCGCGCGCGCGCCTCGAACGCGAGATGCGCCGGAACACCTACGACCCCGAGACCGACCGCCTGACGATCAGCCCCCTGCGGGCCGAGGCCGTCGGGGCGCTGACCGCGCACTACGCAGACGTGTTCTCGCGCGGCCGCGCCGAGTACGCCATCCCGCGCGCGGCCCTGATGGACGAGGCGAAGGCGCGCGAGATGGGCGCCTTCTTCTTCTGGACCTCGTGGGCCGCCTCGACCGAGCGGCCCGGCCAAACAGTCAGCTACACGCAGAACTGGCCGCACGAGCCGCTGGTCGGCAACCGCGTCACCGGCGCCTCGGTGATATGGAGCATCATCAGCTTCGTGCTGCTGATCGCGGGCGTCGGGGCGCTCGTCTGGTACTACGCCGCGCAGAAGCGCGACGAGATGGCGCCGGCGCCTTCGAGCGACCCGCTTCTCGGGATGCAGATCACGCCCTCGCAGCGCGCGACCTTCAAGTATTTCGTCGTGGTGGCGGCGCTCTTCCTGGTGCAGATCGGGCTCGGGGTCGTCGTCGCCCACTACGGCGTCGAGGGCGACGGCTTCTACGGCATCCCGCTCGACCAGTGGCTCCCCTACTCGGTGGCGCGCACCTGGCACACGCAGATCGGACTCTTCTGGATCGCCACCTCGTGGCTGGCGACGGGGCTCTTCATCGCGCCGGCCGTATCGGGCTACGAGCCGAAGTACCAGCGGCTCGGCGTCAACGCGCTGTTCGGGGCCGTGCTGCTGGTGGTAATCGGTAGCCTCGGCGGCGAGTGGCTCGGCATCCAGCAGTACCTCGGCAAGTACTGGTTCTGGTTCGGCGCTCAAGGGTACGAGTACGTAGACCTCGGCCGCTTCTGGCAAATCCTGCTCTTCGTCGGCCTCAGTTTCTGGCTGCTGCTGATGTGGCGGTCGCTGAGGCCCGCGCTCGCGCGCCGCGACGAGAACCGCTCGCTCCTGATCCTCTTCACCATCTCGGCCGTCGCCATCCCGCTCTTCTACGCGGCGGGGCTGATGTACGGGGAGCGCAGCCACATCGTCCGCGCAGAGTACTGGCGCTGGTGGGTCGTCCACCTCTGGGTCGAGGGCTTCTTCGAGGTCTTCGCCACGGTGGTCATCGCCTTCCTCTTCACGCGCCTGCGGCTGCTGCGCGTGGTGACGGCGACTAAGGCCGTGCTCTTCTCGACCATCATCTTCCTTTCGGGCGGCATCATCGGCACCTTCCATCACCTCTACTTCACGGGCATGCCGAGTTCGGTGCTCGCGCTCGGCGCCGTCTTCAGCGCGCTGGAAATCGTGCCGCTCTGCCTGATCGGCCACGAGGCGTGGGAGAATTTGAAGCTGACGAAGTCGCGCGAGTGGATGCAGACCTACAAGTGGCCCATCTACTTCTTCGTCGCCGTGGCCTTCTGGAACCTCGTCGGCGCGGGCGTCTTCGGCTTCCTGATCAACCCGCCGGTGGCGCTCTACTACATGCAGGGTCTGAACCTGACTCCGCTGCACGGTCACACCGCCCTGTTCGGCGTCTACGGGATGCTCGGCATCGGCCTGATGCTCTTCTCGCTGCGGGCGCTGCGCGGCGAGGGGCGGGCGTGGAAAGAGTGGCCGCTCAAGACCACCTTCTGGACCATCAACGGCGGGCTGGCCCTGATGGCCCTGCTGAGCCTGCTGCCCATCGGCCTGTTGCAGACCTGGGCTGCTGTCGAGCACGGGACGTGGTACGCGCGCTCGGCCGAGTTCATGCAGACCGGGCTGATGCAGAACCTGCGCTGGATGCGGGCCGTCGGCGACTCGATCTTCGGCGTCGGCGCGGTGGTGCTGGCGTGGTTCGTCCTCGGGCTTATCACGGGCCACTCCTACATGAGGCCCGAGCGCGTGAAGCAGTCGGCGCCCGAGGCGGAGCTGCCAATTGGCAAGGCCCTGCCGCAGGCCGGCGACTGACGCGGGCGAAGCGGGCGGCGTGAAGGCTCGCCGCCCGGCCGCGCCGTAAGCGAAAAGCACCGGCGGCCGACTTCCCCACGGGAAGTCGGCCGCCGGTGCTTTTCGCGCGCCGGACGGTCGGTTCGGCGTTCAGAGCTGCTCGAAGGCGGTGGCGCGGGCGACGATTGCGTCCTGGCGGAAGCGCCGTTCCAGTTCGCGCCGGTACTCGCGCCACCAGTCGCGGTCGAGCGAGTCGGCCATCACCTGATAGACGACGACGCGGTCGCGGCTGCGCTCGCCGCCCTCGTCCCAGACTCCTTCGGCGGGCGAGCGGCGAAAGGCCGTCACCCCGCCGAACTTCGCCGCCAGCTCGTCGCGCACGCAATCGAAGTCAGTGGGCGGGAAGGCCCGCCCCTCGTTGTCGTAGAGCGGCAGCAGTATCTCGACGAGGTGCATCGCTTTTTTCTCGTCAGGCCGCCTCGGGTCCGGCCGACTTAACGCCCGTGCGGTCGGCGAACTCGGCCGGATTCTGGTCGAACCTGTTGCGGCACTCCGCGCTGCAAAAGAGGTAGGCGTGTCCCTCGTAGGCCGAACGCTCGGGCGCGTTCTCGGGGCTCAGTTCCATCCCGCAGACGGGGTCGAGTCTGTTCTCCATCCTGGTCTTCTCTCCCTTCTCGATTCTTTGAAGCTTTAAGACCGCGGCCTGACGGTGACGTAGACCGTGCCGGCGCGCGGGCGATTGACGAGCAGGAGCAGCGGGCGACCGCCCGCCTGCCCGATGGCCGCGCGGAGGTCTTCGATTGAGCGCACGTCGGCGCGGTTGGCCTGCTGGATCACGTCGCCGGGCTGGAGTCCGGCGCTGCCGGCCGGGCCTCCCGGCTCGACCTCGGTGACGACCAGGCCCTCCGTGCCCTCCTCAAATCCGAACTGCCGCGCCACCTCGGGCGTAACCGGCGTGACGGTAATGCCGAGCCGTCCGCCCTCGCTGCCGGGCTGGTCGCCGCCGCCCGGCGCGCGCCCGCCGCCGGCCGGCTCGTTCCTGAACTCGCCGAGCGTGACCTTGACCTCCTGCTCCCGCCCGTCGCGCAGGACGGTCAGCGCGATCTCGGAGCCGGGCCGCGTGCTGGCGACGAGGTTGCGCAGGGCGTTCGGCTCGTTGGTCTCGCGCCCGCCCGCGGCCACGACGATGTCGCCGCGGCGCAGGCCGGCGCGGTCCGCGGCGCTGCCGGGCACGACGGAGTTGACGATGACGCCGCGCGCGTTCTCAAGCCCGAGGCTGGCGGCGATGTCGGCTGTCACGGCCTGGATGGAGACGCCGAGCTGGCCGCGCCGCACGGTGCCGTCGCTGATGAGCTGTTCGGTCACGGCCCGCACCATGTTGGCCGGGATGGCGAAGCCTATGCCGATGTTGCCGCCCGATGGCGAGAGTATCTGCGAGTTGATGCCGACCAGCTCGCCGGAGGTGTTGACGAGGGCGCCGCCCGAGTTGCCTCGGTTGATGGCGGCGTCGGTCTGAAGGAAGTCTTCGAAGCTGCCGTCGGAGAGGCCGGTCTGGCGCCCCTTCGCGCTGATGATGCCCTGCGTGACGGTCTGCCCGACGCCGAGCGGGTTGCCCACGGCCAGCACCACGTCGCCGACCCGCACGTTGTCGGAGTTGCCAAGCGTGAGCACGGGCAGGTCGTTCGCCTCAATCTTCAGGACCGCGAGGTCGCTCGGCGGGTCTGAGCCGACGAGCTTGGCCTCGAAGGTGCGGCGGTCGGAGAACTCGGCCACGATCTGCTCGGCGCCGTCGATGACGTGGTGGTTGGTGACGATGTAGCCGTCGGCGCTGATGACGACGCCGGAGCCGAGGCCCTGCTGTACCTGCCCGCGCGGCTGCTGCTGCGGCATCCCGCGCTGGCCGAAGAAGTCTCGGAAGAAGGGGTCGTCCATGAACGGGTGCTGCTGCGGGGCGCGGGTGACGCGCGCGCTCCTGACGGTGACGACCGCCGGCTGGACCCTCTCGACCAGTCCCGCGAATGAGTTCTTCTCGACCTCGGGCGCGACGCCGGCCGACGGCTCCGGCAGCTTGAAGCTCTGCCCGCGGTCGCGGCACCCCGAGACCGCGAGCGACGCCAGCAGGAGTAAGAGAATGAAAATACGGCCAGTGTTCATGATCAAATCCCTTCGGGCGAGACGCGCGGCGCGGCGCCGGCCGTCACCCCTCCAGTCTTCTCGCCCTCCCGCCTCCCGCCTCCCGCCAGAGGTTAATGAAACCGCTTGGATTTTCTGCTCGCAAAATTTAACAAAACCGACCCCGCGGGGAAAGGAAGGTGAAAAGGAGAAGGGCGATAGCGGTCTGGACGAGGCGAGCCGCGCGGCAGTCGTTTTATCCCGAGGCCGCCCTTCTTCACTTTTCGCCTTCTCCCCTTCTCCCCTTTTCACCGTCTTCCGTCAGGGCTTGACGACGACGAACGGGATGTCGGCGGCGCGGGCCTGCTGGTTGAAGGCGCGCAGGTCCGCGGTGAGCAGTTGGTCGAGCTGGCGGAGCTGCGCGTCTATCTGCGCGGCCAGCTCGTCGTAGAGCGCGAGCGACTGATCGGTCGGGGGGGTGTCGGCGCTGGCGACGATGCCGCCGAGCGCGGCCAGACGGTTGTTGAGCCGGATGGGGAAGTTGAGGGGGTCCTGGCTGCTCTGGTTCCTGGTCTGGTAGAGCGTTTCTTCAACCGCCGTCATCCGGGCGACGAGGGCGCGGCCCGACTCGGCCAGCGCTGCGGCGCCCGCCTGGCCCTCGGCGCGTCGGAGCAAATCGTTGATCTGCGTGCGCACGTCGCGCAGGCGCGCGATGGCCTGATGCGTCTCGGTCAGCTTGTCCCGAATCTTGATGAGCAGCGCGAACTGTCGCTCGAACTCTTCGGGCGTCGTCCCGACGCGCGGGTCTTTCCTGATCTCGAAGGGCTGGGTGAAGGTCTGTCCGTCAACCGTCAGCCTGACCTGATAGCGGCCGGGCACGGCGCGGGGGCCGCGCGTCTCGCCCGCCCATAGGATGAGGCCGGGGAAGCGCGCGGCCTCCGGGTGGCGCGTGTCCCAGACGAAGCGGTTGAGTCCGGCGTTCGTCGTCAGCCGCGGCGCCTGCTGGCGGCCGAAGGAGGAAGCCTCCTCGCCGGAGGGCGCCTCGGGCTGCGCGGGCGGCGTTGTCACCTGCGCCGCGCCGGGCGCGCCCGAAGTTCCCTGCCGGCCGGAGACGGTCTGCCGGTCGGCGGGCTGGGTTGGCGCGGGCGTCGGCGCCGGGCGCGGCGGCGCCTTCGCCGTGAACTTCGTGACGGGCCGGCCCCCGGCGTCGAGGAATTCGAGCACGAGGTCGGTCGTCGGCGCAGACTTCAGGTGGTAGTAGACGACGACGCCGTTCGGCGGGTTGGCGCCGATGGTGGCGGTCGGCGGCAGTTGCGTCCCGCCCGAGCCCTGGGTGCGGTAGGCGTCTTCGGGCCTGAGCAGGAGGGCCTCGCCGCGACCCTCACGCATGGCGTCGGTCATCTGGTGGAGGACCGGCAGGTCGTCGAGCACCCAGAAGGAGCGCCCCTGCGTGGCGACGACGAGGTCTTTGTCGCGGCGGTGGACGGCCAGGTCGGTGACGGGGACGTGCGGCAGGTTGAGCTGGAAGGGCTGCCAGCTCGCGCCGTCGTCGAAAGAGATGAACACGCCCGTCTCGGTGCCGGCGTAGAGCAGCCCCCGCCGGTGCGGGTCGGCGCGGACGACGCGGGTGAAGGAGCCTTCGGGGATGCCGCGGTCGATCTTCTGCCAGGTGCGGCCGTAGTCGGCGGTCTTGTAGAGGTAGGGTCGGAAGTCGTCGTGCTTGTACATGGTCGCGGCTATGTAGGCCGCGCCCGCCTCGTGCGGCGAGGGCTCGACGGAGTTGACCTGAATCCACTCGGGCATCCCGCGCGGGGTGACGTTGGCCCACGTCCGGCCTTCGTCGCGCGTGACGTGGACGAGCCCGTCGTCGGTGCCGGCCCAGACGACGCCCTTCGTGACGGGCGACTCGGCGGCGGCGAAGACGGTGTTGTAGTACTCGACGCTCGTGTTGTCCTTCGTGACGGGGCCGCCGGTCGGCCCCTGCTTCGAGCGGTCGTTCCTGGTCAGGTCTCCCGAGAGCGCCTGCCAGCTCTGCCCCTCGTTCGTCGAGCGGAAGAGGCGGTCGCCGCCGACGTAGAGCACGCCGGGGTCGTGCGGCGAGAAGAAGATTGGGAAGTTCCACTGGAAGCGGTACTTCATCGCCTCGGCGCCGTGGCCCATCGGGTTGTCGGGCCAGACGTTGACGGCGCGCAGTTGCCTGGTGCGGTGGTCGTAGCGCGTCAGGTAGCCGCCGTAAGAGCCTGCGAAGACGACGTTCGAGTCGCCCGGCTTGGGCGCGATCCAGCCCGACTCGCCGCCGCCCACGTCGTGCCAGTCGGCCTCGGTGATGCCGAACTCCTCGGAGCGGCTCCTGATCCTTACGGTCGAGTTGTCCTGCTGCGCGCCGTAGACGTGGTAGGGGAAATCTTCGTCGGTGGTGACGCGGTAGAACTGCGCCGTCGGCTGGTCCTGCTCGGTCCAGGAGCGGCCGCCGTTGACCGAGACGTTGGCGCCGCCGTCGTTGCCCTCGATCATGCGGTTGGGGTCGTCGGGCGCGATCCAGAGGTCGTGGTTGTCTGCGTGCGGGACGGCGATCTGGTTGAAGGTCCGCCCGCCGTCGTTCGACTTGTGAAAGCCGACGTTGAGGACGTAGACGGTCTCCGGGTTCTGCGGGTCGGCGTAGATGCGCGTGTAGTACCAGGCGCGCTGGCGAAGGTTGCGCGAGTCGTTGACGCGCGCCCAGGTCTGCCCGCCGTTCTCGGAGCGGAAGACGCCGCCCTCCTCGGCCTCGACCATGGCCCAGACGCGCTCGGGGTTGGCGGGCGAGACCGCGACGCCGATCTTGCCGACGACGCCGCGCGGCAAACCCTGATTGCGCGTCAGCTCGGTCCAGGTGTCGCCGCCGTCCGTTGACTTGAAGAGGCCGCTCGCGGGGCCGCCGCTCTCGAAGCCCCACGGCCGGCGAATGAAATCCCAGAGCGAGGCGTAGAGGACGTTGGGGTTGGTCGGGTCGAAGGTCAGGTCTATGGCGCCGGCCTGCGGGCTTCGGTAGAGGACGCGCTCCCAGGTCTTGCCCCCGTCCTTCGAGCGGAAGACGCCGCGCTGCTCGTTAGGCCCGAAGGCGTGGCCGATGGCCGCGACGTAGACGAGGTCCGGGTTCCTCGGATGGATTCTCACGCGCGAGATGTGGCGCGTCTCTTCGAGGCCGGTCTTCTTCCAGGTCTTGCCGGCGTCGGTTGACTTGTACATCCCGTCGCCGTGCGAGAGGTTGCCGCGCAGTGTCTGCTCGCCCATCCCGACGTAGACGACGTTCGGGTCAGACTCGGCGACGGCGACGGCGCCGACCGAGCCCGTCTTGAACTGCCCGTCGCCCAGCGGCTCCCAGTTGATGCCGCCGTCGGTCGTCTTCCAGACGCCGCCGCCGGTCGCGCCGAAGTAGTAGACGAAGGGCTGCGACGCGACGCCGGCCACGGCCGCCACGCGCCCGCCGCGGAACGGGCCGATCTGCCGATAGGCGAGCGGGCGGAAGCGTTCGGCCGGCGAGGCCGGCGCGGCGGACGAGGCGGACGAAGCAGGGCCGTCCGGCGTCTGCGTCTGCGCCCGCCGCGCGCGGGCCGCCGGCAGCGGCGCGAGGCCCGCGAGCATGACGAGCAGCAAAAGGGCGGCCGCCGCGGGCCGCGTGCGCGAGTGTGAAATGACCCTCATAAGTCTGGAAGGCTCCTGAGACCGTCTTTCGTTGGAGAAGGTTTTCGCCGCGGAATGCGCGGAAACTATATTGCCTTTCGGCGGCGCCGGCAAACGCGGGTTGAGCCGCTAAAAGAAGGCGGCCGGCCGTCCGCCGGCCCGAGCCGCCCGCCCGACGCTGACGCGGCCCGCGCCCGTTGCTTTATCATGGGCGGCGCCTGAAGCCGCCCGAAATTGAACGAAGCTGAACGAAGCCAGAAAGACCTGACGAGGGGATCGGCCATGACCGTCGAGCTGCGCGTCTCGGACGCGATGACCGAGGAGGAGCAGGAGCGACTATTCCGCTGGGGCGAGGCCATCTTCGGCCCACACGACGGCCTCTACCAGTGGCGGCCCAAGACGCTGCACGTCTACGTCGAGGAGGGCGGCCGCGTGGTCGGCCACGTCGGGCTGCTCGAAGAGACCGTGCGGGCGGGCGGCGAAGAGGTCCGCGTCTGCGGCGTCGGCGGGGTCGTCACGCGGCCCGAGGCGCAGGGGCGCGGCCACGCCCGCCGCGCCATGCTCCGCGCCCATGAGATCATGCGCGACGAGACCGCGGCCGAGTTCGGCATGCTCTACTGCCGCGACGAGCTTGTGCCCTTCTACGCCGCGCTCGGCTGGCAGCTCGTCGCGGACGAGAACGAGTTCGGCCAGCCCGCCGGCCCCACTCTCTCGCCCTTCAACGTGATGGTGCTCTCCTTGCGCGGGCGAAGGTGGCCGGCGGGGCGCGTCGTCGTCGAGGGGCTGCCGTGGTGAGGCGGCCGGCTCCCGACTCTCAGGCGCGCGTGCGGCGGAAGATGTCGCCGAGGTCGCCGACGCGGAACCAGGCGTAGCCGTGGGCGTCGAGCGCGAGGCGGTGCGCGCCCGACGAGTCGGCCAGACACTCCTCGCTCGAAATCAGGTTGACGAGCCGCCCGCCGCCCTTCGCCCCCACCTTGATCTTCACCTCGTGCGGCCGCTCGTCGAAGTTGTGGACGACGACGAGCGAGTTGCCCCGCCAGTCGTAGCGCATCGCCAGCACGCAGGTCTTCCCCGTCCTCAACAACTCCCACTCGCCGTTGCCTATCTCAGGACACTGCTTGCGCAGCCGGATCATCGCGGCGGTCCAGTTGAGGAACGAGGCGGGGTCGCGCCGCTGCACCGCGACGTTGACGCGGCGATAGTCGTAGACGCCCTCGCTCACGACCGGGTGGATTAGCTTTTCGGCCTCGGAGAAGCCTGCCTGCGCCCCCGAAGTCCACTGCATCGGGGTGCGAACGGCGTCGCGCTCGTTCAGCGAGAGGTCGTCGCCCATCGCAATCTCGTCGCCGTAGCGCAGGACGGGCGTGCCCGGCAGCGAGAAGAGCAGGCTGTAGGCGAGTTCGAGCTGGCGCCGGCCGCCGAGCATCGGCGCCAGCCGCCGGCGGATGCCGCGCTCGTAGAGCTGCATCGAGGGGTCGGGGCCGAATCGCGCGAAGACCTCCTGGCGCTGCTCGGCGCTCAGGCGGCCGAGGTCCAGCTCGTCGTGGTTGCGGAGAAACTGTGCCCACTGCGCGGCGGGCGGGATGCGTCTGGTCGCGCGCAGGGCCGCGGCGAGCGGGCGCGTGTCGGCCGAGGCCAGCGCGTAGAAGAGGTGCTGGTTGACCCAGAAGTTGAACATCATGTGGATGCCGCCGCCGTCTTTGCCGAAGTAGGGCAGCGTCTCCTCGGGCGTCACGTTGGCCTCGCCTAAAAGCACCGCGTCGCCCCGCCGCCACTGGAGGAACTGCCGCATCTCGCGCAGGTACTCGAATCGCAGGTCGTGATGGCTGCCGCCGCGGCCCGGCGTCTCGATGATGAAGGGCACGGCGTCCACCCTGAAGCCCGCCACGCCGAGTTCGAGCCAGTAGCCCATGATGCGCCGAATCTCTGCGCGCACCTCCGGGTTCTCGGTGTTGAGGTCCGGCTGGTGATGGTAGAAGCGGTGGAAGTAGTACTCGCGCGCCTCCTTGTCGTAAGTCCAGGTCGAATCCTCCACGCCGGGGAAGACCATCCCCTGGTCCCAGTCGGCCGGCCGCTTCTTCGACCAGACGTACCAGTCGCGGTACTTCGAGGTCTTGTCGCGGCGCGCCTCCTGAAACCACTGGTGGCGGTCCGAGGTGTGGTTGACGACGAGGTCCATGATGACGCGGATGCCGCGCGACCGCGCCTCGTGCATGAACTCGACGAAGGCCCCGGCCGTGCCGTGGCGCGGGTCCACGCCGTAGTAGTCAGCCACGTCGTAGCCGTTGTCGCGGTTGGGCGACGGGTGGAAGGGCGCGAGCCAGACGGTGTCAACGTCCAAGGCGTCGAGGTAGTCGAGCCGGCGCATCAGTCCGTCGAAGTCGCCGACGCCGTCGCCGTCCGAGTCCTGGAAGGTTTCGAGGTCGAGGCTGTAGATGACGGTGTTCTTGTACCAGAGTTCTTCAATCATCGGTGCCCGCTCGCGTCCCGGCGCGCTGGCCGCCGGAAGGTGAACCGAAACTTAACAACCGAACATTCTGACCGAGTATCGTTGGGATACATCATAACCGCGCCGGGCGCCGGGCAGGGCGACTTTTTCGCGCGTTTTCCCCTCGCAGCCCCCGGCTCCGCAGTGGTACGGGCATTGCACTCTGCACACTCGTCCGACGACGGCGCGGCCCGCGAGGGTTTTGGGGGAGACCTTCGGCCCGTGGCCCCGACGTAGGACTCTACAGCCGAACTGCCGGTCGTCGTCCCGAGTAACTTTTGGGGGAGAGTCATTCGGCGCGCCGACCGGCAGTTTGTTTTATCGGCGCGGATTCACCCCGCCGTTCACAGGCCGAAAAGGAGGGACAGCCCAGCCGCCCCGCAACGGGCGGACCGTCCCGGAGGTCATCAAAGATGTCGTCAGTCAGGTCTTTACAGAGACTCTTCGCCGCCTCGCTTTCGCTTACCTTCGCGCTCGCGCTCTCCGCTTCCGCCGCCGCGCAGGACAACCCCGCGCGCGACGACTCCCGGCCCGAAGCCCAGACACGCGACGCGCAGCCGCCGGCGCCGGCCGAGCGCCCGAGACAGGTCGAGCCCGCCGCCGCGCCGGACAGGCCCGCACAGGACAGGCCAGCGCAGGACAGGCCAGCGCAGGACGCGACCGCGCCGGCACAGAGGCCGGCCGAGGCTCGGCCCGCGGCGGCCGACAACGCCGACGCGAAGGCCGGCGACAGGGCCAAAGATAAAGACAAAAAGGAAGAGATGCCGCAGGGCACGCCCGTCTTCTGGCGCGACCCGGGCGACATCTCAGCCCGCGACCTGATGGCCGGGCCGGGCGGCGACGGCACGCGCCCGGACATCTCCCGTCTCACCTTCATCGAGGAGGAGCAGGGCGGCTACTCCGTGAAGTACCGCGTGCGCGACGGCGCGGGCCGCGTCTGGGTGGCGAAGGTCGGCAAGGAGGCGCAGCCCGAGACGGCGGCCACGCGTCTGGTCTGGGCCGCCGGCTACCCGGCCGAGGTCAATTACCTCGTGCCCTGCGTCCGCATTGAGGGCGCGCCGGCCCCGCGCAAGGAGGTTGACAGGTGCGAGGGCGGCGGCTTCGCCAACGTCCGCTTCGAGGCGCGGCCCGAGAACGTCAAGCGCCTGACCGAGTGGAAGTGGGGGCAGAACCCGTTCCACGGCAGCCGCGAGATGAACGGCTTCGTCGTCCTGATGGCCCTTCTGAACAACTGGGATTTGAAGGACTCGAACAACAAGATCGTCTACCACCCGGAGCCGGGCGAGCTGCACTACCTCGTCAGCGACCTCGGCGCGACCTTCGGCAAGACCGGCAACTTCATCACGCACAACCGCAACGAGCCCGACGACTATGCCAAGAGCAAGTTCGTCAAGAAGGTCGAGGGCGGCCGCGTCGAGTTCGCCTACGCGGGCAAGAACACCGGCCTGCTCGAAAACATCCCGGTCAAGGACGCGCGCTGGATCGGGTCGCTGCTCGCGCAGCTCACCGACCGCCAGCTCAGGGACGCCTTCCTCGCGGCCAACTACGACGCCGAGACTGCGAACCAGCTCGCCGACTCGGTGCGCTCTAAGATCAACGAGCTGACCGCGCTCGCGGCCGGGCCGGTGGCCGACCAGGCTTCGCCGCAGTAAAGCCGGGCGCGCGAGGGCAGCGACGCGGCGGACGCAGCGCGGGGGCGCCGGGGCGGCGCACGAAGGGCAAGGGGGTTTAGAGGCGTGAGAGAACTACTCGGCCGGCAGACGGGATTTAAGACGGTGTGGGCGCTGGCGCTCGCCGCCGCCCTCACGCTCGGCCTCGCCTCGTGCGGGTCTTCGGGCGGGTGGGTGAGGCGCCACGCGGCGCAGGGCGATGAGGCGCCCCCGGCCGAAGCCGCGGCAGACACCGAGGAGGCGGCGCGCCTAGCCCTGCGGCTGCCGGAGTTCGACGCCGCTGCCTGGTACGCGGGCCGCGCCGAAGACCCGACCACACACGGCGTCCTCGTCGAGTCGCTGAGGCCGGGGCGCGTCGTCGCCGCACACAACGCCGACACGGCCTTCAACCCGGCCTCGCTCATCAAGCTGGCGACGACGCTCGTGGCCCTGCGCAAGCTCGGCCCCGACTACCGCTTCAAGGTTCACGCCTACGCGGCCGGCGACGTTGACAAGGCCGGCCGCCTCTCCGGCGACCTCTTCTTCGTCGGCAGCGACCCGACCTTCGGCGAGGCCGGCGCCAACGTCTTCGCGCAGGAGTTGAAGCGGCTTGGAGTCAAGGGCGTGGCGGGCTCGGTCAAGGTCTCGCCGGACTTCTGCTTCAACCTGAGCGACTCGCCGCAGACCTCGGGCGAGCGTCTGGCAAAGGCGCTCCGGCTCGAAAAGGCGCCGAAGGTCGAGGTGGCCGGCGTGCCCGACGGCCGGCTCCTCTTCGTCTACGAGTCGCCTCCCCTGCGCGAGACGCTGCTCTACATGAACGCCCACTCGGTCAACTTCATCGCCGAGCGAGTGGGCAACCGCGTCGGCGGGCCGCGCGGCGTCGAGCAGTACCTCGAAAACGAGTTGAAGATCGCGCCCGACGACGTGTTGCTCTCGACCGCCTCGGGCCTCGAACACAACCGGATGACGCCGCGCGCCGTCGCCCGGGTGCTGCGCGCGCTCGCCTCCGAGTGCGACCGCTTCGGCCTCAAGCCCTCGGACCTGATGCCGGTGGCGAGCGCCGACGCCGGCACGCTGCGCCGACGCTTCGACGGCACGCCGCTCGAAGGCGCAGTGCTCGGCAAGACCGGCACGCTGACCTCGACCGACGGCGGGATGTCGAGCCTCGCCGGCTTCATCTACGCCGACGGGGGCGAGCCCTTCGTCTTCGTCATCCTCGACCGCAGCACGGAGGTCTGGAAGTACCGCGACATGCAGGAGCTGTTGCTGACCGACATGCTGCGGGACCGCATCACGCCGCTCGTAGTCGAGGTGCCGGAAGGGCGCCGGCTCCTAAACCGCGATAGCGCGCGCGTCGAGAGCCGCGGCGTGCCCGACCGCGTCCCGGAGGCGGCCGAGGAGCCCACCCCGACGACGGCCGAGTGAGCACGGCGGGGCGCGAACGCGTCTGGCCGCGAACAGCCGGCCGGCGCGCCCGCCCCCGTCTGACGACGAACCGAAGCAACAAAATCAAAAGGCCCCGCGAGGCGGGGCCTTTTCGTTCTTTTCGTGCCCGTCTGCCGGGCTCTCGCAACCTTAGTCGGAGAGCTGATCGTTGCCGGCCACCTTGACGATCTTGTTGTAGACGCCGAGGAGCAGGAACGGCGCGACCCACTGGCCGACGAAGAGGCTCACCTTCTGCTTGCCCGCGAGCTGGAGCACGGCCGAGACGCCGATGGAGCCCAGAGCGGCCCACAGGAAAACGTCGGAGGGCAGTTTCGCGGTCTGCTCCTCGATGGTGCGGGCTACGACGCCCTCGGTGTGCTGCGCGGCGCTGCTGCCGCCCGTCGTGCCCGTCGTGCCGAACGATCCGGCCTGAGTTGCTGTTGCGCTCATAAGTTTTCCCCCTTAGGTTGTCTGTCAATCACCGCGCCCCGGCGGCGTGAGACCAGGCTCAATTCCCCTCGATGTCGTCCTCCGGAACGAAGTCAAAACGCAGGCCCCGGACTTACCCGCCGGGGACTGCGTTTTGTTTGAGCCCAACAGTCTCATTACCCACAGCCGGAGACGACTGTGTAAAGAATAGCCCAGTCGGGTTGAGATTTCCTCCGCGCGAAGTCACAAATCTGTGTGCCCGCGCGCTAAAACGCGGCCGGCCCCGTCGGCGCCTCAAAAACGCACCCGACAGGGCCTCGGGGCGCGTCCGCCGGCGCCTCAGGGCGCGTAGGGCTTGAGCGACTTCAACTCATATCCCGTCGCCGGACGCAGGCTGACGGCCGCCCCGCCGCCCTCTGCAAGGGCGAGCCGTAGCCTGGTCCGCGCGTCGACCAGGAAGCGCCCGACGCGGTAGCTCGTGGGCTCGCGCTCCCAGTGGGCGCCGGGGCCGTCCGAGTAGACGGCCGCGGCGTAGCGGCGGCCCGGCGGGAGGAAGTCGAGCGCGACCGAGGCCGTGCGCGACTGCTCGTCGGTGATGGCGCCGACGAACCACTCGTCGCGCCCGCGCGTCTTTCGCGCGACGGTCAGGTAGTCGCCCGGCTCGGCTTCGAGGTAGCGCGTCTCGTCCCAGTCCACGGCCACGTCCTTGATGAACTGGAAGGCGTCCATGTGCCGCTCGTAGTTCTCGGGCAGGTCGGCGGCCATCTGGAGCGGGCTGTACATGGTGACGTAGAGGGCGAGTTGCTTCGCGAGCGTGGTGCGGACCTGCTCGCGCTTGCCGGGCCGGTAGTAGTCGAGCTTGATCTGGAAGATGCCGGGCGTGTAGTCCATCGGCCCGCCCATCAGGCGCGTGAAGGGCAGGATGGTCTCGTGCTCGGGCGGGTTGCCGCCGCTCCAGGCGTTGAACTCGTTGCCGCGCGCGGCCTCAGAGGCCAGCCAGTTCGGGTAGGTGCGGTGCAGGCCCGTCGGGCGCACGGGCTCGTGCGCGTTGAGCATGATCCGGTGGCGGGCCGTGGCCTCTGCGACGCGCGTGTAGTGGTTGACCATCCACTGCGAGTCGTGGTGCTCGCCGCGCGGGATGATGCGGCCGACGTAGCCGGTCTTGACCGCCTCGTACCCGTGCCGCTTCATGAAGCGGTAAGCCTCCTCCATCCGCCGTTCGTAGTTTGTGACCGAGCCGGAGGTCTCGTGGTGCATGATGAGCCTGACGCCGCGCTCGGCGGCGTAAGCCTGCAACCCCTCTACGTCGAAGTCAGGGTAGGGCGTGACGAAGTCGAAGACCTCCTCCTTCCAGGCGCCGTACCAGTCCTCCCAGCCGACGTTCCAGCCCTCGACCAGCACGCCCGCGAAGCCGTGGCGCGCGGCGAAATCTATGTAGCGTTTCGTGTTCGCGGTCGTCGCCCCGTGCCGGCCGTTCGGCTTCAGGGCCTTCCAGTCGGTCGTGCCGAGCCTGACGTTGTTCACGTCCGAGTAGTTCCAGGTCGAGCGGCCGACGTGCATCTCCCACCAGATGCCGACGTACTTCTGCGGCTTGATCCAACTCGTGTCGCCGAGCTTCGACGGCTCGTTGAGGTTGAGGATGAGGCGGGAGGCGAGGATGTCCGTGGCTCGGTCCGAGACGACGACGGTGCGCCAGGGCGTCCGCGCGGGCGTTTGCAGGTAAGCCTTGTTGCCGACGGCGTCGGGCACGAGGTGCGTCGAGAGCGAGAAGGTGCGGCGGTCGACGACGAGGTTCATCGCCGGGTAGTTCAGAAGCGCCGCCTCGTGGATGTTGACGTAGAGGCCGCCGTCGGTCTTGAGCATCAGGGGCGTCTGGACGGCGTCGGGTCCGATGGGGCTCTTGGTGCCGATCTCCTCGACCGCGCGCCCTTTGGTGGCGTCCACCTCGCTCAGGCGCGAGGCGGTGTAGGCGTACTCGTTCGTGTCGTAGTCGCCGGGAATCCAGAAGGCCCGGTGGTCGCCCGCGAGGTTGAACTCGGTGCGCTCGTCGGAGACGGTGAAGTACTTCAGCTCGGCCTGCTCGGGGAACTCGTAGCGGAAGCCCAGCCCGTCGTCGTAGAGCCTGAAGCGCAGGAGCATCCGACGGCCCTTCGGGCCGGGCTCGGCGAGCGCGACGGCCAACTCGCGGTAGCGGTTGCGCACGCTTCGTTCTTCGCCCCAGACGGTCTCCCATGTCTCGTCGGCCTCGGAGGTCTCAACCGCGACGACCGAGAACCCCTTCGTGAGCGGCGGCTGGTCCTTCAGCTCGACGCCGAGCCGGCTGCGTCTGACGACGGGGCTGCCGGCGAAGGCGAGTTGGTAAGTGGGCTCTCCCGCCTCGGTCAGAGCGAAGTCGAGGGCGAGCCGGCCGCCGGGCGATTGAACGGCGCGCGCCGTCGCCTGGTTAATCGCGGGGCCGCCCGCCGCGTCGGCGTCGGTCGAAGTGTGTCCGCCGGTCGGGGCGGGGCCGCTCGTCTGGTCGTTGGTCATCCGGGTCAGCGCGGGCGCGCGAAGGCCGGCCGAAAGAGCCAGGCCCGCGGCCAGCAGGCAGGCGGAGAGAATGCGCGCCGTCCTGCGAGTGCGGAGGATGTGCGTCGTCATCTGCTTTTTCTCTCTTCGGGCGGGCTGATGAAAAGGCGCTTCGCGGGCCGTGTGCGTGGGCGGATTATTCACGGCCCCTCGGCGGGAGGTCAAGGCCCTCGCCGCGACGCCACCCGACTGCGCGTGCGTGCGGCGCGGGGTCTTGTGAGAAGCCACGCGTGATGGTAGAGTCCCCGAAACTTTTCGGGGGTTCGCGGGTGCGGCGCGCGTCGCCGAGCCCGCCGGCCCGTCCCGTCCGCCCGATGACCTCGAAGACCCGTTACACAGTCGCCCTCGTCGGCCTGCTGGCGGCGCTCGCCGAGCCCGCGGTCGGGGAGCGTGCGGCCCTGGCCCAGCGCCGGGCGCCGGAACAGAAGGGCCGGGCGGCCGTCAAGCCCCTGGTCTTCCTCGACAGCACGCGCGAGCGCGACGGGCTGCGCGGCCCCGTGCGGCGCGTGCGGACCGAGGTGGCGCGGCTCGCGGCCGGCGCGGGCGGCGCCGTCGTCGAAGGGCCGCGACGGCTGCTTGAAGTGACGGTCTACGACCCGTCGGGGAGGCGCGTCGAGAACGCGACCTACCCCGTCGTCAGCAGCTCGACAGGTCAGGAGTCGAATGTCTTCGACGAGCGCGGCCACCTCGCCGAAACGGTCCTGACCGACGCGCGGGGCCGGGCCATCAGCCGCACGGTCTACGCCTACGAGTTCGACGGCCGCGGCAACTGGACGAAGATGACGGCCTCGCTCTCGGTCGTCGGGCCGGCGGGGCCGGCCCTCGAACCCGTCGAGATAACCTACCGCGCGATCACCTACTACGCGCCTGACCCGGCCGAGGCCCGCCCCGACGGCGCGGGCATTGCCGTCGGGAACAGGGCCGCCCCGAGACCGCCCGCCGCGAGCACGAATGCCCCGAGGCCGTCCGGCATTAGCGCGGGCGCTACGAGACCGCCCACCGCTGCCGCCGGGCCGCCCGCGCCCGACGCTTCGGCGGCAGCGCAGACGAACGCGCCCGCGACCGGACGGGACGCGCCCGCAGCGTCGCCCGCAACGTCGCCCGCAACGTCGCCCGCCGGGGCGTCGGCGACGACGGCGGCCGCCTCGACGGTAACGTCCGGGTCGGGGCCGTCCGACGACTTCTCTTCCCTGCCCGACGCCGGCATCCTGAACCACAGGGCGAGCAGCCTGCCGCCCCCCTCCTTCCCCGTCGGGAAGTCGAGGCCGGCGCGCGGCCTCATCCTCGTCGTGGTCGAGGTGGTCATCGACGAGGCGGGCCGCGTCCTGAGCGCCCGCGCCCCGAGCGGCCCGCAGGCGTTGCGCGAGGCCGCCGAGGAGGCTGCACGCCGCGCGGTCTTCGCCCCCTTCGTTACCGAAGGTGTCAAGCGCCGTGTGCGCGGCACCATCCGTTACACGTTCCCCTACGAGCCCTAAAGACCGAAAGGCGAAAAGGCGACAGGACGAAGAGGGAGTTGCCCGTCATGAAGCGCACGACCTTGATCACGGGGGCCGGCGGCGGCAGTTTATGCTCCACCGGCCGCCACCCTCTTTTCGCCTTTTCCCCTCTTCCCCCTTTTGCCGTTCCCTCTTTCAACCGCCGAGATTGAGCGATGCGTCACGCGCACTTCCTCGTCCTGACCGGACGACTGAACGAGTTTCCGTTACACGAGCTGATCGAGACCCTGCGCGGCCAGCATAAGACCGGGCGGCTGCTGGTCGAGTTCAAGGCCGGCCCGTGCGCGCTCTTCTTCCGCGACGGCGCACTCGTCGAGGCCACGCTCGGGTCTCTGCGCGGGCTCGAAGCCCTCTCGCTCGCCCTCTCGCTTCAACAGGAAGACTCGGCCCCCTTCAACTTCAACCCGCTCGTCGCCCCGCCCGAAACGCGGGACGCACACCCGCCCGCCGACGGCGGCGCGGCCGCGGCCTTCGCCCGCGAGTCGGCCGCGCAGGCCCGCGCACAGGTGATCGAGATCGAGCCCGAGCCGCGAATGCCGGCGACGGGCACGCACGCCGGCCGTGAAGACGCGGAAGCGCCTCGCCTCGCAGCGCCCGAGTCGCCCCCACAGCTTCGAGCGCCCGAGCCGCGGATCGGCGCACACGCCGAAACGCCTACGCCGCGCGCGCTCCTGCCCCCGGCCGAAGAAGGCGCTCTCGCCGAAAGGCTCGCGCGCATCGAGACGGCGGTGGCCGCGCAATCCCGCCGCGCCAACGTCGAGCGGGCTGTCTACGCCGCCGTCATCGCCGCCGTCATCCTGGCTACTCTGCTCTGGCGCGGTCGAGACGAAGCGGCCACGGGGTCCGAAGGCTTTCTCACGGCCGCCTCCGCGCCCGCCGCTGCGGTACAGCCTTCGGCCGCGGCGCCCGCTGACGGCGGGAACCCGACTGCCGCCGACGCCCAAAGTAAGCCCGCGCCGAACGCGGAGGCGGCTGCTGCGCCAATCGCACAGGCGGGTCCGTCCGCGCAGTCCGACACGGCCGGCGCAACACGGCCGGCGCCGTCGCCCGTGAAGCCGGGCGCGCGGCCGGCCGGCGAACGCGCGGCCCAACCCTCGGCCGTCGTTCCCAACTCACCCGCGCCTGGCGCGCGGCAGCAGGCGGCGGCTTCCGTCAACTCGGTGCAGGCGGCGGCTTCCGGCAACGCGGCGCAGCCGGCCGCGTCTCGGCGTGAGGGGCGAGGCGGCGGTCACGTCGTGCAGGTGCGGATGACGGTCGTGCGCGGGCGCGTGCTCCGCGCAGAGGTGAGCAACCCGCGGCCGGGCATGTCGGCTTACGAGGCTTTGGCGCTCCGCATGGCCCGCCAGCGCCGCTACCCCGAAGAGTTCAGCGGGCAGGAGACGCTGCGCCTGTCCGTCGGCCAGTGACGGCCCCGGCGCGAATTTGAGGTTGACGATCCGGCGCGCGTGGCCGGGCGACGGCCCGGCGTCTAGTCGGCCGGCGAGAGTACGGCGCGAGGAGGAACAGGGATGCTATTCGTCGAGAGCCGCGAGCGGGGCCGGATTGTGCCCGAGGCCGAGCGCCCGCGCCTGCTCGGTGCCCTCGCTCGCGCGGGCTTCGCGCCGCTGGCGCACACGACCCGCCGCCGCGCCGTCGAGCTGGCGCTCGGCCCCGCCGCCCATGCGCGCCCCGACCTGATCGCGCGGCTCGAAGGCCGGCTCGCGCCGCGCCCTGACGGCGTCGCCCCGCTCCACCCCGGCGACCTTTTCTGCTTCCCCGACCACGTCCTCTACCTGGTCTTCCGCGAAGGAGGCTTCCGCGCCGGCCTCGTCCACGCCGCAGGCTTCGAGCGCGGCGGCGTGCGGCTCGAAGAGTTCTGCCGCGCCGTCGAAGTCGCGCTCGCGCCGCACGATTTCGGGGCCGGCGCGGCCGAAGGTCACGCGAACTTTAACGCCTCCGACGTGGACGACGGCTCGGCCGCTCTCAACGCGAGCGGCGCCGGTCCGGAACCATTCGGGTCGGGGGCCGTCGTCGTCAGCCCGGCCCAAACTCGTCTTCCGTCGGCCGCAGCCTTCGACGCGGCCTTCGACGGGACGGACGCCGAGACTCGTCAGCGATTGGCGGCGGCGGCGGCGCTCGAAGACGACGGCGTGCGCGGGCTGCTCAGGCGACTCAGGGACGTGGGCGCGGGGCCGTCGGGCGACGCGGACCTGCCCGCGCCGCCCGACGGCTTCACGGTCGGGCGGCTGGTCGAGGCCGGGCTGCTGCGCCGCGACGTGCGGGTGAGCTGCCGCCGCACGGGCCACGCGTTGCTGGACCTGCCGGCCGCCGACTCGCTCGCGCTCGTCACCGCCAGCCGCGCCCGCTGCGGCCTCTGCGCCGCGCCCGTGGCCGACGAGGTGATCGCCGAGACCCTCAACCCGACCGAGCTGGCCGCCGCCCTGCTCGACGGCGCGGCGTGGCTCAGAGACCGCGTGCTCGGCGTGCTGGCCTCGCTCGGGCTGGCCCCGCGCACAGTCTCTGCCGGCGAGGTCTCGGAGCACGGCGAAGCCTGCCTGCTGGCGGAAGTCTGCGGCGAGCAGTTCCTCTTCTTCGTCCGCGACGGCGACCTGACGGCCGAGGCCACGCGCCGCGCCGTCGCCCGCGCCTCCGACACGAACGCCGCGCACCTCTTCGCCGTCTCGACCGGCGCCGTAGAGGACGGCGCGCGGATGCGCCTCTACGAGTTCTCCTGGCGGCGTGCGCGCGAGGGGCGCGACCTCGGCGTAACGATCCTCGAAGGGCTGGGCCGGGCGCGCGCCGAGATCGGCCGCGCGCTCGACGCG
>DASQMB010000063.1:0-2343 GCA_035645715.1 Pyrinomonadaceae bacterium
CGAGCGGCAGCGAGACCGTGAGAGTGAGCGCCGCTCCCCTTCCCTCTTCCGGTGGTTTCGCCGAGCACCATGAGCGGCCCGCTTCGCTCCAAAATAAGCTCGTGGTACGATAGAGGAAATAACAAATATAAATATGGAGCACACTCAAAACTACCCTTCCGACATGCCGCGACAGGACGCGACAAGTCGCGACATAGCCCGACAAGTGGCGACAGACGACGACTACATTTCTATCAAAGAAGCGCGCGCTATTTTTATCGAGCGTGGCCGCTCAGCGAGTGAACGAACTCTCCAGAGATATTGCGATAAAAATCAACTTGATGCTAAAAAAATAATTACTGGCGAAGGAGAAAAGTGGTTTGTATTACGAAGCTCAGTCTACCATCGTCTAGCCGAACTCGAGCAATTTGAATTGCTCCGTGCGGAGCGACAAGACGCGACATGTCGACCATTGTCGCTGGACATAATGCTGCTTCTTTTGTCAGCGACAACCAACGACTGTAGCCGCTCGACGTAAATGTCAGTCGCGGGCTCGATAGAGATGTCACCTCCTCGTCCTTCCCCGGGGCGAGCGAGGTGGGCCGGCGATGGCGGTGGTCACGATGAGCCGCAAGGAGCTCGGGCGCCTGGAGGCGCTCATCGACCTGGACGCGGGCCGGACCACGGCCGCGCGCGCCGCAGCGCTGCTCGGCATCGGCGAGCGCCAGGTCTTCCGCCTGCTCAGGGCGTACAGGACGCGGGGCGCCGAAGGCCTGACTTCGCGGCGCCGCGGCCGGCCGAGCAACCGGCGCTACGCCGACGCGATCCGCGAGGCCGCGCTGGACGCCATCCGCGAGCGCTACCAGGACTTCGGCCCGACGCTCGCGGCCGAGAAGCTGGCCCAGATCCACGACCTGAGGCTCGGCCGGGAGACGGTCCGGCGCTGGATGGCGGCGGCGGGCCTGTGGGTCCCGCGCAAGGACCGCGGGCCGCGCGTCCACCAGCCCCGCCACCGCCGCGACTGCCTGGGCGAACTGGTCCAGGTCGACGGCTGCGAGCACCGCTGGTTCGAGGACCGGGGGTCGCCCTGCACGCTCCTCGTCTTCGTCGACGACGCGACCGGCCGGCTCATGCACCTGGGGTTCGCCGCCAGCGAGAGCACGCTCGACTACCTCCGGGCGGCCAGGAGCTACGTCGAGGCCCACGGCCGGCCGGTCGCCTTCTACTCGGACAAGCACACCGTGTTCCGGGTGGCCGGAGCCGGTCGCGACGGTGGCGTCACCCAGTTCGGCCGGGCGCTCCGCGAGCTGAACATCGACATCATCTGCGCCAACTGCCCGCAGGCGAAGGGCCGGGTCGAGCGGGCGCACAAGACCCTGCAGGACCGGCTCGTGAAAGAGCTGCGGCTCGCCGGCATAAGCGCCCCCGAGGCGGCCAACGCGTTCCTGCCGGCGTTCGTGGCCGACTACAACGCCCGCTTCGGCAAGGGGCCGCGCCGGCCCGAGGACCTGCACCGTCCCCTCTCGGCCGCCCACGACCTGGACGAGATCTTGGCCGTGCGCGAGGAGCGGACGGTCTCGGCCAGCCTCACCCTGCGCTACGACAGGATGCTGATCCTCCTGGAACCGAACGGGGCCACGCGCCCCCTCGCGCGCAAGCGGGTCACGGTCGTGAACTACCCCGACGGACGATTCGCGATCCGCCACGAGGGTCGCGACCTGCCCTTCCGCGTCTTCGACAAGCTCCAGAAGGTCGACCGGGCCGCGATCGTCGAGAACAAGCGGCTGGGCACCGTGCTGGCCCACATCCGCGAGCGGCAGGACGCCTACGAGCCGGCCTGGAACCGCGACCTGCGCCCCGGGACGCGCAACAACCTCAGGCGGCCACCCGGGACCTCACCCTGACCTCTCTGACGGGCGCCCACCCCTGACATCCCTAACGGGGTTGAACAAAGCAATGCCCGTTTCCGGCCGCCGCGTCAAGCACTTAACCCTGTTATCGGCCTGCTGCCGCCTGCTCCAGGAGCGTGCGCGACCCCCTCAGCCTCCAGCCGGCAGGCCAGCGCGGGCGCAGGTTTCGGGACGCCGGCTGACTGGAGCGTAGGACGGTGCCGGGTGGAGGAGTGGAGGCGGCGGAAAAAGTTGGGCGGGCGCGGAATAAGGCGGTGGCCCGAACGTCTTGACGAACGGGCGCGGCGCCTTCCGCCTGGCAGCAGCGGGCGGCGCGCCCCGACCGGCAATGGCTATCCGGACGCTGTCTTAGCCACCGCAGCCGGTGAGGGTGGTGACCCCGCGGGACCGACAGGGGTTTGCTGTCCGTCCCGTTTTTATAGCGGCAACTTTGGGCGGCGCCGCGAGCGCGCAT
>DASQMB010000064.1:0-47271 GCA_035645715.1 Pyrinomonadaceae bacterium
TTCGGGGTTCGCCAGCGCGGACGGCTCGACTGAGGCCAACCGGAGGCTGTCGCAGCGGCGGGCCGACGCCGTGATCCGCTACCTGGTCGAGCAGCACAACATCCCGCTGCGGCGGATCATCACGCCTTACGGCTTCGGCGAACTCCAGCCCGTCGCCGAGAACACGTCCCGCGACGGTAGGGAACAGAACCGCCGGGTCGAGGTGAAGGTGCTGGTCAACCGCGGCATCAACCAGGACGCGCCCCGGATGAACGTCGGGATGGTCACGTCCGACGTGGAACAGTAAGCAGGCTGACCGGCTGTGCACTAAATGCGAGGGGCCGCGCTCAAGGTAGCGCGGCCCCTCGTCGCATATGTTAAAGGGCGTTTAGGGGAGTTCCGAGTTTTGAGTTTTGCGCCTCCCTTTGTAGGCAGTCGCCGGCGGTTGTTGAATATATATAAGTCCTCTAGCGTACAGTCGGGCGGCACGCCTTTGTTTTATCATAGCCTTACCACACCAGAAACCCCCGTTTGGTAAGCGTAAGTTTTGTTCGCGGCCGTCTGCCGTCTTCGCTGCGCGCGCACGGCTCGAAGGTGTTGCGGGCCGGTTCTGCAAAGGTTACTCACCGTCTTGCGTTACGCGGTGATGAGGGAACAGATGGCCTGCTGAAGTTGAATGCTGAGGGTTATAACACTCCGCACGGAAGCGCGGCCTACCCCGCGGCGCTTTCCTTCTCACCCCTATCGGCCGACATGGTTTGACGTGCTTCCTCCGAACGAAGCTCGATAAGAAGCCCCGCGCCGCGCAGATGTGTGCCGGCGCGCCGGGGCTGTCCGGACGCGGTCTGTGAAAGGCCGGGAGGTGTGGCGGCCTCAACGGAAGACGTTTATCGACCGCGGGCGGAATGCTAACAAGGTGATGATGACAAAGGAAATTCAAGTGAGCGACGGAGACTTAAATACGGCGCTTGACGAGTCGGCATGGGACGGCCTCCGTGCCGAAGACGGAGGCTCAGGCGACTTGGTCTGCCTTTCGCACCTGCGTTGGGATTTCGTGTTCCAGCGGCCGCAGCACCTTTTGACCCGCTGCGCGCGTGGGCGGAGAGTCTACTACGTCGAGGAGCCTATCTACGGTGAAGAGACTCGGCTCGACGTGAGCGCCCGCGACGGCGGCGTCCGCGTCGTAGTGCCTCATCTGCCGCACGACGCAGGCGACGACGCGGAGCAGATTCAGCGCCGATTGCTCGACCAGCTTTTCGAGCGAGAAGGCATCGGCGAGCACGTCCTCTGGTACTACACGCCGATGCCCGTGGCCTGGACGAGCCACCTCGCACCGGCCGCGGTGGTCTATGACTGCATGGACGAGCTCTCGGCCTTCAAGGGCGCCCCGCCCGAGCTGAAGCGGCGCGAGGCCGAACTGTTCCGCCGCGCCGACCTGGTCTTCACCGGCGGCCACAGCCTCTACGAGGTCAAGCGCGAGCAGCACCCGAACGTCTACGCCTTCCCGTCGAGCATCGACCGCGGGCACTTCGCGCGGGCGCGCGAGGCCGTCGCGGACCCGCCCGATCAGGCGGGCATCCCGCGCCCGCGCCTCGGCTTTTTCGGTGTCGTTGACGAGAGGCTCGACGTGGAACTGCTCGACGCGTTGGCGCGGGCTCGGCCCGACTGGCAGTTCGTCGTCGTCGGCCCTGTCGTCAAGATAGACCCTGCCGTGCTGCCCGCCCACTCGAACATCCACTACCTCGGCGGCAAGCAGTACGGCGAGCTTCCCGCGTACATTGCCGGCTGGGACGTGGCGACCCTGCTCTTCGCCCGTAACGAGGCCACGCGCTTCATCAGCCCGACTAAAACGCCGGAGTATTTGGCCGCGGGCAAGCCCGTCGTTTCGACGCCGATCCGCGACGTGGTCCGCCCTTACGGTGAGCTGGGGCTGGTGCACATCGCGTCCACTCCCGAGGAGTTCGTCGCGGCGGCCGAGGCAGCGCTCGCCGAGGACGCCGGTAACGCAGCGGAGCGCGTGCGCGCGGCCGACGACTTTCTTTCGCACACTTCCTGGGACCGGACCTGGTCCGAAATGTGGGGGTTGATCGAAGGGGTAATCTCGCGCCGGCGTGCGGCGGCGGAGCGGGTTCAGGGGTACGCGCCGGCGGCCGCGGAGGCGACACGGGCGGCCGCGGCCGGCGACTGATTAGAGCGCCTTAACAGAACACGGGGAGACTTTAAATGTTTGACTATTTGATCGTCGGGGCTGGGTTCGCCGGCAGCGTGCTGGCCGAGCGGCTGGCTAACGGCTCGGGTAAGAAGGTGCTCGTCTGCGACAGGCGTTCGCACGTCGGCGGCAACGCCTACGACCACTATAACGAGCACGGCATACTGGTCCACAAGTACGGCCCGCACATCTTCCACACCAACTCGCGCGAGGTCTTCGATTACCTCTCGCGCTTCACCGACTGGCGCCCCTACGAACACCGCGTGCTGGCGCGCGTGGACGGGCAGAACGTCCCCATTCCGATTAACCTCGACACCATCAACAGGTACTACAACCTGAGCCTGACCTCCTTCGAGGTCGAGGAGTTCTTCCGCAAGGTGGCCGAGCCGTGCGAGCAGGTCCGCACGTCGGAAGACGTGGTGGTAAGCAAGGTCGGGCGCGAGCTGTA
The DNA here is from genome assembly GCA_035645715.1 of Pyrinomonadaceae bacterium. Lineage (GTDB taxonomy): Bacteria > Acidobacteriota > Blastocatellia > Pyrinomonadales > Pyrinomonadaceae > QHXN01. The sequence continues at coordinate 2,637 of DASQMB010000064.1, forward strand.
CGAGAAGTTCTTCCGCAACTACACGCGCAAGCAGTGGGACCTTGACCCGTCCGAGCTCGACGCCTCTGTCACGGCGCGCGTGCCCGTGCGGACCAACCGCGACGACCGCTACTTCACCGACTCCTACCAGGCGATGCCGCTCCACGGCTACACGCGCATGTTCGAGAACATGCTCGACCACCCGAACATCAAGGTGCTGCTCAACTGCGACTACCGCGAGGTGGTCGGCGAGGTGCGCTACCGCGAGATGGTCTACACGGGCCCTGTGGACTCCTTCTTCGACTACCGCTTCGGCAAGCTCCCTTACCGCTCGCTCGAATTCAAGCACGAGACCCACAACGCGCCCGTCTTCCAGCCGGCGGCCGTCATTAACTACCCGAACGAGCAGCCCTACACGCGCGTCACCGAGTTTAAGTACCTGACCGGGCAGGAGCACCCGAAGACCAGCATCGTCTACGAGTACCCGCGAGCCGAGGGCGACCCCTACTACCCGGTGCCGCGCAAGGAGAACGCCGACCTGTACGCCCGCTACAAGTCCCTCGCGGATGCCACGCCGAACGTCCACTTCGTCGGCCGCCTTGCTACCTACAGGTACTACAACATGGACCAGATCGTCGCGCAGGCGCTGACGGCCTACACGAAGATGAGCGGCGCCCCGAAGCGTTCGGCCGCCACCGCCGCCCTCGCCTACGCCGCGGCGGGCGCCAACGGCAACGGCCAGCGCCGGGCGTCCTGAGCGCGGGGCGGGCGGCCGCTTAATACTGCCGCCCGCCCCTGCCGCCCCGGCGGCGACCGCGGAAGGGAAGGGGATGCGAGCCGGACGAGATGAGCCTTTGCCGCGCCCGGAGGTCTGGGCCGGAATCGAGTGTACGGTCAATCGCGTCGGCGACGACTACCTCGACCAGTTGATTCTCAACGGCCACGACGCGCGCGAAGCCGACCTCGACCTGCTCGCGTGGCTCGGCGTCAAGGCGGTCCGCTACCCCGTGCTGTGGGAGCGGACCGCGCCGGACGGGCCGCAGTCGGCCGACTGGTCCTGGGCCGACCGGCGGCTCGGTCGGCTGCGCGAACTGGGAATCCGCCCCGTCGTCGGTCTCCTGCACCACGGCAGCGGGCCGCGCCAGACGAGCCTCGTCCACCCTTCATTCCCCGAACAACTTGCGGCCTATGCCGGGGCCGTGGCCGAACGTTTTCCCTGGGTCGAAGACTACACGCCCGTCAACGAGCCGCTGACGACTGCGCGCTTCTCCGGCCTCTACGGCCACTGGTATCCACACGGCACCGGGCACGCGCCTTTCGTCCGCTCCCTTCTCAACCAGGTGCGCGGGGTCGTGCTCTCGATGCGCGCTGTGCGCCGCGTCAACCCGTCGGCCCGTCTCGTGCAGACCGACGACCTCGGCAAGACCTACAGCACACCGCGGCTCTCCTACCAGGCCGAGCATGAGAACGAGCGGCGCTGGCTCTCCTTCGACCTTCTCGCCGGGCGCGTGACGCGCGACCACCCCCTACGGGAATACCTGCTCGTGGCGGGAGCGACGGAGGCCGAGCTTGAGTGGCTGGCCGAGAACTCCTGCCCGCCCGACATCGTCGGCATCAACAGTTACCTGACGAGCGAGCGTTTCATCGACGAGCGCACGGCACGTTACCCTCCCCACACGCGCGGCGGCAACGAGCGCGACTCTTACGCAGACGTAGAGGCCGTGCGCGTGCTGGCCGAAGGCATCGCCGGTCCCGGCCCCCTGTTGCGCGAAGCTTGGGAGCGTTACGGCCTGCCCCTGGCTGTGACGGAGACCCATCTCGGCTGCACGCGCGAAGAGCAGTTGCGCTGGTTCTCCGAGGTCTGGGGGGCGGCGCGCGAGTTGCGCGCGGGGGGGGTTGACGTGAGGGCCGTGACCGCCTGGGCGATGCTCGGCTCGTTTGATTGGGACAGCCTCGTCACGCGCCGCGCGGGCAATTACGAGCCCGGCCTCTTCGACGTGCGCTCGCGGCGCGGGCCGCGCCCGACGGCGCTCGCGCGGCAGGTGCGCGAGCTGGCCTTTGGCCGCGACTTCGCACACCCGGTCCTCTCCTCGCCCGGCTGGTGGCGCCGCCTCGACCGCCTGTGCTACCCGGCTTTGGGCCGGGCCTCGCGCCGGGCCTCGCGCCGGGCCTCGGGCCGGGCCGCGCCGATTCTGATTACCGGGGCGACCGGCACGCTCGGCACGGCCTTCGCGCGCCTCTGCGCCGTGCGTGCCCTGCCATACCAATTACTCACGCGCGCCGAGCTGGACATTGCGGAAGCGGCCTCGGTCGAGGCGGCGCTCGAAGAGGCGAGGCCGTGGGCCGTCGTCAACGCGGCGGGCTACGTGCGCGTGGACGAAGCCGAGCGAGAGCCCGAGTTGTGCCTGCGTGAGAACCGCGACGGGCCGCGCCTGCTGGCCGAAGCCTGCGCCCGCCGCGGCGTCCGTCTGCTCACCTTCTCCTCCGACCTGGTCTTCGACGGTGAGGGCCGGGCCGGGCCCTACGTTGAGAGCGACCCCGTGGCGCCGCGAAACGTTTATGGCCGCAGCAAGGCCGAGGCCGAAAGGCTCGTGATCGAAGCGATGCCGGGCGCGCTGGTCGTCAGGACCAGCGCCTTCTTCGGGCCGTGGGACGAGTACAACTTCGCCACCGTAGCGCTGCGCGCGCTCGGCCGCGGCGAGCAGTTCGCGGCAGCCGCCGACTCGACGGTCTCGCCGACCTACCTGCCCGACCTAGTCCACGCCTGCCTCGATTTGCTAATCGACGACGAGTGCGGAATCTGGCACCTAGCCAACGAGGGCGCGGTTACATGGGCCGAGTTCGCGCGCATGGCCGCGGCCGCCGCCGGCCTTGACCCCGGGGGCGTGGAACCGGTTGCCACCTCTTCGCTCGGGCTCGCGGCGCGACGGCCGACCTACAGCGTCCTCGGCAGCGAGCGCGCGAGGCTCCTGCGTCCGCTCGAAGCGGCGCTCGCCTGCTACGCACAAGAGCGCGGCGAAAAGCCCAGCGCGGAGGCGTGCGCTGTGCCGCGGCGTCGCATGAAGTTCGAGTAGGGTTTCGGCGCCGGTCGAGCGCGGTCGGGAGCGGTTCGAGGTAGAAGAGGGGCCGCGAAAGGCGCGGCCCCTCTTCTACGAACCTTCTTCAATGACCCTTCTTAAGTAACCCTTCTCCAGCTACCCTTCTTCATTCGGCAGCCGGGTCGCCCCGGCGCCTGAAGGTGCGACGGCTGAGCGCGCTGGCCCCGCGCAGCAGCCCGTAGAGCACGTAGGCGCCCCACAGCGCGAGCAGCACGTAACGCGAGTAGAGCCAGAGCAGCATCCCGACGGCGGCGATCAGCAACAGGACGTAGCGCGTTCCCCTGCGGCCGCGGTCAACCGCCTTGAAGCTCGGGTAGCGGAGCGTGCTCACCATGAGCAGGGCGAGGGCGCCGACGAGCACCATCAGGAGCCCGCCGTAGAGCGGCGCGAGGTCTCCTTGTGTGACAAGCGGGCGCGGCGCGAAGTGTGCGAGCGCGGCGATGGTCGCTGCCGCGGCCGGGGTGGGCAGGCCGACGAAGCTGTTCTTGTCGAGCTTGGCCGTCCCCTCGACGAGCACGCGCGGGCGCGAAGACTGGATGTTGTAGCGCGCCAGCCGGTAGGCGCCGCTCACCACGTACATGAATGAGACGAAGAAGCCGAGGCGTTGCAGGTCGCTCTCGGCCCCGAAGGTCGTGGAGTAGCCCCAGGCGTAGGCCAGAAGGGCCGGCGCGATGCAGAAGGTGATAACGTCGGCGATGGAGTCGAACTGCACGCCGATCTCGGTGGTGGTCCTGGTCAGTCGCGCGATGCGCCCGTCGAGCATGTCGAAGAGGATGGCGAAGAATATCGCCACGGCCGCGTTGCCGAAGTGGTCGGCCGCCGCGGGCGCGGCCCCGCCCGGCCCGCCGAGCAACTGGTAGCCGCGCATAATCGAGACGATGGCGTAGAAGCCGAGCCCGAGGTTGGCCGCCGTCAGCGCCGAGGGGATGAGGTAAAGGCCCTTCTTCGGCCTGCGCGCAGGGGCCTCGGCCGCGCCGTCTCCCGTCGCGGTCGTCTCTGACGTGTTGAGGGGTTCCATCCTCTTCGTCCTCTTCGTTCCTGCGCGGCTCGTCGAAAGCTTCGGCCTTCGCCTCCCGCCTCAACCCGCACACGCGGGCCGCCGTCTCAGGCGTCCTGCACGAAGCGGGCCTCGATCACTTCCAGCTCGCCGTCGGCCAGCCCGTCTCTCACCTCCACTTCATAGTTGCGCGCTCTAACCGCGGCCATCACGTCGCGCACCACCCGGTTCAGCCTTTCGGCCGTGGCGGCGTTGGCGGCCACGATCAGGTGCTCGCAGGCCCGGCCCGTAGAGACGCCGGCGCCGGCCTTGCTCCGGTTGACTACGGTCAGGCAGGCGACGGCGAGGTCGAACAGCTCTGGCGCCGAAGGGGGCTCGACGCCGGCGAACTCTGAGGCCGCGGGCCACGGAGCGCGGTGGACGCTCCTCGCCCCGGTCTCCTCGGCGAAGGCCCACGACCAGACCTCCTCGGTGATGTAGGGCAGGGACGGGGCGAACAGGCGCAGCAGGACGCTCAGGCCCGTCCGCAGGGCCGCGAGCGCCGAGCCGCGGCCCGCCTCGTCCGCGCCCTCGCCGCGGGCGCGTGCCTTCACCATCTCGATGAAGGTGTCGGTGAAGTTGTTCCAGAAGAAGCCCTCCACCTCCTTGAGCGCGATGGCGTAGTCTAACTCGTCGTAGAGCGAGGTGGCGCGCTCGACCAGTTGGCCGAGCTTGTGCATGAAGTCGCGGTCGAGCTCCTCGGTGATGGGGCCGGCCTCGCCCTCCTGCCCGAGGACGAACTTACTGGCGTTGAAAATCTTCGTCACCAATCGCTTGCCGACCTTCAAGACCTGCTCGTCGAAGGCCGTGTCCGCGCCGAGGCGGGCGCTCCCGGCCCAGTAGCGCACGGCGTCGGAGCCGTATTCTTCGAGCAGGTGCATCGGGGTGACGACGTTGCCCTTGCTCTTCGACATCTTCTTGCGGTCAGGGTCGAGAATCCAGCCCGAGATGGCGCACTGCCGCCACGGGATCGTCTCCTCGTGCAAAAGCGACTTGACGACCGTGTAGAAGGCCCAGGTGCGGATGATCTCGTGGCTCTGCGGGCGCAGGTCCATCGGGAAGAGGCGGCGGTGGCGCTCGTCGTCCGTCTGCCAGAGGCTACAGATTTGGGGCGTCAGTGAGCTGGTGAACCAGGTGTCGAACACGTCCGTCTCGGCCGCGAAGCCGCCGGGGCGCCCGCGACGCGCCTCGTCGTATCCGGGCGGGGCCGCAATCGATGGGTCTATGGGCAACTGCGCCGGGTCTGCTAGGAGGGGGCGCGAGGTGTCGGGCGCGCCGCGCTCGTCGAGCGGATACCAGACCGGGAACGGCACGCCGAAGAACCGCTGTCGGCTGACGCACCAGTCGAGCTGGAGGTTTTCGGTCCAGTTGCGGTAGCGCAGGCGCATGAAGTCCGGGTGCCACCTGATTTGGTCGCCGGCCTCGATCAACCGCTCCTTCTTGTCGAGCAGGCGGACGAACCATTGCTTGGTGGTGATGTATTCGAGCGGGCGGTCGCCCTTCTCGAAGAACTTGACGGCGTGCTCGATGGGCTCTGGCTCCTTAGCGAGCGGTGTCTCCTGCCCCGTGGCGGCGCCGGCCGCGTCGCGCAGCATCTCGACGATCTGCTTCTGTGCGGCCTTGACGGTCTTGCCGGCCAACTGCTCGTAAGAGGAGTTGGCGGCCTCGGGGTCGAGGCTCACGAATTGTTCGGTGCCGAAGCGGACGGGCGCGAGGCGGCCGTCGGGGCCGAGAATTTGCCGGAGCGGCAGGCCCTGCTCGCGCCACCAGAGAACGTCTGTGGCGTCGCCGAAGGTGCAGACCATCAGGATGCCCGTGCCCTTCTCGGGGTCGGCCAGCTCGGTCGGGAAGACGGGCACGGGCGCGCGGAAGAGCGGCGTGACGGCGCGGCGCCCGAAGAGGTGCTTGTAGCGCGCGTCTTCGGGGTGGGCGGCGACGGCCACGCAGGCCGGCAGCAACTCGGGCCGGGTGGTGGCGATGGTGAACTGCTCGCCGGAGCCTTCGAGGCCGAAGCGGAGGTGGTGCATGTGGCCGGGCAGCTTGCGGTCTTCGACCTCGGCCTGCGCGACGGCCGTCTGAAAGTCCACGTCCCACATCGTCGGCGCCTCGACGTTGTAGATGTGCCCCTTCTCGAAGAGGTCGAGGAAGCTCAACTGGGCGAGCCGCCGGCTGTGGTCGTCGATGGTCGAATACTCCTGCCGCCAGTCAACAGAGAGGCCGAGCCGCCGCCAGAGGCCCATGAAGGCCCGCTCGTCCTCGCGCGTCAACTGTAAGCACAGCTCGATGAAGTTCTGGCGCGAGACGACGCGGGGCGGCTGTCCCTTCGCCTCCTTGGCGCCGACGGGCGGGAGTTCGAGGCCCGGCTCGTAGGGCGCGCGCGGGTCGCAGCGGACGTGGAAGTAGTTTTGCACGCGCCGCTCGGTCGGCAGGCCGTTGTCGTCCCAGCCCATCGGGTAAAAGATGTTGCGGCCGCGCATCCGCTGGTGGCGGACGATGAGGTCGGTCTGCGTGTAGCTGAAGACGTGGCCGATGTGGAGCGTGCCCGAGACGGTGGGCGGGGGCGTGTCAACGACGAAGGTCTCCTCGCGGCCACGCGTCTCGTCGTAATGGTGGACCCGCCACTCGTCCCAGAGGCGGCCCCACCTCTCCTCTGCCTCCGCGGCGTTGAAGTGCGACGGCAGCGTTGCGGTGTTGATTTTCAGCAAAGCGTTTCCCTCATCGTAGGCGGTCTACGCGCGTCCCTACGCAGTTTTCAGAGCGAGTCCGGTAGCTTACAAAAGAGTGTGAGACGCGCGCAAGAAAGCAGACGCGGGCGGCAAAAAGGCGGGAGGCCGGCGCGCGGGGCCACGCCGGCCTCCCGACTCCGACTCTTTTACCAGAGAAGGGAGTTCAGTCCCGTTCAGGTCTGGGCGCCGGCCCCGCGTCGGCGGGCCACCCCTGGATGGGCGACAATTCCTCTTCCGTCTGTGCGCCGAGCGCCTCGACGACGATGAAAAAGCGGAACCGCCCGGTCTGCACGATATGAAGGAGGAACTGCACGTCGAGGGTCGCGCCCGGGGCCAGTCCACCGTCCGGCAACTCCGCTGTGACGCTGCTGTTGATTCCGCCGCCGGCCCTCTGCAACGGCGGCTGCTCCAACCTCGTCCCCTGCACGAGGAGCGCGCCCCGACTCGTCTGTGCGGTCGTGTCGCCCGAGGTGAGCAGCCGCAGGTCGGCCTGCGGGGCGACGGTGACGGGCGTGCCCAGGGTCGTCAGGTCAACCACGCGGAACCGCAGGCGCGTTATGGCCTCGCCGGTTTCGTTGGTGAAGCGGCGCCGGATCGAGAGCGAGTCGAAACCGCCGCTGCCGCTGCGCACACGGTTCGGCGGGTCGCTGGCGGCGGCGGCCGGCTCGATCAGGCTGGCGGGAATCTGGTTGCCGCGCATGAGCGGGCTCTCGGAGTTTTCCGGGCCGGGGGCGCCGAGTTGCGCTCCCGCGGGCGGGGAACTGCCGGCCGTTGCGACGAGGAAGAAATCGGCGGCGTTGTCGCCGGTGTCCTGCGGCATGCCGGAGATGAGCTTGCGCACGAAGGCGTGCTCGGCGTTCGAGGAGACGGGCGAGCCGAGACCGCCGCCCTCGCGGTAGAGCGCGTTCGTGACCGACGAGAAGCCGACCGCGTCGAGCAAGTGCCCCGAATCGAACTTCGCCGGGTCGCTCGTCCTGAAGAGGGCGACGCCGCCGTCGTCGTTGATGCCGGCGGCGTAGGTCACGTCGCCCGCCGCCCCGGTGCCGGCCCCGGCCGGGTAAGCGCCCAGGCTGTAGCCGCCGGAGTTGACGGCCAGGTAGTGGCCTCGCGCGGGGATGCTTGTGCCGTTCGGAATGACGAACCTGGCGGTTCCGTCCGAGGCCGCCACGGCCCAGCCTGAAGAATTGTCGGCTGCGCTGACGGAGACTGCCGAGTCGGTGTTGTTGTAGATTTCGACGTACTCGTCGGCCGCGCCGCCGGGGCCGCGGAAGCGGAACTCGCTGATGAGCAGATCGCCGGCGAACGGCCCGACGACTAGGGTCGTGGCGGTAGAGCTGTTGTTGTCGTCAAACGGGTCGAAGGTGTCGGAGGCGACCGTCGCCGTGTTCCTGATGGTCGTGTTCCGGGGCGTGTCGCTGCGGACTTTGACGACGAGCGTCAGGCTGGCGCTCTCGTAGGCTGGAATCTGGGCGAAAGCGGCCGTCACGGTGTTGTTCGCAAACGTCACTTGACCCGCGTCGGAGGTGGCGCTCACGTAATCGGTGTGCGGCGGGATCGGGTCGGTGACGACGACGTTGGAGGCGGCATCGGGTCCGCCGTTGATGACGACGATGGTGTAGTTGATTTGGCCGCCGACGGGGACGGTCTCTTCGCCGAACTTGGTGACGGTGAGGTCGGCTTCCGCAGACTGCGCGGCAGCGGCCCGCGGCAGGGCGAGCAGGCACAGGCACAGGAGCGGCAGAAGTAAGAGTCGGGTGTCGGCGAGTTGAGACAGGGAGAAGTGTAGCGCGGGGGTCGCGTTGGGTGTCATGTGTTGTTCCTGATACTGAGGGTGATGGGTGAAAGTCAGGAGGAAGGGCGTTCCGACGCGAGCAAGATAAGCACCCGCCGGGGGAATGTCAATTTTCAGTCTCAGACGACGGGCCGCGGGCGAGGCTGCCCGCGCTCCTGCCCGCGCCGCCGTTGCTGCTCGCGCACCTCGCCTAACAACTCTTTGACCCTTTCGAGCAGGCGTTCGCGGGGCCGGCGGGAGGGGCGCCCGCGTTTAGTCTCGGTGGCCGGGTGGAGCCCGACCTTGCGGACCGCTTCGGGCATCAGGAAGAGCTGCCTGTCGGAGCGGGGTGCGATTTGGGGGCAGCGCTCGCGGACCTGCCGACATAGGGCGCGGATGCTGTCGTGGTCTGCGAAAGGCGAGATGGCGCGGGCGCGGCGTCGAGTGGTGCGCAAAACTTCCTCCGGCTTCCCGCGTGGCGGGCGATTCGGCGGGGCTAATATAACACTTAACGAGAGGCGGGCAGGCCGCTCGCCGCGCGGGCGGAAAGTGGCGTCCGCGGGCGGTGTGTTAAAGTAGCCCGCGGTTACGGAAGCCTATACTGACAACCCGAGCCCGGAGGCAGGCTGAACCGATACTCCCGAGACGTTATGAATAAGCGTACTCGCACGTTCGTGCTCTGCGCGGTGTTGACGCTCGGCGCAGGCTGGGCCGCGGCGCCGGCCCGCTGCGCGGACGGACCCGCGGCGAGCCGTCGCGTCAGGCCCGAGGCGTCGAGCGACGCCGCGCTGGAGTCCGCCATCAGGTCCGCCCTCGGCGGGGGTGGTGAAGGCGGCGGCGAGCCGACGCGTTACAACTACAACCGCGTGGACCTGGACGGCGACGGCCGCCCCGAGGCTCTCGTCTACGTGTACGGGCCGGCATGGTGCGGCTCTGCGGGTTGTACCCTGCTGGTGTTCAAAAGGGAGGGCGGCGGCTACAGGCTCGTCTCTCACGTCTCGGGCGCGGAAAACCCTGTCGTCGTCTCCGACCGCCGGACCAACGGCTGGCGCGACCTGATCGCGCACGTCCGCTGGGGCGAGGTCGAGGGAAGGACCGTGCGCGACTACTTCGCCGTGTTGCACTTCGACGGGCAGACTTATCCCGACCAGTTCCCCGGCGCGCAGCCGCTCGGTGCAACAGAGGGGGTGAGGGGCGTGGCCTACTTCGCCGGCGGCCAGTCGGCCCGCTCGGGCTTCGTGCTGCGGTCTTCGGCCGGGCGGCCCGCAGCGGCCAGGCGCAGGGTCGGGGCCGGCCGTCACCGCTGAGAACAGATGAGCCGCCAGCCGACCCAGGACGAATCCGGCAAAAGGGCTGCCGAGGCGAGCCCGCCCGCGGGCGGGTGGCGCGGGCGGCTGCACGAGATCATCTTCGAGGCCGACACGCCGGGGGGCCGCGCCTTCGACGTTACGCTGATCGTCCTCATCCTGCTCAGCGTGCTCGCCGTCATGCTTGAGAGCGTCGGCGAAATGCGCGAGCGCTTCGGCGCGGAGCTGTACGTGGCCGAGTGGGCCTTCACGCTCCTCTTCACGGTCGAGTATCTCCTGCGGCTCCTGAGCGTGCGCCGGCCGGCGCGCTACGCCTTCAGCTTCTACGGGGTCGTCGATCTGCTCGCCATCGTTCCCACCTACCTGAGCCTGCTCTTGCCCGGCAGCCACTACCTGCTCGTCGTCAGAATTCTGCGTCTGCTGAGGGTCTTCCGCGTCCTCAAACTGGCCGCGCACCTGTCCGAGGCGGACGTACTGTTGCGCGCGCTGCGCGCGAGCCGCCGCAAGATCAGCGTCTTCCTCCTGACCGTGATGACGCTCGTGGTTATCATCGGAACGCTGCTCTACGTGGTCGAGGGCGAGGAGAACGGGTTCACGAGCATCCCCACGAGCATCTACTGGGCGGTCGTCACGCTGACCACGGTCGGCTACGGCGACATCTCGCCAAAGACCCCGCTCGGGCAGGCGTTCGCCGTGCTGGTGATGATTACCGGCTACGGCATCATCGCCGTTCCGACGGGGATCGTCACGGTCGAGCTTGCGCAGGCGGCGCGCGGGGCGGTCTCGACGCAGTCCTGCCCCGAGTGCGGTTCGGAGGGGCACGACGCAGACGCCGTCCACTGCAAGTATTGCGCGGCCCGTCTCTGAGCCAACGTCAGCGGGCGGCGGGTGGCGAGTGATTACTCGTCAACGGGTGGCAGGTGGCGAGTGATTACGCTGCGGCGGCGCGGGGCCGTCACATCAACAGGGCTTCGACGCGGTGTGCGTGGACCATGCCCTCGCAGGGCGACCAGGCGAAGACGGTGAAGCGCCCGTCCTGCGAGGCGACGAGGGCGACCGAGTCGCGCTGGTCCTGCACGAACTGGGCGGCGGAGAGGTGGCGCGTGCCGCCGAGCAGGACGGGGTTGACGACCGAGGGCACGTCCCCCACGACGGGTTCCGTCAATATCACCTGCTCAACGCGCATGTGCCCCTCGCGCCGTCCGATCTTGGCGCCGAAGGCGAGCAGCTCGAAGCGCCGGTTGATGAGGGCCGCGCCGTCAACGGCCGTCAGGCCCGCGACCGCGTCCACGGCGCGCCGCAGCGCCTCGCGCCAGTCGCTCCCGTCGCGGCCCGCCCCGGCCTCGCGTTCCAACAACTCGGCCAGTTCACCGTGCGGCGGGTCTATGGCGTAGGCGACGGGTTGGAGGATCGACTCGCGCCACTCTTCGGAGGTCTCCGGCACCACGAGCAGCGTGCCGCCGCGCTTGTGCTCGCGCATCGAGACCGCCAACTGGACGAGCGCGTTGACCGAGTCGTCGTCAGCGGACGGGAGGCCGAAGCCGACCAGCGACTCGACCAGCGCGGGGCAGTCGGGCAGGCCCGAGCCGCCCTCGTCCACGACCCTGACCTGATCGCCGCTGAGGACGGCGACGTTGCTGAACTTGACCGCGTCGAGCCCGCGCCGGTACTTGACGACGAGCAGCCCCGGCTCGACCACTTCCAGCACGAAGCAGAACTTCGGGATGGCGCGCGTCGCGCCCCAGACGTAGAGGCCGCCGCCGTCGCGCCAGACGCCGAGGTGGATGCCGGGGCGTTCGACGGCCGGGGCGAGCTTGGTCAGAGATGCCGGGGCCAGCGGCATGCGGCGGTCGAAAACTAGCGGGCGCGCGGCGCTCTCGGGCGGGAGGAAGGCGAGTGAAATCTTCGGCGAGTAGCCCTCCTCGCGCCTGAGGCTGGCCCAGAATCCGGCCTCGACGGTGGCCTCGATGGCCGCGGCGTCGGGCTCTGGGGCGAGCCCCTGCCGGCCCTGCGCGCGGGCCGCCGCGATGTGTCGGGCGAAGTGCTCTTCGAGGGTGCGGGCCACGGCGCGCGCGGCCGGGTATGCCGGTCCTGTCATGTCCGTAAACTTGCCACATTTCCGGCCGCCTGTGTAGCCCCCGCGCGCCTCACCTCTGTCTCTTCGCAGCGTCGTGCCAGGCTGAAATGACGGCTACGGCCTCGAACGCGCCGGTGTTTTCGAGCCTCAGCCTCCAGGTGCCGGCGGCGATGCCCTTGTCAACGAAGATGGTGCGGAAGAAGCCGCGCGCCTCCGGCGAGTCGGCCGCGTTCCGCCCGCGCTCGGCGCCCGCGGCGTCAAACAACGTCGCCGAGACTTTCGCGTCGGCCATGAAGGTGACGCCGAAGTCCTCTGCCGCCCCGGCGGGGATTTCGATCTCCAAAGTCTGCTTCGGCGCGAGCCTGACCTCTTTAGCGAAGGCAGGGCGGAACTCTTCGGCGTCGGCCGTGCCCGGCCCCTGCGGGCCGAAGGAAGCCCGGGCGACGACGGGCGCGAAGGCCGCGTTGACGAAGACGGGCGCGAACCCGTCGTTCAGGCCCCGGCCCGAACGGTTCGGCAACTGCGGCAGCTCGGGCGCCTCGGGGTTGTGGTCGCCCTTAGGGCCGACGGCCAGGCGCGGCTTGACGAAGCCCGAAAAGTCGGACGTACCCGTCAGATCGGTGTGAACGTTCTTCGAGAGCGCGTTGTCTTTAATCTGCCAGAGCGCAGACTCGACGGGCACGACGCCGTCGTTCCAGACCACCGTCTTGCACATGACGGGCAGGGGGTTTCCGGCCAGCACCGAGAACCTGACGCCCTTGCGGTTCGTCGTCACCTTGTTGAACTCGGCCACCACCGAGGGCTTGAGCTGCCGGAGGGCCTCGACCTGCTTGCCCAGCACCTCGAATGTAGTGTTCATCACGTCGGCGCAGGGGCTCCCCATGTTCGGCGTGCCGAGCATGACGAGGCGCGAGACCTGAGGCCGCCCGTCTGCCGACGGGGGCATGAAGTGGTGGATGTAGTGGCGCGAGATGAGGCCGCCCATCGAGTGGGCCACGATGTCGACGTGCCAGGCGTTGCGGTCCTCCTGCGCGTAGCGTATGTACTTGCCGACCTGCTGAGAGTTCTCGAAGATGCCGTTGGTCGGCCCCGACGAGAGGAACTCGCCGCCCGTGTTCATCAGCCCCTTCTCAGGCTTCTCGCCGACGGGGAACGCCTTCCAGTCGTAACTGTGCGAGGTCGTCAGGACGTTCTGCCAACTCTCCCAGGCCCGCCAGTTGCTCCACAGGCTGTGGACGAGCACGAGCGGCTTCGGCGCGACCTTCAGGTTCTTCGTCAGCTCGTCGGTCTTCCTGCCGTTCTCTTCGAGTTCGGCCTTGATGCGCTGGACGAGGCGCGGGCGCCCGTCGTCGAACCAGGCGTAGCCGGACGAGTCCCAGACGGTCTCGACCTCGCGCTCCTCGCCCGGCTCAAGGCGGACTGAGACGACTGCGTCTTCCAGCTGCGCGTCGGGCCGCGCGCCGTCCCACTTGTCGCCCTTGTATGTCTCCTTGAACTTCACGTCGGCGAACCTGGTCTCGCCCGAGGCGTTCAGCACACGCGCCTTGATTTTGACCACGTTGCCGTCAACGGTGCCCGTTTGCTCGGCGATCTCCCGCCAGTCGTCGAAGTTCGGGAACTTCGGGTGCTCGAACTTCAAGTCGATCAGCCGGAGCGGGGCGCCGCACTTTTGCAGGTTCCAGGTGATCGTCTCTGTGACGTTCTGGAAGGTTTGCGTGAAAGAGCCGCTCAGGCGGTTGGGGTCGGACGGATCGAGGCGGTGGCTGCCGTCGCTCGTCAGCGAGTTGCCCTCGACGTTCGTGTCGGTCGGGGGGAGTGAAAGGTTCTTGCCCTCCTTCGGGACGCACTGGCCGCTGTAGCTCGAAGACTGCGAGCCGGTCGTCTTGCCCTGAATCGGGGGCAGGCCGACGCTGACCGAGTAGGTGCCGTCGGCGTTGACGCCGACGTGGACGTTGGCCTCGACGCCGGAGGCCGTGGCCTTCGTCTCGGTCTTAGAGACGGAGTCGCCGCTCATCACCTGCCAGGTCTTGCCGCGGTCGCAGGAGTTCCGCTCCCTGGCCGAAATCTTTTCGACGGAGCTGAAGGAGTGGTTGATGGTGGCCCGGCCCGTGCTCGTGCCGTTCCGCCCGGGGTTCTCGACGACGGAGACTGCCGCGCGGTAGTTGTAGTTCATCTGCCAGTCGGTCGTGTCCTCGCCGCGGCCGGAAACCCTCTGCACGGTCTTGTTGTTCGATTGCGACTGCGTGCGCGTGTAATTAACGACGCCCGTCCAGGCGCCCGAGCATGCCTGCGCCGACGACTTCGCTGCGCCGGCCGCGGCCGTCTGCCCCGCGGGCTTCGGGGCCGTCTGCCCCGCGGGCTTCGGGGCCGTGCGCCTCGTCTGGGCCGAGGAGGAAAGCGGACCGCCGCAGAGGCAGAAAAGCAGGGCGAGAGCGCAGACGCGTCTCAGGTTCTCAGTTACAACCACGCGCGGTTTCATCGTTCGTTACCTTCACAGATAGGCTTCCGAAATTCGGCTCTTGCCTTCTAACGCGAAAGGCGAGGCCAAATCGCGTCAAAAAAAGCTCGCCCCCGACGGCCCCCCGGTCGGGGCGCAAAGGGCGAGTTAATACGCGGCGCGGCGGCAGGCAATTTCGAGCCCGGAGGAACTCGAAGCCGCCTGCCGCCGCGCTGGGAGAGGAGAATGGCCGTCCGGCGCGTGCCGGCGCGCGCCGTTTTACTTGATCTTGAGGACGACGCGGCCGTCGATCTTGCCGGCGCGCATCTCGCCGAACACGTCGTTGATGTCCTCCATCCGGGCCGTCGTGTAGTTGCAGGTGACGAGGCCGCGCGCGGCCAGCTCAAGGGTCTCCTGCAAGTCCTTGCGCGTGCCGACGATGGAGCCGATGACGCTGATGCCCTTCAGCACGAGGTCGAAGACCGGGACGGGCAGCGCCTCGGGCGGCAGCCCGACGACGACCAGTTTGCCGCCGCGCCGCAGCGCGCCGAACGATGAGGCGAAGGCGTGTGCCGAGACGGCCGTGCCGATAACGATGTCTGCGCCGCCAAGTTTCTGCGCCGCCTCGGCCACGTCAACCGAGCGCGCGTTGATGACCTCGTCGGCCCCGAGCCGCTTCGCCAGTTCCAGCTTCTCGTCGGTCACATCGACGGCGATAGTGCGCGCGCCCGTCACCCGCGCGTACTGCAAGGCCATGTGGCCCAGGCCCCCGAGGCCGGAGATGAGCACGGTCTTGTCGGGCGCCGAGCCCGAGAGCTTCACGGCCTTGTAGGTCGTCACGCCCGCGCAGAAGTGCGGGGCCACGGCCTCGAATTCAAGGCCGTCCGGTATTTTGCCGACGAAGCGCGCGTCGGCCACGGCCAGCTCTGCGAAGCCGCCGTTGACCGAATAGCCGGTGTTCTGCTGCGACTCGCAGAGGGTCTCCCATCCGGTCAGGCAGTAGCCGCACTCGCCGCAGGCCGAGTGGAGCCAGGGCAGGCCGACGCGGTCGCCGGGCCTCACGTTCGTCACCAGCGAACCGACCTCCTCGACCACGCCGACGCCCTCGTGGCCGGGGATGAAGGGCAGCGCAGGTTTGACGGGCCAGTCGCCCTCGGCCGCGTGCAGATCTGTGTGGCAGACGCCCGAGGCGTGCAGACGGACGATGGCGTCGAAGGGGCCGCGCAGCTTCGGCTCGGCCACGTCACGCACCCTGAGTCTCTGTTTGAAATTTTCGACGACGACGGCTTTCATTCTCTTTCCTCCGGTAAAAAAAAAGGCGGCCGGGGCATTCCCACCCCGAGGCGGGCTTCTCGTGCCCTACGCGGTCGGGGATGAGATGGCAAGGGTCGTGCCGGCGCGCATTCGACCGCAATTCGCGGCCGAATGCGCCGGCCCGCATCTCTCGGCGGCATTTATCCCCAGCGGGTGCGCGAAAACCCGCGCTTGTGAAAGCGAAAGCCGCGGACTTCATCAAGGGCAGGTTCTGAGCAGGACGGGCTGTGAAAGGGTCTACTTCGCAGGCGGGGGCAGGCCGCCCAGCCTTTTGACGGCGGCACGGCCGGAGGGAGTGAGCGCTGCGTAGAGTTCGACGAAGGCGGCGTTGGTCCAGCCGAATCCGATCTCGTTCGTCTCGTAGCCGAAGCGCAGGCCGGGGCCGACATCCGACTCGCGCCGCTCCACGTCGTACTTCTCGACGATGGTGCCGTGCTCGACGAACTCCTTCAGGACCAGCGAGAGGAAGTTGACCGAGACGCGCTCCGCCTCGCGCCCGTAGCCGTAGCGGCGCAGACCCTCAGCCGCGATCATCTGCATCGGCGCCCAGCCGAACGGCGCGTCCCACTGGCTGCCCGTCCGGCGCGTGCTAGTGCTGAGGCCGCCGGCGCGCTCGAAGAGACGAAGGTTCGCGGCGACGCGCGCGGCCTGTCGGGGGCTCGCCAGACCAGCCCACAGAGGGTAAAAGGTGGTCACGAACGGATAGCGCCTGACGCGCCCGGCGGTGAAGTCGTAATCGTAGTAGAGGCCGTCGCGCTCGTCCCACATCAGGCGGTTGATCCGCTCCGCACGCAGGGCGGCGCGCCGCTCCCAGGCCCGGGCCTCGGCCGGACGGCCGAGCAGCCGCGCGATTTCTGCCGCGTCGCGCTCCATCACGTAGAGAAGCGAGTTGAGGCAGACCGGGTTGTAATCGACGATTGCGACGCTGAACGGGCCGAAGCGGTTCGAGGGATCGAAGCCGGACTCGCGCATCGAGCGGTCGCCCTTGTAGAAGAGCGGGGTCAGCGCGTCGGCCCGCCGGTCGTAGAAGCGCGCGAGGTCGTAGTCTTCGACTTCGTTCGTGCGGTAAAACTCGCGGACGCGGTCGTAGTGCGTGCGCCCCTCGCCGTCGCGCTCGCTCGAAACCACCTCGGGCGCGGGGCCTTCACCCCCGTCGAAGTAGCGCGCGAGGGCGGTCTCTGCAACCTGATGCTCGCCCTCGGTCCAGTATCGGTAGTAACGTTCGACGGCCGGGAAGGTGCGGCGCAGCCAGGCCAAATCCTTCTGCCGGCGGTGGACGCCGAGGATCATGCGCGTGAGGAAGGGTGGCTGCGAACGCGTCAGATAATAGGTGCGGTTGGCATTCAGGACTTTCCCGTAATGCTCGACCTGGTAGACGAAGTTGTTAACCATGTCGCGCGCCAGCGCCAGCTCGCCGTCGCGCAAAAGGCCCACCTGGATGAAATAGCTGTCCCAGCCGTACATCTCGTTGAAGCGGCCGCCGGGCACGACGTAAGGGCGCGGCAGATAGAGCAGCCCCGGCTCCGCTTCGGCCGCGGCGTCTTCTTCGGGCAGCCGGCGCAGGGAGATGCGCGCGAAGTCCGCCGGAGAAAGAAGGGAGCGCAGCCCACTCTCGACCGCAGGAAGAGCCTCGCGGCGCGAAACGTAGACGGGCCAGCCTTCGCCCTCCCGCCGTGGGAACTTCGGGTCCACGGCCGCCGCCGCCAGGTCACGGTTAGAGCGTGCCAACGTCCGCCAGCCGCGCTTGATGTAAGCGCGCGCCGCCTCTAGTTGAGCCGGGGTCGCACGAGCAGTCGGAGCCTGCTCAAAAGCTCGGGCGTGCGACCCCACGCAGAGGACGACAGCAGCGAGAACAGCCGCGCATACCTGTCGCAACAAATCCATCACGCTCAATTTTCCTTTCACTCCATGTGGGTTAAAGGCCGGCAGACACTGAACGTCCGATAATATTTGTTATGTAAGGGAGGGCTTTGCACAAAAATAGCCTCAAATAGAACCCTGCACAACAATTCCGCGGGCTGCACAAAAATTCGGCTACTGATGATTTAGGTATGCCGGCCTTTTTCATAAATGTAGTGCCCGCCTCGACTTACTCCGGCTCTTTGATGATGCTCCGCAGCCGCTTATCTGTCGGCGTGTGCTCAGGCGCTAAACCCTTGTGACGCGTCTCTAACAGGTATTGTAATTTCTGATAGGTGATGCCCAGACGCTTCGCCGCGTGAGTTATCCTCCCGCCAGACTCGCGTAAGGCGCGACGGACGTACCGGGCCTCATACCGCCTCAACTCTTCCTGCAAGGTGAAGCCCTCACCCATCCTCGGCACACCTAACCGCCGCGCTATGAGTTGCGCACAGCCGAGCAGGCGAGAGGTGGCCTCTGCGTTCTGCGTGCGTCTGAGCAGCACATTAGCGTGGGTGAACACCTCATAAAGCTCTTCCTCCGACAGCCGCGCCTCGCCGTGCTCTTCGATCATGGCGATGGCGGCGAGTCCCGCGCTCTCTAAAGCGCCAGCCTGCTCCGCGACTTCCACGGCGCGGCCGAAGGTCTGAATCGAGAGGTCGTGTTGGCCCAGCCGCGCCTCCGCTGCGGCCTGTACCGTTAGGGCGTCGGCTAGTAGCGCCTGCTCCCCGATTTGCTCAAGGGTCTGCGTGACTCCGGTGATGATGCGTCTGGCTTCTCTGTGCCGCCCCTCCGACAGCAACACCCGCGCCCGCGTCTCATCCACTTGCGCGAGGTTGCCGGGGTCTTTCAGCCGCGTGAATATCATCTGCGCACGGTCAAGGTGCTCGTGCGCCTCCCTGTACCTGCCAAGTTTGAAATGAAGGAAGGCGAGGTTGTTCTCGGCGTTCCCGCAGTAGCGCGTGTGCTTCGCCCGCTCGAAATGGATGCTGGCGGCCGTGTACTCGATGATAGCGCGGTCTAAGTAATCGGTGCGCCCCTCCGCAGCACTGAGCCTCCGCAGCACGACTCCGCGCTGCCCGTGCCATCTTCCCTTGAGCGCGTCGGAGGCGAAGCCGATGACTGACTCGGCCTTGTCGAGAATTTTTAGCGCGTCGTGGTATCTGCCCGCGCTTATTTCAACGACCGTGCTTCGGATGAGTATCTTCGTCTTCTGCTCCGCGTCCTCTGTGCCGAGTCTACCCGCCGCTTCCTGTAAGACTACCCGCGCCTCATCCAAAGCACCCGCACGCCAGTAGCAGACGCCTAGTTCGTGCTCGGCCTCCGCAACCCTCGTCCGCAGCCCGTGGGACTCGAAGAGCCTGCGAGCCTCGCTGATGAGGTCTTTAGCGGCATCCTGCGCGCCAGTTGTCTGCTTGCTCGCGCCTATCCAGCCGGACAGAGCGCCAGCCTGTAACAGCACTTCGGCCGCCGTCGTCTCTTCCAGCCCAGCGACGTTCGGGCGCTCCCCGACGCCTTGCCACAGGTCGCCCAGAGCCTCCCGCGCCCTCTCATACTGCCCGCTGTGGATGAGGTCTGCGGCGGCGCGGCAGCGGATTAACGCCTGTTCGTCGGCGGTGAGGGTAGGGTTATCGAGTTGCCTGCGGAGATTATCAGTTAAGTTCATGTGAGGTAAACCTTTCCCTTTGCATACAGGAAATTCTGTATAAGACTGAAGCCGCCGCCCTTCATGATAAAGAGGCGGCGGCTTCTGTGTTCAAACCTCATAGAAAGCGAGAGGAAGAGATGATTCGTAGAACTGTTCAAAGCATGGCGCTCATGTTGACCCTGTCAATTTCCGCATACGCGGGCGAGATGCAGTTCCCCCTGACCAGCCCGCCGCCGTCGCCGAGCGCCGCGCAGGAAGTGCAGACGGACCAGGACAACGGCCTGCCGGACGAGAAGCCGGACGGCCTTACGGAGGCAATTCTAAGCGTGCTCGAAAGCGTGCTCGCGCTCTTATAGCCTCCACGCCAATCTAGCCGGGACAAGCTGCCTTTCGGCGGCTAGGTTGTGGTGTGCTTCGTGGGCGTCGGGTTGAGGTGAGACGCCCACGGGCTAGAGATTAGCCGCGGAAGGGTTGGAATGCAACAGATTTATCCGGCTCAGGTTTCGATAGACGTGCTAGCCGACGATGATTTGGACTTGCCCACCAAGCTCCCAACTATGCTAAAACGAAAGTTATGAGCGAACGGATAGCGAACCCGCACTAATACGTTTCTTGTAAGAAATAACTTGCTTCCTTAATATAGTGAAGCTATATTCTCTTATAATAATCCCGCCGGAGCGGAGTCTTTAAAATAATTAGGATAAAAGAGGGAAATCTCACATTTTCATGAGCATGAATGACTTCCATTGTGACATGCTTGAGTTATCTCTACGCGTAGCGACGGATGAGATAAACCAAGATGCACTAATACAGGCTCTAGGGATTGAAGAAAATGAAAGGAAAGAATTTATAGACGAGGATGGGGATTTCTCTGCCGGAGTAAATATTGGGGGGCGCGATGAAACGACAGACTATCATGTACACTTAAGAGTTCTACTAGTTAAAGAAGGAAAAAGTAGAATTTCTTTTAGCTACCATAATACGAAACTGAAATTGGATGGTGATGAGCCTCCTCATGCGGAGGAAGTTGCACAGTGGATTGCCGGATTTCTTAAATCCGACAAGGTAACGGCCCATGTCCATTCGGCATACAAATTTGATGAAACTTTCGCTCCGGTCATTGCCCTACCCTTTCCATTTGCCACATCTGACAAGAAATTGGCGGGGTCTTTGATTACCGGAGTATCCATCCTTATTCGCTCAAAAGAACTGCCAGCTCAGCTTGCCATCATCCAGGATGCAGAGGTTGGAACTGTCCTGGCTCTAAGTACTGAGCATGAAATTTCCTTAAAAGAATTTACCTTATCTTCTGAATTGGAAAAGCTATCTCTTGCGGTTAGTTCCCTCATCAAAAGAAAGGAGGTTGCCGATGATAATCGTAAAAATAGCGAGTAGAGGTGTTGATCCGATTAGCCATGAACGTGACTCGGAGGCTTACTGGCTTGCGAAGAAGTGGGGGCGGGTTGTATTTGCTCATTCTCAACCATCTGATGCCCTTTTAGTAAATTCAGACCCGCAGCTTTTAGGACAAGAGCCTGAATCCTTCGTGAGCAGAGTCCTTGAGGGATGCTTTAATATCGGTGAGCCACAACGAAGCGTAAGGATGCAGGCCCTTCTAACACCTGACAGACGTGTTAAGAGGGTCGCCAAATATGCTACTGATTATTGCTTCACTGCTTTTGAGGCGTTATCTGCTTCTAATCTAGCTGGACTGTGGGGGCGTGAAGAAGAAAAACGGCCGGAAGAGATAAACCAGACCTCAAGTAACGTTTTGCGTGACTTAGAGGTGATGCTTTACGAAGAAGATGAGCCGGATTTCCGGCACAGTCTGACGCGCCATGCCTACGATATCGCGTGCCAAGTTATTAAAGATGCCTACACACACTATATCGGTTCTGCACCGATCCCGACAATAGCACCCGATGGCGATGGCGGAGTCAGAATAGAGTGGCAATCAAATCGTCGCGTAGTTCGTTTAATCGTTCCTGATAGTGATAATGAAGAGAGCTATGTGTACAGCAAGGGGGGCGGCCCTTCCGATATTGATGAGCCAGCGAGCGGTTTAGCCTTAGCCCGGCGGCTTCTTACTATATTCTCGGATTAATTCCTCACCACAGCATGGCGAGTATTTCCCCTGCACACCACCCGCTCCTACATCGGGCGATAAAGAGCAGGGCGTGGTTTGCGCAAATGAGCGCAGCCTTTACCCTGCGCAAGGCAACGGATACTCGGCCGGCCGAGACTGATCTTTCGCTGATCCTATCGGCCCTCTGCACTAAGTCTATTTGCGCGGCGCAGCAGAATACCTGCTACGGTGAGTTTGTTCTTGGTACTGAGGCGGTGTTGGCCGTTGCTACAGATAATGGGTGGCAGCTAGATCAAGATGCGCCTAATCACGCACGCCTACTCGGACTCCCCTTACACGGTTCTCCCAAACAATTAATTGAGGATGCTGCAACGGCTCTGGCCGAGCTTATAAGAGATGTTCAGCACCGTCCGGCAGAAGATTAAGTATAAAAATTTGCGGTACAAAATCACCTTCCTTACCAGGTGATATTGCCAGGCCCGCGAACCTCACAACACACTCAAAAGCTTTATTTTCTTACGTTTATGCTTGATTTCAAGCGTGAAACGATGTATCATATCTGCACGTTCTTTTCACTCTAAAAAAGATGGCCTAGCCGGGTGTGCGACCACCCAACTAGACCTTTTCGACCACAGCGTGTGCGACCACACTGTGACCGCAGGGTCATTTTGTACGCATCACGCACCGAAAGCAAGGTGCATGATGATTCAGACCGCCGAAAAAATCCGTAAGACCTACCCTCCAGAGTGGGCAGCCTACAATCAAGCCCAAACCAACGAGAAATCCAAGTTCCAGGAACTGCTATACGCTCTCTGTCAGAACGTAGAAGACTTGCCGCGCAAACAGGGCGCGGGACGGAACCGACTACCGTTAGGGCAGATGATCTTTTGCGTTGTGTTCAAGGTCTTCTCTACCGTCTCCGGCCGTCGCTTCATCTCCGACTTACAGGAAGCGCAAAGGCGCGGCTACATCTCACTCGCCCCGCACTTCAATTCGATCTTCAACTATCTTGAGCTTGAAGAGATGACCGCTTACCTTAAACAGCTAATCGTTGAATCCAGCTTGCCGCTCAAGTCCGTGGAATGTGATTTCGCGGCGGACTCGTCGGGCTTCGCCACGGGGCAATTCTCGCGCTGGTTTGACGCCAAATATGGTGAAGATAAACAACAGCACGATTGGGTCAAAGTTCATCTGATGTGCGGGGTCAAGACCAACATCGTTACCGCCGTCGAAGTCTCGGAACGTAATGCACACGACAGCCCATACTTCTCACCCTTGCTAGACGCGACGGCGCGGAGCGGCTTTCAGATGAAAGAGGTGTCGGCCGACAAGGGCTATGACAGCTTCAACAATCGTCGCCTGACACTGGTTAAGGGTGCCATCCCTTACATCCCTTATCGGGATTTTGAATATAACTTGAAAGAGAAGAATGAACTATGGAAGCGCATGTATCACTTCTATAAGTTCAATGAGGCCGAGTTCAAGCAGCATTACCACAAGCGTTCAAACGTCGAAACGGTGTTCAGCATGATTAAGGCCAAATTCGGAGAGAGAATCAGAAGCAAGACGAAAGTCTCTCAGACCAACGAAGTGCTTTGTAAGGTGCTGTGTCATAACCTGTGCTGCCTGATTCAATCCATGTACGAGTTGGGCGTCGAGCCGGAGTTCTAATTTTTGTGCAGAATCCTCACCTGCACAAAAATTCCATTCTGACCGTGACTTTAAGTGACGCTTTCTCTATTTTTGTGCAAAGCCCTATAAGGTATATTCAACGGTATCGGGCCGGCGCTTTATGACAGACCTTCGGGACGCTCACGCGCGGGGCTACATTGAAAACCTCCCTTGCTATAACTCCATCTTCAATTACTTTGAATCGGAGACTCTGACGCCTTACCTTCTAATGTTGATTGAGGAAAGCGCGTTGCCGCTGGCAGCGATTGAGCAAGACTTCGCAGCCGACTCAACAGGGATTAGCGGCTGTCGCTTCGTCCAATGGTTCAGCGCCAAGTATGACGACCCGAAGCTAATAGAAAGCAGGGACTGGATTAAGATTAATATCATGTGCGGCACGACTACGAACGTCGTCACGGCCGTTGAAATTAGTGAGAAGTACCGCAACGACAGTCCGTACTTTAAGCCCCTCCTAGAGACGACCGCACGCAATTTCAAGATGCGCGAAGTCTCGGCCGATAAGGGCTATGACTCTTTCAATAACCGTGCCCTTGCGCTCGCCAACGGCGCAATCCCTTACATCCCTTTCCGCGGCGGCGAGAAGCGGCAGCCGAGTCCTTCAAACAAGGGCGAGCTTTGGAAGCGCATGTATCACTTCTACGCCTACAACACCGAACGCTTCATGCAGTCTTACCACAAGCGTTCAAACGTCGAGACGACCTTCCACATGATTAAGGCGAAGTTCGGGGATAGCGTGAGGAGCAAGACGGAGCAGGCGCAGGTCAACGAAGCCCTCTGCAAAATCCTCTGCCACAACATCTGCTGCCTGATACAGAGTATGTACGAACTGAAACTTAAGCCTAAGTTCTGGAAAGAAGTTGCATAGGTCGGGCAGTAGATACACGAAAGCCCCGCTCAGGTAGAGCGGGGCTTTCGCTTTTACCCTAGACCGTTTACTGTCCCGTTGGGCAAGGTTCCGACCCGTTAGGCAAAACCCTTTCGTTAGGCAAAGCGCACGGCAACTCACAGGCGTTATCGGACGCTTGGCGACTCCGAATATCTTCCGATTGGTTCTTCTTCGTCTCCTGTGTGCACCACAATCTGTGGCGGCAGTGGCTCACTTATTCGGGCTGACGCCGGCCAGCCCGACCACCACCGCGACTAACTCTGAAGGGTTTACGGGCTTGGCGACGTGGACCTGATAGCCCGCGAGGAGCGCGCGCAGTCGGTCTTCCTCGCGCGCGTAGGCCGTCAGCGCGACGGCCGGGACGCGCCCGCCTCGGTCCGGGTCGAGCGCCCTGACCTTACGCATCAGCGAGTAGCCGTCCTCGTCGGGCATCCCGATGTCGCTGACGAGGATGTGAGGCCCGAAACCGGGCAGCGCGGACAGGGCTTCCGAGGCCGTGGCGACCGCCGAGACGACGGCGCCTCGCTGTTCGAGCACGGCCGTCAGAAGCAGGCGCGCATCGGGCTCGTCGTCCACCAGCAACACGCGCAGGCCGGCCAGTGATTGCGGGGCCTCGTCCGCGCCCACGTCGTCCACGGCGTGCGACTCGGCTCCGGCCGGGGGGGTATTGTTGGCGACGGCGGAAGAAGCGTCGGGGAGTTCGACGGTGAAGGTCGAACCGCGACCCGGTCCCTCACTCTCGGCCCAGACGCTGCCGCCGTGCAGCTCGACGAGATGACGCACGATGGCGAGGCCGAGGCCGAGGCCGCCGTGGCGGCGCGTGATGCGCTGGTCGGCCTGCCGGAAACGGTCGAAGACGAAGGGGAGGAAGTCCGGGCTGATGCCCTGCCCCGTGTCGCTGACGGCCACACGCACGCGCGAGTCTTCACGGCCGAGGCTGACCGCGACCTCGCCGCCCGCCGGCGTGAACTTGACGGCGTTCGCCAGGAGATTCCAGACCACCTGTTGCAGCCGCGCCGGGTCTCCCCAGGCCGCCCCGGCCTCCGGCCCCGCCGCCACCTCGAGACGGATGCCCTTGGCCGCGGCGGCCGGGCGGACGGACTCGACCGCCGCCTCGACCACCGCACTGAGGTCAACCCGCCGCGCGTCGAGCCGGAGCTTGCCCGTGATGATGCGCGACACGTCGAGAAGGTCTTCGATGATCTGCGTCTGCGCGCGCGCGTTGCGCTCGATTGACTCGACGGCCCGTGCCGCCGTCTGCGGGTCCAGTCCGCCCGCGCGCAGCATGGCCGCCCAGCCGACTATCGCCGTCAGCGGCGTGCGCAGCTCGTGCGAGACTGTCGCCAAAAACTCGTCCTTCAGGCGGTTCGCCGCCTCGGCCTCGGCGCGCAGCCGCTGCTCGGTCTCGTAGAGCCGCGCCCGTTCGAGCGCCAGCGCGCACTGGTGCGCGAGCGCCAGCATGAAGGCGCGGTCGTCCTCGCCGAACTTCTGCTCGTCCCTGAAGCTCAGTCCGAGCGCGCCCGTCGTGCGCCCCTTCACTATCAGCGGCAGGGCGATGAGCGAACGGCTGCCCGTGACGGCCGCCAGCGGGCCGAGGTCCGGATATTTCTCCGCCCACTCCGCAAACGTCTCGACCATCACGGGCAGCTTGCAGCGCACGGCATCGGCTATCGGCACGCGCGCGTCGAGGGCGAAGCTGTGCCACTTCTCCACCACGCCGGGCGGGAAGCCCAGCGTGCCGACGATCTTCAGGCTCCCCTCCTCTTCGTCGAGCGTGACGACGACGCCCGCGTGCGCGCCGAGCGAGTTCATCCCCTGCCTGATGACCGAGGCCGAGACCTCGCCGGGCGTCATCGCCTGCGAGACCGCGCCCGAGACCTCTTGCAGCCGCGCGAGGCGGTCGGCCGTCCGCTCGGCCTCCTTCCGCGTGCGGCGCTCGGCCTTGTAGAGCTGCGCGTTCTCGGCCGCCAGCGAAGCGCGCGCCGCCAGGTCTTCGGCGAGGGTCAGTTCCTCCGGCGTGTGGTGGCGACCCGACTCGGCGTTGACGAAGGTGATGACGCCGAGGACGCGCTCGCGCGCCTTGAGGGGCACGACCAGAGCGGAGCGGAACCCGATCTCGCGCATGATCCGCAGGTGCTCCTCGTCGCGCGCGCCCGCGACCAGCATCTCGTCGTCGATCTCAGGGTAGAACTCCGACTCGCCCGTGCGCACGACCCGGTAGAGCCCGCGAGGGTCTTCGGGGTCGGGCGGGTAGCGCCGGTGAATTTCGTGCGCCCACTCGATCTTGGCCGGGTCCACGTGGGCCACGGCGAGGCGGCGCAGCTCACCGCCCTCGTCGAGCATGTCCACGGCGCACCAGTCCGCGAAGTGCGGGACGCTCAGGCGCGCCACGGTCGCCAGCGTCGTCTCGTAGTCGAGCGATGAGGAGAGCGACTTGCTGGCCTCCGCGAGGAAGCGGTCGTTGGCGGCCTGCCGCACGCGCTCGGTCACGTCGCGGGCCACGCAGACGTGCAGGCCGGGCGTGAAGTTGGCGCGCGAACTCCATTCGAGATCGACCACGCTGCCGTCGGCGGCGCGCACCGGGAAGTTGCCGACGAAGCGGCCCGTCTCGCGCAGCGCGGCGAAGGCCCGGGCGGACTCTTCGAGGCGCTCGGTCAGCATGAAGTCGGAGAAGTGCGCGCCGATCAGCCGCTCGCGCGGGGCCTTCAGGATGCGGCACAAACTCTCGTTGACTTCGACGTAGCGCCCCTCTTCGTCAACCAGCATGATGCCGTCAGAGGTGGTCTCGAAGATGGCCCGGTAGCGGGCCTCGCTGCGGCGCAGCTCCTCCTCGGCGACCACCCGCGCCGTGATGTCCTCGTGGATGAGCACGACCTCGGCGACGCGCCCTTCGCGGTCCTTGATGGGGTAGACGACGGCCTTCGTCCAGCGCAGCGGGTCGGCGTGGCGAGTGATGTCGGGGATGGTCGCGTTGGGGTCGTAGAGGACGGGCGGGATTTCGACGGCCTCGCCGGCGAAGGCGCGGCGGATGTAAGGCATCACGCCCTTCTCTTCGAGCTGCCGGTCTTCGAGGATGTTGTAGCCCTCGATCTGTTCGAGGCGGACTCCCCACAACTCTTCCCAGGCGGGGTTGACGCGGAGGATGCGCCCGTCGGGCGAGAGTATCTGGACGCTGAAGGGCGCTTGCTCAAGAAACGCCCGGAAGCGCTCCTCAGCCGTCCTTGAGTTGAATTCGTTAACAGTCATCGGGGCAGGGGGCGCGGGGCTCAGTATTATTATGCGGCGGCGCTCCCGCGGCGGCGCGCACATCTTAGCCGAGTTGGATTGAGCCGGCCAGGGCGGGGCGCCGGAGGATTGGGGGGCGAAGCCGGCGGGGCGGCAAAGGCTGGGGGCGGTAGCATCCGGGGCCGCAAAGGCGTAGGGCGCAAAGACGTAGGGGGCGCCGGCATTAAGACGGGCGCCCCCTACGCGGTTAAATCGAGACGGGTTCGCCCCCTCAGTCCCAGCAACCGCAGTCGCCGCCCTGAAGGCTGACGACGTACTGCGTCACCTGCCCGAAGGTGTAGACGCCGTTACAGGTCACGAACCGTGTGCCGACCTGTTCCGAGTAGGTGGCGTCGGAAAAGTATTGGTGCTCCACCTCGTAGCACGGGCGCGCGAAGACGCCGCGGCACGGGACCAGGACGCTCGCTGCGGTGAAGATCAGGGCCAGCAGGCCGACCGCGAGCATGACCCGGACGGCGCGGAATTTGAACCAAGACCTGAGCATTCGACACTTGTCCTTTCGTGAAGTGAAGTTGATGAGTGGTACGGCTTGTGAGGAGCAATACCGTTGAGTGTCGGAGGGGCGCGAACGGGGAGAAGATAGCCCGCGGCTAACCCTCTGTCAAAGGGCGGCCGCGCCCATGGCGCGAGCGGCACCCGCGGGGAGGCGGGTGCCGTGGCGGCGTCGAAGAGTCCGGGCGGGCGGCTGCTAGCGGCGGTCGCGCAGGAAACGCAGGACCTCTTCGGTGGCAGTTTTGTTGTACTCGCCTGAGTCGCCCTGAAAAGCCTTCTGCATGCTCTCGAAAGAGACGAGCAGGTGGTCTGTCTTCGGCAGTTCGAGGTATGTCGCCCTGCCGGGGCTTCGGGCGTTGACCAGCTCGGCGATCAGCAGGTGGTCGTCGCGGCTCATGATCCAGTCGTACTCCCCGTACATGACGAGGGTCGGCGCCTCGACCTTTTCCCAGGCGGCCGCGAGGTTCAAATCTCCGAGCTGATGAAAAAAGGCGGCCGGCCGGCCGTACTGATGTTCCGGGCCGTCGTACCAGAGGGCCGCGAGGTGCGGCTTGGCCCTCGTCACCTCGCGCGGCGTCATCTTCCGGCTCAGGTAGTCCGTGTGAAACTCTGCGTAACCCTTCATCAGCTCGTTGACTTCGCCGGGCTGCCGGCCGCTGAGCCGCAGGCGGCGGCGCTCAAGTTCGAGCATGTGCTCAAGCCAGGTCTTCGACCACCCGCCCGCGACGATGTACCCGCGCACCGGGCCGCCCTCAGGCACCAGCGGGGCCACGCCCCCGCCGTTGCTCAGGCCGAGGATGAAGACGCGCTCGGGGTCAACGAAGTCGTAGCGCGCGAGGGCGCGGAAGGCCGCGCGGTAGCCGGCCAGCTCTGCATGGAAGTCGGCCTCGACGCAGGGCGGCCCCTCGCTGTCGCCGACGCCGGGCTTGTCCGTGCGCACGAGCACGTAGCCCGACCGCGTGGCGATGTCGTGGAGCAGTTGGCCGTAGCCGTCGCCCGCGGGGCCGAACGGGTACTCGACCGAGTCGCAGCTCAGCCACCCGACGAGGAAGACGGCCGGCAGCCGGCCCGGGGCGTTGCGCGGGCGCGTGACGATCACGCGGAGCCGGTGCCCGAGATCGGTCAGCACGGAGTCGTAGGTGGTCTCCACCCCTTCGAGCCGCTCCTGCGGCAGGGGGGCGAGCGTGGCCCTGAACTCCTGGAGCCTGCCCTCGCGGAGGACCTCGAAGCTCGCAGCGTCGCCCGCCCTGAGCGACGGGACGATCCGCCGGTAAGTGACGGGGCCGTCTAGCAGGACTCCGTTGACCCGGAGAATGCGGTCGCCCAGGCGGAGCCCGATTTTCTCCGCCACGGCGGGGTTGCTTATCCGCCTCACCTCGGCGCCGGCCCTGGCCGCCGAAGGCGCCCTCATTTCGACGCCGAGGAAAGCCTGTCGCCGCAGCCCGCCGGCGTGGCGGGCCGCGTTCGACTCCTGCGCGCGGGCCGCACCCGCCTGCTGCGCCCCGGCCGGTGGCGTGACGCAGAGCAGTGCGGCGGCGATGAGCAGGACACGTCCGTGGTTCATGGCAATCTCCTTCGGCCGGGGCCGTCGGGTCAGAGGATGTTAACTTTAACCCATTCGGGCGGCGACTGGATGGATTGCAAGTCGTGCCTGAAGGTGAGGAAGTTGCCGGACCGCTCCACCTCTTTGAAGCCGGCGAACTTATAGGTGACGAGCATCATCCGGTTCCGGTCGTTGGAAAGGAACTCGGCGTGAAGCGTGGCGCCAGCCTCGCGGGCGAGCGTGAGAATGTGGTTCAGCAGGATCGTGCCGACGCCGCGCGACATCACGCGGCACGACATGAGGAGCAGCTTGATGGTCCAGACGGCGCCGGCCTTCTCAACCAGCGCCAGCCCGATCTTGCCGTAGGCCCCGAACTTGTCGTTGAGGTCGGCGACGAGCAGCAGGTGGTCGGGCGAGCGGCGGAAGGCGTCGAGCTCCTCGATTGAGTAGGTGTAGCCGGTGCTGTTGAGCTGGTGCGTGCGCACCGTCAGCTCCTCCGCCCGTTTGAGGTCTTCCTCGTCGGCCGGCGAGATGGTGAACTCCATCTTCAGGCTGGCGAGAAACTCCTCGCTCGGCCCCTCGAACTTCTCCTCCGCGCGCTTCCTCTCGGCGTCGGCGCGGTACATATGCCGGCGGCGCGCCGACTCGTCGGTGATGAAGGGCGGGTTGAACTCGGGGCGCGCGGCCAGCCCTTCAAGCTCGCGCGCGTCGATGGCGAGCAGCTCGGGGAAGCTGTGCCTGACCTCTTCGCGCTCGAAGGGCTCGTCGTCGATGAAGGCGACGGCGTCCATCCCGATGTTGATCGACTCGACGATGGAGCGAATGCTCGCCGCCTTCGAGTTCCAGCCCACCTGCGGGTACAGGAAATACTCCTCGACGCCCATCTCCCTCAGCTTCGCCATCGCCATCTCGTGGTCGTTCTTGCTCGCCACGGAGTGGAGGATGCCGCGCTCGTCGAGCGCCTTCAGCGTCTCAAGCACGCCCTCGCGCAGGCGCACGTTGTCGCCTTCGAGCAGCGTCCCCTGCCAGAGCGTGTTGTCTAAGTCCCACACCAGCAACTTCACGGGCTTCCGTGCGGCGGCCGTGCTCTCCGGCGCGACCGCGTGTTCGAGCGTGCTCATAATTCGGTTCCCTTCATTTTTCAGATTCTGAACGGCCCGGGGGCTTTCGCGGCCCGCGGCGGCGGGCGCTCGCCTACAGCTCGGCGAGCGGGGTCCGGGCGATGCTTATCTGCTGGATCTGCGTGCTGCCCTCGATAATCTCCGTCACCCTTGCGTCGCGCAGGTAGCGGGCGACGGGGTAAGCGTCGGTCAGCCCGTTGGCGCCGTGGAGCTGGACGGCGTCGTTGGCGGCGCGCACCGCCGCCCGCGAGGCGAAGTACTTGGCGACGAGGGTTTCGGAGCCGGCGCCGGGGTCGCCGGCCTGGCGCAGGTGGCCGGCGCGGTAGCAGAGCAGGCGCGCGGCCCTGGCGTCGGTAATCATGTTCGTCAGCTTGCGCCGGACCAGTTGGTGCTCGCTCAGCCTGACCCCGAACTGCTCGCGCGCCGAGGTGTATTCGAGGCAGGCGTCGAGGCACGCCTGCGCGATGCCGACCGCGCCCCAGGCGACGCTGTAGCGCCCCTGGTCGAGCGCCGTCCCCATCACGTGCGAAAGGCCGAAGCCGGTTTTGCCTACGAGGTTGGAGGCCGGGACGCGGCAGCCTTTAAACTCCACCTCCGCCAGCATCGAGGCGCGCGTGCCTACGACGCCGCCGATGGGCCGCCGCGTGACGCCGCGGGCGTCGGCCGGCACGAGGAAGGCGGTCAGCTTCCCGTCGTAGCGGGCCAGCGCAAGGAAGAGGTTCGCAATCTGCCCGAAGGTGATCCACTTCTTGCGACCGTCGAGGACGTAGTCGTCGCCGTCGCGCCGCGCCTCGGTCCGCACGCCGGCGGCGTCGCTGCCCGCCTCCGGCTCGGAGAGGGCCAGCGCGCAGAGCGCCCCGCCCCCGGCCGTGGCCTGCCTGAACCAGTCTTTCAGCTCCGGCCCGGCCCAGCGCAGGACTGCCAGCGAGACCATGTCGTGCACGGTCAGCAGCGACCTCACAGACGAGCAGCCGCGCGCCATCTCCTCGGTCAGCAGCCCGTAGGTGATTGCCCCCATCCCGCCGCCGCCGGCCTCAGCCGGAACGGGGGCGCCGAGGTAGCCCTGCTCGCGCAGCCGTGCGACCAGCTCCGGCGGTATCCTCTCCTCGCGGTCCCACTCGGCGGCGTGGGGCGAGATGTTCTCCTGGACGAAGCGGCGGAAGCGGAGGCGCGCTTCCCGCTGCGCCTCCGAGAGCTCCACGCGCATCCCATCTCCGGCCGAATCTTCGGGCCACATAACTCGCCTCACACCCCGGCCCCGGCCGACAGCTTGCGCCCGACCAGAGCGTCCATGCTGTTGACGGAGCGGAAATTGTCGAGTTCGAGGTCTTCGCTCTCAATCGTCACCTCAAACTCCTTTTCGATGAAGGTCACGAGTTGCATGGCGAACAGGGAGTTGACGAAGCCGAGCGAGAAGATGTCCTCGTCGTCCCCGAGCTGGTGGTGGCGAAGGAACCTCGACAGGAACTCCCTGATCTTTTCTTTTCTTTGTTCCACGGTGGGTCTGACACCTCCGGTTATGGTTTATGCCTGGTATTTGTAGAAGCCGCGCCCGGTCTTGCGGCCGTGCAGGCCGGCGTAGACCATCTTCTTGAGCAGCGGGCAGGGGCGGAACTTGTCGTCGTTGTAGCTCTCGTAGAGGACTTCGAGCGAGAGCAGGATCGTGTCGAGCCCTATCAGGTCGCCGGTCTCGAGCGGCCCCATCTTGTGCCCGAAACAGGACTTGAAGATGCGGTCCACGTCCTCGGCCGAGGCCACCTGGTCCTGAACGAGGAAGATCGCCTCGTTGATGGTCAGCATCAGAACGCGGTTGCTGACGAAGCCCGGCATGTCGTTGACCACGACCCACTCCTTGCCCATCGCCGCGAGCAGCGCGCGGGCCCGGTCGAGCGTCTCCTCCGAGGTGTGGTGGCCGCGGATGACCTCGACCATCGACTTGAGGGGCACGGGGTTCATGAAGTGCATCCCGAGGACGCGGTCGGGCCGGCCGGTCGCGGAGCCGATGCGCGTGATGGAGATGGCCGACGTGTTGGCGGCGAAGACCGCGTGAGGCGGGCAGGCCTCGTCGAGGCGGCGGTAGACCGGCTCTTTAACCTCCCACTTCTCGACCACGTTCTCGATGACGAAATCGACGCCGGCCAGCGGGCCGTAGTCGAGCGTGAAGGTGATGCGTTCGAGCACGTCCGCGGGCCGGATGCGCTCGTCACGCTTCTCCTTGTCGAAGAAGCCACGCATGCGAACATTTTGCTGGATGGCCTGGCGCGCCCGTTCGAGTTGTTCCTCGGCCACGTCCAGCAGGACGACCTTGTGGCCCGTCTCCGCGAGGTTCTGGGCGACACCGATGCCCATCACGCCCGCGCCGATCACTCCCACTGCATCCATTCTCATCGCCTCCTCGGTACTTTAGTCTGTGGGGCCGCCCCGTGCGGCCCGGGATTGTGTGTGCGCCGCGGCGCCGGCGCGTCTCTCTAACGCAGCCTCAGGCGCCGCCCGGCGCGCAGTCCGGCAGACGCTCCTCCAGCTCGCGCAGCGGGCGGTAAAGGAATCCCGCCGCGACCGAGAGCACGGTCAGCGCCCCGAGCGCGATGAAGAGCAGCGCGACGCCGCGCCCCGGCCCGACGCCGACCAGCCCGCCCAGGCTGCCGGCCAGCGGCCCGCCCGCGGCCATCAGCGGCTCGAAGACGCGGTCGGCGAGCGGCCCCGCGATCAGGTAGGCCATCGGCATCGAAGAGAAGCCCACGACGCGGCGGACGGCGAAGGCGCGCCCCAGCACCTCGGGCGCGATCTTGGTCTGCCAGATTGTCTGGCTGTTGATGAAGATGAGCGGGTCGCAGAACAGGAAGAGGAAGGCGGCCGTCCCGACGAGCAGCGGGTCGGGCTGCAAGACGCCGAGGAAGAGGATCAGCCCCCTCACGAGCGTGAAGACGTAGATGGCCCGCATCCGGCGCCGCGTCCCGCCATACACGCTGACGAGCAGGCTCCCGAGCAGCACCCCCGCCCCGCCCGCCGACATGATGCGCCCGAGCACCTCGGCCGTCGTGAAGCTAAGCACCAGCGGCGTCAGCAGCACCTGCACCATCCCCGTCGTGAAGTTGGTGACGGCGAACAGGAGCAGCAGGGCCAGCAGCTCGCGCCGCTCCCGCACGTAGGCCCAGCCCCGCGTCGCCTCCTGCCAGAGCGACGCGCGCGCGGGCGCCGCCCCGCCGGCCCCCTCCCCCGCCGGCGCGATGCGCACCAGCATGAGCGTCAGGACGGCGAAGCCGTAAGTAGCCACCCCGATCAGGAGCAGCCGGCTCAGGCCGATGAGTTCAAGGAAGAGCCCGGCCACGAGCGGCGCAGCCACCATCGCCAGCGAGGTGCCGAACGCCACCATGCCGTTGGCGCGCGGGAGGTGCTGCCGGGGAACGAGCAGCGCCACCGACGAGGACAGCGCCGGGAACTGGACCGACTGGAACGCCGAGACGGCGGCCACCAGCAGGTAGATTTGCCAGACCACGAGGCTCCCGGAGAGCGCCAGCAGCGACAGGATGGCGGCGCAGAGGCCGCTGCCGAGCGCGCCGAACATCATCACGCGGCGGCGGTCCCAGCGGTCCACGAGCAGCCCGGCCACGGGCGAGAGGGCCACCTCGGGCAGCACCGTGAAGAACGAGATCAGCGCGAAGTCTGTGGCCGAGCGAGTCTGCGTGTAGACCCAGACGCCGAGCGCGAAGCCGGTCAGGTGCGAGCCGAACAGCGAGAAGACCTGCCCCAGCCAGACGGCGCCGAAGGCAGTCATGCCTTCGAGGTGGCGCCCGGCCGGGCGCCCCCCCGCTACCAGCTTGGTCGGCAAGCTACTCATGCCTGAGTCCTTCGACCGGGTTCAGCCGAGCCACCTTGCGCAGCGGCAGGTAGATCGCCAGCAGGACGACGAAGAGCAGGATGGAGGCCGGGAGGATAATGATCTCGGGCGCGGTCGGCCTCACCTGGTAGAGCAGGCTGGAGAGCAGGCGGCCGAGCGCAAGCCCCCCGAGCGAGCCGAGCACCAGCCCCACCACCGCCAGCCTCAGCCCGCGCCCGACGACCAGCCGCACCAGGTCGCGCCAGCCCGCCCCGAAGGCGATGCGGACGCTGAACTCCCTCGTCCGCTGGATGACGGAGTAGGCCGTCACGCCGTAAATCCCGACGACCGCCAGGAAGAGGCCGACGACGGCGAACAGGCTGCTGAGCAGCGCCGTGAATCGCTGCGGCCCGAGGAAGTCTGCGAGCTGCCCTTCCAGCGTGCCGACCTCCGTGACGGGCTGGTTCGGGTTCATCGCCCCGATCTCTGCGCGCACCGAGGCGGCGAGGGCCGACGGGTCGCCGGCCGAGCGCAGCAGCAGCGTCACCGGCAGCCTGTTCTCCACCTGCGCGTAGGGCAGATACCAGACCGGCCTGTCGTTGCGGAAGTTGAAGCGGTCCTCCTTCACGTCGTCCACCACGCCGACGACCGTGTACCACGGCGTGGTCGGGGCGGCAGGGTTGCCCGGCTTGACACGCTTGCCGAGCGCCTCCTGACCCGGCCACTCGCGGCCGGCGAACTCCTTGCTCACGACCACGACAGGTTGCGTGTTCGCCTGGTCCTGCTCCTCGATGAGGCGGCCCCGCAGGAGCGTCACGCCGAGCGTCTCCAAATACCCTGCCGTCACCAGCCGGTGCGAGGTGATGGGCGACTCGCTCGCGTCGCGCCCCTGCTGCCCCTCGACCGTGTACTTCGAGTCGCGGCTCGACACGCTGACAGGGATGTTCGTCGTCATCCCGGCCGCGGAGACGCCCGGCATGCTCCGCACACGCTCAAGGACGCGCCCCGTGAACTGCTGACGCTGGGCGTGCTGCGGGTAGTCGGACTCGGAGAGGTGCATCTCCATCGCCATGAGGTTGTCGGGGCGGAAGCCGAGCTTGGCGTCGCTGAGCCGCTGGAAGCTCTTGACCATCAGGCCCGCGCCGAACAGGAGCAGCGTGGCGACGGCCACCTCGGCCACCATCAGCGCCTCGAACAGCCGGCGGCCCCGCCGCCCGACGCCGCCTCGCTGGCCGCCCTCCTTGAGGAAGTGGTTGAGCCCCCCGGCCGAGGAGGTCCAGAGGGCCGGGGCGAGGCCGAAGACTATGCCCGTCAGCAGCGAGACGGCGAACGCGAAGAGGAGCACGCTGCCGTCCATCTGCACGCTCTGGAAGGCTTCACCCATGGCGAAAAACTGGATCGGCCGCAGCGTCATCAGCAGCTTCGTCACCACGAACGCCAGCAGCAGGCCGGCCGCGCCGCCGGCGAGCGACAGCATGACGCTCTCGGTCATCAGTTGCAGCACAAGGCGGCGATGGCTGGCCCCGAGCGCAAGTTGCACGGCCGTCTCGTGCATCCGTTCCAGCGACCTGACCAGCAGCAGACTGGCGACGTTGGCGCAGGTGATGAGCAGCAGGAAGCCGACGATGCCCATCAGGACCAGCAGCGTCGGCCGGATGTTGCCGGTGATGTCGCCGAGAAGCTGCTGCCTGAGCGGGATCAGCTTGATGCCCCACCCTTTGCGGTGCTCGGGGTGCGCCTCGGCGATGCCGCGGGCGATGCCGCGTGCCTCGTCGTTCGCCTGTTCGAGCGTCACGCCGGGCCTCAGCCGGGCCACCAGGAAATACTTGTGCGCGGTCCGCTCCTTGAGCGGGGCGGTCTCGATGTCTGTGGCGAGCGGGACCCAGACCTGCGTGCGCAGCGGCAGGTCGAACCCCTCCGGCAGGATGCCGACCACGGTGTAATGGCGGTTATCGAGGTTGAGGCTGCGGCCGACGATTGAGGGGTCGCCGCCGAAGCGGCTCTTCCACGCGCTCTGGCTGAGCATGGCGACGGGGGCCGCGCCGGGGCGGTCGTCTTCGGGCTGGAAGGCGCGCCCGAGCGCGGCCTTGACCCGCAGCGTCGTCAGGTAATCGTAGGAGATGGAGGCGCCGGCCAGCCGCTCCGGCCTCTCCAACCCGTAGACGGTGAAAGTCTCGTAGCGGCCGAGCCCCACGTCGGAGAACGAGTGGGCCTGAGTGCGGAAGGCCGTGGCGTCCAGCAGCGACGCCTCGAACGGGTCGTCTTCAGTCCGCATGGTGAGCGTGAAGACCACGCGCTCGACCTCTTCGAGCGGCAGGGGCTGAAGCAGCAGCCGGTTGATGACGCTGAAGATGGCCGTGTTGGCCCCGATGCCGAGCGCCAGGCAGAGGACGATGACCGCGCTCACCAGCTTCCTGCCGGTCAGCCGCCGGTACGCGAGACGGATTGCGTGCGACAAGGTGTTCATGGCTCTCCTCGGCGAATGCAGCTAAGAGGTCGGGCGAAGCCGTGCGTCGCGCTCAGCGGGCGACGACCGACAGCCCCTCGCCGGCGAGCGCCGCGCCGAGGCGCCCCGCCAGCAGACGCACCGGCTCGCCGGTGACTATTGAATAATGGTCGCCTTCCACGTCGTAGACCTCGACGCCGCCCTGCGCGTAAGGCCCCCACCCGAGCGAGGTGTCTTCGCGCGCCTCGGACGCGGAGGCGGTGCTGCGGAAGAGCGCGACCCGTCCGGCGTAGACGCCCGGCCGGTAGGCGCGCGCCGCCGCGACGTTGTTCCGGTAGAGGTCGAACAAATGGCGCAGCTCCGACATCCCGAAGTCTGCATGGACCACCCCGGCCGCCCGCGCCCGCGCCAGCAGGAGGCCGAGCGCGTCGTCGCGCGTGCCGCGGCTGCACTCTTCGGCGGAGAGGTCGAGCCTGCCGCCGGTGATGCCTTCCAGGTCTCTGACAAGCACGGCCGCGAGCGCCTCTTCGTCGGGCGGCTGCGGGGCGTTCGAGGGCGGCGGCGCGAAAGAGTCGATCAGCGCGAGCAGTTCCACCCGCTCGCCCTGCGCTTCGAGCTGGCGCGCCATCTCGAAGGCGACCAGCCCGCCCATCGACCACCCGCCCAGACGGTACGGCCCCGCCGGGCGCTCCGCGCGCAGGCTCTCAACGTAGCGTGCGGCCATCGCCTCGATGGTCAACGGCCCCCCGCCCTCGCCCGCCCCGGTTTGCTGAAAGGCGTAGAACGGCTGCTCCTCGCCGAGGTGCCGCGCCAGCCCGACGTAGCAGAGCGCGTTGCCGCCGACGGGGTGGACGCAATAGAAGGGCGGGCGCGTGCCCCCGGCGCGAATCGCCACGAGAGGCGTCTGCGGCATCGCCGCGACATCTCCGCCCGCCCGGCGCAGTGCCCGGGCCAGCCCCTCGATGGTCGGGTCTTCCAGCAGCGTACCGAGCGGCACGACGCGGCCGAACTCGCCCGCGATTCTCGACATCAGTTGGACCGCCAGCAGCGAGTGGCCGCCGAGGTCGAAGAAGCTGTCATCGACGCTCAACTCTTCCGCGCCGAGCACTCCCTCCCAGATGCGGGACAGGCGGAGTTCCACCTCGTCGCGCGGGCCGAGACGCGCGCCCGTCCGCCCGAGCCTTGAGCCGGACGGCGCGGGCAGCGCCCGCCGGTCCACCTTCCCCGTCGGGGTCTTCGGCAACGCATCCAACTCGACGAAGACCGACGGCACCATGTAGCGGGGCAGGCTCGCGCCCAGGTATTCCCTCAACTCCGCCTCGGAGAGTTCCGCGCCCGGCCGCCCGACGACGTAGGCGACGAGCCGCCGGTCTTCACCCTCGCCCCGGGCCGCGACGACGCCCTCGCGGACGGCCGGGTGGCCGGCCAGCGCCGCCTCGATCTCGCCGAGCTCGATGCGGAAGCCCCTCACCTTCACCTGCTGGTCCACGCGGCCGAGGATTTCCAGCCTCCCTTCGTCCGTCCAGCGGACCCGGTCGCCCGTCCTGTAGAGGCGCGCGCCGGGCTCCGCGCCGAAGGGGTCTGGGACGAACTTTTCGGCCGTCAGGCCGGGGCGGTCGAGGTAGCCGCGCGCCACGCCTGCCCCGCCGACGTAAAGCTCGCCGGGCACACCGACAGGCGCGGGGTTCATCCGGCCGTCGAGGACGTAGGCGCGCGCGTTGTCGACGGGCCGCCCGATGACCGGACGCGACGGCGCGGACCTGATGCGCTGCACCGTCGCGTCCACCGTGCATTCAGTCGGGCCGTAGACGTTGTAGAAATCGACTGTCTCGCACGCCGCCAGCCGCGCCCACGTCGCCTCCTCAATCATCTCGCCGCCCACGAGCACAACCACAGGCGACGGCCAATCGCCCTCCCCGAGCCCGGCGTCGAGCAGGAACTTTAGCTGCGACGGCGTGCAGTCGAGGACGTTCAGTTTGTGCCGCCGCGCGTAGGAGAGCAGCGCGTGAGGGTCGGCTCGCACCTCTTCGGGGACGACGTAGAGGGCGTGCCCGTCGAGCAGTTGGAGCCACTGCTTGACCGAGGCGTCGAAGGCGAGCGGCGCGTTCAGGCCGACCCTGAGCGCCCCTTCGTAGCGCGAGTAGACGGCCGACCGCAGGGCCGCCGCCAGGTTGACGACCGCGGCGTGCTCGATCATCACGCCCTTCGGCCGCCCCGTAGAGCCCGACGTGTAGATGACGTAAGCGAGGCTGTCCGGACCCGCCACGCGCACGGGGTTCGCCGTCTCGCGGCGCCCGATCAGCTCGCGCTCGGCGTCGAGGTTTATGGTCTCTGCCAGTGCTTCGGGCAGGGCCGAGGCGCTCTGCCCGTCGGTCAGCACGACGGAGACGCCTGCGTCCTCAATCACGTGGGCCAATCGCTCGCGCGGGTAGGAGGGGTCGAGCGGGACGTAGGCGCCGCCGGCCTTCAGAATCCCCAACAGGCCGACCACCACTTCGGCCGTGCGCCCGAGGCAGAGCCCGACGCGCGACTCGGCGCCCACGCCGCGAGCGCGCAGGTGGTGCGCGAGCTGGTTCGCGCGCTCGTTGAGGCGGGCGTAGGTGACGCCGACGCCGTCGCCGGCGAGGGCCACGGCCTGCGGGGTGCGCTCGGCCTGCTCCTCGAACAACTCGTGCGCGCCGCGGCCGGCCGGGCCCGGGGCGGCCGTCTCGTTCCAGCCGAAGAGGAGTTGCCGGCGCTCCTCTTCGGCCAGTACCTCCAGCTCGGAGAGTCGCCGGTCGGGGTCGGCGGTCGCCGCTTCTAGGAGGCGTCCGAAGTGGCGGCACATGCGCTCGGCCGTTTCCTCGTCGAAGAGGTCGCTGTTGTAGGCCAGCTCGCCTTCGAGCCCGCGGGGCGACTCGCGCAGGCCGAAGGTGATGTCGAACCGCGCACGCCCGCTGTGCAGCTTGTAGGGGACCACCCTGAGCCCCGCGATCTCCCGCTCCATCGCCGGGTAGTTGAGCAGGTAGATGAACATGGCCTGAACGAACGGCGTCCGGTTCGAGGCGCGCTCAGGCTGCAACTCCTTGACCAGGAGGTCGAAGGGGAGGTGCTGGTTGGCGTAGGCGCCGAGCGCAGCCTCGCGCACACGGCCCAGGAACTCGCGGAAAGTCGGGTCGCCCGACGCGTCCGTGCGAAGAACCATCGTGTTGTCGAAGAAGCCGACGACGCCCTCCATCTCCACCCGGTTGCGGTTCGCCACGGCCGAGCCCACGGCCAGGTCGTCCTGCCCCGTGTAGCGATGGAGCAGCACCTTGAAGACGGCGAGGAGCGCCATGAACTGTGTGACGTTCTCGCGTCGGGCCAGCTCCTTGACCGCCTCGTTGGCCGACGGCGGGAAGCTCGGGTAGACGGACGCGCCGGGCGTCTCGCCGGAGGCCGCGCGGGGGCGGTCAGTGGGCAGCGCCAGGGGCTCGGCCGCGAGGCCGGCCAGTCGCTCCTTCCAGTAGGCGAACTGGCGTTCGAGAGTCTCGCCGCGGAGCCATTCACGCTGCCACACGGCGAAGTCGGCGCACTGAACCGGCAGGGGCGGCAGCTCCGGCCGCCGGCCGCTCGCGTAGGCGAGGTAAGCCCGCTCCATCTCTTCCAGCAGCACGCCCCCGGACCAGAGATCGTAGGCGATGTGGTGGATGCTGAGGACGAAGACGTGGTCATCGGGGCCGAGCCGGAGCAGCTTGGCGCGCGCGACCGGGGCCGCCGTTATATCGACCGCGAGCTGTGCGTCCTGATTAGAGAGGTTGAAGGCCGCGGCCTCGCGCTCGTCCTCGGCGAGCGCGCTGAGGTCCACGAGCGGCACGGCGTAGTGTCGGTGCGGGTGGACGACCTGGACCGGCCGGCCTTCGATTGTCGCGTAGCTGGTGCGCAGAACCTCGTGGCGTTCCAGCAGCTCGTTGAAGGCAGCCTCGACGGCCGCCACGTCGAGCGGCCCGCGGACGCGCCCGGCGCGGCAGGTGTTGTAGGTCGCCGTGCCGGGTACTAGCTGCTCGAAGAGCCAGAGGTTCTCCTGCGCGAACGAGAGCGGCAGAGGCCCGTCGCGCGGGACGGGGCGGATGGGCGGCGGCGCCTGCTCCTGCCCCGAGACGAGCGCCTGCTCGACGCGCTCGGCCAGCCCGGCCACGGTCGGCGCCTCGAACAGGGCCTTGAGGGGCAGGCTGACGCCGAAGTTGTCGCCGACCCTCGCCACCACCTGCGTCGCCAGCAGCGAGTGGCCGCCGAGGTCGAAAAAGCTGTCGTGCACCCCGACCCTGCCGGCCTGCAACAGGTCGGCCCAGATGCCGGCCAGCATCTCCTCGGTCGGCGTGCGCGGGGCGACGTAACTCTCGCCGCCCGACACCGCCTCGGGCTCGGGCAGCGCCCGGCGGTCAACCTTTCCGTTCACCGTCAGCGGGAAGCCTTCGAGCCGGACGAAGGCCGACGGGATCATGTAGTCGGGCAGTCGTCGCTTCAGGTATTCACGCAGGTCCGCGGCCGTCGGCTCCGCCCCGTCGGTCGCCACCAGGTAGGCCACCAGGCGCTTGTCTCCCGCCTCGCCGCCGCGCGCTATGACGACCGACTGCTCCACCTCCGGGTGGCCGGCCAGCGCCGCCTCGACCTCGCCCAACTCGATGCGGAAGCCCCTGACCTTCACCTGATTGTCGATGCGGCCGAGGAACTCTATCCGCGAGTCGGGCAGGAGTTTGACGAGGTCGCCGGTCCGGTACATCCTCGCGCCGGGCTCCGCGCCGAAGGGGTCGGGGACGAACTTTTCGGCCGTCAGGCCGGGGCGGTTGAGGTAGCCGCGCGCGAGCCCGTCGCCCGCGATGAACAGCTCGCCGGGCACGCCGACGGGCGCGGGCCGCAGGCCCGAGTCGAGCACGTAGACTCGCGTGTTAGAGATGGGCCGGCCGATTGGCACGCCGTGGCCGGGCACGCGGGAGGCGTCCTCCATCGGGTGGCAGCAGGCGAAGGTCGTGCTCTCGGTCGGGCCGTAGCCGTTGATGACCCGGCAGCCGGGGAGCCCTTCGAGCGCCCTCCTGACGTGGCCGGGCGAGAGCACGTCGCCGCCGGCCAGCAGTTGGCGCAGCGGGCGCAGGTCTTCGAGCCGGCCCTCGACCATCTGATGAAAGAGGCCGGCCGTCAGCCAGAGGGTCGTCACGCCGCCCTCCCTGACGACCCGCCCCAACTCTTCGAGCGAGGCGCGGCCGTGCGGGAAGACGACGAGGCGGGCGCCGTTCAGCAGGCTCCCCCAAATCTCGAAGGTCGAGGCGTCGAACGAGGCAGGGGCGAACTGTAGGAAGACTTCGTCGGGGCCGAAGCGCGCGTAGTCGGTCTGCCTGACAAGTCGGACAATGTTGCGGTGCGTGACGGCGATGCCCTTGGGCCTGCCGGTCGAGCCGGAGGTGAACATCACGTAGGCGACGTTCTCGGGGCCGGCGACGCGCGGCAGGTTCGCGTGCGCGTGCGTGGCGATTTCGCCCGACGCGTCTTCGAGGCAGACCAGCTCTGCCCCCGCCGCAGGCAGCGCCCCGGCGAGGCTCCGCTGCGTGAGCAGCAGCCCCGCCCCGCTCTCTTCGAGCATGAAGGCGAGGCGCTCGCGCGGGTACTCTGCGTCCAATGGCACGTAGGCGCCGCCGGCCTTGAGGATGCCGAGCAGCGCGACGATCATCTCGGCGCCCCTTTCGAGGCAGACGCCGACGCGCGACTCCGGCCCGACGCCCCTCGCCGCAAGGTAACGGGCCAGACGATTCGCCCGCACGTTCAACTCGCCGTAGGTGATCTCGCGGTCGCCGTACGTGAGCGCGACGGCCTCCGAACTCTCCTCGGCCTGCCGCTCGAAAAGCTCGTGGACGCACGCGCGGCGCGGGTATGCGGATGCCGTCGCGTTCCACTCCGCGACGAGCCGGTGCCGCTCCTCTTCCGTCAGGACTCGCAGCGCGGAGATGCGCCGCTCGGGCCGCGCGACGGCGTCGGCAAGCAGGGTCTCGAAGTGGGCGGCCAGGCGCGCGATTGTGTCGGGGGCGAACAAATCGGCGCTGTACTCGATCTCGACGGGCATCGAGGGCTCGGCGTCGGTGAGGGTCAGCGTGAGGTCGAACTTTGAGGTCGTCGTCGGCAGCCGGAGGCGGGACAGCCGAAGGCCTTGTGCCCTCATCTCGGCGGTCGGGGCGTTCTGGAAGACGAAGGCGACCTGGAAGACGGGCGTGCGGCTCGGGTCGCGGGCCGGCTGCAAGTCGTCCACTATCTTTTCAAACGGCAGGTCCTGATGCGCCTGCGCCGCGACGGTGACATCGCGGACGCGCCCCAGCAGCTCCGCGAACGTCGGGTCGCCGGAAAGGTCCGTGCGCAAAACCAGCGTGTTGACGAAGAAGCCGATGAGCCCTTCAAGCTCGGTGCGGTTGCGGTTGGCGTGGGGCGAGCCGACGACGATGTCGGCCTGCCCCGAATACTTCCAGAGCAGCACCTTCCAGGCGGCCAGCAGCAACATGAACGGGGTGACTTGATGGCGCCGGCAGAAGCTCCGCACATCGGCGCAGAGCGCGGGCGGAAGCGCGAAGTGGTGCGTCGCCCCAAGCGAGGTCCGGGCGGCGGGACGGGGATAGTCGGTCGGCAGGTCGAGACTGGCCGGCGCGCCCTTGAGGCGGTCGAGCCAGAAGGCCCTCTCGGCCTCAAGCCGCTCGCCGCTCAGCCATTCGCGCTGCCAGACGGCGAAGTCG
Source organism: Pyrinomonadaceae bacterium (assembly GCA_035645715.1). Classification (GTDB taxonomy): domain Bacteria; phylum Acidobacteriota; class Blastocatellia; order Pyrinomonadales; family Pyrinomonadaceae; genus QHXN01. The sequence goes on from DASQMB010000064.1 coordinate 46,028, forward strand.
GCGTATTGAATCGGAAGCTCCGCGAGCGGCGGCCTACGACCCGAAGTGAAAGCGGCGTAGAGCGTCATCAGCTCGCCCACCAGCACGCCGGCCGACCAGCCGTCGCTGACGATGTGGTGCATGTTGAAGAGAAGGGCGTGGCGCTCTTCTTCGAGCCGGAACAGGGTGGCCCGCAGCAGCGGCCCCCGCGCGAGGTCGAACGGGCGTTCCGTCTCCTCGCGCATCAGCCGCAGCATCTCCGACTCGCGCTCTTGAGCGCCGAGGCCGCTGAGGTCCACGGCCGGCAGCTCGAAGCCGGCCGCCGGCGAGATGCTCTGCGATGGCCGGCCTCCCTCCGCGGCGTAGGTCGTGCGCAGCACTTCGTGGCGGCGGACCACCTCGCCGAGGCTATTCTCAAGAGCCGCGGCGTCGAGCCGCCCCTCGATGAGGACCGCGTCGAAGATGTTGTAGGCGGCGCTCTCCGGCTCCCACTGGCCGACGAACCAGAGCCGCTCCTGCGCGAAGGAGAGGGGGAGTGCGCCCTCGCGCGGCGCGGGGGTGATGGCCGCGGGCGTCGGGAGCCGGGCCGAGGTCTGCACCTCGCGCAGGAACTCAAGCAGGTCGCCCTTGTGCTGCGTGAGCCGCGCCTTCAGCTCGGCCGTCATCACTCCCTGCGGTGCGCGGAAGCGCAGTTGGTCGCCGTCCAGCCAGAGGCCCACGCCGAGGCGGTCGAGGTCGGCGACTAAATCCGCCGTGCTCATAACACGCCCTCCTCCAGCTCGGCGCCCGGCGCTCCTTCCGCCGCCGCCGCGCTCGCGTCGAGAGCCCGCGCCGCCCAGTTCATAGCCGAGGCCGCCTTCGCCACACCATCCACCGTCGGAACCTCGAAGAAGAGCTTGACGGGCACCTCGACCCTCATCCGGTCGCGCAGCCGCGAGAGGGACTGGACGGCCAGCAGTGAGTGGCCGCCGAGGTCGAAGAAGTTGTCGTTGACGCCGACCTGCTCGACGCCGAGCAGTTCCCGCCAGACTTCCGCCACCGCCCGCTCCACGTCGGTCCGGGGCTCGACGTAAGGGGTGACTTCCCTCACCTGGCTATCGCCTTCGGGCGCCGGCAGGGCCTTACGGTCAACCTTGCCGTTGGGCGAGAGCGGCATCGCGTCGAGCCCCACCACGGCCCACGGCACCATGTATTCGGGAAGCTCCCGCCGCAGACGCTCTCGCACCTCCGCCCCCGTCAGCGCCTCGGCACCGACCTCCCACGAC
>DASQMB010000065.1:0-103186 GCA_035645715.1 Pyrinomonadaceae bacterium
AGGCCGTGGGCCGGGTGGCCCGCGGCCTTTTCTGTTGCCACGCCCCGGCCCGCTGTGCAAAACTCCGCCGACCGCTCCCGCACGAGTGTCCAAGCTCTAGCAACCAGACCAGCCGCGAGACCTTGAGACGATGAGTTTTCATAGCCTCTTCCGCAAGAAGACCGTCACGCAGATTCAGCAGGACGCCCAACTCGGCTACGGCGACCACGGCGAGCCGGAGGACGGTCAGCCGCACCTGCGGCGCACGCTCGGCGTCGTGGACCTGACGGCGCTCGGCATCGCCGCCATCATCGGCGCCGGCATCTTCTCGACCATCGGCAACGCGGCCTTCAACGGCGGGCCGGCCGTCGCCTTCCTCTTCGTCTTCACCGCGATAGCCTGCGCCTTCTCGGCCCTCTGCTACGCAGAGTTCGCCTCGACGGTGCCCATCGCCGGCTCGGCCTACACCTACGCCTACGCCTCCTTCGGCGAGCTGATCGCGTGGATCATCGGCTGGGATTTGCTGGTCGAGTACGCCATCGGCAACATCGCCGTCGCCATCTCCTGGAGCGACTACTTCACGGGGCTGCTCGCCAGCATTAAGGCCCCGGCCCTCGGCATCCCCGACGGCATTCACGTCCCGGCCTGGATGACGATGGACTTCCTCTCGGCCTCGCGCGGCTTCGAGGAGGTGACGAAGCTCGGCGCCGAGGGCGCCGGAGGAATCGCGGCCGTGCTCGCCAGCCCCGAGACCGGGACGGCGCTCAAGGACGCCTACACGGCCTGGACGACCGCCCCGCGCCCGCTCGGCTTCCCCCTGGTGGCCGACATCCCGGCGCTCGGCATCGTCGTCCTGCTGACCATCCTCGTCTACGTCGGCATCCGCGAATCGAAGCGCGCCTCGAACGCGATGGTCGTCTTCAAGCTGCTCATCATCCTGATGGTGATAGTCGTCGGCGCCTTCTACATCAACGTCGAGAACTGGTCGGACTTCGCGCCGAACGGGGTGGGGGGCGTCCTCAAGGGAGTGTCGGCGGTCTTCTTCGCCTACATCGGCTTCGACGCCATCACGACCACGGCCGAGGAGTGCAAGAACCCGCAGCGCGACCTTCCGCGCGCCATGATCTTCTCGCTCCTGATCTGCACGGTGCTCTACATCTGCATCGCGCTCGTGCTGACGGGCATGACCCACTACACGAAGCTCCAGGTCGGCGACCCGCTGGCCTTCGTCTTCGGCCCCGAGGGCGCCAACCTGCCGTGGCTGCGCGGCGTCATCGCCGTCAGCGCCATCGTCGCGATGGCGACCGTGCTGCTGGTCTTCCAGATCGGCCAGCCGCGCATCTGGATGGCGATGAGCCGCGACGGGCTGCTGCCGCCCATCTTCTCGTCCATCCACCCGCGCTACAAGACGCCCTGGTTCGCCACCATCATGACGGGCGTCCTCGTCGCCATCCCGGCCCTCTTCATGAACCTCACGGAGGTGACGGACCTGACGAGCATCGGCACCCTCTTCGCCTTCGTGCTGGTCTCGGCCGGCGTGCTGGTGATGAACGCGCAGAACCCCGAAGCCCCGCGCAAGTACGTCCCCTACATTAACTCGCGCTACGTCGTCCCGGCCCTCTTCGTCGTCACGTGGGCCGCGCTCTTCATCTACAGCCCCGACGCCGTCAGCTACCTCGTCAGCACCGAACCGACCGAGCCCGGCGAGGGGACGCTCTCCGCCCTGAGCCACAAGATTCCCTACTGGGTCTACATCATCGGCTCGGCGGCGCTGACCGTCGCCTGCTTCGTCAAGCGGCTCTCGCTGATCCCGGTCCTCGGCGTCCTGACGTGCGGTTACCTGATGACCGAACTCGGCATCACCAACTGGCTCCGCTTCGGCGGCTGGCTCGCCGTCGGCATCGTCATCTACTTTCTCTACGGCTATCGCCACAGCAAGCTGGCCGCGCGTATCGACCCCGAACGCGCCGTGGGAGACGGCTGAACCCGACTTTTTTTCGCAGGAGAGGGCAGAGCGTGAACATCCTCGTTCTCGGCGCGGGCCGGATGGGACTCGGCGCGGCTTACGACCTGGCTCACAACTCCGAGGGCGTCCGCGGGGTGACGGTCGCCGACGTTGACGAGGGGCGCGCCCGCGCCGTCGCCGAAACCATCAAGAGCGAGAGGGTCCGCCCCGCGCGGGTTGACGTGGAGGACCGGTCTCAGACGATTGAGCTGATGCGCGGCCACGACGCGGTCGTCAGTTGCGTGCCCTACTTCTTCAACCTCCGGCTGGCCGGCGCGGCCATCGAGGCGCGCACAAACTTCTGCGACCTCGGCGGCAACAACGCGGTCGTGGACTCGGAGCTGGCGCTCGACGCAGAGGCCCGCGCGGCCGGCGTCAACCTGATCCCCGACTGCGGCCTCGCGCCCGGCATGGTCTCGGTGCTCGCGGCCCACGGCGCCGAACGCTTCGCGGAACTGGACTCGATCCGCATCCGCGTCGGCGGGCTGCCGCAGGAGCCGCGCCCGCCGCTCGACTACCAGATCGTCTTCTCGGTCGAGGGGCTCATCAACGAGTACGTCGAGCGGGCGCGCGTCATCCGCGACGGCCGCGTCGTCGAGGTCGAGTCCATGACCGAGCTGGAGGGGCTGGAGTTCCCCGCCCCCTACGGCCGGATGGAGGCGTTCCAGACCTCGGGCGGCACCTCGACGCTCCCCGACACCTTCGCCGGGCGCGTCCGCGAGCTCGACTACAAGACCATCCGCTACCCCGGCCACTGCGAGCGGTTCCGCCTGCTGATAGACCTCGGCCTCGCTTCGGGCGAAGAGGTAGACGCAGGCGGCGCGCGCGTCTCGCCCCGCCGCCTGCTCGGCGAGATGCTGACGCGCCGGCTGCCGGCAGACGAGCCCGACCTCGTCTTCGTCCGTCTCGAATTTCGCGGCGTCATGAAGAGCGGGGATGCGCCGCGCCTGCTTCGCTACGACATCATCGACCGCTTCGACGCGGCGACCGGCCTCTCGGCCATGCAGCGCACGACGAGCTTCCCGGCCTCCGTCGTCGCGCAGATGATGGCCCGCGGGCAGACGACGCGGAAGGGCGCCGTCCCGCAGGAGCGCTGCATCCCGCCCGCGGCGTTCGTCGCCGAGCTCGGCCGCCGCCGGATCAGGATCGAAGAGAGCGAGGTCGAGCCTTGAGTCTCGCGCTGCTGGCCGTCGCGTTCCTGCTGCTGCTGGCCTCGGCCTACCGCCTCTACGGCGGCTGGGTGGCGCGGCAGTTCCGGCTCGACGACTCGCGCCTGACGCCCGCCCACGTGGTCAACGACGGCGTGGACTTCGTCCCGACGCGCCCCTTCTACCTCTTCGGGCAACACTTCTCGGCCATCGCGGCGGCCGGCCCCATCGCCGGGCCGATCCTGGCCTGCCAGGCGTTCGGCTGGCTGCCGTGCCTGCTCTGGATCGGCTTGGGCGTGGTGCTCATCGGGGCCGTCCACGACTTCACGAGCCTGGCCGCCTCCGTCCGCCACGGCGCCACCTCGGTCGCAGAGATCACGCGCGAGTACCTGGGCGGGCGCGCGGGCCGCGCGATGATGGCCTTCATCTGGATCGCGCTCGTCTACGTCATCGTCGCCTTCGCAGACATCACGGCCGGCACCTTCGTCGCCGGCTCCGAGGAATTGAGGGCGACGAACGTCGGCTTCAACCCCGGCGGGGCCGTGGCCGCGGCGAGCGTCATGTACCTCGTGCTCTCGGTCGTGCTCGGCCTCGTGCAGAAGTACCTTGAGCCGCCGCTGTGGCTGGTGACTGTGGTCTTCGTGCCGGCCGCCTTCGCGCTCTCGTGGGTGGCGACTTACGTCTCGAACGTCTTCGTGCTCGACCACCGGACGTGGGGCCTGCTCATCCTGGCCTACTGCTGCGTGGCCTCGATGGTGCCGATGTGGTCGCTGCTGCAACCGCGCGGCTACCTGGGCGGCTTCATCCTCTACACGGCGCTCGCGCTCGGGGTGGTCGGGGTCTTCTTCGGCGGCTACGAGGTCCAGCAGCCGGCCTTCAAGGGCTTCTTCAACGAGTCGCTGGGGGCGACGGGCGCGCTCTTCCCCTTCCTCTTCGTGACCATCGCGTGCGGGGCCTGCTCGGGCTTCCACGGGCTGGTCTGCTCGGGCACGACCTCGAAGCAGATCGAGCGCGAGTCGCACGTCCGGCCGGTCGGCTACGGCGCGATGCTGGCCGAGGGGTTCGTGGCGCTGGTGGCGCTGGTGACGATCATGATCGTGGCGCCGGCCGCCGCCCAGGGGAAGGCGCCCGGCACGATCTACGGCGAGGGTATCGGGCGCTTCCTGACTTTAATCGTCGGCGAGGCCAACCTGCCCTTCGCCATCACCTTCGGCGCGATGGCCTTCTCGACCTTCGTCTTCGACACGCTCGACGTGAGCACGCGCCTCGGCCGCTACATCGTGCAGGAGCTGCTCGGCTGGCGCACGCGCGCCGGCGCGCTCGCCGGCACGCTGCTGACCATCGGCGCGCCCGTCTTCTTCATCGCGCTCGCCCCGCCCAACTCGTACCGCAGCTTCTGGACGCTCTTCGGCGCGTCGAACCAGTTGCTCGCCGCGCTGACGCTGCTGACCATCACGGTCTGGCTCTACAAGGCGCGGCAGCGAATCGCCTACACGCTCGTGCCGATGCTCTTCGTGCTGGCGATCACGCTCTGGGCGCTCGGCGGGCTGGTGCTGGGGAACCTGCGCGCGGCGCGCGGGCTCGACGTGAGCCTCGTCAACGCGCTGGCCTCGGCCGCGCTCATCGTGCTGGCCGTCTACCTCTCCGTCATCGCGCTCATCAGCGTCCGGCGCGACCGGCGCGGCGGCACGCTCGTCCCGGCCCACCAGTCGGCCGGCCTCGAATAGCGTCGGCCGGGAATCGGCCGGCCGGGGCGCGACGCCGGGCCGCAGCGCGCGAGGGCGGCCCTCGCTGAGAACCAGAAGCCCACCCGCCCGACGGCGAGAACCCTTCGCGCGCCGCGCGCGTAACAAGCTGCCATGTCGAAAAAGAGTATTCGCATCGCCGCGCTCCTGTGCGCCGCCTTCCTCTTCTCCGCCGCCGCGCCCGCGGCCCCGGCCCGCAACGCGCCGACCGTCGTCATCGTCGTCCGCCACGCCGAGAAGGCGGCCGTCGAGGGCGACGACCCGCCGCTCAGCGAGGCCGGCCAGAGGCGCTCGGCGCGCCTCGCCGAGCTGGCCGCCGAGGCCGGCGTCGAGGCCGTCTACACCACGCATTTCAGGCGCACGCGCGAGACCGCGCGCCCGGCGGCCGAGCGGCTCAAGCTGACCCCGGTGGCCGTCGAGGTGACGCGCGAGAGCGCCGCCACGCACGCCCCGGACCTGGCCCGCGAGATACTCTCGAAGCACAGGGGCAGGACCGTGCTCGTCGTCGGCCACAGCAACACCGCGCCGCAGGTGGCGGGCGCGCTCGCGGGCCGCACCCTCGCCCCGCTCGACGACGCCACAGACTTCGAGACCGTCTTCGTCGTCGTCATCCCCGAAACCGGGCCGGCGCGCCTCGTCAGGGCCAGGTATTGAAAGAGGCGGCGACGCGGCCGTGGCGCGACCGCGGCCGACGGAGACGGGCGGCCGGCGGTCGCTTTGGCCGCCGGCTTTTTCCTCGGCCTACTCCCGCCCGAAAGGCGCGCTACGGCGTAGACAGGACCCGCTTTTTCGGCCATAATGCCCCCTTTCGCAAGCCAGCGCGGTCGCTCGCCGTGGGGTCAGCACTCAAAATGACCCCGTTCGGGGCGGGCGGCCACCCACGCGCCGGCTCGCGGCCTTGCCGTCAAAACTCTACGGGAAAACGAAGGAAGAACATTTAACGCTATGAGTCTGCTTACAGGTCTGCCCTGCGCCCTCGCCTTCTTCCAGGAGCGCGGATTCATTCAGAGCAACATCGGCTATTCGTCGCTCTGGGTCGGGCTGGTCGGCGCGGCGCTGGCCGTGCTGATCTACTTCGCCGTGCGCCGCCAGCCGGTCGGCTCCGCAGTGATGAACGACCTCTCCGAGATGATTCACTCGGGCGCGATGGCCTTCCTGCGCCGCGAGTACATGGTCGTCGTGCCCTTCCTGCTCATCGTCGCCGCGCTGCTCTACTGGGCCATCGGCGGGCGGACCGCCCTGGCCTACATCGGCGGCGGCGTCTGCTCGATCCTCGCGGGCCTGGCCGGGATGGAGGCAGCCACGCGCGCCAACGTCCGCACGAGCGAGGCTGCGCGCGGCGTCGGGCAGGGCATGGCCCTGCGCATCGCCTTCAACGGCGGCGCCGTGATGGGCCTCGCCGTGGCGAGCCTCGGCCTGCTCGGCATCGGCCTCATCTACAACCTGATGGCCGAACAAGGGATGAGCGACGCGGCCTGGCGCCTCTTCTCCGAGGTCATCTCGGGCTTCGCAATGGGCGCCAGCTCCATCGCGCTGTTCGCGCGCGTCGGCGGCGGCATCTACACGAAGGCGGCCGACGTGGGCGCCGACCTCGTCGGCAAGGTCGAGGCCGGCATCCCCGAGGACGACCCGCGCAACCCCGCCACCATCGCCGACAACGTCGGCGATAACGTCGGCGACGTGGCCGGCATGGGCGCTGACATCTTCGAGTCTTACGTCGGCGCGGTCATCGCCACCATCGCCATCGCCGCCACCACCGCCAGCATCACGAACAACTTCAACGCCGTCACGCTGCCCATCGCCTACATCGTGGCCGGCCTCCTCGCCTCGGTGATCGGCATCCTCTCGATGCCGATTCTCGAAAGGAAGAACCCGGCCACGGCGCTCAGGAGCACGACGCTGATCGCGGCCGTCATCTTCCTCGTGCTGGCATACCTGCTGACGACCCTGCTGCCCATCGGCCAGCGGGCCGAGGGCGGGCGCGCCGCCTACAGCGACATCGGGCCGTTCTGGGCCGTGCTGGCCGGCACCATCTCCGGCATCCTGATCGGCATCGTCACCGAGTACTACACCTCGTCCAAGCCGATCCGCCGCATCGCCGACGCCTCGCAGACCGGCGCCGCCACCAACATCATCGCGGGCCTCGCAATCGGCATGCAGAGCTGCGTGATTCCCATTCTCATCATCTGCGCGGCCATCTACGCCTCTTACACGGCGGCGGGGCTCTACGGCATCGGCATCGCGGCTGTCGGCATGCTGGCGACGGTCGGCATCACGATGTCGGTTGACGCCTACGGCCCAATCGCCGACAACGCGGGCGGCATCTCCGAGATGTCGCACCTCGGCCCGGAGGTCCGCAGGATCACCGACGGCCTCGACGCGCTCGGCAACACGACCGCCGCCATCGGCAAGGGCTTCGCCATCGGGTCGGCGGCGTTGACGGCGCTGGCGCTCTTCTCGGCCTACGCCTCGGCCGTCGGCCTGACCACGCTCAACCTCATCAACCCGCTCGTCGTCATCGGCCTCTTCATCGGCGGCGTGATGCCGTTCTTCATCGGGGCCAGCACGATGACGGCGGTCGGTCGCGCGGCGCAGGGCATGGTCGAGGAAGTGCGCCGCCAGTTCCGCGAGATACCGGGCCTGATGGAAGGGACGGCCAAGCCCGACTCGGCCCGCTGCGTCGACATCTCGACGAAGGCCGCGCTCAGGGAGATGATCGTCCCCGGCGCAAGCGCCATCATCGTCCCCGTCATAGTCGGCCGCTTCCTCGGCGTCGAGGCTCTGGGCGGCCTGCTCGCGGGCGCCACCGTGACGGGCGTGATGCTCGCGCTCTTCATGGCGAACGCGGGCGGGGCGTGGGACAACGCCAAGAAGTACATCGAGGGCGGCGCCTTCGGCGGCAAGGGCTCCGACCCGCACAAGGCGGCGGTGGTCGGCGACACCGTCGGCGACCCCTTCAAGGACACCTCGGGGCCGTCGCTCAACATCCTCATTAAGCTGATGTCGGTCGTGAGCCTCGTGCTCGCGCCGTGGTTCGCCAGCTTCGCCCGCTGACGGGGCGGGCGGCGCTCTGGTCATTAACCCCCGCGGGTTTTGACGGTCGGACGAGCAGGCGGGGCCGGGAGAAATCTCGGCCCCGCTTTTTGTCCCGGCCGGGGACGGGTTCATTAGCCGGCAAGGGCGGGGCGAAGGCCGGCGCTTGCGGGCCGAGGATTGGGGCGGCGGCGGATGACAAGCGTCGGGCCGCGAGTGTAAGATTCCGGCCTTAAGCTCGTCGCCTGTTATCCTTCACCCGTCGGTATCGCCGGAGGTTTTCAAGTGAGCACATATGTCAGAGCCGAGACGCTCGTGGGCGCGGCCGTCGCGCCGCTCAACTGGGTGCGCGCCGCCGCGCTCGTCGTGGGATTCAGCCTGCTGGTAGCAGCCGGCGCGCAGGTCGTCATCCCGCTGCCGTTTACGCCCGTTCCGGTGACGGGCCAGACCTTCGCGGTACTGCTGGCGGGCGCCCTGCTCGGCTCGCGGCTCGGGCCGGCGGCCGTCGCGCTCTACCTGCTTGAGGGCGCGGCGGGCCTGCCCTTCTTCAAGGGTGGGGCCTCGGGCGCACACTACCTCTTCCTCTCCCCGACGGCCGGATACCTCTTCGCCTTCCCCTTCGCGGCTTTCGTGACGGGCCTGTTGGCCGAGCGCGGCTGGGACCGTCGGGTCCTGACGGCGGCCGGCGCGATGGCGCTCGGCTCGCTCGTCATCCTGGCCGGCGGCTGGGCATGGCTCGCGCTCTCGACGGGCAGCGCGTCCGGGGCCTTCCTTCTCGGCGTGGCCCCCTTTCTGGTGGGCGACGTGGTTAAAATCGCGCTGGCTTCAGCCGCCCTCCCGGCCGGTTGGTCGCTCCTCGGGCGTGCCCGTCGGAGGGATTGAGACGGGCGGTTAAAAGCTTCTTTCCGATATAACACGAGAGGGCCGGCGGGCTTCCAGAGAGCCCGCCGGCCCTCTCGTTTTAGGCGGCGAAATTTTCTCTTGACCTATCTACGACATTTGTAGTAGTTTCAACCTCAAGAGTAGTAGCTCCGAAGGTGAGGCACGAGATGGCAAAGAGTTCCGGGGTCAAACTGACGAGGTTCGAGCTGGAGGTGATGGAGGCGCTGTGGGCTCTGGGCAGCGGCTCTGTGCGCGAGATACAGGAGCGCCTGCCGGCGCGCAAGCGACCGGCCTACACGACCGTCCAGACCATCATTTACCGGCTCGAAGAGAAGGGCGCTGTCAGGCGTGCGCGCAAGGTGGGCAACGCTCACGTCTTCGAGCCCGTCGTGACGCGGCGCGCGGCCGCGCGGCGCCTGCTCGACGAGGTGCTCGACTTCTTCGGCGGGTCGCCGCAGACGCTGGTTGCGCAGTTGGTCGAGACGGGCAGGTTGACGCTCGAAGACGTGCGCGCCGTCGAGGGCGCTCTGTCGCAGCCCGGCGAGCAGGAGAGCGGCGACGGCGCCGCTGCCCCGGACGCAGGTAAGGGAGGGAGGGCGCGCAAGTGAGCGACCTTCACGAGCTGTTCGGGCGGGCTTCGGCCGGGCTCTGGCCCGCGCTGGCCGACCATTTGTGGCAGGCGACTCTGTTCGCTCTCCTTATCCTCTCGCTGACGGCGCTGCTCGGGCGGGCGCGGGCCCGCGTGCGCTACAGTCTGTGGCTGATCGCGGCGGCGAAGTTCCTGCTGCCGTCGGCGCTCTTCGCGGCAGCCGCCGCGCAGCTCAATCCATATCTCCCGACGCTTTCGGCCGGCGGGGCCGAGGCGGGCACGGCGCTGATCCTCTTCGTCGCCGCGCCGGTCTCGAACGCGCTCGAAGTCACGGCCGGGGCGGTGGCGCCGCACGCCGAAATTTATTGCGTGCTCTCGCTGTTATGGCTCGGCGGGTGTGCGCTCTCGGCCGTGGTCTGGTGGTCGAGGCGGCGCGCGGCCCTGCGCGTGCTCGGGCGTGGGCGCGAGGTCCGGGCGGGGCGCGAGTTCGAGGCGATGGAGCGTGCGCGGCGGAGGCTCGGGCTCAAGCGCGAGGTGCGGCTCGTGCTGGCGCAGGGGCCACACGGCCCCGGACTCTGGCACGCGCGGCGACCCTCAATCGTCCTGCCGGAAGAGCTGGCCGGCCGGCTCGACGACGAAGAGCTCGAAGCCGTCATGCTTCACGAGCTGGCGCACGCCGAACGGCGAGACAACCTCGCGGCCCTCTTCCAGGCGGCCGTCTGCTGCGTCTTCTGGTTTCACCCCCTCACCTGGCTGGTCGGCCGGCGCCTGCTCGAAGAGCGCGAGCGCGCCTGCGACGAGCGCGTCCTCGAAGCCGGAGGCGCGCCGGCCTCTTACGCCTCGGGCATTCTGAAAGTGGTCCGGCTCGGCCTCGGCTGGAAGGCGGCCGGCGCTTCGGGCGCGACCGACGGCACGAACTTACGAAGGAGGATTGAGATGATTATGTCCGGAGAGAGAAACAGACCGGCGGCACGCTGGCAGCGTGCGCTGCCGCTCGCGGCGGGGCTGGCCGCCCTCTGCCTGACGCTGGGGCCGGCCCTCTTCGGCGGCACGGGCGCGGCGGCCCTGACCGACGGCGCGGGACAACAGGCGGGGGGCGCGGGCGTTGCCCTGGCGCGGCAGGCCGCGCAGGGCGCGACGGACAGCCCGGCCATCGAAGAGATAACACGTGCCCCGGAGTTCTCGGTCCTCTTCGAGCACGCGGTGGGGGCGCCGCTCGGCATCACCAATGCGAGGATGCGGCTCGTCTCGCGCGAACAACTGAGGCGCGCGGCCGACGAGGGGGCCGACTACTTTGACGAAGACGAGGCGGCCGAGTTCTTTCTCACGCTGCCCGAGATAACGCTGGCGAACCAGTCTCTTAAGACCATCCGCGAGGTCGGCGTCGGCTTCGCCACTGACGGCCGGGTCAACGTCGTGGCCGGTTACGCCGCTTCGATTAAGCCCGGCGAATCGCAGACCTTCCGGCCCGACTGGCGCCGGCGCAACGTCATCCTGCCGGGCACGCCCGAACGCATCACGGTCAGGCTGGTCTGGGCGACGATGGACGACGGCACGACCTGGGGCGCGAAGCCGCCGGCCCCGCCGGCGCCTCCCCGCCCCGCCGCGCCGCCTCAGCCGCCCAATCCTTCCTCTCCGCGCGCCCTGTCCCGGTTCCCCTCGACCGGGAACCCGGCCAGCCCTGAAGCCACAGGCGGCGCCGGCTCAGGTGGGGCGGGCGGACAGGTCTCCGGCGGCGCGCTCAACGGGCGGGTCGTCTCGAAGCCCGCGCCCGTCTATCCGGCGACGGCCAAACGCGCGCGGGCACAGGGCGTGGTGACGGTGCGAATCGTCATCGGCGAAGACGGTCAGGTGGTCTCGGCCGAAGCGGCAAGCGGCCATCCGCTCCTGCATGAGGCGGCGACGCAGGCCGCGCTGGCGGCCAGGTTTACCCCGACCCTGTCGGAGGGCAAGCCCGTCAAAGTGGCGGGGGCCATCACTTACAACTTCGTCCTCAACGACGAGGAAGCGAACGGCGCACGGCCCTAAAGCCCGAGCCAGCTTTTCCCGGAAGGCCGCCGCCCGTGCCACACCGGCTCGCGCGGCGGCCTTCTCGCCTTCCTCATCCATCGCCTGCCCGCACGCGCCCGCGCCGCGCTGTTGTAGAATCCGTCGGATGAGAACTCACACGCTGCGTGTGCGCTCGCACGAGCGCGAGGGGATGGTCGAGATCACGGGCGAGGTGCGGCGGCTCCTCGCAGAGTCGGGGCACGACGAGGGGCTGTGCGCGCTCTTCGTGCGCCACACGACGGCCGCCGTCACGGTCAACGAGAACGCCGACCCCGACGTGCAGCGCGACATGCTCCACGCCCTGCGCACGCTGCTGCCGCAGCACGGCATGGGCTTCCGCCACGGCGAGGAGAACTCCGACGCACACGTCAAGACGAGCCTGACGGGGCCGAGCGTCACCGTCCCCTTCAGCGGCGGCGAACTACTCCTCGGCCGCTGGCAGGGCATCTACCTCTGCGAGTTCGACGGCCCGCGCGAGCGCGAGGTGGTCGTCACGATTCTGGGGGAAAAGAGATAAAGGGAGGCTCCGCCCCTTCGTTTTCCTCTCTCACCACGCGCGCGACCAGCGCGGCCCCCGGTGTCCGTCGTCGCGCAAGGAGGCGTTGACCCCGGCGCGCAGTTCGAGCAGGCGGCCCAGCAGCCAGAGCAGGTCGGAGAGGCGGTTGAGGTAAGGAACGACCTGCTCGTTGACGCCCTCGCCCGACTCCGTGAGGCGGACGACGCAACGCTCGGCGCGCCGGCAGACGGTGCGCGCGAGGTCGTAGGCGGCGGCCGCCGCGTGCTCGCCCGGCAGCGACCAGTCGGACAGGATGCCCTCGGTCCGCTCGACGCGGTTGACGTGCGCCGTCAGCGCCTCGACCATCTCGGGCGTGACGTAGGTGGCCGGCGTCTCGCCGCCGCTCGACGGGTTGGCGACCGCGCCGCTGACGACGAACAGCTCGCGCTGTATCTCCTTCGTCAGCGCCCGCACCTCCTCGTCGTCGCAGATCGCGCGCGCGAGCCCCATCGCCGAGGTCAGCTCGTCAATCGTCCCGTAAGCCTCGACCCGCAGGTCGGCCTTCGAGACCCGCCCGCCGCCGATCAAACCCGTCTCGCCGCCGTCGCCGTGTTTCGTCGCTATGCTCATAATTACCCCGCTCAGGCTGTCGGCCGTCAGTTTTTAGTTTGTAGTTTGTAGTCGTCGGTCCCGCGGGGCGTGGCTGCCCGCCGCGTCGCGCGCGCTGAATGCTAAAAACTCCAAACTCCGAACTCCGAACTCCGAATCACATCGTCGTGTAACGCTGCTGCCGGCGGAGCAGCCAGAGGAAGACGGGGCCGCCGGCCAGCGCCGTGATGGCCCCGACGGGGAGTTCGCCCGCGCCGAGGGCCGTGCGCGCCAGTGTGTCGGCCAGCATCAGGAAGGCCGCGCCGAGGACGAACGAGCAGGGCAGGACGACGCGCACGTCCTCGCCGAAGAGCAGGCGAACGGCGTGCGGCACGATCAGGCCGACGAAGCCGATGGTGCCGCCGACCGCCACCGTCACGCCGACGATCAGGGACGAGGCGGCGTAGACCAGCCGCTCGCTGCGCCGGACGTTGACCCCGAGGCTGGCGGCCGTCTCCTCGTCCACCGCCAGCAGGTGCAGGTCGCGCGCCAGCAGCAGCAGCACGACCCAGCCCGGCACCAGGAAGAGCAGCATGCGCCAGAGGAGGTCGAAGCCGATCACGTCGAGGCTGCCGATGGTCCAGCGCAGGATTTGCAAGGCACGCGAGTAGTCGGCGAAGTACTGGACGACGACGACGCCTGCGGCCGCGACGGTGTTTATCACCACGCCCGCCAGCAGCAGGGCGCCCGGCAGCACCGTCGCCCCCGTGCGCGCCAGCCGGTAGACGACCAGCACGGCCGCCCCCGCGCCGAGGAAGGCCGCGATGAAAATCACCGGCAGCCCCGCCACCCGCGCCCCGGCCCCGAGCGCAATCGCCACGCTCGCGCCGAGCGCCCCGCCGCCCGAGACGCCGAGCGTCAGCGGCTCGGCCAGCGGGTTGCGGAACATCGCCTGCAACGCCGCGCCCACCATCCCGAGCGAGGCGCCCACCACGCCGGCCATCAGCACGCGCGGCAGCCTCAACTGGAAGAAGATGAGCTGCGCCCGCTCGTCCTGCTGCAAGGCCCCGAGGTCGAGCCGCTGGTAGCCGGCCCAGAGTGCCAGCGCGGTCGAGGCGACGAGCACCGCGGCGAGCCACAGCAGCGCGCGGCGCAGGCGCGCCCCGGCCGCAGGTGCCCCGGCGGCCGGCGCCCCCACGCCCCGTCCCACGTTGCTGATCTCGGTCTCGGCCATCAGGTTTGCGGTCTCAGCCGACGGGCCTCGCTCTCGGCCGACGAAACAAAGGCGGGCCGCCGCGCCGGCGCCCGCTCAAAGCTCGACACGTCTCAGTCCGGTTCGGACCAGACGAAGGTGCGGCCGAAGGCGCGGCGCGCGCGGACGTGCTCGTCGCCGTAGACCGCGGCCAGCACCTCGTCGCGCAGCACCTCCGCGGGCGGCCCGGCCGCGGCCACCGCGCCGCAGCGCAGGGCGACGACGCGGTCGAAGTCGGGGTCGAGCAGGACGAGGTCGTGCGTGATGACGAGCGACGTGATGCGGCGCTCGTCGCGCAGCCGCCGGAGGTGGCGGACGAGCGCCGCGCGGTGCTTCAGGTCGAGCGCCGACGAGGGCTCGTCGAGGACGAGGCATTCGGGCTCCTGCGCCAGCGCCCGCGCCAGCGAGACCATCTGCCGCTCGCCGCCCGAAAGCTCTGTCACGGGTCGGGCCGCGAGGTGGGTCGCGTCCACGGCCGCGAGCGCCGCCCGCGCCGCCTCCATGTCGGCCGCGCTCTCGAAGCGCAGGCGCGACGTGTAGGGGCTGCGGCCCGTCAGCACCACTTCGAGCGCGGTGAAGGGGAAGACGGTCGAGACCGTTTGCGGCACGTAGGCGATGCGGCGCGCTCGCTCGCGCGGCCCGATTGAGTGGAGCGGCGCGCCGTCGAAGAGCACTTCGCCGGCCGTCGCCCTCAGCAGCCCGCAGAGCAGCCGGACCAGCGTGGACTTGCCCGACCCGTTGGCGCCGATGACGGCCGCCAGCAGCCCGCGACCGACTTCGAGCGAGACGCCGCCGACGACCTCCGGCCCGCCCGCCGAGTAAGCGAACCTCAGCCCGCGCGCCTCTATCAGCGCCGCGCCCCCGCCGGCTACATTCTCGACGGCCTTCGTCATCGCTCGGCCCTGAAGACTTCGGGGTGGATCATCTCGGCGAAGCGGCGGGCGCTGGTGCCGACGAACTGCGAAGGGTGGATGAGCGTCACGTCGCGCACGGGGTGGACGCGCCCCTCGCGCACGGCTTTGAGCGTCGGCAGCTCGCGCCACACGGCCAGAGGGTCTTCCGCCAGGCTCCCCTCGGCCGACTGGACCATGTCGATGATGACCTCGGGGTCGAGCGCGATGACCGCCTCCTTCTGCAACTTGCCCCAGCCCGATTGGGCGGGCGGCGCGATGACTTCGCCGCCCGCCGCCTCGACGAGCTGCGCGATGAAGCTGCCGCCCGCGGCCGTGTAGATGTCGCGCAGGGTGCCCGGCACGCGGTCCACGACGCAGAGCACGCGGCGGCGCGGGAGGTTCGCCGTCCTGCGGCGCACATCCTCGACCGCCCCGCGCGTCTCTTCCAGCAGGCGCGCCGCGGCCTCATCCTCGCCGGCCGCGCGCCCGACCTCCGCGATGGCCCGGTACACGTCTTCTAGCGACTGGCTCGGCACGCTGACGGCGCGCACGCCAAGCGCCTCGACCTTGTCCTTGACGAACTGCGACTGCGCCTCGGCGAAGACGACGAGGTCAGGCCGGAGCGCGGCGATCTGTTCGAGGTTCGGGTTGTTCCACCCGCCCACCTTCGGCAGCCGCGCCGCCTCGGGCGGGTAGGTGCAGTAGTCAGAGACGGCCACCACGCGGTCGAAGGCCCCGACGCCGTGAAGTATCTCGGTCGTGTTCGGGCTGAGCGAGACGATGCGCTCCGGCTTGCCGTCACGCGCGCCCGCTGCACCGCCGCACGCCGCGCCGAACAGGAGTGCGGCGATGAAAACCGTCACGACCGTCGCCCGCCGGATGTTACTCACGAACCCCTTCGCCATTCGCCTCCCAGTCCCCCTTTCCCCCTTCCCCTTTTCCCCTTTTCCCCTCCGCGAAGGGGCAATGCCGGCAGCCGCTCGCGCAGCAGTAGCCGCGCCGCAGATGATAGCGCGCCGTGAAGACCAGCGCCGCCCCCTCGCGGTAGTAGTCGTCGCCCTCGACGAGTATGCGTCTCTCGGCCGGCACGGTCGGCAGTTCTCCCTCCTCCTCAGAAGCCGTAAGAAACGCCGGCGCGTGCGCTGACGCCGGGCGTGCGGAAGCCGTTCTCGTAGTAGTCCTGATCGAAGAGGTTCTCGATTTTGCCGAAGAGGCGCAGGCTCCGACGCTCCGAGAGCGGCAGGGTGTAGCCGGCCACGAGGTCCGCCCTGCGCAGGCCGCCGAAGCGGAAGGCACGGCTGCGGAAGGCGCGGGCGTCGAAGACGGGCGCGAGGTAGTCGGACGTGGCCGCGAGATCGAAGTTGACGGCGACGCGGCGGCCGACGCGCTGCGTGACGACGAGCGTGAACTGGTGGTCGGGTATCCCGAGCGAGCGCAGGACGCCGGCGAGCTGCGGCCGGCGCTGGTCGCTGTTGGTGAAAGTGTAGGAGACGAAGAGGTCGAGCGAGCGCGTCGGCGCCAGCTCCGCGCTCAACTCGACGCCGCGCGCGAGCTGCCCGCCCGTGTTGAGGTAGCCGCCGAAGAGGCGGCCGAACGGGTCGTTCGGCGTGTCGCCGAAACCGACCACCTCCTGAAGCCGCGTGTAGAAATAGGTGGCCGAGAGCCGCGCGCGGTCGTTCGCCAGAGTCTGGTCCACGCCGGCGTCGAAGGCTATCGAACGCTCGGGCGCGAGGCGCGGGTCGCCCAAGGGGCTGAAGCCGCCGAAGGAGCTGTAGAAGGTGCCGAACCGCTCGTAGAGCGACGGCTTGCGGTAGCCGTTGCCGACGTGCGCGCGCAGCTTCGTGCCCGACGAGCGGAAGAGGTAGGCGATTGAGCCGTCGCCGGTGTAGGCGTCGGGCGGCGAGGAGAAGCCGAGGCCGGAGTAGGGCGCGCCCGCGGTCGGCGTGAAGCGCGGCGCCGAGAGTTGGAAGGTCTGCGCGCGGAAGGCGGCCGAGAGTTGCAGGCGGTTGTCGAGGAAGCGGAGCTGGTCGCGGACGAAGAAGGAGTGGCCGCGCTCGGTCACGTCTGCGGCCGAGGCGTCGGCGGCGGCCGGCCCCTCGGTGCGACTCAGGAAGCTCTCGCGCTCGAACTCGTAGCCGGCCGTGAAGTGGTTGTGGCGGCCGAGCCGAAAGTCTGTGCGGGCGTTGAGCGTGTGGATCGAGCCTTCGAGACGGTTGCGCGTCGGGCCGGCCGGCTCGAAGGTGTCGAAGAGGCCGCCCGCGCCGGCCGGGCCTTCGCGGAAGGCGTTGCGGGTGCGCAGCACGTGGTAGGTGACGGAGTAACCGAAGGCTTCGGCGGGGCGCTGCGCGAAGGTGAAGGCGCCGGAGAAGAAGCGGCCGGCGCGCGAGTAGTCGGGGTCGTTGGCGCCGGGCAGGAAGGTCGCGCCCGCCGTGTCGAGCGAGGAGAGCGGCGCGCCCATCTCGTAGCGCCTGGCTTCGGCGCGCGAGACCGCCCGCGCAGTGACAATGCCCTCGGCCGGCAGCGTGCCGACGGCCTGCGGCTCTTCGTTGAGCTGCGCGAAGGAGTCGGAGCCGTAGAGGCGCGCCGAGAGCGTGGCCGTCGGGGCGAGGCGGACGACGGCGCGGCCGCTCGCGTTGGTCGTGCGCGCCGCGTCGTCGCCGTCCACGCCGCGCGAGACGTTGAGGTGCGAGAGGGCGGCGCTGTAGACGAAGCGGTCGGACTCGCCGGCCCCGCCCGCCACCTCCGCGCGGCCGCGGGCGAAGCCGAGCCCGCCGCCCTCCGCGAAGAGGCGGCCGCGGAACGGACCGCCGCCCTCTTCGGTCACGACGTTGACGACGCCGCCGACGGCGTTGGTCCCGTAGAGCGAGGAGCCCGAGCCGCGCAGCACCTCGACGCGGTCGGCGCCGGCCACGAGGAAGTCGCCGAGGAAAGAGGTGGCGTCGCCCTGCGGGGCGGTCGGGTCGCGGAACCTCTGCCCGTCAATCAGAAGCGAAGTGTCCTGGTTGCGCAGGCCGCGCGTCTTGATCGAGACGAGCGCGCCGGGGCCGCCGAGTTGTTGCACGCGCAGCCCCGGCACGGTGCGGAGCGCCTCGGCGACCGTGGCCTCGTCGCGCTCCTCGATCTCGCGGCGGCCGACGACGCTGACGGCCTTCGAGACCTCGTCGGCCGTCTGCGGGGCGTCGGCGGCCGTCACCACCACCTCGGCGCTGAGGGCCGCCACTTCGAGCGACAAATCAAGCTCGGCCGCCTGCCCGCGCCCGACCTCGACGGGGCGGGCAGCGCCTCGCGCGAACCCCTCGGCCTCGGCCTCGACGAGGTACGGTCCGGGCGCCAATCGCTCGAAGCGGTAGCGCCCTTCCGCATCGGTCGTCGTGGTGAGGGGGGCGGCCTGCCGGTCGCGCTCTCGTATCGTCACCGAGGCGCCCGCGAGCGCGGCGCCCCGCGGGTCTGTCACGCGCCCGGCCAGCTTCGCGCCCCGCGCCGAGTCCTGCGCCGCGGCCACGCACGCGAGCGCCGCCGCGACGGCCGCGACGCAGAGTGCGCGGCCCGCCATTCTTCTCAACATTTTTTCTCTTCCTTCACTCGCTGCCTGAGGCGGGGGCGCTGCGTGCTGCGGGGAAGACGGCGGCCGCCGGCCGCGAAAGCCCGAGACTCTCGCGCCCTGCGGCCCGCAACGAAAACGCCCCCTGTCTCCCGCGTGGGAGACAGGGGGCGCGTCGTTGAAGACCACGGGAAGGGAGCGCCGGCCGAGACTGTCTGAGTCAAGAAAAACCGCCGGCACCCCGCCCGACGCCACTCGCCCTTTCCCGGAGCGTAAGCGGTCGCCGCCGTCAGATGAGCTGTCGGCACACGGCATTCAGCACTCAGCTTTTTTGTCTTTAGCTGACGGCTGACGGCCGAACGCTGACCGCTTGTTTGGCAGGCAAGGTTTCCTGACTTCCGGCTCGAACGCGCCGAACGTTCTACGGCCTTCCCCGCCCCTTCGGGACGAGTGGCCCTCCGCTCTTGGGAGGAGGAACGCGGCGCTTGCCGGTACACAGTGGCGGGAACCGTGCGGGCTTTGCACCCGACTTCCCTTGCCGCGAGAGCGCTTTGGCGCCCCGCGGTTCAACCTGCGACGGCCGGCCCGCACGCTTCTGGCGCGCGCGGGCCGGGTTGGCGATGAACACTGAACTGGCAAAGAACGCGGCCGCGGCGGGCCTCATAGGCGCGCGGGCGCCTGTCCGAAAGGCTCAAACCGTAACACCGCCGGCCGGGGCCGTCAAGCGAGTCGGGCCGGGCGGGTGGTGGGCGGGCGATGCCTGCACGGCGCCCGTGCGGGGCCGGCCGCGGGCGTGTTAGAGTCTTCGGCCGCGGAGGGGGAGCGATGAATTAATGACGGCCGGGCCGCCCGTCTACGACCGACTCGCGGCGCATTACGACCGCGCGCTCGGCCCGCTCGAAAAGCTGGGGCTGCGGCGCCTGCGCGCGTCGCTGCTGGGCGAGTTGGAGGCCGGCTCGCGCCTGCTCGAAGTTGGCGCGGGCACCGGGGCGAACTTCCCCTTTTACCCGCCGGGGGCGACGGCGCTCGCCTGCGACCCGAGCCGCGAGATGCTGGCGCGCGCGGCGGCCAGGCCGGAGAGGCCGGCGGGCGTCGGGCTGGCGCGGTGCCGCGCCGAGCGGCTGCCGTTCGCCGACGCGACTTTCGACGCCGCCTTCGCCACGCTGGTGATCTGCTCGGTCGAGTCGCCGGCCGCGGCGCTGTCGGAACTCGGCCGCGTGGTCAAACCGGGCGGGCGCGTCCTGCTCCTCGAACACGTCCGGCCGTCCGGCCCGCTCGGCCCCCTCTTCGACGCCCTCAGTCTCCTGACCGTGCCGCTCTGCGGCGACCACTTCAACCGGCGGACGGCCGAAGAGGCGCGCCGCGCCGGCCTCTCGGTCGAGCGCGTCGAGCGGCGCCTGTTCGGCGTCGTCCAGCTCATCTTCTGCCGCGCGGGGTGAAAGGCGCTTGGGTGAGGCTTTGACGGACGAGAGCAGGCGGGACGAAGCGACGCCGGGGGCGCGGTCGGCGCCGGTGTGCGTCGGGTGCCAGGGATGGAATTACGAAGACTGGGTGACGCCGCCGGCCGGCACGAGCCCGATCTTCTACCCGCGCGGGACGCGCCCCGCAGACATGCTCGGCGTTTACGCCCGCGCCTTCGACACAATCGAGGTCGATTCGACCTTCTACGCCGTCCCGACCGAGGCGGCCGTCGAGGGCTGGCGGCGCCGCACGCCCGACCGGTTCACCTTCGCCCTCAAACTCCCGCAGGCCGTCACGCACGAGCACGCGCTGCGCGGCGCAGAGGCCCGCCGCACTCTCGAAGAGTTCTGCGCGCGCGCACGCCTGCTCGGCGACAAACTGGCCGCGGTGCTCGTGCAGTTGCCGCCGCAGTTCGAGGCGACGGCCGACAACGCCCGCGCCCTCGGCGAGTTCCTCAAGCTCCTGCCCACCGACATCCGCTTCGCCGTCGAGTTCCGCGATTCGTTCTGGTTCGAGGAGGAGTGGCTTGAGCCGCTGACGCGACACGAGCAGGTCTCGCTGGCGCTGGTCGAAGGGCGCTGGACGACGCGCGAGCGCGTCTGGCGCGCGGCGGCCTCGATCCTCCGGCCGACAGACTTCGCCTACCTCCGCTGGATGGGCGAGCGCGACCTCGACCGCTTCGACCGAGTGGTCCGCCCGCGCGAACGCAACCTCGAACTCTGGGCCGCGGCCGTCGAGCGGCTCTCGCGTCGGGTCCGCGCCGTCTACGCCTATTTCAGCAACTTCTACGAGGGGCACGCGCCGGCCAGCGCCAACAGGCTCCGGCGGCTGCTCGGGCAGGAGACAATCGGGGCCGAAGAGTTGGAGAAACAACCCTCTCTGTTCTGAAAGACGTTGCGGGAGATCGGTGCGGAAGGATGGTGCGGGAGGTCGGTGCCGGAGGTCGGTGCGGAAGGTCAGAAGGCGCGGCTTCGTCGCACTGAGGCGGCGGCCCGCACCGTAGTCGCTACTCCGGTGCGGGCTCGTCGGGCGCGGGCGTCGCGGCCTCGGTGGCCGGCGGGGGCTCGACCTCTTCGGCGAGGCGCGTCCAGACCTCGGCGAACCGCTCGATGTCGGCGCGCGTCTGCTCCATCGTGCGCCGGCTGTCCATGTAGGCCGACCAGTTCGGCGTGTTGACGAGCGCGTCCTGAGTCTCGCGGTCGAGCACGCGGGCCATCAGCGCGATCAGGTCCTGAGTGACCTGCGTGTGCGTGAGCAGCGATTGAATAATCGCGTAGGCCAGTCGCGCCTCCTCGTAGGCGAGATGTCGCCCCGCGCCCGCGACAGGCTCACGCCCGCCGCCCGCCGAAGGCTCCGGCCCTTCGCTCACGCCCTCACCTCCGCGCCCCCGCCCCCCGCTTCGGCCTCGTGCCAACTGCCGCGCACGAGCGGCAGCGCCGCGACCTCGGCCGCGCAGATTTCCTCTTCGCCCTCGAAGACCCGCAGCCGCGTGCCCGGCGCCAGCAAGTCGTATTTGACGACGGCCAGGGCGACCCCGCTGCCGAGGCGCGGCGAGTGGACGACTGATGTGACGCGCCCCGCCTCGCGCCCGCCGTCCTCACCCCGCAGCCGCGCGCCGGCTGAGACCTCGCCGCCGCCTTCGAGCAAAAGGCCCGTCAGTTTCTTCGCCACGTGGCCGCGCCAGTGGATGCGCGCGATGATCTCCTGCCCGACGTAACAACCCTTGGTGTAGCTGACGGCCGCCGCCTCGTCCACCACTTCGATGACGACGTTCTGCTCGGTGGCGTCAACGCCGTAGCGCGGCAGGCCCGCCTCGACGCGCAGGACTTCAAGCGCGTCCGCGCCGACGGGCCGTGCGCCCGCCGCCGTCAGGGCCTCCCACAGCGCCGCCGCCTCGCCCGTGCCCGCGAAGAGGTCGAGGCCGTCCTCGCCGGTGTGCGTCGCGCGCACGACGGTCACCGTGCCTGCGCCGAACCCCGCTCCCGCGACGCGGCCGCGCGCCGTCGAGGCAGCCTCCGCGCCGAGCACCGCGCGCACCGCCTCGGCCGCCGCCGCGCCCTGCACCGAGAGGTGCGCGGTCTCGCCCGTCAGGTCGCGGACGCGGAAGTCTCCGGCGAGGGTGAAGCGTTCGAGGTGGCGGAGCACTACGGGGTAGGTCTGGCCTTCGGTGTCGAAGAGGAAAGAGTCGCCGCGGCGGAAGACGCGGGCGTGGGCCAGGAGGCGGCCCTGCGGGTTGGGGAACGCGGCCTCGAACCACTCGCCCTCGCCGAGCGCGGCCACGTCGTTCGTCACCATGCCGTTTAAGAACTGCACGGCCTCTGTGCCCGAGACCTCGACGCGCCCGCGCGAGGATAGGTCCAGCAGGCCGCAGCCGGCGCCGCCGCGCACGGCCTCGTACTCGGCTCGCGCGTCGCCGTAGTCGGCCGGCACGCCCCGGCCCTCGCGCCCGCGCGGCTCGGCCGCCCCGCCGTTCGTGCCCGTCTCCCCCGCCTCGCTCGTCACGGCCGTCATTGCTCGGTAGCCGACGCCGCGGCCGAGAGCTTCTCGATCTCTGCGCGCAGGGCGTCGTAGTCCTTCTTGTCGTTGGCCTTGAAGGCGAGGTTCGCGTAGCGCACCCTGCCGTCCCTGTCGATGACGAAGACGGTGCGCTTGTTCATGCCGTACTGCTCCATGTAGCTGTCATACTCTCGCGCGACCTTGTGGTCGTGGTCAGAGAGCAGGGCGAACGGCAGGTTGTGGTGCTTGGCCCACTCGTGGTGCGAGAAGACGTAGTCGCCGCTGATGCCGAGGACCACGGCGTTGAGTTTGCCGAGGTCGGCGAAGGTGTCGCGGAAGGTGCAGACCTCGGCGGTGCAGCCGCTCGACCAATCGGCCGGGTAGAAGGCGAGGACGACCGTCTTGCCCCGCAGCGACGACAGGCTCATGTGTTCATCAGGGCGGAGGAAGATTTTCTCCTTCGTCGCGTAAGGGAGTTTGAAGTCGGGCGCGGCGAAGCCGACCTCGATGCCTACGGGGACGTGTACAACTAGGTTGCCGCCCTCAATCGTCTTGGGCGGCTCGCCGTTCTTCGGGGGCGGAGCCTTTTGTGCCGCGGCCGCGCCCGCGAAGGCGAGGAGGAAAAGGGCCGCGAGCGCCGCCGTCATGAAGCGGGGGCGGGCGGCGCGCGGCGCGCGGCCGGCGGGTGCGTCGGTTCTTCTCATAACTCTTTCGGACCTCTTTTCAGCGGGGGTTTAGTCTTCGCCAGGGGCGCGAGTTTGGCGCGGCCGAGGGCGTGCGCGACCGCCCGGTAATCTGCGAGTTGTGCCGCCTCGCGCCGGTGCGAGGCGAGCACCTGCGGGCTCGGGTGGTAGAGCGGCACGAGCAGGCGCCCGGCCCACTCGTGCACCTCCCCGGCGTTCTCCTTGAGAGAGAGTCGATGATACTCAACGCCCCTGAGCGCGGCAAGCGAGACGGCCCCGAGCGTGACGACCACGGGTGCGCCCACCACCTCGACCAGCCGGCGCAGGAACCCCGAGCAGTTCTCGACCTCGGCCCGCGTCGGCTTGCGGTTGGCGCCCGTCTCCGAGCGCGGGTTGCAGAGCACGGCGTTGGTGATGAAGATTTCCGGGCGGGTGAGTCCGATTGAGGAGATGTAGCGCTCGAAGTTGCGGCCCGACTGGTCGCCCGAGAAGGGCACGCGCGTCCGGTCGCCGCCCTGCCGGCCCGGCGCCTCGCCGACGAACATCACGCGCGCGCCGGGCTGCCCGTTACGCTCACTCAAAACCGCCCGCCGGCCGCACATCGCCGGGCACCTGCGGCACGCCGCGGCCTCCTCGACCACGCGGCCTAACTCCCGCCGCATCTCTTCGACGGACCGCACAGGGGGTCTGGCGCCGGCTGATGAAAGGGCTGCGGGTCTGGCTTTCGTCAAAACTCTTTCTCGTGTCGGGCCGGGGCGGCGGCGCGTGGGCGCGGGCGGGGGCCCACGCGCCGCCCGCCTCCGCTACTGCGCGCCGCCGGTGACGGCCGGGCGCGCGGCCGAGCCCTCGCGCAGCCGCCGCTCGCAGGCCGTCCAGTCGATGTTGGAGAAGAACGCCTCGATGTACTTCGGCCGCTCGGCCGGCTTGTAGTCGAGCAGGAAGGCGTGCTCCCACACGTCCATCACGAGGATGGGCGTGAAGCCTGCGACGTTGCCCTCCTCGTGCAGCGTGATCCAGTGGTTCGAGAGGCCGCCGACGACCGGGTCCTGGAAGCAGACGGCCCAGCCCACCCCGCGCATCTTGCCGACGTTCGTGAAGTCTGCCTTCCAGTTCTCGTAGCTGCCGAACGACTGCTCGGCCAGGCGGCGGAACTCCGAGCCCTGCTCGGCGTCGCCCGAGCCGTCCTTCTTCATGTTGCCGAAGTACCACTCGTGCAGCACCATGCCGTTGAACTCGAAGCCGAGGCGGCGCGTCAGCTCCGAGTAGGCGGGCATCTGCTTGGGGTCGAGCGTGCCGCCGGAGCGCATCATCTCGGCGATCTGCTGCGTGTAGGTGTTGGTGTTGGTGACGTAACCTTCGTAGAGCTTGAAGTGCATCTCCAGCGTCTGGTCGGAAATCCCGTTCAGGCCGCTCAGGTTAAACTGCTGCGGCTTGTAGGTTCTGAAGTCGGTCATCTCGTCCTCCTCAAAGGTTCTATCAGGGCGCGTGGTAGAGCTTGCGGGCGCGCAAGGCGTCTTTCGTAGGGCGCGGCGCGGCCGCCGCCGCCCTCGGGCCGACCAAAGGCCCCGGCGGCCGGGCGACGTGCACGCCCTTTCATGCTGCCTGTGACGCGTTTGAAGGCGGCGCGATTATAAACACAGAAGGCCCGCGCGCTCTAGGGGCTTTGCGCGCCTTCGGCCGCCGCCCGCGCCTTCGGCCGCCGCCGCGGCCTCCGAGACCTTCACGGGGCAGCCCGGCTCGGGTTATGCTTCGCGGCGACGAAAGGAAAAACGGCAATGAAGAGGACGGCACAAACGACGTTCGCCGCCTGCGTCCTGCCGCTCCTGCTGCTGGCGGCGCAGGGAGGCTCGTGCGGCGGGGGCCGCACGGCGGGCGACGGGCAGAACCAGTCCGGCAATCGGGCCGGCAACCAGGCCGACAACCAGGCCGGTAATCGGGCCGGTAATCGGGCCGGCGCGGCCCACCCTGCCGGCCGGATGCCTACCCCCGACACAGGCACACCCGGCCCCGCCCCGGCCGCGAACTCGGCCACGCCCGCCACCGGCGCGGGCGGCAAGGGCGCCGGTAACGCGAACACAGGGGGCGCGGCCGGCGGAGACACGGCGATGGAAGACGGGCTGACGAACCAGACGGCGGGCGAGAACTGGGGCGGGGTCGGCATCCGCCTCGATGTGAAGGGCAGCGCGGCCGAGGTCGAGTTCGACTGTGCCCACGGCCGGCTCGACGAGTTCAACCCCGGCCCCGACGGCCGCTTCTCCTCTCGCGGCACGCTCGTCGTGGAGCGAGGCGGCCCCGCCCGGCTCGGCGAGGAGCTGCGGTCAGTCCCGGCCACCTACGCCGGCAGGGTGAGCGGCGAAACCATGACACTCCGCGTCTCGGCCGAAGGCACAGACGACACGGATTACACGCTCAGGCGAGGCAGCGCCGGCCGCCTCCGCAAGTGCCTCTGACGACCCGCCCCGCCTGTCGAGCCGCGGGCGAACGTCCCCCCGGCCCCGGCCTGACATGCCTCGGCCGGGCGGGGCACGTCAGCCGCCCCCGCCCTCACACCCCCACCGTCATACAGTCCCCCGCCTCCCGCCCCCACGCCGCGCCCACCCGGCATGCCGATCCGTCCATCCTGTCGAATCGATACCAATTTTTGGGTTGACAGCCAGACCCGAAAGTTATACTGTGCGCGCCCTACATGCTCGCCCTGGAAGCTCTCGCCCGCCCCTCGCCGAGTGAAGCATGCGGTCTTCGCGCTTTCGTTTTCAGCAGTCAGCAGTCAAACGCCCCACACCTCACGGTCACGTCCGGTTGACGGAGGGAACCGCCCCGGCAGTTTAAGAACCGGCGGCCCTTCCCGGCCCGCGTGTGCCGTGAATCGTGGTCGCGCGCGGCCTCGCTCTCACGGCCCGCCCGGGCGCCGACGCCGGGCCATATTCGACTCTTGCACTCTCAAACCGCTACGAACCGCCCTGAGACTTTAGCGTGAGAGCACGCCCGCTAATGCTTCCGGATCGGACACGACATCACCTTACATGACGGACGCCGCCCCCTTTGCGCCACCGCCGTCCCTCTCCCCCTTCGGGGGTGAAGCGTGCGCGCGCGCAGCGGCCCCACTTCCGCCCGGCCCCGCCGGGCACTCCCCGGAGGATTAAGAATGAGAAGGAAACAGGCGATTTTCCTGACCCTGACCCTGACCCTACTTGCGGCATTAGTAATTCTGCCGACCGGCTTCGCTAAGCGCGCCGGCCGCGGCACCTCCCCCGAACCCAGGAAGGCGGAAGCCGCCCCGGCGGCGGGAGCGGCCGCGGCCTCTCGGCCGCTCGCGGCGCTGGCCCGCTTGCAGGCTTCCGAGCCCGTCGTCTCGCAGGCCGTCGGCTTCGCCGTCTCGCCGGCCGTGCGCGACCTGCCGCCCGAAGAGGGCCTCAAGCTCGACCCCGAGGCCGAGGCCAACAAGGTCGTCAAGTCGAACCCGAACAAGATCATCCGCACCGGCGCGCCCGAGGCCGTGCCCGACGCGCACGACATGGCACTTCAGTCGAGCGCCCCGTCACTCAGCGCGGTTGCCGCGGCGCCGACCGCCGGCGTCTCCTTCGACGGCATTGACAGCCAGGCGAACATCCCCGTCTTCGGCGGGCTGGTGATGCCGCCCGACACCGTCGGCGACGTGGGTCCGAACCACTACGTCCAGATGGTCAACAGCAACTGGCGCGTCTGGAACAAGTCGGGCACCCCCCTGACGCCCGTGATGTCGCTCGGCAGCCTCTGGACGGCCGCTGGCATCGGCGCCCCCTGCGGCGGCAGCAACGACGGCGACCCCGTCGTGCTCTACGACTCGTTCGCCGACCGCTGGATGCTCTCGCAGTTCTGCGTTGACCCCGTCCCGTCGCACCAGCTCATCGCCATCTCGGTGACGGGCGACCCGACCGGCGCCTACTACCTCTACGACTTCGTCATGCCGAACGCGAAGTTCAACGACTACCCGCACTTCGGCGTCTGGCCGAACGGGTACTACATGACGAACAACCAGTTCAACCAGGCCGGCACGGCCTTCCAGGGCGCGGGCTTCTACGCCTTCGACCGCGCCAAGATGCTGGCCGGCAACCCGACCGCCAGCTACATCTACTTCGACAGCTGCCCGACCAACACGGGCTGCGTCGTCGGCGGCGTGCTGCCGGCCGACGCCGACGGGTTGATCCCGCCGCCCGCCGGCGCCCCCAACCCGTTCGTCTACTTCACGGCCAACGAGTTCGGCGATCCCTCCGACGGACTGCGCATCTTCGACTTCCACGCGAACTTCGCCAACCCGGCCGGCTCGACCTTCACCGAGCGCGCCGAGAGCCCCGTGGCGGTGGCCGCCTTCAACCCGCTCGACCCGTCGGGCCGGCAGGACATCGAGCAGCAGGGCACGACCGCCGGCCTCGACTCGATCCAGGACCGCGTCCTGCACCGCCTGCAATACCGGCGCTTCGCCGACGGGCGCGAGTCGCTGATCACCAACCACACGGTCAACGTCGGCACCGGCACCACGGTCGCCACGCACCAGTCGGGCGTCCGCTACTACGAGCTGCGCCGCACGGGCGGCGGCCCCTACGCCGTCGCCGAGCAGGCCAGCTTCGCGCCCGACGCGCACAACCGCTGGATGGGCTCGGCCGCGATGGACAACGCCGGCAACCTGGCCGTCGGCTACTCCGCTTCCAGCTCGACGCTCTTCCCCTCGATCCGCTACGCGGCGCGCCTCGCCGCCGACCCGCCGAACGGCCTCCACCAGGGCGAGGCGACGATGCACGCCGGGACGGGGTCGCAGACCTCGACCTCGGGCCGCTGGGGCGACTACAGCTCCTTGAACGTGGACCCGGTGGACGACTGCACCTTCTGGTTCACCACGGAGTACTACGCCTCGCCGAACAGCTCGGCCAACTGGCGCACGCGCATCGGCAGCTTCAGCTTCGCGCCCGGCCAGTGCCAGGCGCCCGCGCAGGGCACGCTCAAGGTCAACGTCACCAACTGCGACTCGGGCCTGCCCGTCTCGGGCGTCTCGGTCTCGGTCAACAACAATCTCTTCACCAGCACCATGCCGAGCGGCATGGCCCAGACGCGGCTCTCGCCCGGCGCTTATACCGTTTCGTTGACGGCGCCCAACTACTTCCCCGTCACCGTCAACAACGTCCAGATCGCCGACGGCCAGACCACCGCCGTCACGCAGTGCATCAGCGGCGCGCCGAGCATCACGGGCGGCGGCTCGCAGCTCGTCGCCGAGTCGTGCTCGCCGGCCGACAACGCCCTGAGCCCCGGCGAGACCGTCACCCTCAACTTCGGCCTGAAGAACAACGGCACGGCCTCGACCTCGAACCTGACGGCCACCCTGCTGGCGACCGGCGGCGTCCAGAGCCCGTCGGCGGCGCAGAACTACGGGGCCATCCCGCCCGACAACACGGTCGTCTCGCGGCCCTTCACCTTCACCGTCGATCCGTCGCTGCCGTGCGGCTCGGTCGTCACGGCGACGCTCTCGCTGCAAGACGGCGCCAACAGCCTCGGCACCATCACCTACGCGCTGCAAGTCGGCGGGCTCGGGCCGCCGGCCACCGCGACCCACGGCACCGGCAACATCTCTACGCCGATCCCGGACGTGAACACGGTTGACATCCCGATCAACGTGACGGCGACGGGCATCGTCTCCGACGTGAACGTCCGCGTCCGCCTCAACCACACCTTCGACGGCGACCTCGAACTGCGGCTCGTCCACCCGGACGGCACCGTCGTCCTGCTCTCCGACAACCGCGGCGGCACGGGCGACAACTACGGCGCCGGCGCCAACGACTGCTCGGGCACGCCCACCGTCTTCGACGATCAGGCGGCCCCGACAATCGCCAGCGGCGCGGCCCCCTTCGTCGGCAGCTTCAAGCCCGAGCAGGCGCTCTCGGCCTTAAACGGCAAGTCCACGGCCGGCGTCTGGAAGCTGCGCGTGACCGACACGGCCTCGCTCGACACGGGCACGGTCGGCTGCGTGACCCTTGAGCTGACCCGCAACCGCTTCGTCTGCTGCGGCGTCGCGGGCACGCCCGAGATCAAGGCCGCCCCGCCGGCCACCATCGAGGAGGAGAGCTGCACTCCGCCGAACATGGCCGTCGACCCCGAGGAGACCGTCACGGTCAACTTCCCCGTCGTCAACACCGGCGACGGCCCGACCACCAACCTCGTCGCCACTCTCCAAAACTCGGGCGGCGTCGTGCCCGTCACGACCTCGCAGAGCTACGGCGCCGTGAGCCCCATCGGCGGGCCGGTGTCGCGGCCGTTCAGCTTCGTCGCGCAGGGCTCGTGCGGGAACATCATCACCGCCACGCTGCAACTGCAAGACGGGGTGACGAACCTCGGCACCATCACCTACACCTTCCGGCTCGGCACGACGGCGACGGGGACGCACACGTTCTCGAACAACTCGCCCGTCGCCATTCCCGGCACCGGCACCGGCGCCTCGACCGGCGCACCCGGCAACCCCTACCCGTCCTCGATCAACGTCGCGGGCGTCGCGGGCACGGTCCAGCGCGTGGCCGTCCGCCTGAAGAACTTCAACCACACGTGGCCGAACGACGTTGACATGCTGCTCGTCGGCCCCGGCGGTCAGCGGATGGTCATCCTGTCCGACGCCGTCGGCAGCGGCCCCGGCATCACCGCTCGGACCTACCTGCTCGACGACACGGCGGCGGCCGTGCTGCCCTCGACCGGCAACCCGGCTTCGGGCACCTACCGGCCGACCAACGTCGGCACGGGCGATCCGTTCCCGGCCCCCGCCCCGCCGCAGCCGCACCAGAACCCGGCGCCCGGCGGCGCGGCCACCTTCGCCTCCGTCTTCGGCGGCCAGAACCCGAACGGCATCTGGTCGCTCTACGTCGTAGACGACGTGAGCGGCGACGTGGGCAGCATCACCGGCGGCTGGGACCTCGTCATCACGACCCAGGACCCGGTCTGCTGCAACACGGCCTGCACGATCACCGTGCCGGCCGACATCACCCGGCCGAACGACGCGGGCGCGTGCGGCGCCATCGTCAACTACGCGCCGGCCACCATCAGCGGAAGCTGCGGCGTTCTCAGCTACAGCCACCCGTCCGGCTCGTTCTTCCCCGTCGGCACGACCACCGTCACCGTGACGGCGACCCGCTCCGACAACACGACCACCACCGAGACCTTCGACATCACGGTGGTTGACAACGAGGCGCCGTCGGCTAACGTCTCGGCGTCGCCCAACGTCCTGTGGTCGCCGAACCACAGGATGCGCGACGTGACGATCAGCACCACCGCGACCGACAACTGCCCCGGCGCCGTGAACTGCGTCATCACCGACATCACCAGCAACGAGGCGGTCGCCGGGCCGGGCGGAGGCGCCGGCAACACCTCGCCCGACTGGTTGCTCGTCAACCCGTCGAACCTGGTGCAACTGCGCGCCGAGCGTTCCGGCAGCGGCACGAGCCGCGTCTACACCATCACGGTCGAGTGCACGGACTCGGCCGGCAACAAGACGACCAGGAGCACGACCGTCAGCGTGCCGCACAACCAGTAACCCCTACGGGCCGCGGGGCGTAGCGCGTTATTTCCCGACGCGCTACGCCCCGCCGGGCTCAACTCTTCACTCCACACACAAGAAGGCGCCGCCCCTCGTCGGGACGGCGCCTTTCTTTGTCAGGCCGGCTTCGACTCTCGTCCGCCGCCCTCAGTCGTCCGACGGGCGCGGCCCGGCGTCGATCCCCTTGACGCTCGCCTGGTTGGCGACGCGCACCCGGAGGTCGCCCGCGACGTACATCTGGCACGAGAGCCGGACGTTGTCGGCGAGGCCCGTCTCGGCCGCGAGCCGCGCCCGCTCCGCCTCGTTCATCTCGCCCGCGTCGCCCTCTAAAACCTCGACGCGGCAGGTCGTGCACTTGGCCTTGCCGCCGCAGCGGTGCAGGATGTCTACCCCGCCGTCTTCGAGCGCCAGCACGAGCTTGCGCCCGTCCCCAGCCTCGACGGTCTGCGTGCCGCCGGCGGCCTCTGCTGTGATGGTCGGCATCTCTTCAAACGCTCCTCGGTTCGTTTCTGGTAGAGCCTCGGGGCGAGAGTATACAGCGGGCGGACCCGGGCGGCCGAGGCGCCGCCGGCCGCCGCGCCCGAACGAGCGCCCGCGGCCAGCAAGCCCCCGGCACGAAAAAGTGTGGCGCGCCGCGGCGCGCCCCCGCGCCAAACCCCTTAGGCCGTGAACGAGGAGCCGCAGCCGCAGCCGCCCGTCGCGTTCGGGTTGTTGAAGGTGAAGCCCGAGCCCATCATGTTCGTCACGTAGTCGATCTCGACGCCGTTCAGATACTGGGCGCTGAACATGTCCACGAACATGCGGACGCCGTGGGCCTCGATGATGTGGTCGTTCGGCTTCGAGGTCTCCTCGATGTTGAGGCTGTACTGGAAGCCCGAGCAGCCGCCCGGCACGACCCTCACGCGCAGGCCCGCCGTCTGGGGCAGGCCCTCTTCGCCCTCCATGAACTTCTTAATCTCGCCGGCCGCCTGC
Source organism: Pyrinomonadaceae bacterium (assembly GCA_035645715.1). Taxonomy (GTDB): domain Bacteria; phylum Acidobacteriota; class Blastocatellia; order Pyrinomonadales; family Pyrinomonadaceae; genus QHXN01. The sequence continues at coordinate 31,362 of DASQMB010000065.1, forward strand.
TCAGTGACGTTGAGCGCCATGGTCGGAAGTTGTGTCGCTGCCATTTCTCTCTCTCCTTCTTACCGTCTTTGAGTGTCCGAATCAGTTTTTAGTTTTTAGTTTTCAGTTTTTAGTTTCAGACCGCGGCCGGTCCGTACTGAACCGCCTCCGGCTAAAAACTAAAAACTAACGACTAAAAACTCCTCAAGCCTTCTTACCCAGGACCACCAGCTCGGGCTTCATCGCCTCGATGGAGACCTGGCGCGCGACCTCCTCGGCCACGCGGCGGAACGCCTCCGACTGCGGCGAGCCTGGGTGGCTGACGACGACGGGCACGCCGCGGTCGCCGCCCTCGCGCACCTCGATGCCGATGGGCACGGCGCCGAGGAAGGGCACGCCGTATTCGTCCGAAAGGCGACGGCCGCCGCCCTCGCCGAAGATGTTGTAGCGCGTGCCGGTGTCGGGCGCGACGAAGTAGCTCATGTTCTCGACGACGCCGAGCACGGGCACGTTGACCGTCTCGAACATCCTGAGCGCCCGCCGCACGTCGGCGAGCGAGACCTCCTGCGGCGTCGTCACCAGCACCGCCCCCTGCACGGGCACGAGCTGCGCCAGGCTCAGCTGAACGTCGCCGGTGCCCGGAGGCATGTCGACGATCAAATAATCCAGCTCGCCCCACTCAACGTCCTGAAGGAACTGCCTGACGAGGCTGTGCAGAATCGGCCCGCGCACGATCATCGGCTCGTCGCCCGGCTTGAGCACGGCCATCGACATCAACCGGATGCCGTGAGCTTCGAGCGGGACCAGCTTGTTGACGTTGACCCGCGGCTGCTCGTGCCCGACGCCCAGCATCAGCGGCACGTTCGGGCCGTAAACGTCCGCGTCCATCAGCCCGACCTTCGCGCCGTCGCGCGCGAGGCTGACGGCGAGATTGACGGCCACAGTGCTCTTGCCGACGCCGCCCTTGCCCGAGCTGACGGCGACGATGTTGCGCACGCCGGGCACGGTCAGCTTCTCGCCCAGGCCGCGCCCCTGCGGGACTTCGGCGTCCATCGTCACCTTCACAGACCTGACGCCCGGCAGCGCCGCCACGACCGCGCGCGACTGCTCCTGCAACTGCTCGCGCACCGGGCAGGCCGGCGTCGTCAGCACGACGCGAAAGCTCACGTCGCCGCCCTCGATCCGCAAATCCTTGATAAAGCCGAGCCGGACGATGTCCTTGCGCAGGTCCGGGTCCATCACCTGCGACAGCGCCCCGTAAACGTCGGCCTCAGTAACTTGTGACATAGGCTTTGTTATCAGTTTTCAGTTTTCAGTTTGTAGTTTTTAGTTGGCGGCCGGCGGTCAGTCGCTAAAAACTAGAAGCTAGAAACTGAAAACTCCTACTTCTTCTTCGGTTTCATCACGCGGTAAGAGCAGCGGGCGGCGCCGCCCGCGATGCGCGACTCGCGGAAGACTTCCGTTTCCAGCAGCTCGCGGTAGACGATCAACTCCTGGTCGCAGAGCTGTCGGTACTCGCGCGCCAGTTCTGCCTGCGGGCAGTTCCACTCGGTCAGCAGGTAAGAGCCGTCTTCGAGCCGCTCGACCTCTGCCTCGTAGCCCATCTCGCCGAGCAGCTCGGTCAGCCGACGGACGCGGGCGTCGAACTTCAGGCCCGAGAGCTGCGGGCGCAGCGAGCCGATGGTCTCGCCGGCGCAGCCGCAGAAGACCGTGTTCAGGCCGCGCTCGCCCCAGACCTCGCCGATCTGCCTGAGCACAGAGCGCGCAAACAAATCGTAGCGGCGCGGGAACAGCTCCTCGGCCTTCGGCGTCAGGCGGTAGACGTGGGCGGGCCGGCCGCGCTCGCCGCGCTCCGGCGCGTGCTCGACGTAGCCCTCGCGCTCCAGCACTTCGAGGTGCTTGCGGACGCACTGGCGCGAGACGCCGAGCGCCCCCGCCAGGTCGTCGGCCCCCACGCGGCCGCGCGCGCGCAACTGCTGCACGATGCCCTCGCGCGAAGCCCCCAGCACGTTTTTGACTCCCGCTGACACGACACTTCGATGCTACTTTTGCGCCGCCCTTTTGTCAACGTGACGGTTGCTTAAAGCGGCGCGGCTGACCGCCCTTGCGTGACCATCGGCCCTTTTTGTCAGGGGCGATTTGCTAATTTGTCAGGACCGAATTGCTAAACTCTGCGCGGCCCGCGGGCGCCGGGGATGACGCGCGCGGGGCCTCGCGGCCGGGCCGTTTTTCGCTTGACAGGCGCGGCGCGCGTCGCCGATACATAGTCCTTGTCTTCCCCTTGAAACCGCCCGCCGCGGCCCGGCCCCTTCGCGCGGGCCGCACGCGGCACTACAGCCGCCCGACTCCGAAAGCTCTCATGCGACAGACGACGCCACGCCCCGGACTATCCGGCCGCGAAAGATCGCGGCACGCCCTCGCCCTCTGTGCCTTCGCACTGGCGGTCGCCGCGTCTGCGGCCTCGGCCCCCGCTGTCGCCCGCTCGCCACAGGCGCGGCAGCAGCCGAGGCCCGCCGCCGGTTCTGCCGCCCGGCCTGCCGCCACGCCGGCCTCGCAGACGGCGGGCGGACAGCAAAGCCAACGGCCCGCTCAGCGTGCGTCGAACCCACAGGCTACGAGGGCTGGGGAGGCGCGTCAGCAGGCGCCGAAGACGCAGGCCGCGGGGTCGGGCGCGAGTTCGGCGGGGGCGCGGCAGAACGTCGTGCCGGCCGAGGTGCTGCTGCGCATAGTGCGTGCGGAGGACGAGCGGCGGTGGGAGTTGTCCGACCTCGGGCAGTTGCTCGCGGACGAGCGCGCGGCGGTGCGTCGTCGCGCGGCCCTGGCCGCCGGGCGCATCGGCGACGAGGGCGCGGTCGGCCCGCTCTCGGCGCTGCTGCGCCGCGACATCGACGAAGGCGTGCGGGCCGCGGCGGCCTTCGCGCTGGGCGAGGTCGAGTCGGAGGCGGGCGCCGAGGCGCTGCTCGAAACGCTGCGCCTGAGCCGCGCGCCCGCCGTCCGCGCCCGCGCCGTCGAGGCGCTCGGCAAGGTGGCCGCCGCACTCGGCGAGCCGCAGGCGGAGCGGCGCCGGCTGCTCGGCGCGGCCCTCCTCGGCGCGCTGGCCGCCGAGCAGCGAAAGCCGAAGCCCGACCGGGCGACCGTGCTGCTCGGGCTGACGGCCGCGCTGCGGGCGAGGCCCGAGGGCGCAGGGCGCGCCGTCGCGGCGTCTCTCGCCTCGGCCGACGCGCGCGTGCGGGCCGACGCGGCGAACGCCCTGGCGCGACTGCGCTCGAAGGAGTCGCTCGAACAACTGCGCGGGATGCTGATGGGAGACCCGGACGCGGTGGTGAGGGCCAACGCCGCGCGCGCGCTCGGCGCCGCAGAGGACGCGGCCGCCTTCGACTTCCTGCTCGCGCGCGCCTCGCGCGACTCGGACGCCCGCGTGCGCACGAGCGCCCTGCGCTCGCTCGCGCAGCTCAAGGACGCGCGTGCCGCCGAGCCGCTCGTCCGCCGCGGCGAGGAGTTGCTGAAAGGGTACGAGGCCGCGAAGGCTTCGGAGCCGGCCGCGCGGCCCGCCGCCTCGAGCGAGATTCTCGAAATCGCCGCGGCGCTCGGGCGGCTGCTGCCGAACTCCAACCACGAGGCGGCGCTCGCGCTGCTGCGACGCGCGCGCGGCCTGGGGCTCGTGGCCCCCGAGGTCGAGGCCGCGCTGGCCCGAGTCGCACCGGTCGAGTACGTGCGCGACCCGGAGGTGACCGACTTCGTGCGGCGCGTGACGGGCGTGCGCGGCGGCGAGTTCCCCTGGCAGCGCGCCTCGGCCTTCGGGCAGGGCTTGGGCGAGCTGGCCGCGCTGACGAGCGAGCAGGTCGGCAACAGCGCCGCCAGCCTCCAGGCCGACGCGCAGATCATGCTCCGCTCGCTGCTCGCCGACCCCGACACGCCCGCGCTGGCCGCGCCCGACCTGCTCCGCGCGCTCGCGGCCTTCAAGTCGCCGGACCTGGCAGAGGTGGCGCGCGCGCAGCTCAAAACCGACGACGTGATCGTGCGCTCTACGGCCGCAGACCTCCTGGGCGAGCTGCCGCCCGACCCGGAGAACGCCCGCGCCCTGGCCGCGGCCCTGCCGCGCGCCCTGAAAGACGAGCTGAACGACGCGGCCCTCTCCGTCCTCGGCGCGCTCGCCCGGCAGCCCGGCGCCGAGGCGGCCGAGGCCGTCCGCACCGCGCTCGAAGTGCCCGACTACCTCGTGCGCCGGAGGGCCGCCGACATCCTCCGCGGCCGGGCAGCGGCGGGTGACGCCAACCGCCGTGTCGAGACGGTCAACACGCGCAACCGCGAGGAGGACTACCGTCGGGCGCTCTCGCGCCTCGGCCGCGAGGTGACGGCGAAGATCGAGACTGACAAGGGCGCCTTCACCATCGAGCTGCTGCCGGAGGCGGCGCCGCTCACCGTGGACAACTTCGTCGAGCTCGCCCGACGCCGCTACTTCAACGGCGTCGGCTTCCACCGCGTCGTGCCCAACTTCGTCGTGCAGGGCGGCGACCCGCGCGGCGACGGCAACGGCGGCCCCGGCTACCAGATCCGCTGCGAGATCAACACCACGCCCTACGACCGCGGCGCCGTCGGGATGGCGCTCTCGGGCAAAGACACGGGCGGCTCGCAGTGGTTCGTCACCCACTCGCCGCAGCCGCACCTCGACGGCGGCTACACGGTCTTCGGCCGCGTCACGTCGGGCATGGAGGTGGTTGACCGGCTCGTCCGCGGCGACCGCATCCGCTTCGTCACCGTCGCCGAGCGCGACCGGAAGGCCACGGCCCCGGCGCGCAGCAAGAGATGACCCGCACAGGCATCAGGGCGCCCGCCGCCCTTGCGCTGGCGCTAGCCGGCTTCGCCCTCGCCGGTTTGGTGAACGTCGGCGGCGCGGCAGCCGGGGCCTTAGCGTCGTCCGCGCGACAGTCGGGCGCAGCGAAGGGCGCAGCGAAGGCCGCCGCGCCAGACGCGACGCGCTACGACATCAGTCTCGACCTGGACTTCGACGCGCGCCGCTTCGCGGGCACGCAGCGCGTCAACTGGGTCAACCGCGCCGAGCGCCCCGCCTCCGTGCTCTACTTTCATCTCTACCCGAACCTCCGGCCCGAGCCGGCGCGCGGCGAGTCGCGCCAGGAGCCGGCCGCGGGCGGCGAGGACGACGAGCCGCGCCTCGAAGTGACGCGCGCCGCGCAGGCCGGCCGCCCCCTCGACACGACGGTCGAGGACGGCGGCGTCACGCTCAAGGTCCAACTGCGCGAGGCCGTGCCGCCGGGCGCTTCGACCGAGGTCGAGCTGGCCTTCCGCGGCACGGTGCCGGTGATCGACCCCGACGAGACGAGTCTGTCGGCGCACGTCGTCCAGCAGGTCGGGGCGGCGCTGCGCGACACGCGCGAGGTTCGCCGCGCGCGCGACACCAACTTCGTCTCGCGCGGCGTGATGCTGCTCGGGGGCTTTCACCCCGTCCTCGCGCCTCGCGCCCGCGGCGAGTGGAGGCGCAAGCTGGAGTTGACCGTCGGCGACACGCTCTTCGCGGACGTGGCCGACTACGACGTGCGCGTGAGCGCGGCCGACGGCCTGGCCCTCTACGCCCCGGCCGCGCCGTCGCGCGAGCCCGCTGCCGCCGCGCCGTCGCGCGAGCCTACCGCTGCTGCGCCGCCGCACGAGCCCGCCGCGGCCGCGGCGAGTGGGGGCGCGAGCGGGGCCGTCGCCGTTGAGTTGCGCGCGCGCCGCTTCGGCGGACAGAACCTGCGCGGCTTCTCGCTCCTGGCGGGGCGCAGCCTGCGCTCGGCCGAGGCCGAGGTAGGCGGACTGACGGTGCGCTCAGTCTACGCGGCCGAGCACGAGCGGGTGGGCCGGCGCGTGCTCGGGGTAGCGACAGAGGCGGCGCGCGTCTACGCCGCGAGGTTCGGACGGCCGCCCTTCAACCACCTCACCGTGGCCGAGGCGCCGCTCGTCGCGGGGCTCGGCAGCACGGAGTTCGCCGGCCTCGCCGTCGTCGCCAGCGCCTTCTACCTTGACTTCGACTCGCCGGCCGCCCGCTCGCTGCCCGAGATCGTCCGCGAGCAGCGCTCGTCGGTCGAAGACAGCCTGGAGTTCGCCGTCGCGCAGGGCGTCGCGCACCAGTGGTGGGGCGCGGGCGTCGGCACCGACCCGGCGCGCGAGCCCGTGCTCGACGAGGGGCTGGCCCACTGGTCGGCGCTGCTCTACGTGCGCGAGGCGCACGGCGAGGAGCGGGCGCGCGTGGCCGAGGAGGACCAGTTGCGCGGCGTCTACCAGCTCTACCGCACCTTCGGCGGCGAGGACATGGCGGCCGACCGGCCTGCGCGCGAGTACCGCAACTCCTTGCAGTACGCGGCCGTCGTCGCCTCGAAGGGCGCGCTGATGTTGGTCTCCCTCAGGCAGCTCCTCGGCGACGAGAGCTTCTTCCGCGCCCTGCGCTCCTTCTACGAGGCGCACCGCCTCGGCTTCGCAGACCTCTCGGACCTGCGCGCGGCCTTCGCCGCTGCCGCCGCCGACGCGCAGCAGCGCCGCGCCGTCGCCCGCCACTTCGACCGCTGGCTCGGCGAGAGGCGCGGCGACGAGGACATCGGCCCGCCCAACTCACAGCTCGCCGGCGCGCTCGGCGTCGCCGTCGAGCGCGCCGACCCCGACCGCGACCGCAACGCCTTCTCCCGCCTCGGCCGCTTCTTCTGGCGCCAGATGACGCGCATCCGCTGAAACCCAGGGACGTTTCCCCGGTCAGGCCCAGGGTCCTTCGTGGGCCGAGTCACCCTTGTCCGCCCGCGCTCTCCTCAACTTGGTCGGCGTGACATTTACGTACTCTTATCTCTACACTGCCCCACAGGCCCTCACACTACCGGCCGATGCCTGTTCCTTGCTGCGTCGAGTAAAAGTTCACACCTCCAGGAAAGGGAGAAAAACCTCGTGCACCCCGAAGATGCCTCTGGCGACTTCACCGTCTTCATCAGCTACGCGCATCAGGACAATGACAACCCTGAGCCAAGCAAGCGCTGGCTCGACCGGCTATCGCAACACCTGGAACCTCTCATCCCACAGGATCAGATAAGGCGGTGGTCGGACACTCAGCTTGAGGCCGGTGAGCTGTGGGAGAGTTCCATCAAGACGCAGTTGCTAAAAGCTGAAGTGGCTGTCCTCCTGGTCAGCCCTGCCTTCCTCGCCTCGAAGTACATCCGCAACAGCGAACTTCCCGTCCTCCTGATGAAAGCGATGGAGGAGGGGCGCACGGTGATACCTCTGCTGGTGCGCCACTGCCTGTTCACAGAAACCAAGTTCAAGTACCCGGACCCGGCGCTCGGCCCTAACGAGATGTCACTCGCCCACTTCCATTCGGCCAACCCGCCGGGCAAGCCCCTCAACTCCATGCCGGAACACGAGCAGGACGCCGTGCTCGTCTCGGTCGCGCAGCGGATACTGGCGCTTTCCCGGGAAAGGCGGGCGGCGGCCCCGCCGCCCGACAGCGACCCGGCCTTGAGCGCCGCGCACGGCGGGAGCCCCGCGGCGCCGGCCGGCATGCTCGTCCCCGACGAGATGCTCCCCCCTCGGCGAGCGCCAGGGCTATTCGGCCGCGAAACTTTAATCAAAGAGGCCGCGGCCAAACTGCACGGCCGGCCCTTTCTGCTCGTTTACGGCCTGAGGGGAAACGGCAAGAGCGCGTTGATCGAGGCGGTGGGGCAGTCCGCCCCACTCGTGGGCAAGGAGCCTATACGCTTTGTCGTTACGCCCTCCACGACGCCCGACGAGTTGTTTCGGCAATTCGCCACGCCGCTCGGCGACACTTCCGAGTATCCGAGGTGCCCTGCGGGCAACGCCCGGCAGATTGCCGAGGAGTTGCGGCGCCGCTACCCGACGCCCCGGCCCGCCTGGGTCTGGATAGATCGGGCCCATCACCTTCTTGACGATCAGGGACACCTTCGGACGGAGTTTCGCAACCTGCTGTTGGGGGTGCAGGCGGTACAGGGGCTGCAATGGCATTGGGTGCTTGAGTTTCGAGAACGGCCGGCCTCGGAACTACTCGGGACAGTCGCCGGCGACGTGGAAGTGCCGGGCCTGGATAGGGCCAGCCTGGCAGACTGTCTCGCCCACGGCGCCCCGGCAGGCCGCGAAGCAGCGTGGCGCTACAGTGGCAATCAGCTCAAAGGCATCTACCAGTGGCTGGGCGGGGGGCACGGCAAGCAGGCCCACCCGCTTGCCATCCAACTCCTGATCGAGGTCGCGCGCGGGCGCAACGAAACTCCGCTGGAGGCGTTAACTCGGCACCGCGGCGACTTCGAGCAAAAGATTGAGGAAAGGCTGCTCGGTGATCTTTACAACAACGTGTTGAGTGCTCCGGAGCAGCATCTGATCCGGGCGCTGGCGCTGTACAGGTCGGCGATACCTCACGACCATGCGGACGCGCTTGAGCGTCACCTGAGTATCGGCGGCGCTTGGGACGGGTTGGACCGCCGGTGCCTTCTTTCGGCCAACGCGGACCATTCGCTCTACTACCTGCACAGTTTCATCGCCGGTTGGCTGCGCACCCACCTGGGCTACGCCGGCCACGGCGAAGACGCCGAGGCCGACTTGGCAGACATCCCAGACCCCCACGCGCGCCGGCAGGCACGCGAGCTTCATTCGGCCATTGCCGCCTGCTGGCTTGACCAACTGGGCGGCGCCCGCCGCATCACCAACCAGAATATAAGTCGGGCGGTGGAAGCGTTTCACCACATGGTGGCCGCGGGCCAGGCCGGCCGGGTACATCGCATCGCGGTCCAACTGCTCTCGGGGAATCTAGAGTGGGCGTTCAGGCGCATCGAGCGGCTCTACACCAATTTGTATGAATCCAGGGCCCCTGTCGCTGAGCTGCGTGCCGCTTTAGAGTACGCCGAGATACTGAGGCCCGACGATCCCAAGGTCCTCCGGTTCATCGGGGAGTGCTGGGTAAAAGAAGAGGGACGGGCCAGCACCAGGGCACTCAGATACTTTGAAAAAGCCTGCCTCGCGCGGCGCGACTTTCCGCCTAACTGGGCGAACCTCGGGCGAGCACTGCTGGCCCAGGGCAGTGAGGGTGCGGGTGCCTTCCTGCAACAGCTTGAATCGTTGGAAAAGGATTGCCCCGAAGCCATTGATGATTACGTCCGAGCAGTCCAGGCAGACTGTCTTGAGTTGACCGGCCAGGCGGGCCAGGCCACGGACCTGCGCATGGAAAAGATAACCGCGGGCAGCCGCCACCCGGCACTCTACGCCGACGAAGCGAAGGCGCGGCTGGAGGCGGGCGACGCGGCCGGCGCGCTGGAGATACTCGACCTCGCCGACCGGCGCGGCTGCTCCGACGAGTTCACAGACTCTATACGGGCGAGCGTCCTGCAACAGTCCGGCCAGGCCGACCAGGCCGCGGACCTGCGCATGGAAAAGATAACCGCGGGCAGCCGCAACCCGGCGTTCTACGCCGACGAAGCGAAGGCGCGGCTGGAGGCGGGCGACGCGGCCGGCGCGCTGGAGATACTCGACCTCGCCGACCGGCACGGCTGCTCCGACAAATACACAGACTCTATACGGGCGAGCGTGTTACGAAAGCACAAACCGGATTAAGCAGCGGCAGAAATAAACTCACCTGAGGGTGTAGAGGTAGCTCGCCACGTCGCGTGCCTCCTGCTCTGTGAGGCCGAGGCGGGGCATGGCCGTCAGGTGATCGACGGCGGGCGGGTCCCTGAGCCAGCGGATCATGTTGTCGGGCGAGTTGGTGAGGACGCCGGCGATGTAGGAGCGTTGGGCCATGCGCCCCGGCGGCGGGCCGACGTGATGATGGGAAGGTTGAGCAGGCTGCTCTCGTTGATGCCCTCCCAGTCGTAGAGGTCGTGCGGGCCGACCTGGTAGTGCCAGACGGCTTGGCCCGTGCCGGGGTTGCGGGCGAAGACACCGCAGGTCCACTTGTTGTCGCCGGGGCGCGCGTCCGGGTTCCAGGGGCCGGGCACGGCCGCGTGGGCTGCATCGCTGCGCTTGTTAGTTCCGGGCGAGGGACGTATGGTTTAGCGATGGCCGAGCGAAAAGAGATGACGAGGGAGGCGGCCGGCGCGGCGGCGCCCCTGCCGCGGGCCGAGGTCGAGCGGGGCCTTGAACAGTTGAGCTACGTGCTCGACGGGCTCTTCAGGGTGCCGGGCACGCAGTGGCGCGTCGGGCTCGACGCGCTCGTCGGGCTGGTGCCGGGCGTCGGCGACTTCGTGACGAGCGCCGCATCGTTCTACATCCTGGCGGCCGGCGTGCGCTACGGCGTGCCGAAGGTGACGCTGCTGCGGATGGGCGCCAACGTCGCCATTGACTACCTGCTCGGCGCGGTGCCGGTCGTCGGCGACCTCTTCGATGCGGCGTGGAAGTCGAACCGGAAGAACGTCGAACTGCTGCGCGGGCGCTCTCTCGTCCCGGCCGGTGAGGCGCGGCGCGGGCGCCTGAGCGACTGGCTCTTCCTCGGGCTCATCGTCGCCGTGCTGCTGGCCCTGCTCGTCGGCTCGGTCCTCTTCAGCCTCTGGCTGCTCAGCCTCCTCTTCGGCAACATTCCTCCGCCCACGCGCCTGTTCGGCTGAGCGCGTCGCGCGTGCGCCGCCCCCGAGCCGCCTCGCCCCGGCGGGCGCGAGAGCGGCGGAGACGAAAAAGGCACCCCGTCCTTCGGGGTGCCTTTCGATTCGCGCGGGCCGTGGCCGGCCGACGCGCGCCGGCATCGTCTCGGCCTCCGAGTCCGCCTCGTGTCCTCGCCACCTCGCCTCAGCCTGCGGCCGACCTCGACGCCGCGAGGACGCGTTCGAGCGCCGGCGCCACCATGTTCAGGCCGCGCTCGCCGGCGGCGAAGCAGCGGAGCTTCCCCTCGGCGTCGAACAGGTAGTAGGCGGGCACGAAGCCCTGGTCGTTCTTGAAGGCGTCGCGCAGCTTGTGCTGGTTATCAACCGCGCAGGGCTCTGTTATCTGGTAAGTGCCGACGCACTCGCGCACCTTCTCGGCGTCGGTGTCGGCCTCGTAGCGCGGCATGTGGACGGCCACGACGCGCAGGCCCTCCCCGGCGTGCCGGTCGCGCAGCTCCGCGACGCGCGGCATGTTGTCCTTGCAGATGCCGCAGCTCACCGACCAGAAGTGAACCAGCGTCGGGTGCCCCTCGGCCCGTGCCTCGGCGGCCGCCCCCGTCGCGTTCAGCCACTCGGTCGCGCCCTCGAACGAGGGCATCTCCGTCCCAATCCTCATCGGCATGATGAATACCTCGTGACGAGTGACAAGTGACGAGTTACGAGTGACAAGAGTTTGTAGTTCTTAGTTTGTGGTTTTTAGTGAAGCGGGCTTCTGTTCTAAAAACTACCAACTAAAAACTGACATTCTTCTTGTCACTCGTCACTCGTCGCCCGTCACGCTCCTCAGACTTTCAGCGTCTCCTGGCCCGGACGCCAGTCGGCCTGGCAGAGGCCGCCGGTCTGGAGCGCCTGGATGACGCGCAGCGTCTCGTCGGCCGAGCGCCCGACGTTCAGGTCGTGGACGACGGCGTAGCGCAGCGCGCCCTCCGGGTCGATGACGAAGAGGCCGCGAAGCGCGACGCCCTTGTCCTCGATGAGCACGCCGTAGTCTGACGACACCTGCTTGGTGATGTCGGAGGCGAGCGGGTAGCGCAAGCCCTCGACGCCGCCCTTGTCGCGCGGCGTCTGGAGCCAGGCGCGGTGCGAGAAGACCGAGTCGGTCGAGACGCCGATGACCTCTGCCCCGATGCCCTCGAAGTCGTCGTAGCGGTCGCTGAAGGCGGTCAGCTCCGTCGGGCAGACGAAGGTGAAGTCGAGGGGGTAGAAGAGAAGCACGACCCACTTACCGGCATAGTCGGAGAGCTTGACGTTCCTGTCGAGCTTCTCGATGTCCGCGGTCGAAGGCATGTCGAAGTCGGGGGCCTTCTGGCCGACCTTTGCTGTTGCCATGTGCTGATGAATCCTCCGTAAGAAGTTGATTTAAGTTTCCCGCTCCCGGCCGGCGCGCTCAGGCGCCGCGCTGGCAGTCGGGGCAGACGCCGACCAGCGTCAGGTGGACCGACTCGGGCTTGAACTTCGAGCGGCGCGCGGCGGCCCGCAGCAGCGCGGCGGCCTCGGCCAGCTCGAAGTCAACGAGCCGCCCGCAGCGCGAGCAGACGGCGTGGTCGTGCCGCTCGGTCGTCCGGTCGTAGCGGCTGGCGTTCTTGCCCAGCGCGACCTCGCGGATCAGCCCGCTCTCGGTCAGGTACTTCAGCGAGTTGTAGACGGAGGCGAGGCTGATGGTCGGCAGGAGGCGGCGCGCCGCCTCGTAAACCTCCTGCGCCGTCAGGTGCCCTTCGGACCCGCGCACGGCGTCGAGCACGGCCCGCCGCTGCCGCGTCAGGCCGCGACCGCCCCCCTGATCTCCGTTACCCGCCATTCGGTTGTCCTGTCGCTGTTGAAAGTGAGCTTAGAATAGTTCTAAATTCGTCTGCTGTCAACCGGCGAACCGGAAGAGGCGGCGCGGGGCGGCCGGGACGAACCATGACTTGGTTCGTCCCGGCCGCCCCGCGCCGCCTCACCGGCGGAGAAGGAGCTGAGTCGCGGTCCGCCCTATGGCGCTCCGCAGACCCAGATGCCGCTGTGGCAGACGGCAGGGATTCTGTTAGTCCCCGTCACGTCGGTGGGGTCGATACACGTGGGGGCGGACCCGCTGCACCCCTGGTTGTTGGCACAGTACCAGGTGCCGTTGTAGCAGTAAGCCCCGCCGGAGCACGACGGGACCGGCTGGGAGCTGCACGAGTTGAGGGTGTTCGTGCCGGCGTCGTCACACACCCAGGTGCTGCCATTGCAGTAGGCCATCCCCTGGTCGCAGAAGGGCATCTCGGCGTTCGCGCAGTTGCTCGGACTGCTTCTTAAGCAGGCGTTGCCCTCGTATCTCTGGCAGGAGAAAGCACAGGTGTTAAGGTCCCAAACGTCCGAGCAGGTGCCCTCTATAACGTCAGATATTCCGCACCCGCACTGGGTGTTGGGCGGCACACAAGCTACCCCCGGCGGGCAGTTGGGGTGGGGGTGTTGGTAGCCGTCGTAGAGCCCGGACACACTCGTCGCGTCGCCGGCGACGTAAAAGCACAGCGCCAGCACACCGAGCATGCCGAAACGACGTAGAAGCCTCATGGAAGTCTCCTTTTTGGCCGTCACGCCTGGTTTTGGTGATTCAGGTTAATGTGAGAGGCAAGGCCGAAAGAGCGAGCGGTGACGGACGCTCTGCTGCTCGTGAGGAGCGCATTCTGCCACGGCCGGGACCGGTGCGCCAGCCTTTTCTCAGGCCCGGCCTGAGGCGGCGGCGCGGGGCGGGCGGGGGTTCAAGTCCGGCGCATGCCTGCGCGCCGCAGGGCCGAGACCTGCGAGCCGGGCCAGCCGCTCACCTACTCGAACTTTAAAATCTGGAAAGTCCCGGCGGGCGGCACCTTCAACTTCGCCGACCGCCCGACCACGGGCTTCTACACCGTCGGCGTCACCAACGGCCAACTGAGCCGCCACCCCTATTGAGGCGCAGCCCCGGCGCGTGCGGGTCGCGCGCGGCTACAGCTTCGGGTGGCGCTCGACGAACTCGATGAGGGCGCCCGCGTACTCGGGGAAGCGCGGGCAGCGGACGCCGTGGGGCGCGAGCAGCTCACGCGCGCGGGCGGTGTCGTAGGTCTGGCGCAGGAAGAAGTAAGGCACGCCGACGCGCGGCAGGCCCGAGACCTTCTCCGAGAACGGAAGGTCGAGCGTCGCGCGGACGAGGGCGCCCGGCGCGGTCCAGAGCGAGGGGCGCCCGGCGAGGCGGCGCACGATCAGGTCGAACAGCTCGCGCGTGGTGAGAGGTTCGGGGTCGGCGAGCTGGACCGTGGCGCCGGTGGCCCGCTCGTCGGCGGCGAGGGCGGCCAGCGCCTCGACGACAAAATCAACGGGCACGACGTTGAGGCGCACGTCGTCGTTGCCGATGTTGACGAGCGAGAGCCCCTTCGGCCACATCCGCAGGTAGTTGATGAGGTAGTAGACGCCGTCGTACTTGGCGGTCTCGCCGGTGCGCGAGTCGCCGCAGACGACGGAGGGGCGGTGGATGGTGACGGGCAGCTCGGCCTTGAGCGCCTCGACCTCAAGCTCGGCCAGGTACTTCGTCTCCTCGTAGTGGTTGCGGAAGCCGGCCTCGTGCCGCAGCTCGTCCTCGCGGATGAGGCCGGTGCGGCGGCCCGCGACGTAGCAGGTCGAGACGTAGTGGTAGCGCCGCAGCCGCGGCAGAGAGCGCGCGAACTGGTTGACGCGGCGCGTGCCCTCGACGTTGACTCTCAAGGCCAGCCCGCGTTCGACACCGAGGTCGTAGACGGCCGCGAGGTGAAAGAGCAGGGTCGTTTGCTCGGCGGCGTCCGCCAAATCCTGCGGCGAGAGGCCGAGGTCTTCGCGCGTGATGTCGCCCTCGACGACGCGGAACCTGCCGGCCACGGCGCCGGCCACGGCGGCGAGCCGCGCTGCTTCCGAGCGCGCCCGCGCGGCGAAGCGCGGCTCCGCCAGCAGGATGAAGCTCGCGCCCTCGCGCGCCAGCCGCTCCACCAGCCGCCCGGCGATGAAGCCTGGAAAGCCCGTCAGAAAAATCGTCTCGTCGAGCGGCATGAGTGTCTGGACGGGGGGACGCGTGTGAGTCTCGGGCGCGCCCGCCGTGAAGGGCCGGGCCGCGGCGGTTTGTCAGCCGCAGGCCAGCTCGACGAGGGTGCGGACGCCGGTGCCGGTCGAGCCCTTTGGCGCGTGCGGCCGCTTGTCGTCGAGCCAGGAAGTGCCGGCGATGTCGAGGTGGACCCAGGGCGTCTCGCCGGCGAACTTGCTGAGGAGCAGCGCGGCGCCGGTCGCGTCGGGCCGCCCGCCGTAGTTCTTGAAGTCGGCGATCATGCTCTCGATCTTCTTCTTGTAGTCGTCCGAGACCGGCATCCGCCAGACGGGCTCGCCGGCGCGTCCGGCGGCCTCGATGACGCGCGCCGCCCACTCGTCGTCGTTCGAGAAGAGGCCCGTGCGGTGCTCGCCGAGGGCGACGACGATTGAGCCGGTCAGGGTGGCGAGGTCCACGATGCGCGTCGCGCCGAGCTGCCTGGCGTAGGCTATGCCGTCTATGAGGACGAGGCGCCCCTCGGCGTCTGTGTCCACCACTTCGACCGTGTGGCCGGCGAGCGTGCGGACCACGTCGCCCGGCTTGATGGCCTTGCCCGAGGGCATGTTCTCGGCGGCCGGCACCAGCCCGACGACGCGGCGCGCGGGCTTCAACTGCGCGATGGCGCGCATCGCCCCGAGCACGGCCGCGCCGCCCGCCATGTCGGCCTTCATCTCGTACATGTCTAGGCCGTGCTTGATCGAGATGCCGCCCGTGTCGAAGGTGATCCCCTTGCCGACGAAGGCCCACAACTCTTCGTCTTCGCCCGGGCCGACCGCGCCCTCGGGCTCGTAGCGGAGGACGACTAGGGCCGGCTCCTCGTCCGAGCCCTGCGCGACGCCGAGCAGGGCTCCCATCTCGCGCCGGCGAATCTCCTCGGCCGTTAGCGACTCGACGATTAAGCCGAACTCCGCGGCCATCTCGGCGGCGCGGCGGGCCAGCTCGCGCGGCGGCAGGCTGAGGCCCGGCTCGTCCGAGAGGGTCCGCGCCCAGTTCGCAGACTCGGCCACGACGCGCGCACGCTCGAACTCGGCTTCGAGCCCGTCCGCGCCCGCCGGCGCGACGACGACGAGGCGGTCGAGGCGCGGCTCGCCCTCCTCAGACTTCTGGTAAAAGTTGTTCTCGTAGAGCCCGAGGTGGGCGCCCTCGGCGGCGGCGCGGGCCGACTCTCGCGCGTTGGCGCCTACGACCTCCGGCAGCACGAGGCGGAGCGAGCCGCCGCGCGCCCGCCGCGCCCGCCGCGCCGCCGCCCCCGCAGCCCTGCGCATGACGTGCGCGTCAAAGTCCGAGTGATTACCCACGCCCAAGAGCAGGACGCGCCGCGACAAGACGGGCTCGCCCGTCGCCTGTCCGGCCGCCTCGCCCCTGTCCTCCCCTTCGCCGCCCGCGCCCCCGGCCGACGTGTGGAGCAGGAGCGTGTCGCCCTCCTCGCCCTCGAAGCCGGCCTCGGCGACGGCCTCCTCGCAGGCGCGGCGTAGCGCGCCGAGGCGAGGGGCGTCGGGCAGGCGAGGGGCGTCGGCGAAGACGCAGACGGCGAGGGTTTCGTCGGCGGCCGACGCGGGGATGTCCGCGCCCGGTTCGACGGCGAGACTGCGTTGCTGGGTCATGAGATGGCGGCTGTCCGTGCGCCCCCTTGCGGGAGGCCGTTCTGGGTCCTGTTTGTTTTGCTCAGAGCGCGCCGAGTATAATTCAGACTCAACTGCCGGCCCAACTCGCCTGCCGGCGCGGCCGCCCGAAGCGCGCCCGCGAGGCCGACGGGCGCCCGGCGCCGGCCGGCGCTAAGCTGCTCCCCGAACTAATTTCAGAGACCGTTTTGAAAGGGATTCCCGACAAGATGGCATTCATCTGCACACGCGCGGCGAGCCTGGCGCTCGCCCTGCTCGTCGCAATCGTCTACGCACCGGCCGCCCTCGCGCAGGAGGCGGGCGCGGCAGACTGCCCCGTGCGCGTCACGCTCCTGCAAGTCAACGACGTGTACCAGTTCGTCCCCGTCGAGCGCGGCAGGGAGGGGGGCCTCGCGCGCCTCTCGACCTTGCGCAAACAGACTTTGCAGGAGTCGCCCCACACGCTGCTGCTGCTCGCCGGCGACACCATCTCGCCCTCGGTCGAGTCCATCACCTACAAGGGGGCACAGATGATCGACGCGTGGAACGTCGTCGGGCTCGACTATTCCGTGCTCGGCAACCACGAGTTCGACTTCGGCCCAGACGTGCTGCTGGAAAGGATGCGCGAGTCGAAGTTCGGCTGGCTCGGCGCGAACGTCGTGGACGCGCGCACGGGCAAGACCTTCGGCGACACGCCGCCCTTCGTCGTCCGCGAGTTCGGGGGCGTTAAGGTCGGCATCTTCGGCATCGTCCTGCCCGAGACCAAGACCACTTCGAGCCCCGGCCCGAACGTCGAGTTCCGCGACGCCTGCGAGACCGCCCGCGCCGTCATCCCGCAGATCGAGGCGGCCGGCGCTAAAGCCGTCGTCGCGCTCACGCACCTCTCTCTTAACGAAGACAAAAAACTCGCGCGCTGCGCTCCCGGCATCGACATCATCATCGGCGGCCACGAGCACACGCTGCTGCAATCGTCGGCGGCCGGCGTGCCGATCTTCAAGATGACGGCCGACGGGCGCGAGATCGGCCGCTTCGACCTGAACCTCGACCCCAGGACGGGCGAGGTCGAGAGCATCGACTGGCGCGTTATTCCGGTCAACGAGACGGTGCCGGACGACCCGGCCTTCGCGCCCGTCATGGCGAAGTACGGGGCTAAGCTGCGGGAGTTGTCGTCAATCGTCGGCCGGACGGCGGTGGCGCTCGACGCGCGCAGCGCCGAGAACCGCACGCGCGAGACCAACATCGCCAACTTCGTCGCCGACTCGTTCCGCCGCGCGGCCCGCGCCGACGTGGCGCTCGTCAACGGCGGCTCGATCCGAGCCGACTCCGTCATCTCGGCCGGCGAGGTGATGCTGCGCGACGTGCTCTCGATCCTGCCCTTCAACAACGAACTGGTCAAAATCTCCGTCACCGGCGAGACGCTGCGCGCGGCCTTAGAGCACGGCGTCAGCCGCACGGCGCCGGGCGCCGAGCCGGGCCGCTTCCCGCAGGTCTCCGGCCTCAACTACGCCTTCGACGCCTCGCGCCCGGCCGGCCGGCGCCTGACCGAGGTGACAGTCGGCGGGCAGCCGCTCGACCCGAAGCGCAGCTACACGCTCGTCACGACGCGCTACGTCGCAGAGGGCGGCGACCAGTACGCGATGCTTAAGGGGCACGAGAACCTTTTGAAGGAGAGGCTGATCGACTCGGAGGTGCTGCGCCGCGCCATCGCCGGGGCCAAGTCAATCGCGCCCCGCACCGAGGGACGCATCCGCCAGGCGGCGGCGCCGGCCGGCGAGAAGCCCTGCCCGCCCGCGGGCGCGGCAGCCGGCCGCTAAAAGGCGCCTGACCCTAGTGCCCGCGCGTGAAGAGTACTTCGTCAGCTACCGGAAGAGCCCGGCCGAGATGGACGCGCTGTGGGCCGAGGGCTGGCGCCACTTCGGCGTCTTCTTCTTCCGCTACAGCCGCACGACGCTCGAAGGGCGCGGCTGCACCGTGATGCCTCTGCGCGTGGACCTCGCGCGGTTCGCCCCCTCGCGCAGCCAGCGCCGCGTGCTGGCGCGCAACCGCGACCTGAGCCTGACCGTCAGACCCAGCTTCGTGGACGAGGAGAAGCTCGCCCTCTTCGACCGGCACCGCCTGCGCTTCCGCACGAACGTCCCCGACTCGCTCTTCGACTTCCTCTCCTTCGACCCGGCGCGCGTGCCCTGTCCCGGCGTGGAAATCTGCGCCCACGCCGGGCGCCGCCTCGTCGCCGCCAGCTTCCTCGACGTTGGGCGCAGCGCCACCTCGGCCGTCTACGCCATGTTTGACCCCGAAGAGTCGCGCCGCAGCCTCGGCATCCTCACCATGCTCGCGGCTATTGATTACACGCGCGAGCGCGGCCGCCGCCACTACTACCCCGGCTACGCCTGCCTTGAGCCCTCCGTCTACGACTACAAGAAGAACTTCGCCGGCCTCGAAGCCTTAAACTGGCGCGGCGGCTGGCGCCCGCTCGGGCCGCCGCGCCAGTCTGAGGCTTCGAGGCCGGACGCGCCTCAGGGCGACGGCCGATGACCCGCTCAGCTGACCCGCTCGGCCCCCGTTTCCAGTCGTCGGGGAAAGGGGTCCGGGAAGGCGCGAGACGCTTCCAAGCCGAAGAGGCCGGCGAGTCCGGGCCGGCGAGTCAACTCTCGCGCGTCGGCCGGCCCGTTTCTCGGGCGTGGTCTACGGCCTGTTAGCGTTGCCGCCAGGGCTGGCGTTCGCGTTGCCGCCGCCGTTCGCGTTGCCGGTTGCGCCGCCGTTCGCGTTGCCGCCGCCGGGAGGCGCAACGTCGCCGCCCATCACGCCGACGTTACCGTTCCCCGCCGGGGCGTCGGTGTTCATGTTGCTTACGGGGGCGTTGAGGTTCGCGTTGTTAACATTGTCGCCGCCGCCACAGGCCGAACAGAGCCCGACGACGGCGCAAAGAAAGATCACGACCGCGGCCGTTCTCATCCGAAGACACCTCCCGCATGTTCATCGCCGCCGCCACACCCGCGCCGAGGACTTTCCCGCCTCGGGCGGACGTGCGCGTCGGGAGCGTGAGCCTTTTTTGTAACAGCGCCTCGCCACTTTACCCGACCGCGTGGAGCGAGCGGAAAGGCAGGGCGCCCTCCATCTCCGCCCTTCTGAGCGTCACCGCGATGGCGGTATTAAAGCCCCGCTCGGCCGCCTTGCGCGCCGTCCAGCCGTTCCTCGCCCTGGCGTGCACGTTGGCGCCGCGGCTCAGCAACAGGTTCACAATCGCCTCGTGACCCCTGAAGGCGGCGAACATCAGCGCCGTGTCTCCTACTTCGTCCCTCGCGTTCACGTCCGCGCCCTCGGCCAGGAGCCTGCGGACGGCGGGCAGGTCGCCCTTAAATGCGGCCAGCATCAACGGTGTTCTGCCCTTGACGTTCGAGTTCGCCTCTTCGCGCATGTTTAACCCTCCTCGTCAGTTAGCCGGGTTATCTCCCGCCCCTTCCAATCAGGCGGCTCAGGGTCCGGCGTAACAGCCTCGCGTCGGGCGCGACTGCTACGCCTCACATGGGGAGAGAATGGACCGGAGACCTTGAGCAATTCTTGAGCATTGTTTAACACCAGTGGCGAAAAAGAAGCGGGACCGATGTCTCCCCCAAAACATCAGTCCCGCTGGTGCAAGTTTTTCGCTTGCCCAAACAGAATAGCCCGGGCCAGTTATCGAAACTTTCCTTGATTCTTCACTTTTTCTTTTCTTTTAAGGCTACTCTGGTGTCGCCTCGGGTTGTAGTTCTCTGACTTTCTCCGGTATGCGCATCTTGCGCCGGTTGGCGTCAACGGCGACGTAGACCACCTCGGCCTCCGTCACCTTGATGCGCTCGGAGGTGCCGCCGTAGCGTTCGGCCTCGACGACGACGGAGATCGTAATCGAGGTGTTGCCGACGCGCCGGGTGTGGGCGTAGAAGCTGACGAGGTCGCCGACGAAGACCGGCTCGTGGAAGACCACCTCGCGCATGGCGACGGTGACGAACCGCTCGATGCCGGTGTGGCGGTGGGCCTCGACGGCCCCGGCGATGTCTATGTAGCTGAGAATGATGCCGCCGAAGATGGTGCCCTGCGGGTTGGTGTCGCGCGGCAGGAGCGTGATGCGGATGGCGGGGTTGCCGTATGAAGTGCTCATAAATCTCCGTCGGGCGCGCGGGCGGAGGCGGTCCTCGGCCGGGCGCCCCCGGCGGCCCTCGAAAAATCCAGTGTGAACGCTTGGGGGCGAGGATGACGGCGGGCCGCGCGGCTGTCAAGCCGGACCAACTAGCGCCCCCTGCGTGCGCGGCGGGCTGGCGGGGCGGCGCCGGCCCCGGGCCGCGATTTCAGGGGCCGAACGCGGCCCGTCGCGCGTACAACGGCGCCCCTCGGCGCAGGCATCCAAACGCTCGCCGTAGAAGAAGAAACGCCCGTCGCGCGCCCTTTCACACGGCCTCTCGCCAGCCGAGCCCGCGCCGCCTCACGGAACCTGAGGGCGACCCGAAGCCACGGCCCGCGAAGGCGGCCGCTTCCCGCGGAGGCTCGCAGGCTTGTCAGAGGGGCGCCGGCGGGCATATCGTTTGTGCAGGACGACAACACTGATGAGAACAGCTTTTAAGAGACTCTTCCTGACGCTCGCGGTCGCGGCCCTGGCGGGCTCGGGCGCGGCCCTGGCGCAGGACGGCGGGCGGCAGCGCCCGGCCCAGCGCCGCACGATCCCGCCCGCGCAGCAGGCGCCGCAGGCCCGGCCCACGCCGACGCCCGCGCCGCCCGTCGCCACCGTCGCCGAGACGCCGCTCCAGCCCGGCCAGCGCGCGCGCTACGACATCCGCCACTATCGCATCGTCGCCGAGCTGACGCCGGCCCTTCAGCAGTTGAGCGCGAGCGCCGACGTGACCTTCACGCCAATCGACAGCACGCGTACCTTCATCTTCGAGTTGAACGGCTCGCTCAAGGTCGAGTCGGTCGAGTTGAACGGCGTGCGCTTGCAGAACGTGGTGCAGGACCAGGCGGGCCTGGAAACCATCGGGCCGCACGTCCGCGTAGACATCGGGCAGGTGGCCCCGGCCGGTCAGCCCGTCACGCTGCGGTTCCGCTGGTCCGGCCCGTTGATTACGCCCGAGGGCGGGCCGCTTTTGACGAAGCGGCTGGCCTACGTCGGCTCCGACATCTCTTACCTGATGTACCCGGCGCGCTGGTTCCCGTTCCACGACTACGCGGCCGACCGCGCCACCTCCGAGATCACCCTGACCGTGCCCGCCGGCTACGAGGTGGCGGGCGCGAGCGACGAGCCGATCACCCCGCTCGCGGGGCCGCAACAGCTTCCCCCCGCAGGGGGCGAGGGCGCGCCGCGCGGCAACGTCTTCCGTCCGAACCTGCCCGGCGCGGCGGGCACCGTCAGCTACCGCTTCGTCCAGCGCGAGCCGGCGCTGGTCGGCAATTTCGCCGTCGCCCGCTTCATCACCCGCACGCTCAGGATCGGCGGCTACGAGCTGTCCTTCTTCGTCCAGCCCGGCAACGAGGGCTTCATCGAGCCCTACGCGCAACTGGTCGGCCAGGCGCTGGAATTCTACACGCGGCAGTACGGGCCGCCGGTCTTCGGCCGCCGCCTCGTCGTCGCGCAGGTGGACGACTCGACGCTCGACGCCTACGCCGCCCCCGGCGTCCAGTTCCTCTCGCCGCGCTTCTTCGTGGCGGGCCGGCAGGGGGCGCTCGACGAGCGGGTGCTGCGCGAGGTGGCCTACCAGTGGTGGGGCCACAGCGTCGGGCTGAAGGCGTTCGACGACGCATGGCTCTCGCAGGGCCTGGCCGAGTGGAGTTCCTACCTCTTCCGCGAGTCGCGCATGCAGGGCGCGGCGCTCGAAACCGCGCAGCGCGACATGCTCGAACGGGCGCTGATGTTCGAGCAGGCCGCCTCCATCGCCCGCGCGCCCTCGACGCTCGACGACCAGTCGGCCGCATACCAGGCCGTGATCTTCTACAAGGGCGCGATGGTCTTCCGCATGCTGCGCGAGACAATCGGCGAGCAGAAGTTCTCGGAGCTGATGCGCACCTTCTACCAGCAGTTCCGCGGGCGCAACGCCTCCATCGACGACTTCGAGCGGCTGGCCTCGAAGGCGGCGGGCGAGAACCTGCGCTACTTCTTCGCCCGCTGGGTCGAGGGGACGGGCGTGCCCGAGTTCGCCGCCGATTACCAGATCATCCGCACGCGGGCCGGCAAGTTCCGCGCGCGCGGCACCGTCCGGCAGAACATGGAGAATTTGCGGCTCCCCGTAGAGGTGACGCTGCGGGCCGAGGGCGACGACAAGACAGAGGTCGTCTTCATCTCTGACAAGAGCGAGGACTTCGACATCGAATCCACGGGCAAGCCGCTCGAAATCATCGTGGACCCGAACAACCGCCTGCTCCGCACCTCGGACGACCTGCGCGTGTCGGTGGTGGCGCGGCGCGGGCTGGAGCTGTTCCGCGAGGGGCAGTACCTCGAAGCGCAGCGGCAGCTCGAAGAGGCGCTCAAGCTCGACCGCTCGAACTCGTGGATTTACTACAACCTCGGGCTCATCTACCTCGAACAGCGCAACTACGACCCGGCCATCGACAACTTCAAGGCGGCGCTGGCCGGCAACCTCCGCCCGACCTGGATCGAGGTCTGGGCGCACATCAAGATGGGCAACGCCTACGACGCGAAGGGCGACCGCGCCCGCGCCGTCAACGAGTACCAGAAGGCCGTGGGCCTGGAAAGCGACTTCGACAACGCGCAGCGGGTCGCCAAGACTTACCTCGAGACCCCCTACGACCCGAAGGCCACCACACAGCAGGCCGCCACCGGCGCGACCGAGTGAGGGACGGCGGGCGGACGCGTCCGCCCGCGCCGCGTAAGCCGAAAGACCCGCGCTCAGGCGAGCGCGGGTCTTTTTTTTTACACGGGCGGCCCGGCGCTGCCTTATCATGTCGCCGCCGCCTTCTACGGCCGACGCCGCTTCTCCCGGGTCCGGCGGCCACCGTCTACGGAAATCTTGGGAGGATAATCCGATGTCCATCAAGCACCCCATCAAGCACGGCCCGTCGTTCGCCCCCTCGCTCGCCCTCACGCTAATGTTGGTCCTTGTGGCCGCGGCCCCGTGGACGGCGCCGACGGCGGCCGCGCAGGGGGAGCCCGCACGCGCGCCCGGGCAGGCGCCCGCCGCCCGGCCCTTCGGCTTCCGCACGGGGCAGTCCATTTACATCGTCGCCTTCCGGCGCACGCAGCGCGTCGTCGGGACCGACCCCAACAGCATGAGCGTCATCACCGGCGGCGAGGAGTACACCGACATCGAGTTGGACGCCGAGCGCGAGATCAGGAAGAGGATCGAGGAGTGGCGCTTCTTCGCGGTCGCCGAGCGGCCGAGCGACGCCGACTTCGTCTTCCTCGTCAACATCGACGGCGCGGCGATGGAGGGGCTCGTCGTCCCGTCTGGGGCGTACCGCGCACACTTCAAGGAGCAGTTCGACCTCGACGCCCTGCGCGACGCCGCGCACGGCCGTTACCTCGCCGGCCCGCTCAAGCTCCCGACGCTCGGCCGCCTGAGCGAGCGCCTCGTCAAGCAGTTCCGCGAGCGCGTCGGGCCGGGCCGGGCCAGCGCGAGGTAGGCGACGGCCGGTAAAGCTTCGGGGGCGACGAGGCCGCGCGGCCTCGTCGCCCCCGAAGCTTTACCGGGCCCGACCCGTCGCCCGGCGCAGTCAGACGGGCGGGGCCGCGACTATCGAGACGCGGTGGCGCTCTGCTAGCCGCACCATCTCCTCGCGGTCGAACATGAGCGTCTTGCCGGCCGTCAGGCAGAGGCAGGTGGCGCCCGCCTCGACCATCGTCTGGATTGTGGGCACGCCGACCACGGGCACGTCGAACCTCATGTCCTGGCCCGGCTTCGCCACCTTGACCACGGTGAGGCGGCCGCGCGCGAGCGTGCCGGCGCGCCGGACGCAGGCGTCCGTGCCCTCCATCGCCTCGACGGCCACGCAGGCACGCGCCCGCACGACGATGGTCTGCCCGAGGTCGAGCCGGGCGATCTCGCGCGCCACTTCGAGGCCGTACTCGATGTCGCCCCGCTCGCGCGCGTCCGGGGCGCGGCGCGTCAGCACGCCCTCGGCCGGAAGGAGGTCTTGCAGAAAGAGGGTCGAGTCAACCAGCTCGATGCCGTCGCGCTCAAGCTCTGCCGCGACCCCACCGATGAGGGCGTCGGTGTTGCGGCGAGGGAGGCTGACGAGCATCTTCAGCATCCGCACGTCTGGCAGCGCCCCGCTGAATATCTGGACGTGCTTGACCTGCCCCGCCATGATCGCGCGCTCGACGCCCTCGCGCTTGAAGAAGCGGATCATCCGCCCCAGTTGCCCGATGCCGACCCAGGCGAGGCTTCCGCCCGCCGCGCCGACTGCCCCCTCGATTGCGGGGTCGGTCTCCTCGCGGATGGCCGCCACGGCAAGCGACACCCCGGCCCGCCTCGCGCCCTCGACCACGAGGAAGGGGAATCTGCCGTTGCCCGCGATCAATCCGTAACGCATATGAAGAGTGACGAGTGAAGAGTGACGAGTGACAAGAGGAGAGGAGTTTTTAGTTGATAGTTTGTAGTTTTTAGCGAAGAAGTGTCTTCTGTCCTAAAAACTATCAACTAAAAACTTCCTTTCTCGTCACTCGTCACTCGTCACCCGTCACGGCTTTTCTCATTTGACGACGCCGCGCGCTGAGGTCTCGACGAAGCGGACGAGTTCCGCGACCTCGGGCGAGCCGCTTAACTCCTCGCGGATGCGCGCGAGCGCCTGGGTGGTGTTGAGCCTGGACGAGAGCAGGAAGCGGAAGGCCCGCTGCAAAGCCTCGACGGTCTCGCGCGGGTAGTTGCGCCGCCTCATGCCGACCGTGTTGAGGCCGTAGCACTTGGCGTGATTGCCGACCGTGAGGGCGAAGGGCAGCGCGTCCTTGACGACGACCGAGTAGCCGCCGACGTAAGCCTCGCGCCCCACCCGGCAGAACTGGTGGACGCCCGAGTAGGCGCCGATGTTCGCCCCGGCCTCGACGGTGACGTGGCCCGCGAGCGTCGCCCCGTTCGCCATGATGACGCGGTCGCCGACCAGGCAGTCGTGCGCGACGTGGGCCTGCGCCATGACGAGGCAGTCGTCGCCGATGGAGGTCAGCATCCCGCCGCCCTCCGTGCCGCGGTGAACGGTGACGAACTCGCGCAGCCGGCAGCGGCTCCCCACCCGCGTCTCGGCCGGCTCGCCGCGGTACTTCAGGTCCTGCGAGGCGAGCCCCAGCGAGACGAAAGGATAGAGGTGCGTGTCGTCGCCGATGGAGGTGCGGCCGTCCACCACGCAGTGAGACTCGAAGCGGACGCCCGCGCCCGTGCGCACCTCCGGCCCGACGGTGCAGTAGGGACCGACGTAGGTGCCCTCGCCCAGCTCGGCCCGCGGGTTGACGACGGCGCTCGGATGAATCTCGACAGGCATAAGCGAAAGGGGGAAAGGGAGAGGGGGAAGGCTAAAAAGGTTCAGAGGGGGCGGCCGCGACGAGGCCGCCGGCCCCTCTCCCTTCTCCCCTCCGCCCCTCTTTCCGCCTCACTTGACGGCGGCGCGGTCGGTGACGACGCTCATGATGTCGGCCTCGGCCGCGAGCTGTCCGCCGACGCTGGCCTCGCCGTGCATCTTCTGTACGCGGCCGCCCACCCTGATCGGCGTCACCGTCAGGACGAGCGTATCGCCGGGGACTACGGGGCGGCGGAAGCGCGCGTTGTCGATGCCGCTGAAGAGGACGAGCTTGGTGTCGCGGCCCTCGATCTGCTGAAGCGCGTAGACGGCGCCGACCTGCGCCAGGGCCTCGACTATGAGCACGCCCGGCATGACGGGGGCGCCGGGGAAGTGACCCCGGAAGAAGGGCTCGTTGATGGTCACCTGCTTGATGCCCACGATGCGCTCGCCGGGGACGAACTCGGTGATGCGGTCCACGAGGAGGAAGGGGTAGCGGTGCGGGAGTATCTGCTGGATGGCGACCGAGTCGAGTGGAGTGTCCATAAAAGAAGTGACGAGTGACAAGTGACGAGTGACGAGAGAGAACCTGTTCGGCCTCTTGTCACTCGTCACTCGTCACTCGTCACGGCTTTTAGCGGTTGGCCGGGGCGGCGGCGGCCGTCGAGGCCGGGTTGCGCCGGTTGTAGTCGGCGATGAAGTCGGCCGTGATGTCGACGGCGTTGTTGACGACCATCATCGCGCCGGCCATCTTGCTCACGTCGAAGACGACGGAGATGTTGCGCTGCTTGGCGTAGCTCTCAAGCGCGTTCTCCAGGTCGAGCAGGACCGGGTTGGTCAACTCCTGGTAGCGCTTCTGGAAGGCGGCCTGGCCGTCCTCCTGCTTGCGCTTCATGTCCTTCTCGAGCGTCTCGGCCTGGTCGGCGAGCTGCGCGAGCGAAGACTGGTTGGCGACGGCCCTGGTGTCGTTGATCTGCTTGGCGAGGTTGTCGTACTTGGTCTTGAGGGCCTGAATCTCGTCGCGGCGCGGCTTGAACTCGCGCTCCAGCGTGTTGAAGGCGGCGATCAGGCGCTGGACGCCGACCTTCTGGTCGCTGAAGGCGTCGGAGTTGATGATTGCCACCTTCGCGTCGGGGACGGCCGCCCCGGCGCCGGCCGTCTGCGCTGGCGCGGAGGTCGCGGGGCGATTGGCGGCGGGTTGCTGCGCGCTGGCGGAGAGCGCGGCGAAGGCCGCGATGACGGCGGCGGCGGCGGCGTTGCGAATCACTTTCATGGTCTTTCCTAAACTGCTCCTTAAAAGAGAGGGATCGAAGGGGGAGCCCGCGCCCCCGGTCTGCCTGTGGCGAAGCGGGCGCGGACCCGTCAGCCGAAAAAGTCTCGTGCGTCAGAACGTGCGACCGATGCTGAAGCGGAAGACCCGCTTCTCCTCGCGGATGAATTCGGTACGCGCGTTGGGATTGATGGCGTAAATGAACCGGAACGGCACGTTGACTACCGGGAGTTGGATGCGCAACTCGGCCCCGAGGCTGGATCGGTAGTCGCCCAAATTTGCGAACAGGCTCTGCGAGAGGCGCGCGACCGTGTTGGTCTGCGCCTCGCCGCGCAAAAAGAGCGGCTGAAGGCCGAAGGGCAGCAGCGTCTGCGGGTCCACCGGACCCGACCGCTGGAGGACGGTGAACTGCTCCCGCGTGATCAGCCGGTCGCCCTGCACGAGCAGGGCGCCGTTCAGGGGCGCGACGGCGAGCTGCGGGTTGCGCGAGACCACGAGGCCGGTCAGGCCGCCCGTGCCGCCGAGCAGGCGGTCGTCGGGCAAAAACTCGGTGGAGAAGGTCTGGTCGGAGCCGCCGCGCAGGTTGAAGGCCGCGCCGATGTCTGCGAAGGCTGCGAGCTGGATCGGCCCGAAGATCGGGATGCGGTACTCGAAGTTGCCCAGAAGCTGCGTGTCGCCGCCGAGGAAGCGGAAGTCGCGCGTCAACTGGATCGAGTTGGCCCCGGTGGCCCCGGTGAAGGTGCCGAGGCGGACGAGCTGGTCGCGCAGGTTGGTCGGCAGCGACGCCACCGCCTCGTTGGCCCCCGGGCTCGACGAGACGGCGACGTTGCGCGAGGTGACGAACACGTCGAGCGGGACGATGGGGCTGATCGAGCGGACGTTGTAGCCGCGGATGGTGAACTCGTCGCCGAGGAAGAACCGCTCGTAGATGGGCACGCCGCCGATGAAGGAGAGCGAGGCGGCCTGCGCCTGCCTGATCTGGTCGGTGATGCCGAAGCTGGCGACGTGGCCGGCGACGAGGCGGAAGCCGAAGACCTCCGGGTTCTGCGAGCGCTTGCGGCGGACCGGGTAGTACTGCGTGTACGAGGCCGTCGGCTGGTAGGTGCGCACGTCGCCGCCGGCGCCGGCGAAGGCCAGCGAGAGGGCCACCTGTCGCCCCTCGGTCGGGTCGATGGAGGCGTTGCGCGTGTCGTAGACGAAGGTCGGGGTGATGCGGCTGGTCGTGATGCTCGGCTGCGCGAAGACCCTCGGGATGAAGGTGTTCGGGTTGTTCTCCTGATTGACCGGCGGGTCCTCGATGGACGAGCGGTCGTAGGAGTAGGAGAGGCCGAGGCGCGAGGCGCGCGCGATCTGGACCAGGCGGCTGGAGCGCGGCTTCCAGAACTCCCAGAGCGGGGCGCTGGCGAAGACCGAGGCGCCCGTCCGATTCTGCGTGAAGAGGTTCTCGTCGCTGACGTTGAAGAAGTCGAGCGGGTTGCCGATGGCGCCGGTGATGGCGTCCACGTTCGAGGAGAGCAGCGTGCCCTCGCCGAAGAACTTCCGCGACTCGGTGTAGAGCGTGAAGCCGACCGAGATTGGGCGGTCCTTGACGTAGGGCTCGGTGAACGAGAAGAGGAACGACCGCTGCCGGTTGCCGAAGGCGAACTCGAACGACAGGCTCTCGCCGCGGCCGAGCAGGTTGTTGGTCGAGTACTGAAGGCCGAAGAACGAGCCGCCGATGCCGGAGATGCCGCCGTTGAAGGCGATCTGGTTGCGGCCGCGCTCGGCCACCCTCAGGTTGATGTCTACGTTGCCGGTCTCCTCGTCGGTGCGGAACTCGGCGTCGGTCTCCTTGTTGATCGGGTCGAAGTAGCCGAGCTGGTTGAGCTTGAGGACCGAGTACTCCCAGAGCGACTGGTCGAAGATGTCGCCCTCGTTGACGGCCACCTCGCGCCTGAGCACGTTGTCGCGCGTGTAGGTGTTGCCCGCGAACTCCAGCCGCCGGAGCGAGAACTGCTTGCCCTCGTTGATGGTGATGGTGAAGTCGGCGACGCCCTCCTGCGCGTTCTGCGGGTTGGGCTTGAAGTCGGGGTTAACGTCGTACTCGTACTGGATGAAGCCCGAGCGGCCGTAGAGCTTCTTCAGGTCCTCGGCCAGGGCCTTCGTGATCCGCTGGCCGTTGGCGACCTCGCCCGAGCGCAGCCCGATGACCGACCGGATCACCTCCTCGGAGTAGATCGAGTTGCCCTCGATCTTGATCTCGCCGAGGCGGTAGACCTTGCCCTCGATGATCGGCACCGTAACGCGCAGCGCCTCGTCCCTCGACGAGAGCAGCGGGAGCGGGATGAAGAAGCCGGTGCGGCGCTGGCCGAGCCCCTCGACCCTGGGCTCGCCGGTGCGGGCTTCGAGGTAGCCCTTCGAGCGCATGTGGTTGACGACGTTGACGCGCAGGTCGTAGTCGAGCTTGTCGAGGTGGAGGATGTCCTGCCCCTTGAAGCGGGTGATGAGGCCCGCCTCCTTGACGAGCTTCATGGCGCCGCGCAGCTCGCCGTCCGAGAAGACTTGGTTGCCCTCGAAGTCGATGTCAACGACGCGGACGCGGTCGCCCTCGTCCACCCGAAAGGTGACGCCGACCGAGGTCTGCGAAATCTCCTCGACCTCGGCCTCGACGGTCGCGTTCGGGTGGCCGCGCTCGGCCAAAAGTTCGCGGATGACGCGCCGGGCGTTGTTGATCTTGACGGGGTCGTAGGAGGTCTCCTTCGAGACGCCGACGCGCTGCTCGCGGAACGCTTTGAGGAGGTCGGCCTCGCCGACGCTGGAGAGGCCCTTGAACTGGAGGTCGCGGATGACGGGCAGCTCCGTGACCGTGAAGATGACGACCTTGCCGCCGCGCGGGCCGTCCTCGGTCGAGACGCGGGTCTCCGTCTTGTCGAAGAACGGCAGGTTCAGGAGCGCCTGGAGGTCGCGCCTGATCTGCTCCTCGTTGAAGGGGTCTCCGGGCCGGGTCTGGATGTGGTAGAGGATGTCCTCGTCGCGCAGGCGGCGGTTGCCCTCGACCAGCACGTTCTCGACGAGCGTCTGCGACGGGGACGCCCCCTGCGCGAAGGCGCTCGGCGCGGGCAGCACGAAGCCGGGGAGCGTGAGACAGCACGCGAGAACGGCCACGAGAAAAATCCTGGGCGCGCGGGTACGCATAAATTTAAATTTTGCCTCTAAGAGAACCGTCTTGAATGAGTTCGGGAGACTCAGGATCAGACTTTTCAAATTTTTCCGGCGACGCGGGCCGGAAGGTGCGCCGCCCGGCGGGGCCGCGCTCGCGCGAGATCAGGCCCTCGAAGCTCAAGGAAGCCTGTTGGATTCTCGCCGCCCCGCGCACCGTTGTCCGACAGGGCACACCTGCAAAGTGGCGCATTATACAGGGAAAGGGGGAAAAGGGGAAAAGGGGAAGGGGGAAAGGGCGTCGGCGGGGCGGGGGGAAATCCCCCCTCGGCGGTGGCGCCGCCGGCCCGCTACTCCCCTTTCGCCGCTTCCCCTCTTCCCCTTTTCCCCTTCGTCAGTGAATCAGCAGGGCGTCGCCCGTCTCCTCGACGGTGACGGGCTTGTGGGCCAGCTCGCCCTCCTCCTCGTAGACCTCGACCACGGTCGCCCCGGCCAGCAGGCCCTGGATGAGCGACTCGGAGAGCGGGTCTTCGACGTACTTTTGCAGCGCGCGCCGCAGCGGGCGGGCGCCGTAGGAGCGGTCGGCGCAGGTCTTCTCGACGATCCAGCGCCGGGCCTCGTCGGTCAGCCGGACCTCGATGCCGCGCGTGCGCAGCGTGCGGTTGAGCTGCTCGACCTGTAGGCCGACGATCTCCAACAGCTCGTCGTCGGCGAGCTGGTCGAAGATGATGATCTCGTCGAGGCGGTTGATGAACTCGGGGTTGAAGGTGTGGCGCACCGCGTTCATCACCATCTCTTCCATCTTCTCGCGCGAGGCGTCGGCCGTGGCCTGGAACCCGAGCGCCCCCTTCTTCTGGATGAAGCGCGCCCCGATGTTCGAGGTCATGATGATGATGGCGTTCTTGAAGTCGACGGTGTTGCCGAGCGCGTCGGTCAGAATCCCGTCCTCGAAGACTTGCAGCAGGACGT
Source organism: Pyrinomonadaceae bacterium (assembly GCA_035645715.1). Lineage (GTDB taxonomy): Bacteria > Acidobacteriota > Blastocatellia > Pyrinomonadales > Pyrinomonadaceae > QHXN01. The sequence continues at coordinate 62,442 of DASQMB010000065.1, forward strand.
TGAAGATGTCCGGGTGGGCCTTCTCGATCTCGTCGAAGAGCAGGACCGAGTAGGGGGAGCGGCGGATGCGCTCGGTGAGCTGGCCGCCCTCCTCGTGGCCGACGTAGCCGGGGGGCGAGCCGATGAGCTTCGAGACCGAGTGCTTCTCCATGAACTCGCTCATGTCGAAGCGGATCATCGAGCGCTCCGAGCCGAAGAGGAACTCGGCCAGGCTGCGGGCCACCTCGGTCTTGCCGACGCCCGTCGGGCCGAGGAAGAGGAACGAGCCGACGGGGCGGTTCGGGTTCTTGAGGCCGGCCCGCGAGCGCCGGATCGAGCGGGCGAGGGCCGAGATGGCCGGCCGCTGCGCGATGACGCGCGTGCGCAGCTCCTCTTCGATGCGGAGCAGCTTTTCGGTCTCCTCCTCCTTGAGCGACATGACGGGGATGCCGGTCCAGCGGGCGATGACCTCCTCCACGTCCTCCTTCGTCACCTCGACGGGCGCGAGCATCTCCTCGTCTTCGGTGAGCGCGGTCGTGAGGGCGGCGCTGCGGTAGTAGCCGCCGCGGTCGTCGAGCGAGTCGGGGCGCGAGGCGGCCGGCTGGTCGCGCCGCGCCCGGAGCTTGACGCGGGCGCCGGCCTCGTCGATCACGTCGATGGCCTTGTCGGGCAGGAAGCGGTCGGGGATGTAGCGGTTCGACTGGTAGACGGCGGCCTCGATGGCGTCGTCGGCGTAGCGCACCTGATGGAAAGCCTCGTAGCGGTCGCGCACGCCGTCGAGGATGTGGACGGCCTCCTCCTCCGAAGGCGGCGGCACCTTGACGGCCTGGAAGCGGCGCTCTAAAGAGCGGTCCTTCTCGATTGACTTGCGGAACTCGGCCGGCGTGGTGGCGCCGATGCACTGGATTTCGCCGCGCGAGAGGGCGGGCTTCAGGATGTTGGCCGCGTCGAGCGAGCCCTCGGCGCTGCCCGCGCCGACCAGCGTGTGCAGCTCGTCAATGAAGACGATGTACTGCGGGTTCTCGACCAGCTCGCGCATGATCTGCTTGAGGCGCTCCTCGAATTGGCCGCGGTACTTCGTGCCGGCGACGATGAGCGAGAGGTCGAGCGAAAGTATCCGCTTGTTTTCGAGAAAGGAGGGCACCTCGCCGCGGATGATGCGCTGGGCGAGACCTTCGACGATGGCCGTCTTGCCGACTCCGGGCTCGCCGATGAGAACCGGGTTGTTCTTAGTGCGGCGGCAGAGAATCTGGACGGCGCGCTCGATCTCGCCCTCGCGCCCGACGAGCGGGTCGAGCCGGTCGTTCTGCGCGTCGTCGGTCAGGTCGCGCGAGAACTCTGCGAGGTGCGGCGTCTCCTTCTTCTGGGCGGCGCGCGGGTCGGTGCCGGAGTGGCGGGCCACCTCCTCGCGGACGGCGTTTAAGCGCAGGCCGCGCTCGTAGAGCAGCTCGGCGGCCATCGAGCGCTCCTCGCGCAGCAGGCCGAGCAGGAGATGCTCGGTGCCGACGTGGCGGTGCTGGAGGCGGTCCGATTCCTCGTGGGCGTAGGCGAGGACGCGCTTGGTCTCGGGCGCGAGCGGCAGCTCGACCGAGGTGGAAATCTTCTCGCGCAGCGGCGCGCGACCCTCGATCTCCTTGCGGATCGACTCGATTGAGGCGTGGGCTCGCGCGAAGAAGCGTGCCGTCAAAGTCTTGTCTTCGCGCATCAGGCCGAGCAGCAGGTGTTCGGGCTCGATGGCCGGGGCGCCGAACTGACTCGCCTCGTAGCGGGCGAAGAAGATGACCCGGCGTGCCTTTTCCGTGTAGCGTTCAAACATAAAATGGCCGTTGACCGACGAGTTGAAGAAAAGAGAGACCCGCTTGGCGTGGCGCGCACCGTAATAAGGTGCGACGAAGAGACCACGCGACGGATTATAACTGAAAGGCGCGGCGTCTGTCAGATTTAACTCCGGCCGGCGGTCATCCGGTGGCAAAAGGCAAAGGCCGCGGGACCGGAATTCGCACCGGTCCCGCGGCCCCTGTTGGTCGCCTCGACCCTGTTTCGTGTTTCAGTTTCCGCGGGCGAAGAAAACATCCCAGGCCCAGCGCCCCAATTGGCCCGCCCCTTCGACCTTCGCCCGATACCGATACTCGTTGCCCTGCCCGTCGCGCCGCCGCCCCTCCCGGTATCTCAACTCGATCCGCCACACCCCGGCCTCCTCAAGCCCCACGACCTCCTCCGCCTGCGAGCGCCCGTCGTGGTTCGCATCTCGCCACAGCCTCAGCCTCGAATAAACGGCGTCCGAGGCATCAATCACCCCGTCGGAGTTGCCCCCCTTCTCCCCACCGTCGAAGACCGCCAGCGCCAGAAAGCCGTTGCGCTCCTCGCCAGCCGCAGGCTCAGGCTGGTCTGTGAAGTTGCCGAACAACTCTCTTCCGCTGTCCACCTCGCCGTTGCCGTCGCGGTCGAGGAAGAGGAAGGAGTCGTCCGAGCCGGCGCGGGTCCATCCCAACTGTTCTGTCCGGCCGTCGCCGGTCAAATCGAAGGCGACGCCCTCGGCGGCCGAGGTCAGAGAGAGGCCGTTGCCGGCCACGTCAATGAGGATGGGCGAGCAGCCGGCGTCGGGTGAGCAGCCGCCCGAGCAGGAGCAGGAGTCGAAGTGCCAGTCGTTGCCGAGGGAGGTGCAGCGGGAGACGGTGCCGGAGTAGACGAAGGTGTTGGTGCCGCCCCAGGTGTTGATGCAGACGACGCCCGTGGGAAGCGGAGGCGTCGGCGAAGGATTGGGCGAAGGCGTCGGCGTCGGCCGGCGGAGCGCGAAGGTCAACAGAAGCTCTCCTGACTCTCTCCGCGCACCCACGGTCGGGGCGGGCGATGGGGTGGGCTGGCCCTCCGGCGGGGCGACCGCTCCGAGGTTGACTCTATTACCCACGACGCCGCCCGTGCTGCCCGCCCCGGTCCTTATTTTGTAAGTCGCGGTCGTTGGGTTCCCGTTTCCGGCGAGGGCAACAATCTGGCCGCGATTGTTGCTTGGCCCGAACGGAGTTCCGTCATGGGTGATGTGGTATTGAATGTTGTTGTCATTCCGTGTTCCGAGCAATTGCAGCACGGCCCTGTATCCGGGGGGAACACTGAAGGTCGCGGCAATTCTGGCCGTCACGGTCGCCTCGGTGGGCAACTGGTCCGAATTATTGGTAGTGTCGGCAGCTACCCTCAGCGGTTCTATATCGGCGCTCTCAAGCGTCACCGTCGGCGGGACAGTCTGGTTGGTGAAAGTGCTGCCGAGGTAGTAGCTGCCGAAGTTGTAGTCCTGCGCCTCGAACGACGAGGCCACCGAGAACACCCCGTCGTCAGGCAGGATCGGCAGCCCGGCCTCGTTCGTCACCGCCGCGTAGCCCCACCCGGCCTGCGAGGTCGCCGTCCGCGTCCAGCCCGGCGCCCCCACCGTCGTCGTCACCTGATACGTGTTCCAACTGTAATAGTCCTCCGTCACCGCTCCCACCCCGTAGACCGTCCCGCCGTCATCCCACGCCGCGCCGTAGTAGTAGGCGTATCCATACTGACGAGCCGCCGCGCTGGCTGCGGGCGCGAACGACTGTGCCCCGGCCCTGCCGCCCGGCTTCGGTCCGGCGGGAGGTGAGGGATGCCGGCCCGCTTCACCCGCACCGGCGGGGACGACCACGCGCTTGACCTTCCGCTTGACCTCGCCCCCGACGTAGGCCGAGAGCTTACGTGCCCCGTCGGCTCCGAGCGTCCAACGAGAATTCTCCCGGTGGCGCGCGACGTTGCTCCGCTTGGCCTCGCTCAGGCGTGCCAGTTCGGCACTTGCCTCCGGTCCCAGGCCCTGCGCCGAGAGCCGCCTTGCATCGTGCGCACGGCCGTCGGTGGCAGAGATGGTCGAAGCGAAAACCTCGGCCTCCCGCAAGAGTTGTTCGGCCTGCTCGCCTCGGAAGCCGGCCCGCTCGGCCAGAGAGTGTGCGCGCGCAGGCTGCTCGGCCAAAGTCCGCATGAACAGTTCGTAGGCGATGTGGTCGGGGATGGCCCCCGGGTCCGAGGCGCCGCTGACGGTGCCCGGTGCGTCGGGACGCGCCGGCTTCTGCGGCTGCGGCTGCGACTTTTGCGGCGGGGGCGCTGCCTCGCTGCCCGGCGAGGGAAGCAGCAGGATCAGAACGACGAAGAGAGGGAACAAAAGCGTGAGGGCGAGCGTGCGTCGGGTCATGGCTCGATTCTCCTTTGAGGTTTGTAGGCGCGAGGAGCGGTGAGAACTCTTCGCGGCCGGTTCGGGAGCCGCCGGCATTGTCTCGGCCGGACCAATCTACGCGCGTCCGTTCGGCGCGTCAACGAAATTCCCCGGCGTAACGGCCATCTCACTAGTTTCAGTTTCCGCGAACGAAGAAAACGTCCCAGGCCCAGCGCCCCAACCGGCCCGCCCCTTCGACCTTCGCCCGATACCGATACTCGTTGCCCTGCCCGTCGCGCCGTCGCCCCTCCCGGTATCTCAACTCGATCCGCCACACCCCGGCCTCTTCGAGCCCCACGACCTCCTCCGCCTGCGAGCGCCCGTCGTGGTTCGTATCTCGCCACAACCGCAGCCTCGAATATACGGCGTCCGAGGCATCAATCACCCCGTCGGAGTTGCCCCCCTTCTCCGCACCGTCGAAGACCGCCAGCGCCAGAAAACCGTTGCGCTCCTCGCCGGCCGCAGGCTCCGGCTGGTCGGTGAAGTTGCCGAACAGCTCGCGTCCGCTGTCCACCTCGCCGTTGCCGTCGCGGTCGAGGAAGAGGAAGGAGTCGTCCGAGCCGGCGCGCGTCCATCCCAACCGTTCTGTCTGCCCGTCGCCGGTCAGGTCGAAGGCGACGCCCTCGGCGGCTGAGGTCAGAGAGAGGCCGTTGCCGGCCACGTCAATGAGGATGGGCGAGCAGCCGGCGTCGGGCGAGCAGCCGCCCGAGCAGGAGCAGGAGTCGAAGTCCCAGTCGTTACCGCGCGAGGTGCAGCGGCTGACGGTGCCGGAGTAGACGAAGGTGTTGGTGCCGCCCCAGGTGTTGATGCAGACGACGCCCGTGGGAAGCGGAGGCGTCGGCGAAGGATTGGGCGTCGGCGTTGGCGTTGGTGAAGGCGTGGGCGTAGGAGCGGCCAGCGTCAGCGCGGGGCTGACCATTTCGGCCGGCATAATTCGGATGTTGCGTGGCTGGCCGAAGAGAGTGGTGTCAATGATGGCCCAGAACGTAGCCTGACCGCCCACGGTGTTGCCTGCCGCTCCCGAGATACGGAATTGAGCATGAGTTACCTCTCCCTGCCCCACTTTGGGAGTTGCCTCCCGATCCCTCTCCAGCATCATTCCGGGCGGCTTATTGTTCTCATTCAACTCCATAGGAACAGCCGTGTTGGGCGGGACGCTTTGCGTTGACCTGATGCTTACCGTCAGGGTCGTCTGCTCACCGGAAAGGTTGATGATTGCTGAGCTGAAAGCCATACCGCTGATGCCGATTGTTGGAGGAACATCGGCGTTGCTGTAAGTGCTTCCGAGGTAGTAGCTGCCGAAGTTGTAGTCCTGCGCCTCGAACGACGAGGCCACCGAGAACACCCCGTCGTCAGGCAGGATCGGCAGCCCGGCCTCGTTCGTCACCGCTGCGTAGCCCCACCCGGCCTGCGAGGTCGCCGTCCGCGTCCAGCCCGGCGCCCCCACCGTCGTCGTCACCTGATACGTGTTCCAACTGTAATAGTCCTCCGTCACCGCCCCCACCCCGTAGACCGTCTCGCCGTCATCCCACGCCGCGCCGTAGTAGTAGGCGTAGACGGACTGACGGCTGGCCGCGGCCGACGCTGACGCGAACGACTGCGCTCTAACCTCGCCGCCCGGCCTCGGTCTCGCGGGCAGTGAGGAATACCGGCCCACGTCGCCCGCACCGGCGGGGACGGCGACGCGCTTGACCTTCCGCTTGACCTCGCCCCCGACGTAGGCCAAGAGCTTGCTCGCACCCTCAGCCCCGAGCGAGTGCCGGGAATGCTCGCGGTGGCGCGCAACGTTGCCCCGCTTGGCCTCGCTCAGGCGTGCCAGCTCGGCGCCCGCCTCCGGCCCCGAGCCCCGCGCCGCCAGCCGCCTCGCATCGCGCGCCCGGCCGTCGGTGTAGGACATGGTCGAAGCGAAATCCTCGGCCGCCCGCAGCAGCCGCTCGACCTGCTCGCCGCGCAGGCCGGCGCGCTCGGCCAGAGAGTGCGCGCGCGCAGGCTGCTCGGCCAAAGTTCGCATGAACAACTCGTAGGCGATGTGGTCGGGGATGGCCGCCGGGTCCGAGGCGCCGCTGACGGTGCCCGGTGCGTCGGGACGCGCCGGCTTCTGCGGCTGCGGCTGCGCCTTTTGCGGCGGGGGTGCCGCGTCGCTGCCCGGCGAGGGAAGGAGCAGGATCAGAACGGCGAAGAGGGGGAACAAAAGCGTGAGGGTGAGCGTGCGTCGGGTCATGGCTCGATTCTCCTTTGAGGTTCGGAAGGCTGGAGGAGCGGTGAGAACTCTTCGTGTCCGGTTCGGGAGCCGCCGGCATTGTCTCGGCGCGAACACTCTACGCGCCGCGCGTCTCGCGGGTCAACGAAATTCTGCTTGTCAGGGGGTCTCGTGGAGGCGCCCGTCGCGCAGGGTGAGCGTGCGGTCGCAGGCGTCGGCGAGGCGCGAGTTGTGGGTGGCGACGAGCAGGCAGGCCCGCGCGCCGCGGCAGAGTTCGACGAGGAGCGCCGAGACCTCTGCGCCGGTGCGTGCGTCGAGGTTCCCCGTAGGCTCGTCTGCGAGGACGAGGCGCGGGCGCGCGACGAGGGCACGGGCCACGGCCACGCGCTGCTGCTCGCCGCCCGACAGCTCGCCCGCCGCGTGTCGCGCCCGCTCTGAGAGCCCGACCCGCGCAAGCATCTCGCGCGCCGCCGCCTGCGCCTCGCATGCCCCACGCCGGGCGATGCGCAGAGGCAGCGCGACGTTCTCCTCGGCCGTCAGGTCCGCCAGCAGGCGGTGCGACTGGAAGACGAACCCGACCTCGCGCCCGCGCCAGGCCGCGAGCGCCGCGCCGTCGGCCGCGAGGATGTCGAACGGGCCGAGACGGGCCGAGCCGCCATCGGCCCGCTCCAACCCGCCCAGGACTTGCAGCAGCGTCGTCTTCCCCGCGCCCGAGGCCCCGACGACGGCCGCGGCCTCGCCCGGCCCGACCACGAGCGAGGCGCCGCGCAACACCTCCAACGCACCGCCCGCCGGCCCCCGGAAAGACTTTCGCAGGCCCTCGACGACGAGCGCCGCGTCTTCGACAGCGGGTGCGCCGTCGGCCGTCGCGCCCGCCGGATTCGAGCCCGATTCGTCCGGCGCACGCAAGCCCGAGCCCCGCCCCTCTCGGCTCGGCTCGTCGCTCCTCATCCCGTCACTCATAGCGCAGGGCCTCGGCCGGCCTGACGCGCGCGGCCTGCCGGGCCGGGTAGAGGGTAGCGAGCAGGCCGACGAAGAAGGCGGCGAGCGCCGGCAGCAACACGTCGCGCGCGTGCGGCCGGAAGGGCACGGCGCTGATCGAGTAAACGTCGGCCGGCAGCCTCACGAGCTGGAACTGCTCGCCGAGGTAGCAGGCCGCAAGGCCCAACCCGACGCCCGCCAGCGCGCCCACAGCGCCGAGCGCCGCGCCCTGAATCAGGAAGACGAGGGTGACGGCTCCCGGCCGCGCGCCCAGCGCGCTTAAGACCGCGATGTCCGCCCGCCGCTCGGTGACGACGAGGGCCAGCGTGGTCGTGATGTTGAGGGCCGAGACGACCGTCACGAGCAGGATGATGAGCGAGACGGTCCGGCGTTCGAGTTCGAGCGCGGCGAAGAGCGGGCGGTTGGCCTCGCGCCAGTCAACGGCCGCCCAACCCGGCCCGAGCGCCGAGCGGACGCGCGCTGCCACCTCGCCCGCGGCGTAAGGGTCGCGCGCCTCGACCGAGACTGCGGGTGAGGGCACCCTGCCGCGGCCGAAACGCGCCGCCTCCGCGAGCGGCAGGTAGGCCCAGGCCGAGTCGTAGTCGTAGAGCCCGGACTCGAAGACGCCGGCCACACGCACGCGCAGGGCGCGCGGCCTGAACCCGTCTGTGCCCGTCTCGCCCGTCAGCACCCACCCCTCGGCGCCCACGCGCCCGAGCCCGGTCCGCTCGGCCAGCCCCGCGCCGACGAGCAGAGGGGCCGCCTCTTCCGCCGTCCCGCCGGCCTCCACTTCCGCCGCCCTACCGGTCTCTGACCCGGCCTGCCCCGCCCCGCCGGCCGTCCCTCCCGTCACGCCTTTTGTCTCCGCCTTTGCGGCGAAGGAGGCGTCGAGCGCGCCTGCCTTCAGCGTCGCGCGGACGCGCCCGAGCGTGCGCCCCGACTCATCGTCGAGCCCGCGCAGGACCGCGTAGGCCGCGCCGCCGGGGCCGCTCAGGAGTGCGCCCTCGTACCAGGTCGGCGCGGCGTCGAGCACGCCCTCGACGCCGCGCAGCCGCCCGGCCGCCTCGCGCAGCTCGGCCGGCGTCGCGCCGCCCGACCGCGTCGCGGTGACGTGCGCCGTCCCGCTTAGTATCTTGTCGCGCAGCTCCTCGCGGAAGCCGTTAGCCAGCGCCAGCGCCACGATCATCGCCGCCACACCGCAGGCGACGCCGACCACGGCCGCCAGCGCCGTCCACTTCGCCACGCGACGCCCGCGCCGCACGCGCAGGTAGCGCAACGCGAGGAAGAGTTCGTAAGGCATGTTTGAAAGAGTCGAAGCCCGCAAACGCCCCCCGCCCGGCCCGCCCGGCTCGCTCGGGCCGCTCGGTCCGCTCGGTCCGACGCGGCGCCAGTTTAACCGATGTGCAGGGCGAAGGCCGCGCAGACCAGCGCGATTGCGAGCGGCCACAGCGGCACGCGCCGCCACAGCGTCGAGACCCAGACGAGCATGACGGGCGGCAGCGCCGGCAGAGCGTCGGCCGGCGTCGTCGCGCCGAAGAGGGGCAGCAGGGCCGCGTGCGCCACGGCCACCGCGGCGAATGTGAGCTGCGCCGGCACCCTGATGCGCGGCCGCTCGGCGTCAGCGTCGCGTCGCGGCCGCAACAGCATCGCGGCCAACCCCGAGAGCGTCAGCGCCCACATCCCTCCGCCCGTCGTCAGGTGCTTCAAGTGTTCCCAGACGCCCGCGAAGTACGCGGCCCCGTCGAAGCCGGCCGCCCCGTAGCCGGGCGTGCCCGCCTCACCCGGCCCCGCAGTCCTCAGCGCGACGAGCAGCAGCGCCGCCAGCAACAACGACCAGGCCAGCGACGCCCACGACGCCCGCGCCCCCCGCCGCAGAATTCCGCCCCCGCTTCCGCCCGGCCGCGACAACAAGGAGAAGAGCCCCCAGGCCACGAGCGCCGCCGGGAACAGAGTCACGGCCGAGGCGATTGACGGCGAGATGGCCGGCGCGAAAAAGGAGGGATGGATGGCGACGCAAAGCGCCGCCGCCGCGCCCACCCGCGCGTTAGCCACGAGCCGCCCGAGCGCGTAGACGCCGCCGAGGGCCATCAGCAGCGAGACGACGTGTGCGGCGAGGATCGGCGCGGAGTAGGCCGTCGCGTCGCCCGTTGAAAGCGCGGGCGCGAGCGTTGAAAGCAGAGATGCGGGCGACAAGAGCACGGAATTTGAGCGGAGCGAGCGCGAAGGCCAGCAAGGGAGGAGCGGCGGCCGTCGCGGTCTCAGCCCTGCGGGGATGCGCCGTCGTCCTTCGGCGTGAGCGATTCGATCAGCTCGCTGTCGAGCGACGCCTCGGGGCGCTTGACCATCGTCAGGCGGTTGCCGCGCTCGTTGTAGGCCACCTCGTCCATGATGTTGTAGATGAGGAGCACGCCGCGGCCCGAGGTCTTGAAGAGGTTGGCCGGGTCGAGCGGGTCGGGGATTTCGTTGACGTTGAAGCCCTCGCCCTCGTCCTCGACGGTGAAGCGGGCCTCGCGCGCCGAGAGGTCGGCCGTGATGCGGACGAGCTTCGAGGGGTCCTGGCGGTTGCCGTGCTTGACGGCGTTGACGAAAGCCTCGTCGAGCGCGATGAAGAGGTTCGAGGTGTCGGGCTTGATGACGCCGAGGGCCGAGACGCGCTCGATCAGATAATGGAGCACGCCGTTCATCAGGCTGAGGTCGCTCGGCAGCTCGAACTCGATGTGCTCGCGGACGTAGGGCAGGACCTTGAGGTCTTCGACGAAGCGGAGCTTGTAGCCTAGCGTCTTCTCGACGATGTTGCGCAGCTCGTCGTGGTCGTAGGGCTTGCGGAGGATGTTGGCCGCGCCGAGCTTGAACGCCTTGATGATGCCGGTCTGGTTGGCCTCCTCGGACGAGACGACGATGGGGACGAAGAGGCGCTTGCGCTTCAGCTCCGAGGCGATCTGGACGCCGCTCGTGGCGTACTCGGCCAGGTCCGAGATGATGAGGTCGAACTCGTCGAGGTCGTCGCGCCCGACCGCCGCGGCGCGGTCGTCGGTTGCGACCACCTCGTGCCCGAGGGCGCCGAGCGCGTCGGCCAGCACCGTCCGCAGTTCGGTGTTACCCTCGACAATGAGTATCCGTCGTCTCTCCATCCGAAAGAGCGTCAGCTCCGGTAAAGCTCTGATTAAAATTGGGGAGGGCACGGAAAGGGCCTCGCCGTCAGTCGAGGGCCGCGAATTTCGCGGGCGCTTTCCGCTGAACGCTGTACGCCGCGGGGCCGGGCGGCGTTTCAAAATATACCAGACCGGCCGCCGACGGGAAGCCCCGCCGGCACGCCGCGCCGCGACCTTCTGCTAGACTCGGCCCCGCGGGAAGCCGATGAGAGAACGGGCCACACCAGAGACCGGGGCCGCAAGGCGGGCGGGCGGCGCGGGGCCGGACACTGCCCCAGATGCTGCCCCGGACGCGCGCCGGGCCGCCGGGCGCGCCTACACCTTCGCCGACCTCTCCGGCTACACGCGCCGCGAGCGGCTCCTGATTCGGGCGGCCGACCTGGCCTTTTACCTGCTCGTCCGCCTCATCGGGAGCACTGTCCGCTTCCGCGTCGAGGGCTGGGAACACTGGGAGGCGTCGCACCGCGGCGGCCCGCCCGTCATGGCCTTCTGGCACGACCGGATACTTCTCGCCACCTATTACTTCCGCGGGCGCGGCATCGTCGTGATGACCTCGCAGAGCTTCGACGGCGAGTACATCGCGCGCTTCATCCAGCGGCTCGGCTACGGCGCCGCGCGCGGCTCCTCGACGCGCGGCGGCGTCGGCGCGCTGGTCGAGATGATCCGCCTCGTCCGCGCCGGCCTGCCCGCCGGCTTCACCGTGGACGGCCCGCGCGGGCCGCGCCACGTCGCCAAGACGGGCGCGCTCCTGCTCGCCAAGAAGACCGGCCGCCCCGTCCTCCCCTTCGCCGTCAACCCCGAAAAGTTCTGGACCCTTAAGAGCTGGGACCGCTTCCGCATTCCCCGCCCCTTCACCCGCGCCGCCGTCCGCATCGCCCCGCCGTTCTACGTCCCCGCGGACGCCGACGACGCCGCGCTCGAAGCCTTGCGCGCGGAGTTGCAGCACACGCTCGAAGAGGTCAGCGGCTAAGTCCGTAGCGCCGTCCGCCCGCGGCCGCGGCGCTTGGCGCGTGCGGCCGCCCCTGTAGTAGGATTGGCGCACGCTTTTGCCCCTCCCGCCGCGCGTCAACGATTTCGTTTTTTGAGCTTACTCTTTCTAACAGAGGAGAGTCGTCGTGATTAACCAGGAGCGCATCAAGAACCTTCTGCTCGAACTCGTCCAGATCGACTCGGTCTCGCGCGAGGAGCGCGAGGTGGCCGAGCGCATCAAGCAATACTGCGAGGAGATGGGCGCAGAGGTCTTCATCGACGGCGCGGGCGAGGCCGTGGGCGGCAACACCGGCAACGTCATCGCGCGCTTCCCCGGCACCATCCCCGGCGCCGACCCCATCATGATGAGCGCGCACATGGACACGGTGGTGCCCGGCAAGGGCGTCAAGCCCGTGGTCGAGGGCGACATCATCCGCACGGACGGCACGACCGTCCTCGGCGGCGACGACAAGAGCGGCGTCTCCGTCATCCTCGAAGTCATCCGCTGCCTTCAGGAGCAATCAATCCCGCACGCGCCGATTGACGCCGTCTTCTCCATCTGCGAGGAGGTCGGCCTGCTCGGCGCCAAGCACCTAGACATGTCGAAGGTCCGCGCCCGCTACGGCATCGTCTTCGACTCCGACGACCCCGGCTTCCTCTTCACCCGGGGCCCCTCGGCCAACCACTTCGAGTTCAAAATTCACGGGCTCGAATCGCACGCCGGCGTCGCGCCCGACCAGGGCATCTCGGCCATCCGCATCGCGGCCGAGGCCATCACGGCCATGAAGCTCGGCCGCATCGACGAAGAGACGACGGCCAACATCGGCGTCATCCGCGGCGGCGAGGCCACCAACATCATCACCAACCTCGTCACCCTGCGCGGCGAGGCCCGCTCGCTCGACGACGAGAAGCTCGAAGCCCACACCCGTCACATCATCGAGTGTCTTGAGCAGGCGGCGGCGAAGCACGAGGTGACGGTGGACGGCGTGACCACGCGCGGGCGCGTCGAGTCGCACGTCACGCGCGAGTACTACGCGATGGACGTGCCCGACGACTCGCGCGTCGTCCGTCTCGTCAGGCAGGCCGCCTCGAAGATGGGGCTCGAAGTGAAGACCCTGGCCTCGGGCGGCGGCTGCGACGCCAACATCTTCAACAAGCGCGGCATCGAATGCGCCAACCTCGGCACCGGCATGCGGGCCATCCACACCGTCAAAGAATGGCTCGACGTTAAGGACATGTACGCCTCGGCCGTGATGACCCTGGAGATCATGCGCCTGAACGGCGAGATGGCGCAGGCCCGGCCGGCGGGCGCCGCCTGAGGTCCGCCGGCCGGGGCGGGGAGAAGTCTCCCGCGCCGGGGCGCGGCGTGCGCCGGCCGCGCGAGGGACGAGGCTTGGGGCGAGGTGTTGTGATGAGCTTTGTCACGTTCCAACTCAGGGCCGCGGTCATTTGTGTCGTGGCCGCGGCGGTCTGCGGGGCGGCCCCGCCCGCACGCGCGCAGGACGACGAGCGCCCGCCCGCGCCGCCCTCATCCTCGGCGCACGCCGAGCCGCCCGCCCTCTCGGCCCCGCGCCCGAACGCCGACGCGCTCTACCGCCGTGGCGCCGAGCAGTTCCGCGCCGGCCGCTACGGGGAGTCGGCCGAACTCTTCCGGCAGGTCGCCCGCTCGCGCCCGGACGTGGCCGAGGTCCGGTTCTACCTGGGCATGGCCCTCTACCGGCAGCGCAAGTACGCCGAGGCGGCCGCCGCCTACCGCGAGGCCGTCAAGCTCAAGCCCGACTACGCCTCGGCCCACGTCTTCCTCGGCAACTCGCTCGACCACGACGGCCGGTACGACGAGGCGGTCGCGGCCTACCGGCAGGCGTCGCGCGTCGCGCCCTCCGCGCCCGAGCCGCACTACGAGGTGGGAGTCGCACACTTCAACCGCGGCCGGCACGAGGAGGCGGCGGCCGCCTTCCGCCAGGCCGCGCGCCTGCGGCCGCTGTGGGCCGCCGCCCACTTCAACCTCGGCCACGCCGAGCGCAGGCTCGGCCGCTGGGACGCGGCGGCGGCCGCCTACGGGGAGGCCGCGCGCCTCAGGCCCGACCACGCCGAGGCGCTCTACCACCTCGGCCTCGCCCACGTCGAGCGCGGCGATGCGGAGGCCGCGGCCCTCGCCGAACAACAACTGCGCGCTCTCTCGCCCGAGTTGGCCGACAGGCTGCTCGCGCGGACGCGAAAGTAGGGCGGCCGCCGGCCGCAGACCGGATGATGGCAGACGAGACGAACAAACAGGGCGAGGAATTAAAGGGCGAGGCCGGTGCCGAGGCGGGTGACGGCGACGGGGCCATCGGCGTGGGTGTGGGCGGAGCGAGTGGCGGCGGTGCTGGTGCCGGCGGCGCGGAAGTCGGCGACGAGTCGGGCGGGGGCGACGAGGCCGGGGTCGGCGAAGAAGGCGGCTCGCGGCCCGGCTACCGAAGCGGCTACGTGGCGCTCGTCGGGCGGCCGAACGCGGGCAAGTCCACGCTGCTGAACAAGCTGGTCGGCGAGAAGATCGCGGCCGTCTCGAACAAGCCGCAGACGACGCGCCACCAGATTCAGGGCGTCATCACGCGGCCCGAAGGGCAGGTGGTTCTGGTGGACACGCCGGGCGTCCACCAGCCCGGCTACCTCCTCAACCGCCGGATGATGGCCTCGGTCCACGACGCCCTCGAAGGCGTCAACCTCGTCTGCCTCATCCGCGACGCCAGCGTCTCCACGGGCAACGGCGACCGTTTCGTCCTCGACCTCGTCCGGCGCTCCGAGAAGCCCGCCATCCTCCTGCTCAACAAGAGCGACAAGATCGACGACAAGCGCGCCCTGCTCCCCCTCATCGAGTGGTACAACGGGGAGCACGAGTGGCGCGCCGTCGTCCCGCTCTCGGCCCGCACGGGCGACCAGTTCGATCCGCTCATCGCGGAAATGATCGCGGCGCTGCCCGAGGGCGAGCCAATCTTCGACGAGGACGAGCTGACCGACCAGCCCGTGCGCGCCATCGCCGCCGAGCTGGTCCGAGAGAAAATCCTCCACGTCACAGGCGAGGAGATACCTTACGTGACGGCCGTCGTCACCGAGCTGTACGAGCAGCCGAGCCCGGACCTCGCGCGCATCTACTGCGCCATCTACGTCGAGCGCCCGTCGCAGAAGCGCATCATCATCGGCAAGGGCGGCGACCGCCTCAAGGAGATCGGCACGCGTGCCCGCCACGACATCGAACAACTGCTCGGCCACCGCATATACCTCGAACTCTTCGTCAAGGTCGAGGAGGACTGGCGCAACTCGCCCCGCGCGCTGAGCGATCTGGGCATCGAGGAGAAGGGATCGGGAAGGGGGAGAGGGGGAAGAGGTTAAAAGGGGAAAAGGGTTGGCGGCCGGGGAAATCAAAAGCCCGCCGCCGGCGTCCCAAACCCGCGGCGCCGCGAGTCTCCTGCCCGCCTCTTCCCTCTTCCCTCTTCCCCCTCTCCCCGTCTCCCACGCGAAGCTCATGTGGTACGCGTTGGATGTCTCTACGACGGGCGCGGCGCGCGAGGCGGTCGAGTACGCGCTGATGGAGGCGGGCGCCGCGGGGACCGAGGTGGCGGGCGAGGAGGGCGAGGCGCTCGTCGTCGCGGCCTACTTCGACTCGCCGCCCGAGGTCGAGCGCGTGCGCGCCGCGCTCTTCGAGGCGCTGCGGATTTACGGGCTGGCCTCGCGGGACGTGCGCGAGATTCGCTTCCGAGAGGTGGCCGAGGCCGACTGGCTCGCAGAGTGGAAGAAAGGCTGGCGGCCGGTCGAGGTGGGCCGCTTCGTCGTCGCGCCGCCGTGGAGCGAGGTCGAAGAGCGCGACGGCCGCATCCGCATCGTCGTCGAGCCCGGCATGGCCTTCGGCACCGGCACCCACGAGACGACACGCCTCTGCCTCGCCGCCATCGAGAAGCACTTCGACGGCGGCAGCTTCCTCGACGTGGGCACCGGCACGGGCGTCCTCGCCATCGCCGCCGCCCGGCTCGTGCCCGCCGCGCGCGTCTCGGCCTGCGACACGGACCCTCTGGCCGTCGAGGTCGCGCGCGAGAACGCGCGGCTGAACGGCGTCGGCGACCGCGTGGAGTTCCGGGTCGGGAGCGTCGAAGCGGGCACGGCCTCGGCCGACGTGGTCTGCGCGAATTTGACGGCCGACGTGATCGTGCCCCTGCTGCCCGCGCTCGTCGGCGCCGCCTGCCGCCGCCTCATCCTCTCCGGCATCCTCGACACGCAGGCCGAAACGGTCCTCGCCGCGCTCGGCGAGCACGGCGCGGGCGACGCCGAGGTCACGCGCGACGGCGAGTGGGTCGCCATCATGACTTAAAGAATTCCGACGAGACGCACGGGATTCAACCGCATTCGGCGTCAACAAAGAACAGGGGGCGAAAGGTATCGGGCGGCCAGCGCCGCTGCTCCCTCCGCACAGCCTGCACCTACTCCTGTTAATCCCGTCAATCCCGTCTTATTCAATCATGCCCCGAAGAAGGTTCTACGCACCGCCGGAAGCCTTCGCGCCAGACGGCGCGGGGGTCACGCTCTCGGCCGAGGAGACTCGGCACCTGCGCGACGTGCTGCGCGTGCGGGCCGGCGACGAGGTCTCTGTCTTCGACGGCGAGGGGCGCGAGTTGGCCTGCGTCGTCGAGGAGGCGGGCGGGCGCGGGCGCGACGCCGCGGCGCGCCTCAGGGTGCTGGCGGCGGCCGAGGCGCCGAGCCCCGAGTCGGCGCTCGGACTGACGCTCGCGGTCGCGCTGCTCAAGGGCGAGAAGTTCGACCTCGTCGTTCAGAAGGCGACGGAGCTGGGCGCCTCGGCCGTCGTGCCGGTCCTGACCCGCCGCGCAGACGTGCGCCTGCGCGACGAGCGCGACGCCGAGGCGCGGTTGCTGCGCTGGCGGCGGCTGGCCCTCGAAGCCGCTAAGCAATCGGGACGCGCGCGCCTGCCCGCCGTCGAGAGTCCGGTGGCGCTCGACGCGCTCCTCGCGCGCCCGCCGCGCGGCGGCGAACTGCGCCTCTTCTTCGCCGAGCGCGGCGGCGGGCCGCTGGCCGAGCGCGGCGGGCCGCCGGCCGAGCGCGCCGGAACTGAGCCGGCCGAGCCGGCGGCCGAGCGCGGCGAGCGAGCGAGCGCGGTCGTCGCGCTCGTCGGCCCCGAAGGCGGCTGGGACGATGAGGAGATCGAGTCGGCGGCGAACCACGGCTGGCGCGTCGTCACGCTCGGGGGCCGAGTCCTGCGGGCCGAGACCGCGGCCGTCGTCGTGGCCGCGCTCGTCCAGCACCTCTACGGCGACCTCAACTAACGCGCGTCCCACCGGCTCCCCGTTGCCTTTTTCGGGGGGCGGGCGCAGAATATTCCACGCAACGGCCGGCCGCGAAAACGTCTGGCCGCGAAAACGTCTGGCCGCGAAAACGTCAAACGGCATCACAGCGGCGGCGTCAACATTTTCACGGGGGCGGACACGAGGCCCCCGCCAGGACAGGCGAAGCATGGCCCACACAAAAGAGGAGGCGGCCGAACAGGCGCGGGCCGATTTGTCGGCTCGGCTCGGCGGCAAGGACGTGGAGGTCGAATCCGTCGAGCAGGCCGACTTCCCCGACGGCGCCCTCGGCGCGCCCGTCGAAGACGAGATGAGCGCCATGATGATTACGCCCGGCTGGCGCATCCGCCTTCGCGCCGGCGGAAGGACATACGAGTACCGGGCCAACCACAGCCAACTGCGGCTCTACGATTTCGAGGGCGAGAACTACAGAATCTAGATGTCGGATGTCAGACGCCGGCGAGGACGCCTGCTAACGTCCGGCCTCCGGCATCCGACCTCTCATCCATTTGGGAGACGAGCAATGAACCGGCAGAACTTTTTGGGACACCTGGCGCTGGCCTTGATGTTGGTTCTGGTGGCGGCCTTCGTCGGGCAGGTGCGGCGCTGGGAATCGCGCCGGCCCGCCCCGACCGGGGTCTTCAAGCAGCGGCGCGTGGGGCCGCCGCCGGGCACGACCCCGACGACGGCCGGGCGGCGCGAGCCCGAGGTGCTCGTGCGCTTCCGCGACGGCGTCTCGCCCGAGCGGGTCCGCGCCCTGACGGCCGGCCGCAACGACCAGGTCGAGGACGAGGTCGAGGCGGTCGCCAACCTCTACTCGGTTGACGACCGCGACGACGCCGACGCCGAGCTGGTCGCGGCCGAGTACTCTTCCCTGCCCGAAGTCCTCTACGCCGAGCCGAACGGCCGCGTCGAGGTCGGGCCGCTGCCGAGCTTCAGCCTCTACCGCGAGCTGATCACCGGCGTCGAGGGCGGCCCCAACGACCCGCTCTTCCCCCAGCAGTGGGCGCTCGTCAATAAGGGGCAGCGCGAGGGCAAGGACGACGCAGACATCAGCGCCGTCGCGGCCTGGGCCAAGACGCGCGGCAGCGACGAGGTGGTGGTCGCCGTCCTCGACAGCGGCGTGGACTACTCGCACCCCGACCTGGTCGAGAACATGTGGGTGCGGCCGGACCACCTCGACCCCTACTTCGACGACGAGCTGGGCGCCTTCGACGACTTCAACGGTTACAGCGCCGTCGCCGCCTCGCGCGACCCGATGGACGAGAACGGCCACGGCACGCACGTCGCCGGCATCGTCGGCGCCCGCGGCAACAACGGCCTCGGCGTGACGGGCGTCAACTGGAACGTCCGCATCATGCCGCTGAAGTTCATGGGGCGCGGCGGCTTCGGCACGACGAAGGACGCCATCGAGGCCATCAACTACGCCGTCGGGCGCAGGAAGGCCGGCGTCAACGTCCGCGTCATCAACGCGAGCTGGGGCTCGCGCACGAAGTCGAAGGCGCTCGAAGACGCCATCGCCGCCGCCGGCCGCGAGGGCATCCTCTTCGTCGCGGCCTCGGGCAACGACGGGGCGGACGCCGACCGCCGGCCCCACTACCCTTCGAGCTACGACCTGCCGAACGTCCTGAGCGTCGCCGCCATGAACCGCCGCGACGAGCTGGCCTCCTTCTCGAACTACGGCGCCAGGAGCGTCCACCTCGCCGCGCCCGGCGCCGAGATTCTGAGCACCTGGCTCGGCGATTCGTTCGAGGAACACTCCGGCACCTCGATGGCGACGCCGGTCGTCGCGGGCGTCGCCGCGCTCGTCCTCTCAGTTGAGCCCGACCTCGGCGTGAAGGAGTTGCGTTCGCGGCTGCTCGAAACCTCCGACAGGCTCGACGTGCTCAAGGGCAAGGTCTCCTCGGGCGGGCGCGTCAACGCCGCCCGCGCCGTCGGCGCCTCGCGCTGAGCCGGGCCGCCCGCCCGCTCCGGCCGACCCCGGCCGAGGGTGGCCGAATCATGAAAGCCCCGCGGAGGGAGAACCCCGCGGGGCTTTCGTTTTGTTCGCCCTGTTCGCCGTGTTCGCCTTGCGCTCAAAGCCGGGGCCGGGATAAATTCTCACGCCCGCAAACACGAGGACGCCGAAAAAACATTATGAGCGCAACCACCCCCAGCAAAGGCGGCGCGGCCGAGCTCGACCGGCTCTGCGTCAACACCATCCGCACGCTCTCGCTCGACGCCGTGCAGCGCGCCGAGTCGGGCCACCCAGGCCTCCCGCTCGGGGCGGCCCCGATGGCCTACGTCCTCTGGACGCGCCTGATGCGCCACAACCCGCGCAACCCGCGCTGGCCGGGGCGCGACCGCTTCCTGCTCTCGGCCGGACACGGCTCGATGCTCCTCTACTCTTTGCTTCACCTTTCGGGCTACGGCCTGCCGCTCGAAGAGCTGATGCGGTTCCGGCAGTGGGACTCGATGACGCCGGGCCACCCCGAGAACATCCTGACGCCGGGCGTGGAGATCACGACGGGGCCGCTCGGGCAGGGCTTCGCCAACGGCGTCGGGATGGCGATGGGGGCCGCGCACCTCGCCGCCCGCTTTAACCGCGAGGGCTTCCGGCTCATCGACAACTACGTCTACGCCATCGTCTCCGACGGCGACCTGATGGAGGGCGTAGCTTCCGAGGCCGCCTCGCTCGCCGGCACGCTCTCCTTAGGCAATCTCATCTACCTTTACGACGACAACCAGATCACCATCGAAGGCTCGACCTCTCTGGCCTTCCGCGAGGACGTGGCCCGGCGTTTCGACTCCTACGGCTGGCACACGCTCTCCGTCGAGGACGGCAACGACCTCGACGCGATTGAGAGCGCCGTCCGCGAGGCGCAAGGCGTCACCGACCGCCCCACGCTCATCTCCGTCAAGACCGTCATCGGCTTCGGGATGCCGACCGAGGGGACGCGCAAGGCACACTCCGACGCGCCCGGCGCGGAGGCCGTCCGCGAGACCAAACGCCGCCTCGGCTGGCCCGAGGACCGCGAGTTCTTCATCCCCGAGGAGGCGCTCTCACACTTCCGCCTCTCGGTCGAGCGTGGCGAGCAGGCCGAGCGCGAGTGGGACGAGACGGTAGCGCGCTACCGGGAGGCGCACCCCGACGAGGGGCGCGCGTGGGACACGGTGATGAGCGGCGAGTTGCCCGCGGGATGGGAAGAACATCTGCCCTCGTTCGAGGGCGCGGGGGCGATGGCGACGCGGCAGGCCTCGGGCGAAGTCATCAACGCGCTGGCGCCGCACCTGCCGATGCTCTTCGGCGGTTCGGCCGACCTCGGCCCCTCCAACAACACCGACATCAAGGGCGGCGGCAGCTTCGCGCCCGACAACCACGCCGGCCGCACGGTCCACTTCGGCGTCCGCGAGCACGCGATGGGCGCGGCCCTGACCGGCATCAGCTTAAACGGCGGCCTGATCCCCTACGGCGGGACGTTCATGGCCTTCTCCGACTACATGAAGCCCGCCATCCGCCTCGCCGCGCTCTCGCACGTGCAGGCCGTCTACGTCTTTACGCACGACTCGGTCGGACTTGGCGAAGACGGCCCGACGCACCAGCCCGTCGAACAGCTCGCGGGCCTGCGCGCCATCCCGAACCTCTTCGTCGTCCGCCCGGCCGACGCACACGAGGTCCGCGAGGCGTGGCGCCTGGCCGTCCTGCGGCGCGACGGCCCGACGGCCCTCATCCTGACGCGCCAGAAGGTGCCCACGCTCGACCGCACGCGCTACGCCTCTGCCGAAGGCGCGCGGCGCGGCGCCTACGTCATCGCCGAGGCCGAGGGACAGGACGGAAAGCCGGCCGGCCCCGCGCTCGTAATCCTCGCCACCGGCTCCGAGGTCTCGCTGGCGCTCGCAGCGCGCGAGGCGTTGCAGGCCGAGGGGCGGCCCGTGCGGGTCGTCTCGATGCCCTGCTGGGAACTGTTCGAGCAGCAGGAGCGAAGCTACCGCGAGAGCGTCATCCCGCCTGACGTTCCGGCGCGGCTCGGCATCGAGGCGGGCGCACGCCTCGGCTGGGACCGCTACGTCGGCGAGCGCGGCGACGTAATCTGCCTCGAACGCTTCGGCGCCTCGGCCCCCGGCACAGAGGCACTTGAGAAGCTCGGCTTCAACGTCGAGAACGTCGCGGCCCGCGCACGCGCCCTCGTCGGCGGCTGAGGCGAAGCCGACGACGACGAAAACGCCGTGTGCCACAAGAGGGCAAAAGGCCCCGCGAGACTTCGGTCGAGTCTCGCGGGGCCTTTTGCGCTCTCCGCTTCGCCGCGCCTCGCCTCGGACTAAAGCCGACTCCCCAACGCCTCTTGGGGCGCGACCGCGGGCAGCTCCGCCGCGAGGCCCGCATCGCCGTTTTGGTGCCACCCTTAAAAGACGACGCGGAGCGCGGCCGGCATGACGCGCAGCTCGACGGGGGTGTGGCCGCGCGGGTCGCCGTCTGCTTCGAGCGGGAGCGAGTCGTCCTCGTCAGGCGTCTCGATGCGGAGACGCGAGCCGGCCGCGAGCAGGACTTTCGGGTTAGCGAGGTGGCCGGCGCGGTGGACGCGGGCCAACTCGCGCACGACGCGCGCGCGAGACAACCCGCAGGCCGTCGCCACGTCGAGCAGGCCGTCGTCGGGGCGTGCCGCCGGCACGAAATTCATCCCGCCGCCGGCGAAGGGGCCGTTGACGACCGCGATCAGGTTCGTCCGGCACTCGCGCCACAAACGTCCGTCGAGCTCGATCAACGCGCGCCGGTTGCGCCAGGCCGCGAGCGACCGGACGGCGGCCAGCGCAAAGCGCGCCTCGCCCGAGAGCCGCCGCACGGCCCGCCCCTGTGCCGCCACGCGGGCGGCTACCTCGGCCCCGATGCCGAGCGTCGCCGCGTTCAGGCAGACGAAGGGCCGGCGGCCCGCGTCGGTCGTGCCGAACAGGAGATCGACGGGCCGGGCCGGACTACTGCCGAGCGCGTGTGCGACGAGGCGGCCGAGCCAGGCTTGGCGCGGCTCGCGCCTCCCGCCCGCGAGGCCGCGCGCGAAGTCGTCGCCGGTGCCGGCCGGCAGCAGCGCGAGCGCCGCCGCGGGGTTGACGGGGCTCGGCGCCTCGCCCGCGCCGAGCCCTTCGCATGGTTGAAAGAAGCCCGAGGCGGCGGCGCTCAGCGTGCCGTCGCCTCCGACGACGGCGACAGTGTCGTAGCCCTCGGTGAGCGCCCTGCGCGTGCGCGCCTCGGTCTCGCCGGGGCGGATCGATTCGTGCGCGTCGAACCGGACGCCGGCCGCGTCGAGCGCCCCGCGGACCTCGGGCCAGGCCGCGCGCGCGCGGGCCGCGGCGTAGTTGACGACGACGAGGAGGCGGGCGGCTTGCGTCATTCGGTCGGCCACTTTAGCACGAAGGCGCGGGCGTGCGCGGGGTGGTAAGCTCGGGCCGAACGGGGGTCAGCGAAGATGGGCGTCGAGATGATGATGGCGGTGCGTTTCGCTTCGCGCGAGGGCGCAGGCGGGTTGGAGGTGTGCGAGGTCGAAAGGCCGGCGGCGGCGGCCGACCGCGTGCGCGTGCGTGTGACGGCCGCGGGCCTGAACCGGGCCGATCTGTTGCAGAGGCGCGGCCGTTATCCTGCGCCCGAGGGCGCGCCGGCCGACATCCCCGGCCTTGAGTTCGCCGGCTTCGTCGAGCAGTGCGGCCCCGAAGCGCGGCGTTTCAGGGAGGGCACGCGCGTCTTCGGCATCACGGCCGGCGGGGCACAGGCCGAGTACGTGGTCGTGCCCGAGAGCCACCTCGCCGAAGTCCCGCCGGGCCTGTCGCTCGCGGAGGCCGCGGCCGTGCCCGAGGTCTTCATCACGGCCCACGACGCGCTCATCACGCAGGCCGGATTAAGGACGGGCGAGCGCGTGCTCGTCCACGCCGTCGGGTCGGGCGTCGGGACGGCCGCGGCGCAACTGGCGCGGGCAGCGGGCGCGGGCGCCGTCTACGGCACGGCGCGCACGGCCGAGAAGATCGAGCGGGCGCGCGAGTTCGGTTTGGACGAAGGCGCGGCGGTGGGCGAAGACCCGCGGGTCTTCGCCGAAGCAGTGCGCGCGTGGACCGGCGGCGCGGGCGTTGACGTGGTGCTCGATCTGGTGGGCGCCCACTATCTCGGGGCGAACCTCGACGCGCTCGCCATGCGCGGGCGGCTCATGCTGATCGGCACGCTCGGCGGCGCAAGCGCGCAGCTAGACTTTCGCCGGGTGATGTCGAAGCGTCTGACTGTCCGGGGCACGGTGCTGCGCACGCGCTCGACGGAGGAGAAGGCGCGTGCCGTGCGGCGCTTCGCCGCGGAGGTGGTGCCGCTGCTGGCGCGCGGGCGCGTCCGCCCCGTGGTTGACAGCGCCTACGCGCTCGCCGACGCCGAGGCGGCCTACGCCCGACTCGAATCGAACGAGACGTTCGGCAAGGTCGTCCTGACGGTTGCCAAACCCGAGGCATGGACGGGGCCGCGTAAAGACTGAGAACCGAGAGCCGATTAACGGCAGCCCCTGTCAGCTTGTCTCCGCCACGGAAATAGGCGAAAATCTGCTTTCATTCGTGTGGCGTGTTACGTGCGCCGTTCTTTTAATAGCAGAGGAGACGAGAAGAGTGAACGCGGACTTAGAGCAGTTGGTGGCCTTGCAGACCGCAGACACGGGCATCCGCAGGCTACAAAAAGAAATAGACGCAACCCCCGAGAGGCGCGCCGAGATCGAAAGCGAGTTCGATCAGCGCGCCTCTGAATTTAGGGCTGTAGAGGAGCGGCGCGACGCCGCGCGCGCGGCCCGCGCCCAACTCGAAACGCAGTTGGCCGAGCAGCGCACCCGCGCCGAGAAGGCCGAGCGCGACCTGATGTCCTCGACCAACTCGAAGTCTTACGAGGCGGCCATCCGCGAGTCGGACGCGGCCAAGAAGCACATCGCCGACCTGGAGACGAAAATCCTCGAACAGATGGAGCAGTTGGAGCAGGCCGAGAAGGGCCTGGCCGAGCACGAGCCGGAGGTGGCGCGGCTGCGCGGCGAGCGCGACGAGAAGCTGGTGGCCTTCGAGCAGCAGTCTCGCGGCTGGGCCGAGGAGATAGAGCGGATGCGCGCCGAGCGCGAGCGCATCTTCGCCGGCCTCTCGCCGTCGGCCCGCACGCTCTACCAGCGCATCAGCACACGCATCCGCGACGGCGTGGCCGTGGCCGAGGCGCGCAACGCCTCCTGCTCGGCCTGCTTCATCTCGCTCCGGCCGCAGGTGATGGCCGAAATCCGCCGCGGCCAGGAGATCATCCAGTGTGACAACTGCAACCGCATCCTCTTCTACCGGCACCCCGCAGCCGCCCCCGCGCAGGCGACCGGGGCCACCACGCCCGCCGTCGCCTCGTAAGAGAGACTGACGACGCCTCTGCCCCGCGATGCCCCGGCCCCGCGGCCGTCACAGACCGAACGCCGCCGAGTCCCTTTGGGGGGCCGGCGGCGTTCCTCTTTCTCAATCTTTCGCCCTTCGCTCCCCTTTACGGCAGCGGCGGCACTTCGATTGCCCTACGCCTCCCGCGCTGCCGGCCGACGCGACATGGCGAGAGCGGCGCGGCGGCGCGAAATGCCGCGGCGCGAGGCGCGCGGAAGGGCGGGGGTTAAAGGATTGGCCGCGACGCAGACTGCAATTCAACGGAACATGCCGCCGGCCGCGCTGGCCGGAAGCGTTACACGCGGGCGGCGGGCCAACTGGTGGCGGCGCGTCGGGACGAAGCTGCGCGGCTTCAGCTACGAGACGGCCGACGGCCGCGCCGTCCGCGACGAAGCGGCGCTCGAACGCATCAGGTCTCTGGCCGTCCCGCCGGCCTGGCGCGAGGTCAGGATTTCGCCCTCGCCTCGCAGCCCTTTGCAGGCCATCGGCGTTGACGCGGCCGCCCGCGTCCAGCGCATCTACCATCCCTCTTTCGTCGCGCGGAGGGCGCGGCGCAAGTACGAGAAGATAGTCCGCTTCGGCGAGCTGCTGCCGGCGCTGCGCCGCCGGACGAACGAGGACATCGCGCGCGAGGGGCTCAGCAAGGAGCGCGTGCTGGCGGTCGTCGTCCGCCTCATCAACGACCTCTACTTCCGCGTCGGCGCCGAGACGAGCGTCGAGCGCTACCGCACCTACGGCGTCACCACGCTGCGCAATCGCCACCTCGAAATCCTGCGCGGCGGCAAGCTCCTCTTCAAGTTCACGGGCAAGCACCACATCAGGCAACGGCGCATCCTCGTGGACGAGGAGCTGGCCGCGCTCGTCGGGGACATCAAATCGCTCGGCGGCTCGCGCCTCTTCCAGTACTACGGGGCCGACGGCCGGAAGTACGCCGTCAAGCCGCGCGACGTGAACGACTACATCAAGGCGGCGACCTCCGCGGAGTTTTCGGCCAAAGACTTCCGCACCTGGGGCGGGACGCTGCTGGCCGCGACCCAGTTGGCCGAGATCGGCTGCTGCGACGACGAGCGGCAGGCGAAGAAGAACGTGGTCCGCGCGGTGCGCGCGGTGGCCGAGCACCTCGGCAACACGCCGGCCGTCTGCCGCTCGTCCTACGTCCACCCGGCCGTCGTCGAGGCGTACCTGCGGGGCCGCAGCATCGAGGAGTTCAGCCCGCGCCGCCGGCGCCGCGTCACACGCAGCCAGCCCGACTACACACCCGAAGAGGCCGCGCTCCTCAAGCTGCTCAAGTCGGAGATGAACGGCCCGACCGCTGCGAGCTGAGACGCCCCGCGACGAACCGTGGCGGCCGGCCCCTGCCCCGCCCGCGAGGCCCGACGAACTCGTTGACAGCCCTCGCCGCCAGGCGTATAACTCGCCTCGGCCACCACCCAAGCGCATTTACAGTCTCGCGCGCCCGGGCAATGCCCTCCCACCCCGGCCCCGGGCCAGAGATAAAACCCGGCGTTGACGAACTGCCCGCAGCTTCTCGTCAACCTCACGCTCTCTGAAAACAGGAGAAGAAAGATGAACAGACGAATCGTAAGCGCGCCCCTCATCCTCAAGTCGTCGCTGTTCGCCGCCTGCCTCGCGTCGCTGCTCGTGGCGGGCAGCCTCAGGCCGGGGCTCTCGCAGTCGCCCAGAGAAAGGAAGCTTGAGGTACGCACCTTCACCCGGATGCCGGTGAGGGTCAAGGAGGTAAGGAACCTTCAGAAGGAGAAAGATTGGTTCCGCGACCTTGAGATAGAGGTGCAGAACATCTCCAAACATCCCATCTACTTCATATCTATTGCCATTAAGTTCCCTGACATGAAATTACCGCAGGAGGTCGTGGGGGACGGCAGTGATGATATAAGGACGACTGCGGGGTTCACACTGTCATATGGCGCCAGCAGGCTTTCAAACGTGAGACAGTTAGCCGCGCCTGATGACCCTCCGCTCAATCCGGGTGAGACGTATGTCTTCACAATGCCGATGTCCAGGGTTCAGGGGCTCGAATCCATGCAGAGAATGTACGGCCTATCTCCCCAGGCGGCGGACAAGATTCACGTCGAGTTCAGCATCATCAGCCTCGGTGATGGGACCGGGTACGTCGGTGGGCAGAGGATGTTATATTCTAAAAAAAAAGTATAGAGACATCCTCTGCGGTGAGGACCAGCCCGAGGGGGCTCCTGAACAAGGTCGGCTGGACTAGAGGCTGGACGGCGTCGTCAAAACTCGTTGCCGCCCCGGAGCCCACGGCCCCTCAGGATTGGTGCTCCTCTAGCTGCAAGAGGCTTCTCTATGAAGATGGTGAGCCTTCTTGCACGGATTCCCAGACGCCCCCTGTTAGTTGCCGGAGCGCCACAGCCAAAATCCAGGCCGGCGAGCCTTGTAGTAAAGAAACCCGCTTATTGTTTATTTGTGGCCTTGACCAACCGTGTCAGTCTTACATTAAGGATGAGCAGGCATCTCGCTTCTGCAACAACTGCAAAGACGAGGACAATGACGGGTACACGGACTGCGAGGGCGACTGCGATGATAGCAACACAGAGGAGGGGTTCTATACCAACCCCGGCGCGGAGGAGAAGTGCGGCAACCTCAGGGACGACAACTGTAACGGGGTCGTGGACGAGGCGCCCTGCTGCGACGACAGCGACGCGGACGGCGACGAGGTCAGCAAGTGTGACGGCGACTGCGACGACACCTGGGCCGGAATCCAGTTCGGCTGTGACAAGTGCGCCGAGCGGTGGGGAGGCCAGCAGCAGTTCGAGGCCGAGCGCGCCGAATGCTTCAGCCGCGACGGCCAGAGGTGGCTGGAACACCCGACCTGCGCCTGCGCGGACCGCAACCCTTCGCCCATCATCTTCGACCTCGCGGGCGACAACTTCTCACTGACCGACAGGGCCGGCGGAGTCCTCTTCGACCTCAACAGCAACGGCCACGCCGAGCTGATCCCGTGGACCGCCGCCGGCTCGGACGACGCCTGGCTGGTGATGGACCGCGACGGCGACGGCCGCATCACCTCGGGCCGCGAGTTGTTCGGCACCTACACCGAGCAGCCGCCCACGGCCGCTCCGAACGGCTTCCTCGCCCTCGCAATGCTCGACGCAGACCGCGACGGCCGCGTTACACCCGCCGACCCGCAATTCGCGGCCCTGCGCCTCTGGGTGGACTTTGACCACGACGGCGTCAGCCGCCCGCACGAGCTGCACCCGCTCGCCTCGCGCGGCGTCTCCTCGATCAGCACCGCCTACTCCGAGACGCGCCGCCGCGACCGGCACGGCAACGAGTTTCGCTACAAGAGCGAGGCCCTCTTGGGCGGCCGGCGGCGCCTCGTCTACGACGTGCTGCTGACCGCCCGCTGACCGCAAGCCGACCGCACGCCGATTGAAAGGGAACGCAAAAGAAAGAAGGGGCCGCCCCTCCGTAAGGAGGCGACCCCTTTCACGTGTCTGAAGTTTGTGTGCGACGCAGGGAGGGCGCGGCCCCGCCAGGTCAGAAGCGGCGGCCTTCAGGAGCCGGCGGCCGAGGCGGCGCGCGCGAGGTGCGGGACGGGGAACTCCCTCAGGATTTTCCAGAGCAGCACGACGCTGCCGTCCGAGTCCTGGCGGACGACGCGGAAGACGACGAGCACGTCGGCCCGCTCGTAGCTGACCGCGCGCAGGGCGTAGGTCTTGCCGGCGACGGCCGGCAGGCTCCGCAGGTAGGTGGAACTGCCTTCGAGTCGGCCGGGATGAAACTCCATCCCGTGCCGGCGGGCGGCTGGCTCCTCGGAGGGCGGGCTGTAGCTGCTCATGAAGCCGAGCCCCTCGGTCTCGGCCGTCACCCCTTCGAGCGGCACGTCGCCGAGGCTCACCAGGAAGCCGAAGTCTGCGCCCCCGAACCCTGTGCCGAACCTCCCGCGTTCCAGCGAGATTTCCGACCCCGAGCCGTACTCGTGCGTCAGCCGCTTGAAAGAGTAGTAGGAGCCGCCGCCGCGCATCGAGAGCACCCCGTCCCACTTCTCGCGCGGCAGCAGGCGCACGAGCCCCGTGCTCGACTGTGCCAGCACCCCGGCGTAGCGCTCGCGGTCCTCGGCCGGCACCGAAAGGAGGTGCGCCTCCCTCACCCTGATCTGCTCGCGCAGCGATTCGATCTCGGCGGCGGCGCGCGCGCGGTCAACCTCCTGTGCGGCGGCCGGCGCCGTCGTGCAGGCGAGGCAAAGGGCGGTCAGGGCGAGGGCGAAGAGGGTCCGTCTGGACATGATTGTCACCTCAGTCTGTCGGTAGGGCAGTGAACGGGAAGGGAGAGCGGCTCGGGCGGATTCTACACCCGGCGGGCTGCCGCACACTACAACTATTTCGCGGCTATTTCGCGCGGCCGTCAGTAGTGGTCGCTCGACTTCTTCCGCCCGTCGCGCCCGCCCTTGCCGCCCTTGCGCCCGCGCCCGCCCCTCTTCTTCTCGTCCACGCCCTTGAGCGAGGCGAGCGGCCAGAGCCTGTGCTCGACGCGGGCGAGCCTCGCGCCGACGACCGCGGCCAGCACCTCTTCGGAAGGCTTGTAGGCGGGCGCGGCCTCGTCCAGAGGCACGCGCCCGTCCGCGTTGACCACGACGCCGGCCTCGCGGTACTCGTCGTCGATGGCTCGCTGCGAGAGCGTGCGCGTGGCCTCGCCGCGCGAGAGGCGGCGCCCGGCGCCGTGGTTGACCGAATAGCCGCTGCGGCTCGCGCCTTCGAGCGGGCGCAGGATGTAGCTCCAATCCTTGTTGCTGCCGGGGATCAAGACCGGGTGGCCGGTCTCCTCCCAGAAAGTACCTTTCAGGCCGGGGTGGCCTGCGGGGAAGGCGCGCGTCGCGCCCTTGCGGTGGACCCAGACCTCGCCAAGCTCGTCGTTCCACTCCCTCTGCACGAGGTTGTGGCTGATCTCGTAGACGAGTTCCAGCTCCTCGCCGAAGACCTCGCGGAAGGCTTCCGAGACCTGCTCGAAGATGACGAGGCGGTTGAGGATGGCGTAGTTGCCGCCGGCCGCCACGGCGTTCAGGTAGTCGCGGTAGTGTCTCGACTCGGGCGTGAAGTAGCCGAGGTCGATGTCTTTCATCAGCTCGGGGTGCTCCTCGCGGGCCAGCTCGAAGTAGTTGGTCGCCAGCCCGTGGCCGAAGCCGCGGCTGCCGGTGTGGACCTGTAGGAAGAGCGTGCCGGTCTCCTCGGAGCGTTGCAACTCGATGAAGTGGTTGCCGCCGCCGAGGCTGCCCAACTGTTCGAGGCCGCGCTCGGGCCTCCCCTTTCCGCCCCAGGGCATCTGCCACGAGTCGTCCACGGGGATGCGGTGGCGCTCGGCGCGGCCGCGGTCGAAGGTGGCCCCGTACTTCTCGACGTAGTACTCGGCCCCGCCCCGCACGAGGTTCTGGAACTCGCCCTCGGAGAGTTTGCCGAGCCGGCGGCTCTTCCCGCCGTAGCCCATGTTCACCCGCCCCATCACCGCGCGGTTGAACTCAAGGCGCTTCTCGGTGGTCGCCCGCCCGGCCTCCACGTTCGACCGCGCCGACATCATCCCGCAGTTATGCACGAAGACCCCGGCGTCGAGCGCGAAGTTCCCGTAGGCCGGCACCGTCAGACAGTAAACGTCTTCCCTCTCGCCGAGCGGCTCGACCGCCACGACCTTGTGGTTGTAGCCGTGACGCCAGCGCCGGTGGTTGTGGATGCCGAACCCACCCGTCACGGTCTCGCCGCACGTCTCGCAGACGTGCCGGCGGTGGGCGACTTCGGACGACTTGCGGCGGCCTTCGGGACTCCTGTTGTAGGCGATCAGGTGCCGCTTCCCGCGCTCGCCGTTGCCGGCGACCGAGGCGCGGAAGTGCTCCGGCCTCTCGGCCATGTAAGCCAGAATGTTTCTGGTCCCGCGCTCGGCGAAGTAGGCGTGCCCCTCGGCCGTCCGGGCCTTCTCGCCCAGGGCCTGCACGCGGCGGGCCTCGAACTCGGCCGACCGGAAGTGTGTGAACTTCTCCGTGTGCGAACGGTGGTAGCGCATGTGGTCGCGGTCGCCCATGAATTGCAGGTTCTCGGGGCGGTTGTCGGCCGGGTTGAAGTTGCGGTGATGAATCACAGTCCTCTGGCCCGCGAACGACGGCACCCCCCCGAGCAGGCCGCACCGGGCCATGACCCAGTGGACGCGTTGCGTCGTGCCCGTCGCCGGGTGCTGCACGAACCTGTAACCGTCCCTGTCGGTGTGAAGGTGCAGGGGCATGAGCGAGTCTCCCGGCCGGAGGTCGCGGGCCTGCCGGTAGCTGCCGTCGCGCAGCATGAACTCGTGATCAGGCGTGCAGCGCACCTCTCGCCCGTTGTCGAGCATAACTTTGACGAGCGGCGCGTTTGTGCGCGTCTTCCTCGCCGTCGCCTGAGCGACCACAACCTTATGCTCCTCGGAGAGCGCGTAGACCGGCACCTCGCCGCCCGACTCGGCCAGCGACGCCATGCTGTAGGAGTTCCCGTCGGCGGTCGGCACGAGGGTTTCGCCGGTGAAGCACCCGATGTCGTAGCCGACGGGTCCCATCGCGACGGCGCCCGAGTCGGCGTCGGTGATGAGGACGCAGCCGACGGGGACGCCGTAGCCGTAGTGCGTGTCGGGCGTAATCACGACCATGCGCGTGCCGGGGAAGCGCGTGGCGTTGACGATCTGGCGGTAGAGCGTCTCCTCGGCTTCGTTAAGAAGCCCCGGCGTCAGGAAGAGGCGCACGGGCACGTCGCCCGTGTCGTCGGTCCGGAGGTCGTAGTAGCCGAGGCCGTTCCAGCGCGCGAGGTGCTTCCAGTTGTGCGCGTTGCGCAGCTCCTTCGCGGGCCTGAGTGCCCTGGCGTCTTCGCGGATGTCGCCCATGTTCGTTGCTCCCGAAAGGTTGTGGGCCGCCCGTGCGCGGCGCCGCGGTCAGAGCGGGCGGCCGAGGTCGAAGACGGCGCGGTAGCGCGGACGGCCGTGCCGTTCGAGGTAGTAGACGAACTGCCTCTTCGCCGGGTCGAGCCGCAGCGTCCAGACGTTGGTGGCCGCCTCCGGTATCAGCTTCCGCGTCTGCTCGTCGGCGGGGAAGTGCTGCTCGTCGGGGGTGCCGCCGGGGCGGGCGTGTCCGCCGTAGTCGGTCACCTTGTCCGGCGTGCCGTCGTCGTGGCGGTGGTCGTGTTTGAAGAGCAGGCCCGCGTCCGTCATGGTGAGCACCCAGGTCCGCGAGCGGTCCTCGCCGACGCGGAAGGGGATGCGGACCTCGCCCTCTCTACAGGTCTCGACGTGCATCACCAGCCGCTTGCCGGCCATCGGGTGGCCCGGGTCGTCCGTCGGGAAGGCGGTCGAGCCCTCGAACTTCTGGCCGCAGAGCTTCTTCAGGTTGTCGAAGAAAGCGCGCTGCGCTTCGTCGGCGCCGCCGTCGCGCGCCGCGCCGGCCCGCGCGCAGCCGAGGACCAGCAGCACGGCCAGACACAGCCGCGCGAAGTTGTTGACGTTGACTCTCATTCTTGCACCTCTCTGCACCTCTTAGCGCCGCCCGCTGCGGGGTCGGCGAACCGCTCCGTCAGTTTGAACATCTCGGCCGCCACCTCCGCGGCGCTCGTCTCTTCGCCGGCCTCGACGCGGGCGAGCGCCAGGGCGTAGAGGCCGCGCCGCGCCTCGTAGAGAGAGCGCGCACGGCCCCGGTCGCGCGCGAGCGGGCGCTCGTCGGCCGCCGA
Organism: Pyrinomonadaceae bacterium; assembly: GCA_035645715.1. Lineage (GTDB taxonomy): Bacteria > Acidobacteriota > Blastocatellia > Pyrinomonadales > Pyrinomonadaceae > QHXN01. Next base: position 94,361 of record DASQMB010000065.1, read on the forward strand.
GTCTGTGGCGATGCGACGCCAGCAGAGATCGAAGGGCACGTCGAGCCAGATTGTCAGGCAGCCGTGTTCGCCGGCCAGCGCGCGGTTGACCCCGACGGCCCAGGCGCCGCCGCCCGCGGCGATGACCCGCGCCCCACTCGCTTCGAGCGCGGCCCGCAGCGCCGCCGTCTCCTTCGCGCGGAACGCGGCCTCGCCCTCACTGTCAATCAACTGTTGCGGCGTGCGCCCCTCGCGCGCGGTGATGAACTCGTCGAGGTCGAGCGCCCCGCAACCGAGCAGGCGCGCGAGCGCGCGGGCCGCCGTCGTCTTGCCCGCGCCCATGAAGCCGACGATGAGGACGCGTGGCGTCGCCGTCATTCCCCTCTCGCCTCTCCTGCCCCTCTTGCCCCCTCGCACCTCGGCCCGGCCCTGCCCGCGGGCTTCGCCGTGGGCCTTCGGCGGCGGCGGCGCGCCCGCCATCACCTCTCGGCCAGTTCTTCGAGCAGGCCGAAGAACTCCGGGAACGAGACGCCGACGCACTGCTCGGCCCCGACGATCTCGCTCTCGCCGCGAGCCGCAAGCGCCGCCACGGCGAAGGCCATTGCGATGCGATGGTCGCCGAACGAGTCGAGCCGCGCGCCCCTCAACTCGGCGGGTCCGCGGACGCGCAGCCCGTCGTCGAACTCCTCGACCTCGGCCCCCATCGCGCGCAGGTTGCCGACGACCGCCCCGATGCGGTCAGACTCTTTGACGCGAAGCTCTCCGGCGTCGCGTATCTCCAGCCCGCCCGCCGCGCGCGCGCCGAAGACGGCCAGGATCGGCAGCTCGTCAATCATCCGCGCGACGGCGCCGCCGCGCAGCACGCTCGCGGCCCGTGCGCCGCCCGCGCCGCCCTCGCTGATGCCGCCGCGGACGCGGAGGTCTCCGGCCGGCTCGTGGCCGGTCTCGCCCGCGGCCTCCCAGCGCACGTCTGCGCCGAGTGTGCGGAAGGCTTCGAGTACGCCGGCCCGCGTGGGGTTCAGGCCCACGCGCTCGACAACCAGTTCCGAGCCTTCGAGCATAGAGGCCGCCGCGACGAGGAACGCGGCCGAGGAGATGTCGCCGGGCACCTTTACGTCGCGGGCGGCGAGCGCGGCGGGGCCTTTGAGCGCGGCGTAGAAGGCCGGCCGGCCGTCCCTCTCTGCCCGGCCCGTCTCGACCGGTGCGCCGAACCAGCGCAGCATCCTCTCGGTGTGATCGCGCGTCGGCTCACGCTCCCAGACGCGCGTCTGCCCCTCGGCCCCGAGGCCGGCGAGCAGGACGCACGACTTGACCTGCGCGCTCGGCACGCGCGTCTCGTACTCGACGGCAGAGAGCGGCTGCCGCCCCTCGATTCTGAGCGGCGCCCGGCCCCCCTCGGCAGCGAGCCGCGCGCCCATCGCCGCGAGCGGCTCGACGACGCGCCCCATCGGCCGGCGGCTCAGAGATTCGTCGCCGGTGAGCGTCGCGTCGAACCCCTGCGCGGCCAGCACGCCGGCCAGCAGCCGCATCGTCGTCCCCGAGTTGCCGCAGTCGAGCGGCCCCGCCGGCCTGACGAAGTCCCACGCCCCGGCCCCGCGCCCGACGCCCTCGACGGTGATCGTCGTGCCCCCGCGCTCTACGCGGACGCCGAGCGCGGCGAGGCAGCGCAGCGTCGAGGCGCAATCGTCGCTCGACGCGAAGTTCTCGACGCGCGTGCGGCCGCGCGCCAGCGCCGCGAGCAGGGCCGCGCGGTGCGAGACGGACTTGTCGCCGGGCACGCGGACGCGCCCGCGCAGACGCTTCGCCGGTCTGACGATCACGCGGCCATTCTAAAGTATCGGGTCGGGGGGGCGAAGGCCGGGCGGGGGCCACCCCGCCCGCGCCCCCGCACTCCCGCGCCGGGGCGCGCGTGACGGCGCTTCGGCCCGCGCCCCCGCGAGCTTCAGGCCCGCTCCACGGCCCGGACGCTGAAAGACCTGATGGAAGCCGCGGCGTAGAAATCTGTTGCAATCCGGCACGCCCGCGGCTAATCTCATGGCCGCGGGCGTTTTACCTCAACCTAACACCCGCGAAGCACACCACAACCTAGCCGCCAGAAAGGCAGCTTGCCCCGAACAGGTTAGGGTGCGGATTAGAGCAGCGAGAGAACGACTTCGAGCAGGTTCAGCACAGCCTCCACGGGGCTGCCTGCCTCTTCCGTCTCCCCACTGCCGTCCGTCTGTATCTCTTCCGACGCGGCGGGCGGGGGTGGCGGCTGTACCACGCCGTTAGGCATCTCGCCGGCACGGGCGGAACAGGCTAAGGCTAGAATCAACGCGGAGACGCTGAGAGCTTTGCGCATCCTTTTTCCCTCTCATTTTTAATGGGAATTGGCCGAGATAGCCGCCGGAACCAAGCAGGGCCGGCGGCCTTGTCGTCTATGCAAAAACTTTTGCATAGACAGAGAAAGGCTTACCTCATATGACTTTAGCAGACGGGCGCCTGAAGGAACTAGACAACCCCTCACTATCTGCCGAAGACCGCGCCCTGATACGCTGCCGCGTGGCCGCGGACCTCATCCACAAAGGCCAGTATGAGGCCGCGCGTGAGGCTTTAGGCGATTTGTGGCAGGGCGTCGGCCATAGGCCCGACGTGAAGAAGCTGCCGCCCGTCGTGGCCGCCGAAGTCCTGCTTCAATGCGGCACGCTTTCGGGCTGGATAGGCAGCGCGCGGAATGTGCCGGGCGCGCAGGAGCGGGCCAAAGACCTGATTAGCGAAGCACTCCGCAAGTTCAAGTCACAAGGCCGGCACGCGAAGGTGTCGGAGGCGCAATACGAACTCGGCATGTGTTACTGGCGTCTCGGCTCTTACGATGAAGCACGGGTGATCCTAGAAGGCGCGCTTGGGGGCTTGGGCGAGCAGGACATCGAACTGAAAGCGAAAGTGTTGATTAGGCGCACTCTCGTTGAAATCTGGGTAGGCAGGTATCACGACGCCTGGAAGGTGCTGGACGAGGCCGCGTCATTCTTCGAGAGTTGCGGCGATGCCCTCAAGGGCAGGTGGCACGGGCAGAAAGGCTTAGTTCTAAGAAGGCTCGCCACCGCCGAAGGCCGGGCCGATTACTTCGATAAGGCCATAATCGAATACACCGCCGCCATCTTCCATTATGAGCAGGCGAGGCACGAGAGGTACTGCGCCACTAACCTGAATAACTTGGCTTTCCTACTCTATAAGCTCGGAAGGTACAGGGATGCTCACGAACATCTTGACCGCGCGCAGTTCATATTCACAAGGCTGAGAGACGCGGGCAACCTGGCGCAGGTGGACGAGACGCGGGCGCGCGTGCTCGTCGCCGAGAAGAGATACCGCGAGGCCGACCGCATCATTAAGGACATAATCAGGACTTTCGAGCAGGGCGGCGAGTCCGCTTTGCTGGCCGACGCGCTCACGGTTCAAGGCGTCGTGTGGGCGCGCACGGGGGCCGATGAAAGCTCAGTCAACGTCCTGAAGCGGGCCGCAGACTTGGGCGAAGAGGCCGGCGCGTTCGCGGCCGCGGGCCTCGCCCTGCTGGCGCTGATAGAGGAACACAGCGGCGGCCGGCTGCTGACGGCTACGGAAGTCTATAACCTGTATCGTCGCGCGGACAGGCTGCTTAAAGACACTCAAGACGCTGAGGACATCGCGCGGCTAAGGGGGTGCGCCCGCGTCGCCATGCGGAGGCTGGCGGGGGTGAACCTGCGCGACAAGAACTTTACGTTCTTCGGGGCGGTCAACGAGTTCGAGGCGCGGGTGATAGAAGAGGCTTTAGAAGAGACCGGGGGCAGCGTGACGCGGGCCGCCAAGCTGTTAGGGCTGACGCATCAGACTCTCGGCTCTATGCTGAAAACCCGTCATAAGAAGCCAGGGGAGAAGCGGACGCCGCCCGAGAAGCGGCTGCGGAGTATCATCAAAAAGGACGATTAGCCAAAAGAAAAACAAACCTAACCCCTAATCTGAAATTAGGACACCACCCGCCGCCGCGGTTTCTTGACAGGCCCGCGGCGAGCGTGTTACACCGTGCAGGCTTCCGGCAATAAATTTTCTCAAAGTTTGCGGGCGCTGCCGCGGCGGCCCTGCCGCCCTCCGAGGCCGACCCTTCGCGGCGCTCGCGCCGCCGAAAACCTTGTGACCGAAGAGACCGTCGAGTTGAAACTGCCGAGCCGCGTGGAGTCCATCGCCGAGGCGACCGACGCCGTGGTGGACGCCGCCCGCCGGATGGGTTTCGCCGAGGACGCCCTTTTCGCCATCGACATGGCCGTCCGCGAGGCCGTCACCAACGCCGTACTGCACGGCAACCGCAGCGATGAGTCGCTGCCCGTCGAGGTCGAGGTCGCGGACACCGGGGCCGCCATGAGCGTCTCGATCCGCGACCGCGGCGAGGGCTTCGACCCGGCGAGCGTCGCCGACCCTACCGCCGAGGAGAACCTCCTCAAGGCGTCGGGGCGTGGTATCCTCTTCATGCGAAACTTCATGGACGACGTGACCTGGGAGCGCTACCCCGGCGGCGGCACCGTGGTCCGCATGACCAAGAAAAAGTAGGGGTTTTTAGTTTTCAGTTTTTTGTTCTTTAGCCCACGGCTTTGGCCCCGTCTTCCGCCGAACCTGGAAACTAAAAACTAAGAGCTGAAAACTGAAAACTGTTATCTCTAAGGAGAACTGACGGCAATGGCTGAACTGAACATCAAAGAGCGGCAGGCGGGCGACGTGACGATCCTCGACCTCGAAGGCAAGATCACCATCGGCGAGGGCAGCGTCTCGCTCCGCAGCGCCATCCGCCGCCTGATAGACGAGGGCAAGAAGAAGATTCTGCTCAACCTCGCCGGCGTCAGCTACGTTGATTCGAGCGGCATCGGCGAGCTCGTCTCCAGCTACACGACCATCAACCGCGAGGGCGGCCAGCTCAAGCTCCTCAACCTGACCCAGAAGATTCAGGACCTGCTCGCCATCACCAAGCTCCTGACCGTCTTCGACACCTACGACGAAGAGGCCGCGGCCCTCAACAGCTTCAAGTAGTGAACGGTGGGTGGTAAATGGTGGGCGGAGGTTTCTAGTTTTTAGTCTTTAGTTTCGCGGGCGCGGGCGGTGCGCTGCGGCCTCAAAAAACTAAAAACTAGAAACTGACAACTTCTCTTCACCATTTACCATTTACTATTCACCCATGCTCAGGGGTGCGCTACGCCGTCTGCTCGCGCTGGACGACCCGCCGGAGCGGACGGCCCTCGCCTTCTCCGTCGGCGTCTTCATCGCCTTCTCTCCCTTCCTCGGCCTCCACACCATCATGGCGACGGCCGTCGCCTTAATCTTCCGCTTCAACAAGGTGGCGATCTACACGGGCACCTTCATCAACAACCCGTTCCTGACGCTCGTGCCCATCATCGTCGCCTCCTACGCCGTGGGGGCCTTCGTCCTCGGGCGCCCGGTCGCGCTGCCCGATGAGGGAATGAGCCTCCTGCGCGAGCCGCACCTGACCGACGCCGCTTACTGGCGCGCGCTCGGCGCCGGCTGGTCCGATCTGCTGCTGCCGTTCGCCGTCGGCGGCATGCTCCTGTCGGTCGTTTGTTCGCTCGCGGCCTACCCTGTTACCCTACGCTTCCTCCGCGCGCGGCGCCGCACGCCGCCGCCCCAGGAAGGGGCCTGAGGCGGGCCGGAGACGCCCCGCGGGCCGGAAGAGGCCGGGCATCCGTCCGCGCCGGGCCGGGCATCTTTAAAAGGCGCACGCCAGACCGGAAGGCCGGACGACGCGAGCGGACGGCCCGCGCCGCTCGGGCGGCCCGCCCCGAATAAAAAGGATAGAGATGAAGCAGTTTTTGACCCTCGCCCTCGCCGCGGCGTTCTGCGGCCAGGGCGCCGCGCTCGCGGCCGGCGCCGCCGGCCGGCAGCAGCCCGCGCCCCAGGGCACACGCCCACAGCAACAGCGCCCACAGCAGCAAGCCCCGCAGCCACAGCCGCGCCGCCCGCTGCCGCCGGCCGCGCTCGACCTCGCAGACTTCGGCGTGCAGATCGCGCCCGAGCCGCGCCTCATCGCCGTGATGGCCGCGCTCGACGCGGCCGGCTGGGACCCGACGCCCGCCGGCGAGAAGCCCTCGGTCTTCCGCGAACTGGTCCGCCGCGACGCGGCCGCCGTCACGCCCGAGTTGCGCAGGAGCCTACAGGACTTCTACCAGCGCCACATCCTCAAGGACAGGCCCGACGACCCGAAGACGCCCGAGGACGAGACGATCATCCACACGCCCGCCGATCAGGCCGCGCGCTACGTCTCGCTGGCCTACGCGCTCGGCCCCGCGCCGCGCTTCGAGGCGCCGCCGCGCTCCGAAGACCTGCCGACCGGCATCCTCGAAGTGCTAGACTTCGTCCCGCTCCTGCGCGAGTTCCACCGCCAGGCCGGCTTCGACGAAAAGCTCCCCGCCTACCTCGCCATGTACCGCGCCGAGGGCGACAAGCTGCGCCGCCCGACGGCCGAGATGGCCCGCGCCGTCCTCCAGTACCTCAACACGCGCCCCGAGACGGTGATCGTCGAGCGGGTCCGGGCCGCCCCGGCGGCAGGCGAGAGCGACAGGAAGAGGAAGTCGAATGAGCGCCCCGTCTCGGTGACGCGCGAGCGCGTGCGCCGCTTCGTCGTCGTGCCTGAGCTGCTGGCCCCGGCCGGCGCCGTCAACTTCCGCAACGTCGGGGACGACTACTTCGCAGTCGTTCCCGCGGGCACGGACCCGCGCGCCTCGGAGCTGCGGCGGGCCTACTTGCAGTTCGTCATCGACCCGCTCCTCGTCCGCTTCGGCCGCGACGTGTTCGCCCGGCAGGACGCCATCAGGCGGCTCCTCGAAGCCGAGCGGGCGCGCAAGGGCAGGCACGTCTCGCCCGACGTTTTCCTGGCGGTCGCGCGCTCGCTGGTGGCCGCGGCCGATGCCCTGATGGACGAGTCGGCGCGGCTCGGCGCCTTGCGGGTCGAGACGGCCGAGGCGCTGAGGCGCGCGGCCGACCAGCCGGCGCGCGCGGCCGCGACCGCCGCCGCCGCGGAGCGCGAACGGGCCGTGCGCGACGCCGCCACCGCGCAGCTCGCAGAGGCTTACGAGCGCGGCGCCGTCCTCTCCTTCTACTTCGCCGAACAGCTCCGCGGCCTTGAGGGCTCGGGCTTCGACGTGTCGAACTTCGTCTCGGCGATGATCGCCGACATCCAGCCCGAGCGCGAGTTGAAGCGCCCGGCCGAGTACGCCGCGGCCGTCGAGCGCGTGCGCGATTCGAGGCAGCGCGCGCGCGAGGCCCGCGCGGCCGCCGAGCCCGTCGCGGTCGGGCCGGCCGACCCGAAGCGCGCCGCGCTCTTCGGCGGCCTCAACGCCGTCGAGGAACTGCTCCGCGTGAAGAACTACGAGGAGGCCGAGCGGCGGCTGCTTGAGCTGCGCGGCGAACACCCGCAGGAGCCGCGCGTCTACTTCGCCCTCGGTCAGACGGCGAGCGTCGCCGCGGGCGCAGCCTTCGACGAGGGGTTACAGGAGCAGCGCCTCAACGCCGCGCTGGCACATTACCGGCAGGCCCTGCTCTTCGCCTCGCCCGAGACCGACCGCACGGTCATCGCCCGCGCCCACCTCGCCAGCGGCCGTATCCTCGCCCACCTCGAAAGGCGCGACGAGGCGCTCAAGGAGTTCGACGCGGCGATGGCCGCGGCCGGCGCGGCCGACCGCCTCCACCAGGAGGCCGCCGCCGAGAAACGCAAGCTTACCGGCCAGCCCTGACCGCGCGGCCCGCGGTAGCCGGCCCACCGGCGGGAGCCCGCGCGTTTCAGACATTCAACCTTCACGGCAGACGTTAAGAGGCGGCCCCTGCCGGGGCCGCCTCTTAACGTCTGCCGTGCTGTTTCCCTGAGTCGCGCTAAATCGCCCGCCCGCCCGGCCGGGCCCGCAGACGCGGGGGCGCGACGGGCGAGGGCCGCACGCGCGGCGGCTCGGGCGCGGCTAGGGCGCGCCTCAACGGTCTGGGCGCGAGCGCAGAGACGCCCGGCCTGACGAGGCGGAACTCGCCGGGGCCGACGAAGGTCGGCTCGCGCTTCTCGGGCGTGACGCGCACCGTGCGCTGCCGGCGGTCGCGGTAGAGCGTCAGCGTGACCTCGCCCTCCTGTCTGCGGTTGATGACGCGCGAGAGGCCGCCCGCGCCGTCGAGCTTCTCGCCGTCGGCCTCGGTAATCACGTCGCCTGCCTTCAGGCCCGCGCGCTCGGCCGGGCTCCCGGCCGCGACCGTCTCGACGAGGACACCGCCCGTCACCCCGAAATACTCGGCGAGCTGTTTGCTGAGCGGGTTGACCGAAACCCCGATGCGGCGGCCGCCCGCGCCGTAGACCATCAGGCCGCCGGGGTTGTCGCGCTGCAACTCTTCGAGCCGCTCGCCCCAATCCTGGCCGCGGCGCTGCCACTCCTCGGAGTTGCGGCGCAGCTCCTCGGCCATGCGGCGCGCGGCCTCGCCGTCAATCGCCTGCCCGAATCCCACCGACCCCGAGGCGAACTCCCGCCGCCCGAGCCGGGCCGCGATCTCATGTTCCGAGCCGCCGCGCAGGACCGACAGGCGCGCGCGGTGCTCGGGCGGCGCCTCTGCGATGAGGCGGTTGAGCTTGCGCACGCTCGCCACCGGCTCGCCGTCGAAACGCAGGATCACGTCGCCGTCGCGCAGGCCGGCGCGCTCGGCCGGGCTGCCCTTGACGACCGACCGGACGCCGACCCCGCGCCGCTCGCCGCGCAGTCCGTAACGCGCGACGTTCTCGGCCGTCAGGTCTTCCGGGTGGACGCCGAGGAAGTTGCCGCCCTCGAAGAGGCTCGCGGCCGGGGCCGCGGGCGCGGGCGGTGC